>NZ_PZJU01000023.1 GCF_003206715.1 Salinicola peritrichatus | reverse complement strand
TCCCGCTTGAACTCGGTGGAGAATGAACGACGTTTTCTGGCCATGGATCACCTCTACTTTGGTGGCGACGATACCACCTAAATGGGTGTCCGGTTTCAGTGAACCACTACACCGGCCAGGGTGGGTAGGTGGGTAGGTTGGTCACTTGCTGAGCGCCTATTGAGCCAGGGTGTATACCCCAGTCTCGACTCGCTCGAAAAAGCGTTCGTCCTGAAGACACTGACGAACCTTGGCCTGCCAATGCGTGTTGTTGCGCATTGCGGCATAAGGCGCCATGGCTTGATAGATCTGCTCAAGGGAAAGCGTCTTGCCTTGGAGGGAGCGCCGTACAGCGGCCTTCCAAGTGACGGAAACCATTGCCTGGGCACGCTTTTGCACCGTGGCCAAGAACGCGAGAGCCATTGCCTTGTTGCGTCGAAACACCAGCAATTTTTCATGGCCGATGCGAATGACGTTGCCGCGGTACTGCCGGCTATCGCTAACGCAGTTGTGCTGGGTCTTGATCAGCTCGTCCACCAGCCTCCCTAGGGCGATGCGCTCCACCAGGCTCGAAAGGTTGTAATACTCCCCTTGCGCCTCATGTTGCCCATCAGGATGCCGTAGTGGCCGCCTGCCTCGACCGCATCATGTATGTTCATGAGTCACGGAGATAGAAAAAACGGATCATAAAAAACCCCGCACCAGGCGGGGCAAGCTCTACGAGAGAATACTCTAGCGATCAGGTAAGCTTGCGCTTGCGCTGCCGGTACTGGTCAACGATGACGGCCGCCACGATGATCGCGCCCTTGACGATGTCCTGGTAATAGGCGTCCACTCCGAGGAAAGTGAAGCCACTCAGCATGACACCCAGGATCAGTGCGCCGATCACCGTCCCGGTAACCCGCCCGACGCCACCTGCAAGACTGGTGCCGCCGATGACAGCCGCAGCGATGGCGTCCAGCTCGTACATCAGGCCCATCCCGGCCTGGCCGGTACCGGCGCGAGCGGAAGCCACGACTCCGGCCAGCCCGGCCAGCAGCCCCGCGATGGCATAGACCATGACCAAATGACGACGCACATTGATACCGGAGACGCGGGCGGCCTGCGGGTTGGCACCGATGGCATAGGTGTACTTGCCGTAGCGGGTATATTTCAGGGCGATATGGAAAATCACAGCGACACCAAGAAAAATGATGACAGGATTGGCACCGGACCCGATCCAGGTGAATTCTTGGGTCAACATGCTGACCGGCTGGCCATCTGTGTAGGCACGCGCCAGACCACGGGCGGACACCATCATGCCCAGCGTGGCAATGAACGGCGGTATCATTGCAAAGGCAATCAGCGAGCCGTTGATGACCCCGGCCAAGGCCCCTACCAGCAACCCTACAGCTAGCGGGATGATCCAGGGCAGGTCGGTCAGCGCAGGATAGACGGCCCTGACATAATCGGAGGATTGGGCGAGACTGGCCGTGACCATTGCGGTCAGGGCCAGTACCGATCCCGAGGACAGGTCGATTCCCCCGGTAATGATGACCTGCGTGACACCGATAGCGATGATACCGATGATCGACATCTGCAGGATCATGATCAACAGGCGCTGCGGATTCATCAGGAACGAATCGCCACGCACGATCCACCCGACGATCTCGAACAGCAGGGCGATGCCGATCAATACGGCCAGGATGCTGACCTCGGTCGGCAGCTTCTTCTTGCGAGGTTTCGTGGCTGCCATTTGCTGGGTGTCATTGTTGGTTGCAATAGCCATGTTGACTGTCCTTTGGGTTGCGGCGCATGGAATCGACCATGCGGACCTCAGGCACTGGCCGCTGAGGGCGCGGAAGCAAGTTGCATGACGCTGATCTGGTTGGCGTCACTACGGTCGAGGAAACCGGTGACCCGGCCCTGGTGCATCACCATGATGCGATCACTCATGCCGAGTACTTCGGGCAACTCGGACGAGATCATGATCACGGCCACGCCTTCGCCGGCGAGCTTGGAGATAAGGCGGTGAATCTCGGCCTTGGCACCGACGTCGATTCCCCGTGTGGGTTCGTCGAGGATCAGGATACGAGGCTTGGTCATTAGCCAGCGTCCGATCAGGACTTTTTGCTGGTTACCGCCTGAGAGGTTGCCAATGAGTTCTTCCAGATCCGGCGTCTTTACGTGCAGTACCTGCTTCATATGCTCGCACTGCTGATCGAGTTGATGCTGGGACACGAAGCTGCCATGGGTATAGCCATCGCGAAGCACGGCAATTTCCATGTTTTCCAGCACGGAGAGGCTCAGAAACAGGCCGGTCTCCTTGCGGTCCTCGGTGAGTAGCGCCAGTCCCCGCAGCATCGCTTGGTGCGGGGATCGGATCACGGTCTCTTCCCCATCGATGGCAATCGTGCCGGATGTAGCCGGCGTCACGCCGAATAGCGTCTCGGCCACGTTGGTGCGTCCCGAGCCCACCAGGCCGGCAATACCCAGAATTTCACCTGCATGCACATCGAAGCTGACATCCTCGAAGACGCCTTCCAGGCCCAACTGCTTAACCGATAGCACCACGTCCCCGATCGGTACCGTTTCCTTGGGAAACATCTGGGTCACTTCGCGACCCACCATCAGGCGGATGATCTCGTTGGCGTCCAGTTCGCTGGCCGGCGCCTCGCGGATGAACTGCCCGTCGCGGAACACCGAAATGTCGTCGGCGACTTCAAAGACTTCATCCATCTTGTGGGTGATGTAGATGATGCCTTTACCCTGTGCCCGCAGGTCATTGATGATCCGGAACAGATGCTCGACCTCGCGATCGGTCAGCGCCGAGGTCGGCTCGTCCATGATCAGTAAGTCCGATTCGTACGAGACGGCCTTGGCGATCTCGACCATCTGGCGGCCGGCGATCGTCAGTTGGCGCACTTCCATTTCCGGGTCCAGGTCGATTCCCAGGCGGTCGAACAGAGCCTGAGTCTTGCTGGCCAGCGCTGCATGATCGACGAACCCCAGGCCATTGAGTGGTTCGCGACGGATCCAGATGTTCTCGGCGATGGTCATGAACGGCATCAGGTTGAGTTCCTGATGGATCATGGCGATGCCAGCCTCGAGAGCATCCAGCGGTCCGTTGAGCTGTAGGGGCTTTCCATGCAGGCGAACTTCGCCCTCGTCGGGAATGTAGACACCGGCAATGATCTTCATCAGGGTCGACTTGCCGGCGCCGTTCTCCCCCATCAGGGCATGAACCGTGCCAGGGCGGATGCGAAGCTGGACATTGTCCAGCGCGACAACGCCGGGAAAGGTCTTGCGGGCATTGACGACTTCAAGAAGGTACTGCGTAGAAGCCTGAGGGCTCGATGCAGAATCGATCGTGGCGGCCATAGTCTGAATCCTCCATTCACTCGTTTTCCCGGCCTGGCGAATGGCTCGCCAGGCTCAATGTCATCAGTTGAGGAAATCGTCGAGGTTATCCTTGGTCACCAGCTGGAAGGGCACCATGTTGGTCTTGTCGACGGGCTTGCCCTCGATCATGTCGATCGCTGTTTTCACGGCACCGCCCCCCTGCCCCTGGGCATCCTGGAAGACCGTGACGTCGAGTTCACCGCGCTGCATGGCTTCAAGCGCATCTCGGGTTGCATCAATGCCGCCTACCAGAATGGAATCCGCCGGGATGCCGGACTGCTGCATGGCGATCAGTGCCCCTAGCGCCATTTCGTCGTTGTTGGCGGCAATGGCATCGATCTCCTGGCCCCCGACGATCCAGTTATTCATCAGGTTGATGGCCTTGGTGCGCTGATAATCTGCCGGTTGCTCCTCGATGATCTTGATATCGGGATACTTGGCCGCGACTTCTTTGACGCCCTCCGTGCGCTTGTGCGTGGCTCCGGAGGACAGCTCGCCCAGCATGATCGCCACGTTGCCCTTGCCGCCGAGTTGCTTGGCCAGCTCTTCCATTTGCAGCTTGCCCGAGAGCTTCTGGTCGGACCCTACGAAAGCCACGTCTTTCTGTTCAAGATCGTTGCCTTCCGGCTGGCGGTTGACATAGACCAGCGGAATGCCATTCTCGACGGCGACCTTGGTCATCATCTGGGTGGCTGCCGTATCGACCGGATTGATGATGATGGCATCGACGCCTTGTGCTGCGAGGCTCTGGACCTGACTCAACTGGCGACCGATATCACCTTGTGCATCGAGGAACTGGATTTCGTGCCCCATTTCATCGGCCTTCGCCTGCATGGCGTTGCGCATCGTGGTCAGGAAGTTGTCATCGAACCACGCTACGGAAGCACCGATATTGGCGGCCAGGGCAGAAGAAGTGCAGGTGGCGAAAATCGCGGCACCGAGCAATAGGCGTTTCATGGTTGGGTACTCCTGTGAGGATCTTGTTTTGTTTGTTCGTGACCGTGATTCTCCACGGCAAGCCTGTCGGCAAAACGCGCCCGAAAGGATTGGGACACGGTAATTAGAATTTAGATTCCAATTTTGAATTTTTCAAAAGTTTTATTCTATACTTTGGTATAAATAGAATTTTTATTCTATTTGATTTCATTCCCTCTTAATAAAAAACCCCGCCGGAGCGGGGCAAGAGACGTCATTCACTGCGCACCTGACATACACAATCACATCGGGTCGAACCTGGTCTACCCAGACACTACTGCTTGACGATCCATTCGTGCGCGGGATCGTTCTGGAATTTCCATTCTCGCTTCGGCCCGGCCATCACGTTGAGATAATAGAGTTCATAGCCATGCGGCACCCCGGCTGGATGGTAGCCGCGGGGCACCATGACGCAATCGCCGTTCTCCACTGCCATGGTTTCGTCCAGGGAACGATCGTCGGTGTAGACGCGCTGGAATGCGAATCCCTGCGACGGGTTCAAGCGATGGTAATAGGTTTCTTCGAGAATCGACTCGTACGGCAGATTGTCGACGTCATGCTTGTGGGGCGGGTAGCTCGACCAGTTGCCAGATGGCGTATAGACCTCGACCACCAGCAGGCTATCCGCTGGCTCGGTCTCCGGGAGAATATCCTGGATGTGGCGTGTGTTGCTGCCCGTCCCCCGCGTCGCTCGCTTGACATCGTCGGGGCCAATCAGGCGCGGCTGGTGGGTGCCATGCCCAGGGGCACTACACACCGCAACGTCGAGGTCGGTCAACGCCTCGACGCTATAACTCACCCCATCGGGAAGATAAACGGAATAAGCAGGAATCTTCTCGAAGACGTCCATGCGCTCGCCGATGCTGTCCCAGCGATAATCGCCACTGGCAACGTTGGCCTTGCCGGATAGCAGAACCAGGCAGTGCTCGCGAGATCCAGTATGAGATTCGAAACTCTGGCCCTTCTCAAGCCTGTGCACGCGAAAGCCGACATGCTCCCAGCCGGCCGATTCCGGTGTGACCTCAAGTATCTTGCCTTGATCATCGGGCTGCTGGGGACGTACCAGAAGCGAAGTCATGAATGCTGTCCTCCTCGTCTTCATTCAGATTCGATCATTGCTTGATCATTAGGTCTCGGGATTCATCCCTTGGCCTTCGCCTCATCGTGTGCAGGCTCGCTGGCCTTGTCCTGACGTACGCCCAGCGCAATCGCCAGTGTCTGCGCCAGACACAAGGAGGCCGTCAGGCCGCGGAAGCTTTTCACTTCGGCTTCATGCACCACCAGGCTCACATCCGCGAGCCGTGCCAGGGGGCTCAGGCTGGAATCGGTGATCACCACCATGGGGATGCCACGCTCCTTGGCCTCGGCCGCGGCATCCTGCGTTTCCTGCGCGTAGGGCGAAAAGCTCACCACCAGCATGGCATCCCGGGGGCCGACGGCTTTCATCTGCTCTCCATGCATCCCGCCCAGGCCATCGATCAGGAAGGCCCGCTTGTCGATGTGATGCAGTGCGTAGGCGAAGTAGCTGGCGACCACGAAGCTGCGCCGGGCGCCCAGCACGTGGACGATCTCCGCTTGCTCGAGTAGATCCAGCGCTCGCTCGAGATCATGCGGATCGATACGACTCGGCAATGCCTCGAGCACGTCGCGATTGGCCTCGGCGAACTCCCAAAGCAATTGGGTACTGTCGGGAGTTTCACCAGTCGCCGTACGTACGGCCCGGATACGCTCGGCATAGTTGGGCAATTCATCGACCAACCGGGTCCGGAACAGCTGCTGCATTTCCGAGAAGCCCTTGAAGCCGAAGCTGTTGGCAAAGCGAATCAACGTCGATGGCGTCACACCGGCACGATCGGCCAGCTTGGCGACCGTGGCGAAAGCCACTTCCTGGGGATTGTCCAGCAGAAAACGGGCCGTCTGCTGCAGACGCCGACTCAGGGCCCCGTACTCGGCAGTGATTCGCGCTTCGAGTTCGGCGAAATCTTGCGGTAATTGATTCATTGATGCCTGTTCTCCGAGTTCGCTGCGCCGGTACTTGGCCGGGTGTAATGGCAGCCTAGTCGCCATGGAATAAAAATTCCATACCTACCAAAGTATAGAACATATGGTTCTCATGATACAGGAAAGGTGACTCGCTCAGCATTTACGCTCACCCGAGACGCAATGGCCCGCGACATTTCCCTTGGGGCAAGACTTTATTTGGTGATGTCAGCCCTACATCTTTGGTCGCAGAATGCCCCTAACAAGTTCGGCACAACCCTCTGATAACCTTCAAAATGATTTTTTATCCTGCTGATAATAAATAACTTTTATTGTGTCTCTCTGCCCGCAAGCCTGTTGCAAGATGAAATTTTCCAAATATTGATTTGATGGAATGCTTATTCTAGCCTCCATTCAACCGACAGGCTAATAAGCCGGCAAGACCGGTGCCTGCGTCTTCAGCTCGACAGTCAAGAGAGAAAACAACCATGTCCCAGCCAACGCCACGTTTCGCCTTGAATCACATGATCTGCCCGCGCCTGAGCGTAAGTGAATTGATCGAGGGAGCCGCCCAGCTAGGCCTGAAAGCCGTGGAACTGCGCAACGATGTCGGTGGCAACAGCATCCAGACGCTCGATCAGGCCAAGGAAGCCGGACGCCTGGCCCGAGAGAGAGGCATAGAGATCCTGAGTATCAATGCGCTCTATCCGTTCAACATCTGGAATGACGAACGTGCCGAGCAAGCCGGGAACCTGGCTCAGCTGGTCGATGCCTGCGGCGGACATGGTCTGGTGCTCTGCCCCCTGGTCGATGCCGACCACGGCGCATCCGAGCATGAAAAACGTGCTGGACTCAAGGACGCGCTGGCAGCCTTGGATCGCATTCTGGGGCGCTATGACCTGCAGGGCTTCGTCGAACCTCTGGGATTCCCGATTTCATCGTTGCGTACCAAGCAGGAAGCCGTCGATGCCATCCGCGAACTCGGCATGACGCACCGTTTCAGTCTGGTTCACGATACTTTCCACCATGCCGGCGCTGGTGAACAGGCGCTCTTCCCCGAATCTACCGGCCTGGTACATATCTCCGGCGTCGAGGATGAGTCAATCAATTTCGACACCATGCTCGACGAACATCGCCTACTGGTCGGCCCACGCGACCGGCTGGACAGTGTCGGTCAGGTACAGCAACTGCTCGCGGCGGGCTACGACCAGTACATCTCCTTCGAGCCCTTCGCACCCGCGGTCTGCAATTTGGATGACCCGTTCACGGCCATTCAGGGCAGCATGGACGAAATTCGCCGCAAGCTGACCGCCTGAACCGACATCACGAACAAAACACCCAACATCATGAAGGAGCAACGCATGAAAATCACCCTGGATCCGTTCATGCACCGCCACGTGCCACTCGACGATCTGCCACGTCTGGCAGCCGAGTTGGGCTACGAGTACATCGAACTGTCGCCTCGCGCCGATTTTCTCGACTGGTTCGTGCATCCTCGCGTCTACCCCGAGCGCCTGCAGTCCTTCAAGAAATCACTCAGGAATCATGATGTCCAGCTCTCCTCTCTACTGCCCATGTACCGCTGGGCCAGCCCCCACGAGGACGAGCGTCAGGCGGCAGTGAAGTACTGGAAGAAAGCCATCGAGATCGCCGTGGAACTGGGCGTGGATACCATGAACTCCGAGTTCGGACGTGGCCCGCACCCCGAGCGCGGCAGCTGTTCGAGCTGCTGCCAAGGCGGCGCGACCACTGAGTCGAGCGAGGCTTCCTGGTGGCGCTCCATGGAGGAACTAGTGCCGATCCTCGAACGCGAAGGCATCCAGCTCAATGTCGAGCCCCACCCCGACGATTTCGTCGAGACACTACACCCGGCCGTGGACATGATTCGCACGGTCAACTCGAACAATGTCAAGTTCCTTTACTGCGCGCCGCATACCTTCCACTTCGGCGACGACATGGAACAGATGATCCGCGACTGTGCGCCGGTACTGGCCCACGTGCACGTCGCCGATACCTTCAATCACAAGGCCTCATCGGGGCTGCGCTACATCATCAATCCCCCCGGCTCCACCGCTCGCGTCCATCAGCACCTGAATATCGGTGAAGGCGAAGTGGACTGGGACCTGTTCTTCAAGACACTCGCCGATGTCGGCTTCGACGGCATCATGACCGCCTGCGTCTTCGCCTGGGAAGAACGCGCCGAGCAGTCCTCGCGCTTCATGCGCGAGGAAATCCAGCGCTATGTCGATAAATACTGGAAATAACGAGGAATCATCATGACTGTCAGCATTGGCATCATCGGTACCGGCATGATCGGCGAAGAGCATGCGCGGCGCATCACCCAATCCCTCACCGACGGGCGCATCGTTGCCGTCAGCGACGTCAATGCCGATCAGGCGCGCGCAGTCGTTGACCGCCTCGGTCTGGACGCCCGGGTCTACGATAGCGGCCTGGAGCTGATCCAGGCCGACGACGTCGATGCCGTCATGGTGACGTCATGGGGCGGCACTCACGAAGAATATGTACTCGCCGCCATCCAGGCCGGCAAGTACGTCTTCTGCGAAAAGCCCCTGGCTACCACTGCACAGGGTTGTCGCAACATCATCGATGCCGAGATCGAGGGTGGTCAGCGCCGGGTCCAGGTGGGCTTCATGCGCCGTTACGACAGCGGCTATCAGTTGATGAAGGAGGCCATCGACGCCAATCGCCTCGGCGAGCCGCTGATGATTCACGCGGCCCACCGCAACCCGACGGTCCCCGAGCGCTACGTCACGCCCATGGCGATCCACGACACCCTGATCCATGAGCTGGACACCTTCCGCTGGCTGCTCGACGACGACTACGCCACCGCCCAGGTCGTTTTCCCGCGCAAGACGCGCCACGCCCACAGCAAGGTCGAGGATCCACAGATCGTACTGCTCGAGACCATCCAGGGCGTGCGCATCGACGTCGAAGTCTTCGTCAACTGCCAGTACGGCTACGACATCCAGTGCGACGTGATCGGCGAAGAGGGTATTGCCCACCTGCCCGAGCCACAGAGCCTGACCTTCCGACAGGCCGGACAGCATTCCAACGAAGTCCTGCAGGACTGGAAGAAACGTTTCGGCGATGCCTTCGACGTCGAACTTCAGGCCTTCATCGATGGGGTCGCCAACGGCACGGTCGACGGCCCGTCGTCCTGGGATGGCTACGCCGCAGCCATTGCCAGCGATGCCTGCGTCAAGGCGCAGGAGAGCGGACAGATCGAAAGCATCGAGATGCCCGATCGTCCCGCCTTCTACGCCTGACACTGCTCAAGGAAAAAACCGGCCCATCCCGCCACTGGTAGAACGGGCCGGCACGAGGCAAGGATGCCTCGAACAGGCATGCCATGGCTCCCAGTACTGCTTTGCCACGCAGTGCGTGAAAGGCTGACTTTGGGCCTTGATGGAGGCGCTCGAAACGGGAAAGGAATTTTTGTTCTATTATTTGAAATATTGAAATTTAAATTCTATGTTGTTTCTAACGATTCGACTGACGTGACTACACCCTTACTGGCCGGCAGCACCTGATAACAACGTGAACGTTCGCGCAGGCACACGGTGACGGCCTCACGTAGGAAAACGCTATGAACAAGACCAAGTCATTGGACCTGATTTGCCTGGGTAGGGTCGCCGTAGACCTGTATTCCGAACAGATCGGCAGCCGTCTGGAGGATGTCTCCAGCTTCGCCAAGTACCTGGGCGGCAGTTCCGGCAACATGGCCTACGGTACCGCGAGACTGGGGCTCAAGTCGGCCATGCTGTCCCGGGTCGGCAACGAGCAGATGGGCAACTTCGTGCGCGAGGAACTCGAGCGCGCCGGTGTCGATACCAGTGCCCTGCAGACCGACCCGGAGCGGCATACCGGCCTGGTTCTCCTGGCGCTCAAGGACCGCGACAGCTTTCCCCTGCTGTTTTACCGCCGCGACTGCGCCGACATGGCCATCGATGCCGACGCCATCGACCCCGACTTCATTGCCCGTGCTCAGGCCCTGGTGATCACCGGAACCCACCTGTCCACCGAAACCACCCAGAAAGCCTGCCGCAAGGCGCTCGACGCCGCAGCACAACATGGCGTGAAGCGGGTGCTGGATATCGATTACCGCCCGGTGCTGTGGGGACTGACTAACCCCGGCGACGGCGAGACCCGCTTCATTGCCGATGACCAGGTCACCCAACATCTTCAGAGCTGGCTCAGAGACTTCGATCTGATTGTCGGCACCGAAGAGGAATTCCATATCGCCGGCGGGAGCATCGACACACTCGAGGCACTGCGCAACGTACGCAAGATCAGCGATGCCACGCTGGTCTGCAAGCTCGGCGCCCTGGGTTGCGTGGTGTTCGAGGACAAGATCCCAGAGCGCATCGAGGACGGGATTCTGGTCGAGGGCGTCAAGGTCGAGGTACTCAACGTGCTTGGCGCCGGCGATGCCTTCATGAGCGGCCTGTTGCGTGGCTGGCTGCGCGGCGAGGCGTGGGCCACCAGCGCTGCCTACGCCAACGCCTGCGGCGCGCTGGTCGTATCGCGCCACGGCTGTGCGCCGGCCATGCCCACCGAGGAAGAACTGTTCGACTATCTGGGTCGCCGCGCCTCGGTGAAGCGTCCCGACCGGGACGAGCGGCTCAACCACCTGCACCGGGTCACCACCCGCGTGCCCGTCGAGTGGCCACAGGTGTGCGGGCTGGCCTTCGACCATCGCCGCCAGCTCACCGACATGGCCCGCGAGGTCAAGGCCGATCCGGCCCGCATCCCCCATCTCAAGCAACTGCTGGTAAGGGCTGCCGAGGAAGGCGCCCGGCGTACCGGTTTGAAAACTCCGGCCATCCTGGTCGATGACGTGTTCGGCCAGGATGCCCTCAACGATGCCACCGGCAAGCACTGGTGGATCGGCCGCCCCGTCGAGCTGCCCAGCTCGCGTCCGCTTCGCTTTCAGCATGGCAACGACCTGGGCAGTCAGTTCCGCTATTGGCCGGCCGAGCACATCATCAAGTGTCTGGTGTTCTACCACCCGGACGATCCGCTGGCCCTGCGTCTCGAGCAGGAAGCTCGCCTGCGCCAGCTCTACCAGGCCGCCTGTGTCAACCACCTGGAGCTATTGATCGAAGTGATTCCGCCCAATCAGGCCGAGGTGGACGACCAGACCCTGGCCCGCTCGCTGACGCGGCTCTACAACCTGGGCATTCGCCCCGACTGGTGGAAGCTGCCGACGCTTACCGATGCGGGCTGGCAGGCGGTGAATCGGGCCATCGACGAGCAGGACCCGCACTGTCGTGGTGTGGTGTTGCTGGGACTGGACGCCCCTATGGAAGACATGAAGCGTGGCTTCGCTGTCGCCGCACGCCATGGCCAGTGCAAGGGATTCACCGTGGGTCGCACCCTGTTCGCCGCGCCCAGCCGCGACTGGCTGGCCGGCACCCTCGACGACAACCAGCTCATCGATAGAGTCGCCGGCAACTATGCCGAGCTGATCCAGGAATGGCAGCGGCTGCGTTCCACCCAGCCCAATGCAGAGGAAGTCCTGTCATGAATACCGTTCGTCTGACCATGGCACAGGCCGTCATCCGCTACCTGACGGCCCAGAAAGTCGACATCGACGGCGAGATCAAGCCACTGTTCGCGGGCTGCTGGGCGATCTTCGGCCACGGCAACGTTGCCGGGCTGGGCGAGGCGCTCTATCACGCCCGCGACCAATTGCCGACCTACCGCGCCCATAACGAGCAGGGCATGGCGCATGCCGCTATCGCCTATACCAAGACACTCGTCCGTCGCCAGATGATGGCCTGCACCGCCTCCGCCGGTCCCGGCTCGACCAACATGGTGACTGCCGCCGCGGTAGCGCACGTCAACCGGCTGCCGGTGCTGTTCCTGCCCGGGGATACCTTCGCCACGCGCCTGCCGGACCCGGTCCTGCAACAGATCGAGAACTTCCATGATCATACGCTGACCACCAACGACTGCTTCAAACCAGTCAGCCGTTTCTTCGATCGCATCACCCGCCCCGAGCAGCTACTCACCTCGCTGCCCCAGGCGATCCGCGTTCTGACCGACCCTGTCGAATGCGGTCCGGTCACCCTGGCCATGCCGCAGGACGTGCAGACCATGGCGTTTGATTACCCGGTGCACTTCTTCGACGAGAAGGTCCATCGACCACGCCGCCAGGCAGCCGACCGTGACGAATTGGCCCACGCCATCAAGCTGATCAAGCAGGCACGCAAGCCCCTCGTCGTCGCCGGTGGCGGCGTACATTACGCCGATGCCCGCGAGGCACTCGATGCGCTGGTCTCCGCCTACCACCTGCCGGTAGGCGAAACCCAGGCCGGCAAAGGGGCGCTCCCCTGGGACCATGAGCAGAACATGGGCACCATCGGCGTCACCGGCGCGTCGTCCACCAACACCCTGGCCGCCGAGGCCGACCTGATCATCGCCGTGGGTACGCGCCTGGGCGACTTCGCGTCCGGATCGCGGGCGATGATCAATCCCGAGGCCAAGTTGTTGTGTCTCAACGTTGCCTCGTTCGATGCCGTCAAGCACAAGGCTCAGCCCCTGGTTGGAGACGCCCGCCTGACCCTCCCCGAACTCACCGATGGCCTGGCTGGCTGGCAACCCGACGGTGAATGGATCGAACGTGCCGCCAAGCTGCGCAGCGAGTGGAACAAGGCCGTCGACATTGCCACCACCGACCGCGGCACCGACCTACCCACCGATGCCGAGGTGGTGGGCGCCGTCAACCGTGCCGCCGGCGAGCGTGACATTGTGGTGTGCGCCGCCGGTGGGCTGCCTGGCGAGCTGCAGAAGCTGTGGCGTACCCGCTACGCACGTGGCTACCACATGGAGTATGGCTATTCGTGCATGGGCTACGAGCTGGCCGGTGGCCTGGGCACCAAGATGGCCAAGCCCGACTCGGAAGTGTTCGTGATGGTCGGCGACGGCTCCTACCTGATGCTCAACTCGGAGATCGCCACCTCGGTGATGCTGGGCCACAAGATCATCGCCGTAGTGCTCGACAATCGTGGCTACGGCTGTATCCATCGCCTGCAGCAGGCTTGTGGCGGTCCTGGCTTCAACAACCTGCTCGATGATTGCCTGAGCGTCGAGCAGGGCGCGCCGAAGACCGATTTCGCCGCCCACGCCATAGCACTTGGTGCACGCGCCGAGCATGTCGGCAACATCCAGGAGCTGGAAGCGGCCCTCGAGCGGGCCAAGGCGTCACCGGTCAGCTACGTCATCAGCCTGGACACCGATCCGCTGGTGGGCACTGATGAGGGCGGCGCCTGGTGGGACGTGGCAGTGGCCGAGGTCTCCGAACGCTCTGAAGTCGAGGAAGCGCGCCGGCGCTACGAATCCTACAAGGCCCGCCAGTGGCAGAACATGTAACGACTCTCTCAATGATCGAATCACCAACAATAGCCTTTTTCGGGAGTTCGCCATGAGCGTAAGACTGGGTATCAATCCCCTCACCTGGACCAACGACGACCTGCCCAGCCTGGGGGGTGACACGCCACTCGAGGCCTGCCTGTCCGAGGGACGCGAGGCCGGTTTCAGCGGCTTCGAGCTGGGCCACAAGTTCCCGCGCACCCCCGAGGCCCTGTCGAAGGTCCTCGGCGACCATGATCTGTCGCTGGTCTCCGGCTGGTACTCCAGCCAGTTGCTGGAGCGCAGCCCCGAGGAGGAGATCGAGGCGGTCAAGGACCACCTGACGCTGCTCAAGGAGTGCGGCGCCAAGGTCATGGTGTTCTGCGAGGTGACCCACTGCGTGCACGGCAACCAGTCACACCCGCTGTCGCAGCGCCCGCACCTCAGCGATGCCGAATGGCAGCGCCTCACCGAGGGGCTCGACATTGTCGGTGACTACCTCAAGGAACAGGGCGTTCACATGGCCTACCACCACCATCTCGGCACGGTGGTGGAAAGCCAGGCCAATGTGGAACGTCTGATGGACAATACTCGCGACTCGGTGGGCCTGCTCCTCGACCTGGGCCATCTGGTAGGTGCCGGCGGCAACCCGCTAGCTATTGCCAAGCGTTACACCTCACGCATCAAGCACGTGCACTGCAAGGACATCCGATTCCCGGTCCTCGATGATGTGCGCAATCGCGACAAGAGCTTCCTCAACGGGGTACTCGATGGGCTGTTCACCGTTCCCGGCGATGGCAATGTGGACTTCCTACCCACGCTCCAGCACCTCAGCGAAGCGGGCTACGAGGGCTGGCTGGTCGTCGAGGCCGAGCAGGATCCGCAGGTTGCTCACCCCCTCACCTATGCCCGCATGGGACATGACAACCTGCGTTCGCTGGCCGAGCAGGCGGGCTTCACCATCGCGAAGTAACTGACGAGTCAAAGGGCTATCACATGAACCAGATACACCACTATCTCAACGGCACGACCGTGGCCGGCCGCAGCGAACGCTTCGCCCCGGTCTACAACCCCGCCACCGGCGAGCAGAGCGCCCAGGTTGCCCTGGCCTCCGCCGACGAGACCCGCGAGGCCATTGCCAGCGCCGACCAGGCCTTCGCCACGTGGTCGAAGATGTCCGCCCTCAAGCGCGCGCGTATTCTGTTCAAGTTCAAGGCGCTGGTCGAACAGCACGCCGACGAGATCGCACGCCTGATTTCCAGCGAGCACGGCAAGGTGTTCTCCGATGCCAAGGGCGAGCTGACTCGCGGCCTGGAAGTCGTCGAGTTTGCCTGCGGTATCCCGCACCTGCAGAAGGGCGAACATTCCATGAACGTCGGTACCGGCGTCGACAGCTTCTCGATGATGCAGCCGCTGGGTGTGTGTGCCGGCATCTCGCCGTTCAACTTCCCGGCGATGGTGCCGATGTGGATGTTCCCCATCGCCCTGGCCTGCGGCAATACCTTCGTCATGAAGCCCTCGGAAAAGGACCCATCCACGCCGATGCGCCTGGCCGAGCTGCTCAGCGAGGCCGGCCTGCCCGATGGCGTGTTCAACGTGGTCAATGGTGACAAGGAAGCCGTTGACGTGCTGCTCACCGACGAGCGCGTGCAGGCGGTAAGCTTCGTCGGCTCCACCCCGATCGCCGAATATATCTATGCCACGGCCTCCAGCCATGGCAAGCGCGTCCAGGCCTTGGGCGGCGCCAAGAATCACATGGTGATCATGCCCGACGGCGACCTCGATCAGGCAGTAAATGCTCTGATGGGCGCGGCCTACGGTTCGGCGGGCGAGCGCTGCATGGCGATCTCAGTGGCCGTGCCGGTCGGTGAGGAAACCGCCAGACGCCTGCGTAGCAAACTAGTTGAGAAACTCGATACCCTGCGTGTCGGCCCCGGCCTGGTCGATGGTCCCGACAATGACATGGGGCCTCTGATCACTGGCGATCACCTGGAGAAGGTCAAGGGCTATATCGCCACTGGCATCGAAGAAGGCGCGGAACTGGTCGTCGATGGTCGCGAGACGGTCGTCGATGGCGCTGGCAACGGTTACTTCATCGGCGGCACGCTGTTCGATCACGTCAAGCCGGGCATGCGCATCCATGCAGAGGAGATCTTCGGGCCGGTACTGGCCATTGCCCGGGCGAACAGCTTCGACGAAGCCGTGGCGATGATCAACGCTCATGAGTTCGGTAACGGTACCGCGATATTCACTCGTGATGGCGATGCCGCACGCCAATACTGCGAGCAGATCCAAGTGGGCATGGTCGGCGTCAACGTGCCGATCCCGGTACCCATGGCCTTCCATAGCTTTGGCGGCTGGAAGCGTTCGCTATTCGGTCCGCTGCACATGCATGGCAGCGACGGAGTGCGCTTCTATACGCGCATGAAGACGATAACGCAGCGTTGGCCCAGCGGGATACGGGAAGAGACAAACCATTTCACGATGCCCACCCACTAAAAAGCACTGCCTAACTCCCTGCGCGGGCAGGTCGCGTGTCGCACAGTGCTCAAAACCCTCGCATAGTCCCACCATGCTGCGGTTTTGTGCGCTGTGCTCCTGGCGCCCTGCGCCGCTGCTTTAACCCAGGAGGCTATGTCATGCCGCTCGTGACCATTTCCGTCCCCGACCACCGCCCGGTTCTATGGCGCAAGAAAGTCGCCGACATCGTCAACGCGGCAGTGATCGATACACTGGACTTTCCTCCGGACGATCGCTACCAATTGATCCAGGCCCTGCCGGCTGAGCAGATCGAATTGCAGAATCGCCACCGCGATTCAGTGGTCCTGCAACTGACCATGCGCGCCGGTCGCGCCAGCCAGGCCAAGCAGGCGTTCTATCGGCGCGTAGTCGATGACTTGGCCAAGCGTGCCGATATCGATCCCGCCTGCATCATGATCGTGATCACAGAGAACGCCGACGCCGACTGGTCATTCGGCCATGGCGAGGCGCAGTTCCTCGTCGCCCAGCAGCAAGCCAGCTAACCCCCTTCTTCCTTTAACCTTGGCGCCCCGCAGGACCGGCATTGCCGCGTCTGGACGGGGCTGCCCTGCGTCTGGAACAAAAATTCCGTTTACACCAAAGTATAGAATAAATGGTTTGAACGTTTCAGTAGCGGCATATAGATTCAAACAACGCCTTCAAAGACATCATCGCCCATCGCGGCCTGGCAACAACGGCCCGGGGAGGAAAACAACATGACATCGACTTCAAGCACAAGGAAAGTTGCCGCCTCCGGTGATAGCGGCGAATTCGAGCGTCAGCGCATTCCCGCCAACAAGCAACTGAGTGGTACCTACTTTCTCGGCGCCTATGCCGGCGAGCACGTTGCCGGCACCGAGTTCGTGATTGGCGCCTCGCTGGTCGCCCTGGGCGTCAGCACCAGCGACCTGATCTGGGGCCTGCTGATCGGCAACTTGTTCGCCGTACTGTCATGGGCCTGGGTGTGCAGCCCTATCGCCACCCGCTCGCGCATGACCATCTACTGGTATCTGGAGCGGCTGGCTGGCAAGCACTTCTCGACCGTTTACAACCTGCTCAACGGCCTGATCTTTGCGGTGGTCTCCGGTGCCATGGTCACGGTATCGGCCTCGGCCTTCCGTGTAATGACCGACATTCCCCCACAGACCGCCTGGTATCCTCAAAGCCTCAGCTTCGTGGCACTGGCCCTGTTCGTCGGGGCCATCACCGTATGGATGACGATCAAGGGCTTCAAGCTGATCGCCAACTTCTCGACGGTGTGTTCACCGTGGATGGCCACGATGTTTCTGGCCAGCGGTATTGTCACCGTGCCCGTGCTGCTGCATACCGGCCAGCTCGATGGCATTACCTCGCTCGGTGGCGTCCTCGACACCTTCGTGTGGACCGGCACTACGCCTGACGGCGCCGCCGGAATCTCCGTCTGGGTCATCGCCGCCTGGGCCTGGGGTGCCAACCTGCCGATGCACCTAGGCATGAGCGACATGAGCATTCTGCGCTTCGCGCGCAAGTCAAGCTACGGCTACTTCTCCGCTGCCGGCATGTACATCGGCCATTTCATGGCCTGGATCTGCGCCGGCCTGATGGGAGCGACGGCCGCCCTGCTGGCGAAGTCCTCGCTGGTCGAGATGGATCCGGGCGGCGTTGCATTCCGCATCCTCGGTGCCATGGGGCTGATCGCCGTGGTAGTCGCCGGCTGGACGACGTCCATTCCCAGCCTGTACCGCGCCGGCCTGGCCTTCCAGGCCGTGTTCGACCGTTTCTCGCGTGTCCAGGTCACCGTTGCCACCGGCGCCGTGACGACGGTGATCGCCTGTTTCCCGTTCGTGTTTACTCAGTGGCTGAACGTGCTGTCCTATTTCATCATGCTCATCGCGCCGGTCGGTGCGATCATCGCTGCCGAGCATTTTCTCCTGCCGCGCCTGGGCATCCGCCCCTTCTGGCGTGAGCAGCAAGGACGCAACAGTAACCTGCCCGCCTTCGCCGCGTGGGGACTCGGTATCGCTGTGGGGATCATGCTGCTGTCACTCAATGCCATCCATCTGTTCGCCCTGTTTATCCCGGTCTGGCTGGTCAGCTTCCTTGGCTATCCGCTGATGTGCCGTCTTGCCGGTGCCGCTAGAGGCAACGACGCCAACAACCCTTATGAAGCCGCTTACGGCCCGGTACTCGAACGCGGCTCCACAGAAGCGCCTCCCGCCGGCTACCAGCCCGTCAATCGCCGCAGCCCCTGGTACGCCATCGCCGTGATCTGCCTGGTGACCATCCTGGGCCTGGCTGCCTGGGGCGGAACCACCAATAACGCCGTGGCTCACCTGGATACTTTTCAGAGTCTGATTGTCCTGCCCACACTGCTCTATTTCATTGCGGCTACCGCCTGGATGAAAGGCCGCCGCAAGCCGCGCGCCCGGGAGGCGCATGCTGCCCCACACTTGGCAAAGCAGACTAGATGAGCCACTTCGTCGCCTGCCGGTGGCGGGCGACGCCTTGCCCTTCCCCATCTTTCAATCAAGACAACACTCTTTTTCCATAAGGCCAGCCTCTAATAATTAGCTTATTACCTATTAGCAACGATGGCCTTTACTGCCAGTAAGCTTAGAATCGACAGGTTCACTCTCACCGGTGGTTTTCATGCCCAGCGACTCCACACCCCGTTCCGATAACGCTTCACAGCAGACGCGCATTCCCCTCGCTTTCTTCTCTTTCCTGCTGTCGCGCCTGGCCGCGGTATTCGCCATGCAGATCCAGGCGGTGGTCGTGGCCTGGCAGGTCTATGACATTACCCGCGACCCGCTGTCGCTGGCCTATGTCGGTCTTGCCCAGTTTCTGCCCATGGTCGTACTGCTGCTGCCGGCGGGCGACCTGGTCGACCGCTTCAACCGCAAGCATATCCTCATCATCAGTTGGGCCGTACAGGCGCTGTGCAGTGCCCTGCTGCTGTGGCTGTCGTATACGGCCTCGAGTGATGTGACCGGCTTCTATGCCGTACTCGCCCTGTTCGGCTGCGCACGCGCTTTCACGGGCCCGACACTGCAAAGCCTGCTGCCACATATCGTGCCCCGCGACCAGCTTGCCCGCGCCATCGCCCTGAACAGCTCGATCATGAAGATTGCCGTAATCGGCGGGCCGCTGCTCGGCGGCATTCTCTATGCTTACGGCGGCAGCCTGACCTACGCCGTGTGCCTGGGCTGTTTCCTGCTCGGCCTGGCACTGCTGACCACGGTGCCGGTGCGTTTCCGCAAAGAAGCCTGTCCCCAGGAAACCACGGCCTGGAAGCGCTTCACGGCGGGTATCGCCTACATACGCAACAAACCCATTATTCTCGGTGCTATTTCATTGGATCTGTTTGCCGTCCTACTGGGTGGCGTGATCGCCCTGTTGCCGATCTACGCTCAGGAGGTCCTGCATGTCGGCCCGGAGGGGCTGGGCGCACTACGTAGCGCCATCGCCGTCGGTGCGCTACTGATGGGGCTTTATCTCGGCGTACGCGAGCTCAAGCGCAATGTGGGCTGGGTCATGTTCGTGGCGGTGGCGATCTTCGGCCTCGCCAACCTGATCTTCGCATTATCGACGGTGTTTTGGGTATCGTGGCTGGCCCTCTTGGTCGCCGGTGCCGCCGATATGATCAGCGTCAACGTGCGTATTACCCTGATCCAACTCGCCACGCCTGACGAGATGCGCGGCCGCGTCAATGCCGTCAACATGCTGTTCATCGGTTCGAGCAATGAACTCGGCGAGTTCCGTGCCGGCACCAGCGCGGCCTGGTTCGGCGCCGTACCGGCAGCGCTCATCGGAGGAATCGGCACCCTTGCCGTCGTCGGGCTGTGGACGCGTCTGTTCGCGTCGCTGCGTCAGGTCAACCGCTTCGAGGATGCCACACAGGAATTACCGGCCCGGGAGGCCACGGCTTGAGTCAGGCGCCCGGGCCGCATTCGGTGCATTGATCGACCATCGCCGGCTCAAGCAAGAGCTTGGCGCCAAGGTCGCGTAGAGCCGTTCTTACGCCTTCCTCAAGGGTAGGATGATAGAACGGCATATCGAGCATTTGGCGCACGGTCATGCACTGCTGGCAGGCCCAGGCCAGCAAGTGCCCGAGATGCTCGGCCTGCGGTGCGACGAGTTCGGCGCCTAGGAACAGGCCGGTGCCGTACTCGCCGTAAAGGTGCAGCCAACCGCGATTCTGGCGCATGACCCTGGCACGCCCTTGGTTTTCGAAGTTCAACTCGCCAATTGCGTAATCCTGACCCAGCACATGGGTCTTCTCGATTTCGGGGCGGTTGCGGCCCACGCTGGCAATCTGCGGTTCGCAGAAGACAATGGTCAAGGGGACGCGCCGGTAGCCGGCCCGCAGGTCAGGAAAACGCCCGGCGTTGTCCCCAGCGATACGCCCCTCGTCGGTGGCCTCATGCAACAGCGGCTCGGCATGATCGGCATCACCGACAATAAAAATATGGTTTGGCCTGCTCCGAGAGTCATGGCACTGCAGAGTGTGGCGATCGAAGATGGGCGTGCCCTTGTCGTCAGTTTCGATACCTACATTCTTCAGCGCCAGTTCGCTGAGGTTGGGGCGTCGTCCGGTGGCAGCCAGCAGATAATCGAAGCGCTCGGTCAATCGTTCGCCACTGTCGCGTTCGGTAAACGTCACGCTGACTCCAGCATCATCGCCCTGGATGTCGTGGGTCTCCGCTTCGGGGTCAAGGTAAAACTCCTCGTTGAACAGGCACACGGCCGCCGAGCGCAGAGCCTCGTCCTGCAGGCCGCCCACACCGCCGCTACGCCCGAACATACGAACGCGCACGTCAAGACGCGCCAGAGCCTGGCCCAATTCCAGCCCGACGATGCCGGGCCCGAACACGGCAACCGATTCGGGCAGCGCCGCCAGATCGAACAGTGTATCGCTGGTCAGGATCCGCTTGCCGGCACCCTGCAGCGGCTCGGGAATGTGCGGTGAGGAGCCGGTGGCAATGATGGCTCGTGAGAATCGTACCCGGGTATGGCCAGAGATAATCAGGCTGTTGGCATCCTCGATGCGGGCCTGACCGCGCAACTTGTCGGCGGCGGGAAAGCCCTTGATCGAGTCGAGAATCGTGGCGATGAAGGCGTCGCGCTCATCGCGTATCCGTTGCATCACGGCATGTCGATCGATGATGACACCATGGTCGATATGCGCGCCGAATGGCCCGACATGCCGGGCATCGTGAATCGCCTTGGCAGCGGAAATCAACACTTTGCTGGGCATGCAGCCAGTACGTGCACAGGTGGTGCCGTAATCGCCTCCTTCGATGAGGAGGACGGAGGGTGTGTGTTTCTTGGCGGCACGGTAGGCGCTCAGTCCGGCACTTCCCGCACCGATGATGGCGACGTCGACGTTGCACTCCTGCATAGCATTTCTCCCTGCCGGCCACTACTCACCGTAGCAGTTCGAAAGACGTTTCACCCAAGCCACGTTGATGCGACCAGGCGGGCTAGTCCATGACCAGGCTGATGATCAAGGCAACACCACCTACCACCAGCGCGGTAACCACGGCGATGTCGAGCAGGCGATTGAGCCAGCGGTCGGCAGGCGCCACCTGGCGTCGTGTCGCGCCCCGCCGATGCCGACTCGAAGATTTGATGGATGATTGCATGACGGCGCTCCGCCCTCTCCTCCACTAAAGCCTTATTATGCGCTAGCCCATGCGTTTATCACTATTGCGGTTCATGTGTTGATGTGCGCCGGTTGACCACATTGGGCGCGCGACGGTAGCGATCCTCCTCGGACAACAATTCGGCCTCGAAGGCATCCGCTCCGACCGGCGTTTCGCCGTGCTTGCGATAGAGCGAGGTCAGCATTGCCTTGCGGTCAGCACGTAGCTCGTTGATCAGCACGAACATCATGCCGAAGATGATGAACGTGAATGGCAGCGCTGAGAGCACCGCCGCCGACTGCAGGCCTTTCAGCCCCCCGGCGATGATCAGTGTCAGGTAGATCGCCGCAATCAGCAGCCCCCAGGCGATACGCTTGAACAACGGCAGGTTGATCGAGCCACCATCGGTCATCTGCGCCACGATATAGGTCGCCGAGTCCGCCGAGGTCACCAGGAACACGAAGATCAGCAGCAGGCCGACCACCGACAGCACACTGGAGAACGGCATCAGCTCGAACATCCGGAACAGCGCCACGGTGATGTTCTCGTCGGTGGCCTGGGCCAGCCCTACGTCCTGGGTCAACTCCATGTTGATCGCCGCGCCCCCGAACACGCCGATCCATAGACAGGCCAGCAAGGGCGGCACGATCAGTACCCCGAACACATACTCCTTGATGGTGCGCCCGCGCGAGACGCGCGCCACGAAGGTGCCCACGAACGGCGACCAGGCGATGACCCAGGCCCAGTAGAAGATCGTCCAGTCGTTAGCCCAGGTATTGTCGCTATACGGTGAGAACCGTAGGCTCATGCCGATGAAATTTTGTAGGTAGTCGCCGATGCCCAGCGTGATGGTCTCCAGGATCGCCAGGGTCGGCCCGGTGAACAGCACGTAAAACATCAACGCAAAGCACAACGTCAGGTTGAGGTTGGACAGGCGCTTGATGCTCTTGTCGAGCCCCGACCAGGTCGACGCCATATAGCAGACGAACATCGCCCCCATGATGGCGAACTTCCAGAACACGTTCTGCTCGACACCGAACACGGCGTTGAGACCGCCGTTGATCTGCAGCACGGCCAGGCCGATCGAGGTGGCGACCCCCATGACGTGGCGACCACGGCGAAGACATCCAGGGCCGGCACATACCGGCGTGACTTGGGATATTTGGCGGTGACCGGGGCGAGTACCGAGGAGACCAGGCCGGCCTGCCCCTTGCGGAACTGGAAGTAGGCGATGACCAGTCCCACCACCGAGAACGCGGCCCACTGATGTATTCCCCAGTTGAAAAAACTGTACTGGATGGCATAGCGCGCCGACTCTGCGGTTTCCGGCTCCACGTCGCCATACGGCGGGTGCAGGTAGTGGGTCACCGGTTCGGCCATGCCGTAGAACACCAGCCCGATCCCGAAGCCGGCCGCCAGCAACATGGCGACCCAGGAGAAGAAGGAGTACGAGGGAGTGCTGTCCTGTGGCCCCAGGCGGATCTTGCCGTACTTGCTGAACGCCAGCACGAACAGGAAAAGCACGAATCCGAACACGGAAAATAGGTAGAACCAGCCAAAGTAGCGCCCAATGATGCCTAGTGCCGCATCCGCTGCATCGCCGAACTGCTGCGGAAACGCGGCACCTACAGCCACCAGCGCAAGAATGATGCATGCCAAAATAGTAAAGACACGGTGCCGTCCAAAGTTGGCCATGGAGAGATCCCTCTTCCAGTTATCGCTTCAAGCGAGCATATCGTCTACTTTCGATTCATATCGGTTCCCGCTTCTTCTGCTGTTAGCATGCGAGCTTCACAAACGTTAGGCAAATCCTAGGCAATACGGATACATTTTTCCTTCATGCCGTTACCAGCCTTTACCTCATTAACCTCGACCACGGCCTGGCTGAACAAGCTGGCCGAGTCGCGCCACGCTTATAGGCTGTTGTTCTTGGCCTCGATGATGGAAACTCTGATCATTCCGATCCCCATCGAGGTCATTCTGATCCCGTGGATGTTGTGCCACCCCGAGAAGAAATGGCGCATCGCCGCCGTTGCCCTGGCCGGCAATCTCGCGGCCGCCTCGATCGGCTACTGGCTGGGCAACCTGGCCATGAACCAGTGGGGCGATACGCTGATCCAGCTATTTGGCGGACAGGCGGCATATTCCGATTTCCAGACACGTTTCAACCAGAATGGCTTCATGGCCATTGCCGCCATCGCCGTGGTCCCCGTGCCCTTCCAGATCGCCATGCTGGCGGCGGGTGCCAGCGATTATCCTTTCTTCCTGTTCCTGCTGGCGTCGGTCATGGCGCGGAGCGTTCGCTATTTCGGGCTGGCGATCCTGGTGAAGATCTTCGGCGATGCGGCAATGCGCATCTGGCAGCGACACTCGAAACCGGTCGGGATCGGGTTGGTCGTGCTGTTTGCGGTATGGGTCGGCGTGAGCTTCTGGCCTAGCAGTGGAACGTCGGGATGATGGGCCTGGATGCTTGTCCGCTGCCTCCAGACCACCACGTTCAGGGCCATTCCAGCGTCACCGGTGCGCCACGCTTCAGGGCGTGTAGTGCGGCATCGGCGATTCGCTGGGCACGCAGTGCCGCCGTTTCGTCTGGATAGTCATCCGTCTCGCCATGCAGGGCCTGCACGAATGCATCGAGGCCGGCATAGAACGTCGGTTTGATCCGTTCGAACCAGCTCTCGTGAAACCCATCGCTAACGCACTGATTCCCCTTGGCGATCGTCAGGTGCCGGTAGGGCTGACGCCGCGATTCGGCCATCCCCTCGGCGCCAAAGATCTCGATGCGCTCGTCGTAGCCGTAGCCGGTACGCCGCGTGCAGTCGAGCTGCGCCAGCGTCCCAGAGGCCATGCGCAGCGAGACGATCAAGGTGTCGATATCGCCGATCTTGGCGACCTGCGGATCGCTCAGTGCATCCCCCAATACATGGATTTCCACCGGCACATCGTCGGTGAGCCAGCACAGCAGGTCGAAGAAATGGATGGCCTGGTCATGCATCTGTCCGCCGGACACCTTGAGATAGTCCAGTGGCGGCATGGCCTGGGAGCGACAGGTCATCTGCACGATCTCGGCCCGACCCAATTCGCCACGCCGATAGGCCCCGGCCAATGCAGCGTGACTGGCATCGAAGCGCCGGTTGAAGCCAATCATCATCGGCACCCCGGCTCGCTGGACGGCCTCGATGGCCTGGGTGGCACGCGACGTCTCGAGATCGACCGGCTTCTCGCAGAAGATGGCCTTGCCGGCCGCCGCTGCACGCTCGACATAGTGGGCATGGGTATCGCTCGACGAGGCGATCAGAATGGCGTCGATATCGGCCGCGAATATCTCATCGATAGTCGCCGCGCGAGCACCATAGCGCTCGGCGACGTCCCGAGCCCTCTGGCTATCGGTGTCGGCAACTAGCGTAAAGTCCACTCGCGGGTGATCGAACAGGTTAGGGGCATGCACGTTGCCGATGAAGCCGGCGCCAAGCAGAGCAAAACTTCTCATGAAGGTATCTCCTGGTAGGGATCAACTGTGACCCAGCGCCCCTGTTGACGGTGCGATTCGCTGACAGCCATTACGAATTTCACACCCAGCAGGCCATCGCGAGTGGTAGGCAGCGGAATGTCTTCATACCGGTTCAGCCCCTCTTTGCGATAGCGCCCGATGACCTCGGCCACATCGCTGTAGAGGTTGGCAAACGACTCGATGAATCCTTCGGGATGGCCAAGCCCGACACGCGTTAACCGGGCCTGGGCGTCGCTCATGCCACTATGTCCCTGAACGAGGGTTTCGCGACGGCCACCGGGATAATTCACGGACAGATAGTGCGGGTCCATCTGATGCCATTCCAGCGAGGCCTTATCGCCAAACACGCGGATGCGAAGACCGTGCTCGTGACCGGTCGCCGCCATGCTCGCCCAGAGCGAACCACGCACGCCGCCGGACAGACGCAACTGGACATGAGCATCGTCGAAGACACGCCGACCGGGCACGCAGGTCTGCATCTCGGCGGCAACCTCCTCCACCTCGAGCCCGCTGACAAACCGCATCAACTGGTGCGCGTGGGTGCCCAGATCGAAGACCAGGCTGGCCTCCCCGGACTGCTTGGGGTCGAGACGCCAGGCTGCCTGCTTGTTGTCGAGGTCGCGCTCGACGTTGTCTGCGGCCCATCCCGAGGCATGCTCGACCATGACGATGCGCAGCTTGCCCAAGGCACCGTCCCGCACCAACTGAACCGCATGGCGAACCATGGCGTAGGCGCTGTAGTTGTGCGTCAAGGCAAAGAAGCATCCTTGGCTATCCGCCAGTGCATGCAAGGCTTCGGCTTCTTCCAGGCTGCCTGTCATCGGCTTGTCGCAGACTACGTGAATGCCCTGCTCAAGAAAGGCGCGGGCCACCGGGTAGTGACTGCTGTTCGGTGTGACGATGGACACTACTTCGATGCCATCGTCGCGCGATGCCTCTTCGCGCGCCATCTGCTGATAGTCTGCGTAGGTACGCTCTTCATCGACGCCCAGTTCGGCGGCCGTCTGCCGGGACTTGTCCAGGGAGCGTGAAAAGGCGCCGGCGACCAGCATGAAACGATCATCCAGGCGCATGCCCATGCGATGGACGCCGGCAATCCCCGATCCGGGGCCACCACCGACCATGCCAATACGAATTCTGTTGGCTGTCATCGTTGTGTATTCCGTTGCTGCGAGACACAGGGAAAAGACATGTGCCGGTCCGGCACTCAGACGCGCACCCACTGGCTGGAGTGCGCCGATTCGTCCATGGCCGTGATGATGCGCTGGTTGCGTCGTCCGAAGGCGAAGTCCGGATAACAGCCCGTCTTGCCGGCAATGCCATGGATCAGGTCATAAATCTCGATCACCTTGACATCGAAGAAACCGAGCCCGCCGCCACCGAAGTCAAAGCCGAAGAAGGCGCCATAGGCCGGTATCTGTGAGCCAGCGAACAGTGTCTTGAAACCACGGTCGCGCTTGTCGTCGTTGAAACGGAACACCTGCAGCTCATTGAAGCGCTCGCCGTCCATGTAGAGCGTGCCCTCGGTGCCCGAGACTTCCCAATAGATGCCGAACACCCGCCCGGCGGCCAAGCGCGAACTCTCGATCACCCCGGCTGCCCCCGAGGCGAAACGAACCAACGATTGGGTCTGGTCCTCATTCTCGACCCGGCGCATCTCGGCGTCGGCCTCGACCTGGCTGGCGTAGCCAGCATCGCTCGAAGGTACTGGCCGCTCGGTGATCTGGGTCTGGGCCTGGCAATTGACCTCGCTGATATCGCCCATCAGAAACTGCGCGACGCTGATCACGTGCGCCCCCAGATCGCCCAGCGCACCGGTGCCGGCCCCCTCACGAGAACAGCGCCAGGACCACGGCAGGTTGGGGTCGTTGAAGAAGCCTTGGTCGAAGGTGCCGCGAAAGCGAATCGGCCGGCCGATCTCGCCGGCGTCGATCAGTTGCTTGGCAAGTAGCGCCGCCGGGGTCTTGATATTGTTGAACGCCACCATCGTCTTGACGCCACGCTTTTCCGCCGCTTCATGCATGGCACTCGCCTGGTCGTCGTTCATTGCCAGTGGCTTCTCGCAATAGACATGCTTGCCGTGTTCGATGGCCAGCATCGCCATGTCAAAGTGCAAGGCATTAGGTGAGGTGATGTCCACTACGTCTACTTGGGGATCGGCCACCAGTTGCCGCCAGTCGCCATAGCCCTTTTCGAAGCCAAGCCGCTCGCGTGCTGCTTCGGCCGCCGTCTCGCCTTGGTCAGCGATAGCGTACAGGCGAAGGGTCAGCGGGAGGTCGCGATACAGTAGCCGGACGCGATGATAGGCGTCGGCATGTGCCTGCCCCATGAAGCCGCTGCCGATCAAGCCGATATTGAGTGTACGAGCCATGATGAAGCCTCCTTGCAGGGAAAAATCAGCCCAGACGGGCCAGTTGCCGGTCGACATGTGCCCAGGCCGCCTCGGCCATCTGGCGCGATGGGGCCTTCTGCGGGTCCTGTTCGGCCTCGACGATCAACCAACCGCGATAGGCCGGCGACAGGGCAAATTCGAGCACGGGTGCGAAGTCCAGGTAGCCATCACCGGGCACGGTGAACATGCCATCACGCACGCCCTGGTTGAAGCTGGCGTCTTGACTACGCACGTGGGCCATGACCTCGCGACGGATATCCTTGAGGTGCAGGTGGTTGATCCGCGCGCCATGGCGTTGCAACAGCGCGCTCATGTCACCGCCCCCAGCCACCACATGACCGGTGTCGAACAGCAGCCCCACGGCTTCGCCGCTGTTGGCCATCAATGCATCGATCTCCGCTTCGCTCTCGGCCAGCATCATCAAGTGGGCGTGGTAGGCGATCGCAATGCCGTGGCGTGAACGCAGCGCTTCGGCGAACCGGGTCAGACGCTCGCCATAAGCTGCCCATTCCTCGCCGTTCAGGCTCGGTGTCTTCGATAGGGGCTCGTCCAATGGGGCGCTTCCCGGCATTCGGCCACACTCGCCGTAGACCATGACCCGGGCGCCACAGGCCGCCAGCAACTCGGCATGTTCGGCCACGGCATCGAGCTCATCAGCCACGTCGCGCTCGGCCACGAAACCGGAATACCAGCCACTGGCCAGTCGCAGCCCGTAATTGCCCAGCAGCGGCTTGAGCACGTTGACCTCACGGGGGAACTTGCGGCCCATCTCGACCCCTTGATAACCGCATGAGGCCGCCTCATCGAGAAACGTCTCGACGGAAGTGTTGTCGCCGAATTCCTGGATGACATCGTTGGTCCAGCCCAGCGGATTGATTCCCAAGCTGAGGTCATGCGCGTCCAGCCGCGCTGTCAAGGTCTGCGTCATGCTACTATCTCCGGTCACGATTCCTTTTGATAGATTTGATAGATACAATGATTTATCTATCATTAAAGGTGAGCATCCATGACCGAAAACACGCCGTCCACCCCTACCATGGTCGATGTCGCCAAGGCTGCCGGCGTCGGGGTGGCTACTGTGGACCGTGTACTCAGCGGGCGCGCCAATGTGCGCCCCCAGACCGCTGAAAAAGTCCGCAAGGCCGCAGAAACACTCGGCTATCAAAGACTCATGCCCATCAGCGAGGATCCCTCGCGAGTACCGCAACGCCCTTCAAAGAGGCTGGGTTTCGTACTGCAAAAGCGTACCACGGCGGTTTACCGGGTACTGGCCGACGCCTTGATAGATGCATCAAGAAGCTATCGTGACATGCATGTCACCCCTATCGTCGAATATCTCGAGATCCTAGAGCCCGACAGGGTGGCTGCCGCCCTGGCTCGACTCGGCGCCACGGTGGATGCCATCGGCGTAGTGTCGACCGACCATCCCGTGGTGGCGCAGACCATCGGCCAGTTACGCGATCAGGGCG
This sequence comes from Salinicola peritrichatus, assembly GCF_003206715.1. Classification (GTDB taxonomy): domain Bacteria; phylum Pseudomonadota; class Gammaproteobacteria; order Pseudomonadales; family Halomonadaceae; genus Salinicola; species Salinicola peritrichatus. The sequence continues at coordinate 3,862 of NZ_PZJU01000023.1, read as the reverse complement.
TGCCGGTGTTCGCCCTGGTCACGGACCTGGCGGCCGACAGCGGCTGTGCTGGCTACGTCGGTCATGATTGTCGCAAGGTAGGTCGTACGGCAGCCTGGGCGATGTCCCGCATGGCCACGCATGGGCCGCTGGGCATCATTACCGGCAGCCATCGCTATGTCAGCCAGGAGCTGCACGAGACCGGCTTTCGGGGCTACTTGCGTGAGCGAGCACCACAGTTTTCGGTGATCGAGCCAATTTTTACCGGAGAGGATCCGGCCGTGGCGGCACAGGCCTTGCGTCGCCTGCTCGATAGCGAGGCGACTCTCGGTGGCCTTTACGTGGCGGGTGGCGGTATCGAAGGGGTCATCGATGTCCTACGCGAATCTCCGCGCCCAGGCCTGGTGACGATCTGCCACGATCTGACAGCAACCACACGAGCTGCCCTGATTGATGGCACGGTCGACCTGGTACTGTCCTTGCCTCGTCGCGAACTGGCCGAACGGGCAGTGGCGGCCTTGCTGGCCTCCCTGGATAGCGACATGGACACGCAACCAGGCGCGTCGAAGCGAATCATACTACCCATTGATATCTTCACTCCGGAAAATGTCTAGCCTGTCAGCACGACATTAGTCGGCAATTCGACTTGAGATTTCCGTAGGGCATCGCCATCTTGACGGCTACTGAGGACGCTAACGACCACGTCCCACTCATCGTTCAGGAGGCCCCATGCGCCGACTCGCTTCCACACCGTTATCCGTCCTCGACCTGGCGCCGATCCGTCAGGGCGGCGACGTCGCCGAGACCTTCGCCAACACCGTCGAACTGGCCCGGCATGTCGAGGCGCTGGGCTTCCAGCGCTACTGTTGGCCGAGCATCACAACATCGACGGCATCGCCAACGCCGCTACCGCAGTGCTGATCGGGCATGTTGCCGGTGCCACCCAGCGCATTCGCGTGGGTGCCGGCGGGATCATGCTGCCCAACCATCCGCCACTGGTAATCGCCGAGCAATTCGGCACGCTGGAAACGCTCTATCCCGGGCGCATCGATCTGGGGCTGGGCCGTGCGCCGGGCTCCGACGGTGCTACCATGGCGGCGATGCGTCGCGATCCGCGCTCCGGCGTGAATGACTTCCCCGATCAGCTCGACGAGCTGCGCCGCTACCTGGGCGATCCGGCGCTCCACCAGCGCGTACGTGCCATGCCTGGCCAAGGGACGCATGTACCGATCTGGCTGCTCGGCTCGAGTGGCTACAGCGCCCAGCTCGCCGCACGCCTGGGCCTGCCCTTCGCCTTTGCCGCGCAGTTCGCGCCCGGCTATCTGTTCGAGGCGCTACGCCTGTATCGCGAGCAGTTCCGCCCCTCCGCGGTGCTGAACAAGCCCTACGCGATGGTCGGCATGCCGCTGATCGCCGCCGACAGCGACGAGCAGGCGCGTTTCCTGGCGACCACCGCCCAGCAGAAGTTCCTTAACCTGATCCGAGGCCGCAGCACTCGCGCCCTGCCACCGGTCGAACAGCTTGACTGGTCACCGCAGGAGCAGGCCATGGTCAACCAGAACCTCGGCGCGGCGGTGATCGGCGGGCCGCAGACGGTACGTGACGGCCTGGAGCGTTTCCTCGAGCAGACCGGCGCTGACGAATTGATGGTCGCTACCGAGGTCTATGCCCAGGCTGACCGTCTGCGCTCCTTCGAGATTCTGGCCGATATTTGGAAAGGGTAAGCAGTGGTTTTGCAGAACATCGGCGCCTTTTCAGGCGCCGATGAAGAGCAGGTCGTTCATTGATAAATGATCAGCACCATCATAGTGCAGCTAGCTTGGCAGACTCCCGCCGCCGGGGCGCGCCCGCAGACGCCTTGAGCCGGTACTCGATGACGCCGTACCAGCCCAGGCCAGCGTAGGTCTCGTAACCCGGCGTTTCGGCAAAGGCGACGATACGATCGTCGTAGATGTCATAGCCCCGTTTTCTGGCTTCCGGTGCGAGAGGATAGGTCTCGCCGAGCGTAGCCTCACTGCGCGAGTCGGCAATGATGCGATGCTTGGCATCGAGCAACATGACCCGGCTGGTCTCGCGCCCCTCGTCGGAGAGTCCCACACCCGACACCACGGTGCCGGCCTGGGGGGGCCAGCCGAAGAAGATGCCCAACACACCCAGCAGCTCGCCGTCGAAGCGCCCCTCCTCGCGAATGGCCGTGGCATAGGTGGCCACGGCGGCTTCGTCGAGTTGGGTATTACGAGCGATGTCGGCCACGGTGAAATCGTCTCCGGTAGCGGTGCGCATGGCCTGACGGAACCAGGCACTGCGCGAGACGTCGGTGCCAACGGCGTTCGGGACGGCCATTGGCGATGACACGTCCTTGGCGGTCGGTGATCCACAGATCAAGATAGACAGTGTAAGAACGCAGGATAGTGGCCAGACGCGAGGCGGCGTAGCCGGTTCGTTCTCCATCATCAGGCATTTGTGCAGCGGCGACCACAGCGCTGTCGGTGGCCCACCAGCGTACGTCGCAGGAACGCTCGTAGAGGTTGCGGTCGATGATTTCCACGGCATTCAGTGCAAGATCCGTCAGGCGCTGGCCATGGAATTCGGTTTCCATGGTGGTTCCGGCCTCCTCGATGCGCGCAGTGTGTCGCTCCACCTGAGTGCGGAAATCGCTGGCGATACCGCTGATGCCGGTAGAGACATCGCCGATTTCCTGGGCGACGACACCGAAGGCAGCCCCAGCTGCACCAGCCCGAGCCGCCTCGATACGCGCATTGAGCGCGAGTATCTGAGTGCGCCGCATGATCGACTCGATCAGCCCCACCTTCTCGCGGGTCATTTCGGAAATATCGTAGGCCAGGCCGAGGATATTGTTGTCCTGCATGGTTCGATCTCCTGTATCGGGGAGGCCCCGCATCGCTTTCAAGCGAGCATGGCGGTATCGAACCACAGCAAGTTACATGCCAATAGCCTAAAAAACATTTCCTTACGTACCCAGACGCTCGGCCAGGCGCTGTTCCAGCGAGACCTGGTCGGCATCGAAGCGCCGGATGCCTTCGGCCAGCTTGTCGTTGGCCATGGCGTCCTGGTTATGCCCCCAGCGGAATTCGGCTTCGCTCATTGCCGGCAGGCGCTCGGCGGCTTCGCCCACGTCGCTGATCTTGCGCTCGACCTCACCCTGTGCCGCGGCGAGTTCCTCGAGCAGTTGCGGCGAGATGGTCAGGCGATTGCAGCCGGCCAGCGCGAGGATCTGCCCCGTGGTGCGGAAGCTCGCGCCCATGACCACCGTGTCGTAGGCATAGTCGCTGGCATAACGGCACACGCCGCGCACGAATTGTACGCCGGGGTCTTCCTCGGACGCGTAGTCCTTGCCGGTCTCCTTCTTGTACCAGTCGGTGACACGGCCAACGAACGGCGAGATCAGATAGACCCCGGCATCGAAGCAGGCACGGGCCTGGGCATCGCTGAACAGCAGCGTCAGGTTGCACTGGATGCCCTCGCGCTCCAGTACCTCGGCAGCACGAATGCCTTCCCAGGTCGAAGCTAGCTTGATCAGCACCTTGTCACGACCGATGCCGGTACGCTCGTAGAGGTCGATCAACTGATGTGCCTTGGCGATGCTGGCCTCGCGGTCGAACGAGAGTCGCCGCACGTCTTCGAATTCGGTACCACCACCGCCTGCGAAAGAGGCGTCGGAGGTGGCGAGTACCAGGGCGCCGAAGAGTGCGGCCAGCGTGATGATGGTGCCTTTACGCTGCATGAATGATGCGATCTGCATGGGTATTGCTCCTGAGGTTGCGATTACCCGGACACCCATTTAGGTGGTATCGTCGCCATCAAAGTAGAGGTGATCCATGGCTAGAAAACGTCGTTCATTCTCCATCGAGTTCAAGCGGGA
>NZ_PZJU01000022.1:50792-71343 GCF_003206715.1 Salinicola peritrichatus | reverse complement strand
CGGATGGTATTCTCTTGAAAATTCAGTGTGTTCCGCCAAGAATCTGAACCAAGAGAGCCATCCGCTATGGGTGAAACCCTAACGACCTGGTCGCCCTCGTGCAACGGCTCTGTCCGTGTTGAGCTGAGCGGCCAGCGCACCACTAGCGACAGCGGCGCCCTGCTGCTGCGTGAAGCCCTCGACAACAGCGGCGTGATTGAGGCGCTGGAAGACAATCTGGTCGATCGACGCCACCCGCTGCGCATCCTTCATTCGCTGGCCAGCCAGTTGCGTACCCTGGTGCTGCAGCGTGCGATGGGCTGGATCGACCTCAGCGATACCGACACGCTGCGCCGTGATCCGCTCTGGCAGCTGGCCTGCAGCGATGCGCGCGGGACAACGCCCCTGGCCCAGGACCGGCCCTCTCAAGCCACGCTGTCGCGGCTGCTGACCTGCCTCGGGCGCTGCGACAATATCGATGCCGTGCACGAAGGCCTGCTGCGACTGGTGATCTGGCGCCTGACCGCGCTGAAGAACGGCGAGCGCCCCAAGCAGCTGACGCTGGACATCGACGGCCTGCCGATCGAGGTCCACGGCCACCAGGGCGGCTCGGCCTATCATGGCCTGTACGGCGCGCGGATCTATTCACCGCTGGTCGCCTCGCTGGCAGAAACCGGCGACATGGTGGGCGGCCTGCTGCGCGAGGGCAACGCCGGCCCGGCCGAGAACGCCGACACCTGGATCCCGCATCTGGTGCGGCGACTCAACGAGAGCACCGGCGCCCAGGTTCGGGTGCGCATCGACGCCGGTTTCACCGACAACGCGACGCTGGAGGCCCTGGAAGAGTGCGACATCGAGTACCTGGGCCGACTGCGCAGTCACTCCGGCCTGCAGAAACTGGCGGCACCGCACCTGAAGCGGCCACCCGGCCGGCCACCCGAGCAGCCTCGCGAGTGGTGCCACGATCTGGAGTATCAAGCGGGCTCTTGGTCGGCACCGCGTCGCGTGGTGCTGGTGGTGCAGGAACGCCCCGATGACCTGCTGCTGCATGCCTTCTTCCTGGTCACCAACCTCGGCAAGTTCGACTGGCCGCCGGAGAAGGTCCTGGCGCTCTACCGCAAGCGCGGCAGCGCCGAGGCGCACATGGGCGAGGTGAAGTCGGCGCTCGACGTGCACCTCTCGTCGACCGATCGCGGCGCCTCCACCGTTCAGGACGTGATGGCACGCAACGAGGTGAGCCTGCTGCTCAGCCTCTACGCCTACCAGGTCCTGCATGGCCTGCGCTGCCTGCTGGAGCGGCAGACCCGGCAAGGCTGGAGCCTCAGCCGGATGCGCGAGCAGGTGCTGAAGGTCGCCGCCACGCTGAGACTGCACGCTCGGCGAATCACCGTTCATCTGGGTGCCGCCGCCGACAAGTGGTGGCCGACGCTGCTGAAGGGGCTGCCGAAGCTGACCGCACTGAGCTGACGCTTCTGCGAGACCACCACAGCATCAGAAAGCGAGCGACCGGAGCGGCGGGCGGCGATCACGGCTGCTTGGACGGTCGCCATTGATTCCAAAGAGCTATAAGGAAGCGGGGAAATTTCAGCGTTTTGGCATTACTCAACAGCTATTCGCGCTGAAGAAGCCGATCCTGATAAGCGATGCCACCAGTCAGTACCTTCAGACCGCTCAATCAGCACCCTCGTGAATGAGGCGGGTTAATAAAAGGCTCCAGCCAATGTCTGGCCATTCTTTGATAACGGTTTGTACCGCTACCTTGCGCTTTTCAATGCTTGCAAGTGTATGCGGCATCCAGGGAAGCAAAATGTCGGTCAAGGAGTTGGCTGGGCGGTTTGCCCATTGGCCACCTGGATCATGGCTGGCTAGTTCAGCGAGCAGATCACATACTCGAACAAGATACTGCTCATCCCAAGCTATACCTTCTAACGCCCAGAGCAGCCCTGTCATATGGTTGCTGCCGGTGATGCCAACGCCTTCCTGAGCGAAGAGCTCATCGAATGGGCAAGGGGATGACCGTAAAGCTGTTTCTATGGCATCTAGAAATTCCTTGGGCGCTGCTTCGGACAAGGTAGGAAGCAGACCGTTAAGGCTTCCCCATAACGCCCAATCCGCTCCGTCAAAGATATCCCGAATCGCCAAAACGGCTGTTATGTCGGCATTTCCAAGGGTGCAGTTGCTGCAAGCTTCCGCATAACAACCCAGAATGGCCAACCCTTCTGCAAGCCCGCTGCGCATTGCGGGGGAATAGCTTGGTACTTTCCCGTGAATGCTAGCTGCATAACGCTCTTCTGGTGGCAGCTCAAAAGCGGGATCCTGTTCTTTCAAAACAGTAATGGCCAGCGATTTAAATACCTCCAGGTTTGGATCAAGAATTCTCGAGCCCAGAAGCTTAAATAACTCTTTCCGATGGGTTACAACCCACACGCCATCTTTCAACGATAAGGGGCTATTTGGCAGGTGTAATATTTCACGAGCCACCTTAATCCAATCTTCGTATCTCATATCGAGAATACGAGATAGAGCCTCCTTGTCAGCTTGCTTCTTTTCATTCCATGATCCAACCAGACTTACCAGTGCTAACAGGGTCGCATCTGGATGATTCTTCCAGTCATCTGAAAGTTCATCTTTCTCAGGCCTCACGTTACTGGCTAGGTTATAGATTGCCGCCTTAACAGCGGTAAGGCTCATCTCAGCGGTGTACCTGTCCGGATCAAAGCCCTCTTTCATCTGCTGGTAGGGATGGATGTAGTTACGGAAATTTCTCAGATGTTGCCCGAAATTCTTTACATCGAGCCGAAGGATGCCAATGTTGTGAGCAACATCTATAAGCTGTGCGAGACTCCAGTCTTTAAACGGTTTTGGCTTGCCGCTTTCATCTTTGGGGCTTTGCGGGGACCGGTTGAAGTCCGCAGGCTTTTTGTTCGCCAAGCCAAGTAGCAAACCTTCCAGTAAGGAGCCGCACAACATAATAGTGGCCATAGGGGAATGGGAGAGACAACGCTGCGCTTCGGTAAAACGGTTTTCCAGGATAGGTATAAGCCCCGGATCTACCAAAGCGGGAGACAGGGATAAGGTCTCTATAGCCTGGGTGGTTTCGGCCTCCATTGCTGTTATCTGAAGGCCACCCAGAGCGCGTTGTCTATCATCGCCGCTCATTAGACTTTCTCCCGTGCGGCTCTTTTTTCAGCAAGCGTCAGGTGGTGGTCGTTAATCCGCTCACCCTTGAACGTTTGGTACCAGGGCGCTGACTCCACATCCTTGCCACGGTCTTTTGTCCATTTGACGTTGGGCTTGTCGCGCAGGACGCCGGCGCCTTTCTTTTTGACGTCGCCTACGGTCATGAAGGGACGGACGTTGAGACGGACGCCGTCGTTGAGGTCCGGGTCCCAGCCTATGGGCTGTTGTTCAATGGGCTTCCAGCGGACGAAGATGTCGTAAGGGGCTTCGCCTTCGAGGATCTGTTCCAGCTTCTTCTTCAGGGATTCGGCGGCGGCCAGGCGTTCTTCGGTACCGTCGATGCCGTTGTTCTTGTCCTGCTTCTGGCGGCCAATCCAATCGCCCAGGTAGGTGTAGATCAGGGTTTCGAGGTTCTTGCGGTCGAGCTGGTGGTAGTTGACCAAAGCCGAGAAGCCATCCGGCAAGCCGTCCCAGATGTGCCAGATAAAGGGGCGGTGCTGGAAGAGTTTGCAGTGTTGCGTGAAGAACTTGTCGCGCAGCCAGGTTTCCAGGGTTTTGCCGGCGTGGTCGGCACTCTTGAGAAGTTCTGCCAGAACATCGGTGGACCAGGCGTCGCCGTAGGCAGCGGCCAGCAGGTTCAGCAGGCGGTCAGCGGCTGAGGCCTCACCGCGCACCGGAGGAATACAAACAATGCCGTCTTCATCGGCGAAGGGCAACAGAGCTTCGCAGCGCTTCACCCATTCACGCTGCTCATCGGCCAGCTCCATGTCGGTATCCAGCTCAGCGGGCCAGCGGTAGCCGAGCAGGCGGGCAATGGCGACTTGCAGGACTGTGTTGTCGGTGCGCAGAGGGCCGTGGGCCGTCCATTTTTGCTCCTCATCCCAGACGACCGAGCCGCAGGGGTGGCCGTGGAAGATCCATTGGGTGGGATCGTCGGTGTAGGGCTTAGGCAGGCCGTTGGGGTATTTTTCTTCGGCGACTTTGGTCCAGTGGTCGAGGTCGAAGGGGACTTTAAGCAAGTTGTGCGGTGTGACCTTGAGGCTCTGGTCCACAACGCGGACGGCTTTTCCATGGTCGCCTGATTCACAGAATGCCCAAAGAGCGGTCACATGCTTGGGGTCGTCAGGAACAACCGCACAAGCATTGCAGTCGTAAATTTCCCCCGAATACAAAGTTGGTGGAAGATCTCTCATTTGACTCACGACGACTCCGGGTTTGCCCCAATTTGGCTTTCCACGAAGCCAATTTTGAGCCGCGTGGTTCAAATGCTTAACGCTTTGCGCGAGGCGATACATTTCACCGCGCTCATTCTCCCAAAAAGTAATTTCCTCTAGACCGCCGTATAGCCGACCTAACGAAACCGTGCCTTGGAGAAAACGCCATGTTCCGCTGCCAAGGCTTTCTACCTCCCAGTAGTACCGATTAAATCTTGGGGCGTCCCCTGCAGAGCAGCCCGATAGCGCCGAGGCCGAGGACGAAAGGAAATCTGAACTTGTGATTGGTTCTAAAGTAAATTGAGCATCAGGATTCTCCAACTGCTTCGCCTGATCAACGCTCTTAACTTCTGTCACCAACAACTGCTCAGCCTTCTCAGCCGCCGTGCGCGGCTCTGAAACATCCACGCCCCGAATCAGATTGGTATGTTCCACATCACCGAACAGTCCGCCAGATTCCTGAGCGTCATTACCCCGGCTGATAGAGATTAGTTGAACATTGAAGTCCCACATTGGGGTTTGGAAGGCCTGAGGCCCAAGCCTGGCAATCAAATGCCAGGTATCGTTCTTGAGCAGCTTTTCGCGGAACTTCTTGTAACTAGTCAGGAACAGCCAGTTCTGCGGCAGCACAATACTGGAGGTTCCGCCCTCGACACATAGCTCTAAGCAACGGTCGAGGAAGACTGTGGCCAAGTCATTCTTTGCAGCAGGATAGTGCCGCTCACAGAAGTCTCTCAATCGGTCACTTTGCTTGCCCCGTGCCAGGTATGGGACGTTGGTAATCACCCATTGGTATTGATCAGCCAGGAGAGTCGCCGCCTTGGCCAGCCCCTGGGCCACTACGGCGGCCTCGTGTTGGGCTTCGCCCCCTCCCGCTTGCGGGTCCTGGTATAGTCCTTGTTGTTCGTTTTCCAAGGCCTGTTTCAGGGTGGTGGACAGCTCCTCCCACTTCACCAGCTTGGCGGCATCAGCCTTGGCGGGGTTCAACAGGCTTCCCAGTACCGGTGCGTCCCTGAAGGTGTCGTGCATCCAGTCGAGCGCAATGGTGAGGTTGTGCTTGCCCAATCCGAGTTGCTTCCACTCTTCCTTGGCAACGCTGACGGACAGGCCGGTACAGGCCAGGTGCAGCTCCGGCAGTGGCCGGTAACCTTCGGCGCCGGGGTATTTCCAGGCGGTCAGGGCCAACGCAAAAGCGGCCAGCTCCACACAACGCTGATCCAGCTCCAAGCCATGAATGTTCTCTCGCAACACCGCATCCACGGCGTCGCGAGCGGACAGGCCATCGCGCTCCATGCGCATGGGCACGAGCATCAGGAAGGCGGCCACCAGGAAGTGGCCGGAGCCGCAGCAGGGGTCCAGGGTTTTCAGGTTGGCCAGTTGTTCCGGCCAGGCATCAAAGGTGCCGGCAGCCGGTGTCCAGGCTCCATCTTCCTGTTTTACAAAGCGCAGATAGTCCAGGGGAACACCAGGAATGGAGGCCTTCTGGCGCAGCTCTTCTTCGCTTTCGGCGTGTTTCAGATCGCTTTCACTGAGCTGCCGGGCTGCCCACCAGGCACCGAGGGAGTTGTCGAGCAGGAAGCTGACCATGTAGGGTTCGGTGAAGAGCTGGGTGACGGCGGGAAGCTCCCGGGCGCCGATCTTGACCTCGGACTGGTTAACCTGCTCTTTCTTCTTGGCCTGCCAGAACTGGTAAACCCAACCCAGGCTGTCGGAGGCGGTGAACACCTCCAGCGGCAGGCCCGCGACCTGGCGTTCCAGAGCCTGTTGGTGCTCCGGTGGCAAGGTGAGCTGGAAGACCGGGGAGTCCAGCCGGAAAATCTGCGGCAGCATACGGGCCGCATAGCGGGCGGCCAGTTCCCAGCCGTTGGCGGCGCCTTCATCGGCAGCCAGGTCTTCACACTCTTCCAGGGTGATGGCCACCGGTTCGTCCGGGTCCGGGTACATGAGCAGGTCGTTTTCGGCCAGGAAGCGGGCAAAGAGCATGCGGTGCCAGTGCTCGTAGGCAACCTCTTCCACCAAACGGTCCATGCTCTGGACCTTGCCACCGTTCAGGGAGTCACCCAACTGTCGACCATGGGCACGCAAGCGGCGGCGCAGCTCCCGCTCGGTCTCGCTCAGATGCGCGGCCGGTGTGGGGTCTGCCACACCCAGCTGGTCCAGGGCGGCGCGGGCACCGGTTTCGGCGGTGTCCCGGGCGGCCTTAACGGCGCGCTCCAACTGGCTTCTCAGAGTCTTGTCGAGTGGCTGCATGTTCTTTTACTTCCCCAATCCTGAAAGTGATGCAACGGCTACGGCGTTTGTACCGTGAGAGCACTTTTTCCTGTCGCATCGGTGCGACTTGATATGCGCAATTTTACCAATAATCGCATAGTCTGCGCATATGGTCTTATCTATGCGCATTTTAATACTGACGCGCATTGCTGTACTCATAGCGCGCCCAGCGCCGCTCACCCACCTGCTGGAGGCCGGTGTTCTCCTGCATCAGCTCCTGCATCAGGCGCCGGGCCTGGTTGCGGTCAAAGCGCGTGATTTGCCGGATTTCCTTGTTGCTCAGGCCCGGCTCGTTGCGGCGTGCGCGCTCCATCAGAATACTGAGCACGCGGGTTTTGGCGGCCTCCCAGTCGATGCGGCGGCGAGCCTCGCCCTGACCGTCTTCGGCCAGACGGTTATAGAGGTCCGGGTGAACGCACCAATAGGCCCCCCGGCCAGTGCCGCCATGCTCGATATAGCCGGCGGACTCCATGGCCGAGAGCCGCTCGCGGATTTCCGCCTCGCTGCGCTGACACAGGGCTGCGGCGGTTCCGGTATCCAACTCCGGGTGTTGCAGCAGGTATTGCAGCAGCAGGAGCTCGTCCACGCCCAGATTGCGGCCATGCTCGCTCTCCTCGGCCACGAACAGACGGAAGGCGGCATTCAGGTCCCGCTTGGGGAAACTCACCAGCACGGATTCGCCGATCTCGCGGATCTGCGGTGGCTCCTTGCCCTCAATGAGCAAGGCGGAAAACATCCGGTTTATCCCCAGGTTGCTGCGGTTGACCAGGCGTAAGCGTGTCAGGGCCTCCACCAGCAGCGGATTTCGGGCTGCGGGTTGGTGATGGAGGATATTGTTGGGAGTAATGCCGGCAATGAAGCCCCCGTTGTTGCTGATTTCCAGCCGGTCCGGGTAAAGCTTGACCATCACCGGCCCGGCGATGCGCAGATCCGCATGGCAAAAGGCGTTCATCAACGCCTCGCGCACGGCGATTTCCGGCCAGGTGCGGTATTCGTAGTGGAACAGGCCCTGCTGATAGGTGGTGATCGGGTTGAAGGGGACCAGCAGTTCTTCTATGCGCTGAACGGACAAAGGCAATGCGCTGACCCGATCCTCCCGGATGCCGTACTCGGTATCCGAGGTCATTTGCAGGAAGGTCCAGTTGTGGCCGGGGAGACGTTCCCGGATGGCGGCTTCGGTACCGGCCAGCAACAGCGCCGCGCGAGTCAGTTTGCCGTGCTTGATCAGGCCCAAGGTGGACAGCAGCTCAACATCGGTCAGGCGTAGCAAGTCCTCCGGCGCCCGCTCCTTGCGGGCCTGATTGCGTAGGGACTCGAGGGCGGTGGCGGATAGTAACTGGTTGTCCACGGGGGAGACGGCTTCGCCAGTGTAATCGGTCTCGCCCGTTTCCACGCCGATTTTGCGGCGCAAGGTGCCAGTGAGCGGCTGGCAATCCTTGCCTACACGGATGGTGCCCCGGCCAGCGCTGTCGGTGTAGGGCGGCATACCGGGGTAGATCTGCATAAGCAGCAGGCGACCGGTGCCTTCCGGTACGGCCAGCTCTTCGAATACCGGGGTTATTTTCGGATCTGTCTGGTCGTAAACCGCCTTTTTCAGCAGGTTGATGTCGATTTCCGGCGGAACGCCGATAATGGCACTCTCACGCCCTTGGGACCGGTCGGCTACCCCAAACACCACGGTACCGCCGCCGCCATTGGCCATGCATACGGCCATCTGGACCACGGTTCTTACCGCTTTGTCGCGGCTTTGCGTGTCCCACTGCTTGAAGTCGAGGTCCTGGTCTTCCAGGTCGTCGGCTATGCAATGCTCCAGTTCTGGGAGCAGGGACTCTATGTTGGCGGCAGTCCTCATGGATGAAGTCATTCCCCTTATTTGACTGGCTCTTTATTTGACGGGCTCTTTATTTGACTGAAATGGGCCCGTCTGGCAGCGCGGCCTTGAGTTGTTGCTTCACTTCCTCGGCCCAGGCATCGATGTCTTCATCGGTCTTCAGCGTGCGGCGGGGTACATGGATAAACTGGATCTCCGGCTCGCACAGCTCGGCTGCCGCCACGGCCACATTGTCAAAGCGGCTGGGAAGGGCAGCGACGCGATCGGCAAACATGGCCAGAGCGCACTGATCCAGCGTGTTCAACACCTCTTGGGTGGATTGAACCGTGACCTCGGGCCGATCAGCCAGGGTCAGGCGCTGGTCTGCCAACAGCTGGTTTCGCTGTTCGGGCTCCAGTTGCTGCCAGTTGCTGTCATCGGCCAGGCGAGCCATGCCTTGCTCGTGGCGTTTCTGGTAATCCTGGTCCAGTCGATTCAGTGCATCCCGGAGCGCCTGTGTCAGACTGGTAATCAGCGGGGCCACCGGGTCGGGGTCGGTCAGCAACTGTCGCTGCTGTTCAATAGTTTCCACCTGAGCCCGGAAGACATCGGCATCGTCGAGCCCGCCTGCGTGGGACATCAATCGCTTCAATACCGCCCAGTTGGGCCAGCGCTGGTGAATGCGCTCCGAGAGGTGCTCCCAGGTCTCGATGTTGGAGGCCAGCTCTTCGCGCCGGTTATAGAGCGCCACCAATTGCTCGTTGCCGGCGGTGAGGCGAATGTCGTCAAGGAAGCTGGCATCCGGGCGCTCCGGCTTGGGCGCCTCTCCGCCGGCCTCGTCAGCCAGGCCGGAAAGCTTCTGCAGGAACTGAGGCACATACGCCAGCTCCTCACCCTGCTTGGCGGACAAACCCACCTTCTGCAGCAGCTTACGGATTTGAATACGTTGGGGCGTAGTGACGGTGGCGGACTCTACCTTGAACAGGGTTTTGCCAATGCTCTTGCGCTCCAGGCTGGACGGCTCAAGAGGTTGGCCGCGCTCGTCCTGGGCGCGGATAAGGCCAGCCACCAACAGGGCCTGGAGGCCTCCGTCCACGGCGTCGCGGGACCAGCCATAGGGGGAAGACTCAAAGTGGGTACGAATATCCGCGCCTTTTTTGCCGCCGGCAATGGCTGCCAGAATGGCTTTGCACACTGGGTTCTTGGCCGGTTCGCCATCATCACCCACGGCCTTGAGGGCGTCTGGGGCACCTTTCTGGGCCTTTTCGTAAACCTTGGACCAGCCGGCATGGTCAGCGGTATGGAAGTGAGGGTAAAGCCGTTGCAGGGCGTTGTTGGCGGCTTCCAGGATCATTTCCTGGAGATCGTTGCCCAGAATCTCGTTACCGCCCCCCTGGAAAACACGGGCTCCGGAGAAGGCTTCGTTTAGTAATTCCCGGATCTTGCCCTCAGCAGTCTGCTTGGTGGTTTCCATGGCAGCCCGTGCCTCTGTGCCCTCCGGGGTGTTGGGTACGCCCCGCTTATCCAGGGTGGCACTGGCGGCTTTGTAATCAATCAGATGGTGCCGCAGGTCATCGGCAGAGCGCTTGGGGATGAACACGAATACGGTGGGCGATTGGTTACCGGCTTGCCGGGCATCGGCGCGTACGGAGTTCTCGTCGCCGCTCCATCCATCCCGAACCCAGACGCAAATGCGTTGGTCGGCATCGTCTGGCAGTTGTGCGTCGAATACCGGGTAGATATCGCGGGTGACTTTTGCATCGCCCTGAACCAGCGACAGCTTGCGGGCCGCCTCGCCAAAGGTGCGGCGGATACGGTCATCGCGCTCGGCATGAATGCGGTGTGCCTCGCTGGATAGGGCCGCGCGTTGGCTGAGGAATTCATCGGTCCAAGCGGCGCTCTCTTCGGTCTGGATGCGGTACTCATCGCCGATCTTTACAAGTAAGTCGTATTTCAAGGCACCACTAGAGAGCTTTTCCTCAGTAAGCTTTGCCAACCTGGATCGGATAGCCGCGCTTCCTTGGTTCAGGTCTTCAACCAATAAGTCCGCCAACGTATCAATAGTCGCACGGATGCCGATTTCATTGTTCTGGCCGCCCAGCTTGTTGATCAGGAAAACCAGGCCACAGGCACGGGCCATCAGACGCTCGTCTTCGGTGCCATTAATCCACTGCATGGTCTTCTGATAGACCTTTTTTGGCAAAATCCGATGCTGCTGTAACTCGTCTGCAGAGTAAAAATAGATGTAGTCAGCAGGTATTACGTTTCCGAGGTCTTTATCGAGGTTGGTTTGAACTCCCTTGTGCGCAATTCTCAATTGATTGCGTAGCTGGCTATCCGTGCCAGTGGGATCCAGAGAACGCAAGGTGTTTTCCCAGAAGCGTCTGCGAACTGGGAGAATTGGGTAATCCTGTGAAAAGTAAGGCAAGTCATCCTGACGATGACCAATAGTGGTACCGTTCAGGTGCCTCGAAACTTCCCCCAGGTTGGTTTGCATAACCTGCTCAATGGGAGCTTTAGCCTCCGGTTTCTTAGCCAGAATAACTTGCCGGATAACGGCATCGACATCGGCGTCCGAGAGCTCGACGCGGATGGTAAATCGCCCCTCAAGCCTCTTCAGATTACTGGTGCCGGTCACGGCTGTCTGTCCGGTACCAATGAATAGAAGTTTGCCACCAAAGTTCTTACAGCAGGCCTCAACAACCTCCTGTACAGCAATGGAGCGTTGACTGTCTTCGCCAATGAACTGTTGAACTTCGTCCAGAACGATCAGAGTCAACGGGAATTTGCCATCTCGCGTTAGTGCTTGACGAATGGCTTTTAACATTTCATCGCTAGAGATATCGTGAACATTCGGGTACTGATTATTCAGTGCTTCCATGCACGAGGCTTCTGAAGAGAAGAGCGAAGGTTTAACACTCACCAGTGCCTGGGGTAGGCCTTCAGCGACATGAAAGTTGTCCAGTTCCTCATGCCAGTCGAAGCCTCTAGACTCAACGTTCTTACGCACCTGATCAAGAATGCCTTCACGCTTTAGCCATAGCACGAAGCGAGCAACAGGATACTGCGCTGGCAAACCGACGGACTTAAAAAGTATTCTAAGCAACGCAAGGCGAACACTTCCCTCCGCACCCGAGCCTAACGTTCCGGAAGCGGCGTGCAGCCCTCCGTGGCGCTTTCCTTGAGTGCTGAGTTCAATCAAATGATCGCTAACGCCTTTAGGCAGATTCGCAATTCCTCTCGCTGTAGCCCCGTCGTCAAATGTGGCATCCAGCCAAAGCGCCCGAAGCATTTTGACCAAATGTGATTTCCCAGAACCAAAGAAGCCACTTACCCACACTGCCGGCTGCTGGGCCTGGTCGATATTCTTGAGGTAGGTTTCGAGGATGTGTGACATCCCTTTTTCGTACTGACCATCGCAAACGAACGTTTCCAGCTCGTAGCGAAGAACCGCGAGGGCATGGCTGGTGGTTTCGTCGTTGACGCTTGCCACCCCTTCGTTGACCAGCTTCCGGGTGGTTGGATCCTTCTGATAAATGTCACGATTCTTCATTAACAACCTCTTATTCAGTAATCCTTATCCGCCGTGATGGGCATGGCGAGATAGTTCCACCCGTCGTAACCGTCCAGCAGTCGGTAGTTGTTGTTTTCGTAGCTTCCAGGGAAAAACACCAGCAACCGCCCGGGTACCCGGGGGGCAAGCTTGTCGACCACATCCTTCACCTTGAGGAAGCCGAACAGTGACCCAACGCCCTGGATTGCCACCACGGCGTTCTCATCAATATTGCGGCTGTCCAGAAAGCGCTCGAATTCGTCCACGATGTAATCAAGATACTTGGGCAGCACAGTGGCGAGTAAATGCGGCTTCTGGAAGTAGCTCTTGGCATAGCGCTGGCTACTGAGCCAGGCCGCAAAGGTGTTGGTCAAATCGAACAGCGCCCAGTCGTGGCCGGCCTGTTTGGTGACGATTTCAAACTCATCGACCCGGGCCCGGAGCCAGCGCTCCTCGTTCTCGTTGTACACGCAGAAAATGACGCGCTGTGCGGCAGCCGCATCGTCCCGCCAAGGGATTGATATATGCCTGTTGTACGATTGTACTAACCGTCTAACCCTGCTCACGCAGCCACTCCTGTTCCTGCTGGTTGATAAGGCTGGGGAAAAGCACCTCGATCACATCCCCTACCCGCTTGAAGGTTATCCAGCCTTTGCGTGAGGCGCCCTCCGCGAGCTCGATGGCTTTGTCGCGTGGGCAGTCGAGCAGTTTTATATATTCGGTGCGAAAGAGTTCCTGCCCCCGGACTCCGGTCAGGTATCCGAGCAAAAGTGCGTATGAAACACTCCCCGAGGTTGGTGTGGGATGGGCGCGAATTTTTTTCACCCTGCCGTTCAAGTGGCCAGACTTGGTCCAGCTTGAGTTGATGTTCTGCGCCGTCGATTTCAGGGTTGCCTTGCTGAAGCGGCCAGGTTCCTGGCTATCGATAAATTCTTCCAGGAACTCCCTGTTAATCACTGTCCCTTCCGGACATTTCAAGATAAAGGGTGCCGTGGAGCGGAAGATGGAGTCGCGAGCATAGGCGCACAGCACGGCCAGCAGTGGGCGCCCTGCTTCATCTCGCTTCCAAAAATGCCGGAGGGCGCGAAACAGGATGTGGGCGGTATCCAGAGAATAGAGTTCCGCCAGGTGACGGTAGGTCAACCTCCGGGTTTTTCCCGAGCGTTTGGCGAGGCAGTTGTCCTCTTCGACAGCACGCAGGTAGTCGCCTTTCGAGACTTCTTCGCGGTCGACATAGCCAAGGAGCGTTGCCAGTTCGTCGAGCATCACGGTTCGGGAGCTGTGTGCTCCTCCCCGCTCGAAACGAAACCCGAACCGGGCCAGTGACTTATGATTTCTTGCCATTGTCGCCACTGGTGTCACTTGCTCCGCCGTTGCGTACCCACTCATCAATCTCATCTTTCTTGAACTTCCAAAAACGGCCCACCCGGTGGGCTGGCATGGAGTGTTTGTCTATCCAGCGGTATACCGTGTCATTGCTAACACCCAGGTGTTTGCCTATTTCATCTACGGATAACCAGCGGTCTTCCATCTCGGCCATGTTTTCGCTTCCTATGGGCGATGGTGTTGCCGCCCCGTCTGAGGCGGCTGGATCTCACGGGCGAAGCAGCCCTAGCCTAAATTGATAAGCCAATGTATAGCGGCACTATTACGCACTCAACAGGTTTGATCCGGATAGAGGCACAGAAAACAGCATCAGCCAAACATGGGCCAGGAATGAGAAACGCAGGGAGCAGCCACAGAAAGAATTAGGCAAGCCCTCGAAATTGCTTAACGCAGCGAATCGCTTGCAAAAGACGATAGTTTGCGCTTCTTAAACTATCGAGAGGCTTGATGGTCTCGAGCAATCAAACCACTAAGTCAGCAGCAATCGAGCGAGTGTACATGGCTAGCCGAAGATCGCATGCAGATCCGGCGTTTCGTCCGGGCTCTCCTCGATCGATAGCGACGCCTCGATCGCCTTGAGGTGACGCTGCATGAAAGCCACCGCGCGCTCTTCCTTGCCGCTTTCGAGCAGCGTGACCAGTTCGTCGTGGTCGTGGGATTCGCAGCCGAGATGACCGGGGCTGCCGTAGACCGCCAGGATCAGAGAGGAGCGCGAACACAGCCGCTCGACGAATTCCGCCAGCGGCGTGTTGCCGGCCAGCCGGGCCAGGCGCTGGTGGAACTGGGCGGAGAGCTGGATGGCGCGGCTCTGCTCGCCGGCACGCAGCGCCTGGCGTTCGCTCGTCGCCAGTTCGCGCAGCGTCTTGGCGTCCGCCGGTTTCAGCCGCCGCGCGGCCCAGGGCATCAGTTGACACTCCACCAGTTGGCGGGCGGCGAAGACGTCGCGCGCCTCCTCGATGCTCGGCCGGCTGACGCTGGCGCCACGCCGCGGGGTCAGCGTCACCAGGTATTCCAGCGCCAGCCGCTGAAGAATCTTGCGGATGCCGGTGCGACTGACCCCGAACACCTCGGCCAGCGCATCCTCGCGCAGGCGCGCGCCCGGCTTGAGCCGATGCTCGACGATCGCCTCGCGAATCTGGCGATAGATCGTCTCGTGACGCTCGGCGCCGTCGCCGGCCTTGCCGGCCCCTCTGCGACCCTTCACGGTCGCTCCGTCACGTTCTGCTTCCAGTACTGCCGCTGCGTCCACGCGCTTGCCCATCGTCGTTCGCTCCACCCGCGTGCGTCGTCGGAAGCTTCGATTGTATCGGGCGCCCGGCGAGATACCAGCGCCTAGGCGACGAGCCGCCGCGCGCTGGCATTGTGTCGTGCCACCAGGGTCTCGAGATCGATCCCCAGCAGCCGTCCATCCTCGACCCGACGAACGCCGCCGACGATCGACAGGTCCACCGTGGGCGGCTGGCAGAACACCAGCGATGCCAGCGGATCGTGCAGCGCGCCGCCGGCCAGTGCCAGTGTATCGAGGCGGAAGCCGATGATATCGGCGGCCTTGCCCACCGCGAGCTGACCGATGTCGTCACGCCCGAGTACCGCCGCCCCACCGCGGGTGGCGAACCACAGCATGCGGCGCGCGGTGATCTCGCCCGGATCGCCCTCGAGACGTCCCAGCAGCATTGCCTGGCGCGCTTCCGCCAGCAGGTGCGAGCCATCGTTGGAGGCGCTGCCGTCGACGCCGATCCCGATCCGCATGCCGGCGCGGTGCATCTTCATCAGCGGCGCAATGCCGGAGCCCAGGCGCATGTTGGAACTCGGACAGTGGGCGGCACCACAGCCGTGCCGGCCGAGACGCGTAATCTCGTCCGCATGCGGATGCACCATGTGGGCGAACCAGACATCGTCGCCGACCCAGCCGAGGCGCTCGGCGTACTCCACCGGCGTACAGCCGAAGCGCTCACG
The DNA here is from genome assembly GCF_003206715.1 of Salinicola peritrichatus. Lineage (GTDB taxonomy): Bacteria > Pseudomonadota > Gammaproteobacteria > Pseudomonadales > Halomonadaceae > Salinicola > Salinicola peritrichatus. The sequence continues at coordinate 55,994 of NZ_PZJU01000022.1, read as the reverse complement.
GCAGTAGGCTTCCTCGTCGCGGGTCTCGGCCAGATGGGTGTGCAGGTGTACGCCATGTTGTCGGGCAAGCTCGGCGCTGTCGCGCATCAGCTCGGGCGAGACCGAGAATGGCGAACAGGGCGCGACCACGATGCGGGTCATCGCCCGCTCCGAGGCGTCGTGATAGCGCTCGATCGCGCGCTGGGTGTCGTCGAGGATCTCCCGCTCGGACTCGACCACGCTGTCCGGCGGCAGGCCGCCCTGGGACTCGCCCACCGACATCGAGCCGCGCGAGGCGTGGAAGCGCAGGCCGAGTTCGGAGACCGCGGCGATCTGGTCGTCGATCCGCGCGCCGTTGGGCCACAGGTAGGTGTGGTCCGCCGCCGTGGCGCAGCCGGAGAGCAAAAGCTCGGCGGCGGCGACCTGGCTGGCCGCGAACAGTGACTCCGGATCGAGCCGTGCCCAGATCGGGTAGTGGGTCACCAGCCAGTCGAACAGCTCGGCGTTCTGTCCCGCCGGCAGGTTGCGGGTCAGCGTCTGGTAGAAGTGATGGTGGGTGTTCACCAACCCCGGCAGCAGGATGTGCCCGCGCGCATCGATGACGATATCCGCGGGGCCGTCCAATTCGTCGGCAGGACCGACGGCGACGATGCGGTCGTCCTCCAGGCGCAGGCTGGCGTTGGGAATCTCGCGCTCGGCATCATCGAAGGTCGCGATCCAGTCGGCATTGCGGATCAATGTCGTGGTCAAGAGAGTTCCTCGATCGAGAAGTTTCGCTAACGGTGAGAAAAGCCGCGAGCGAAGGCCAAGCTAGGCAAAAATCGTTGAGACAGCGGAGTTAACGATTTGTTAATGAGCATGTCGAGACGATTTTTAACGACGCATGGCCGAGTCGCAGCGCTTTTCTAGCTGCCTCGGTAGGTCGAATAGCTATACGGCGATAACAACAACGGCACATGATAATGCTCGTCGGGCCGCGCCACCGTGAAGCGGATCGGGATGCGGTCGAGAAAGTGGTCCGGCTGGCCGCTGGCGACGAGATAGTCACCGGCATGGAACAACAGCTCGTAGACGCCGGCGGTGAAGTCGCCGCCTTCGAGCAATGGCGCGTCGCAGCGGCCATCGGCGTTGGTGCTCACGTCGGCCAGCCGCGCCCGGGTCCCGCCTTCGAGCCGGTAGAGCTCGATGCGCAGGCCACTGGCCGGCCGGCCCTGGGCGGTATCCAGCACATGGGTGGTCAGATAGCCCTTGAGATCGTCCTTGGCGGTTTCGTTCATGTGCCCTTCCATGATCGGAGCGCCCGACGACACGCAAAAGGCTGGATCGGCGGGCGGCATTGGGGTTAGCCTCATTCAAGGCGTTTTGTATACAAAGGTCAACCGGAGGTTGCATGGCACAGGATCGGCTCTCTCCCCGCCCGAGCCAACTCGGGCGCGAGGCGTTCATCGCCAGCTACGGCGACGTCTACGAACACTCGCCATGGATCGCGGCCCAGAGCTGGGACCAAGGCCTCGACGAGCGCCACGATACTCCCGCCGGGCTGGCCGCACGGATGCGCGGGCAGGTCGAGGCCGCCTCTCCCGAGGCTCAACTGCAACTGATCCGCGCCCATCCGGATCTCGCCGGCAAGGCCGCGGTGGCCGATGCGCTGACCGAAGACTCGCGCGCCGAACAGGCGGGAGCCGGGCTGGATCGCTGTACGCCGGCGGAGTTCGCGCGTTTCGAACGCTTGAACGCCGCCTACCGCGAGCGTTTCGATTTTCCGTTCGTGATCGCCGTGCGCGGTCTCGACCGCCATGCGATCCTCGACGCCTTCGAAGCCCGCTTGAAGCATGCTCTCGACGAAGAGCGCCGCACCGCCATCGAGCAGATCCATCGTATCGCCCTGCTGCGCCTGGAGAGCCGGGTGCAGGCCTGAGCCGCGAAAGTCGTAGCCGCCGACGCGCAGACAGCCCAGCGTCGAAAGGTTATCCTGAACGCGGCCGCCCGCGCTTCAGTCGCGGGCGAGCGTATTTTTCGAACTTCGACGAGAGCGGGAACGGGTGACGGAGCAAAAGCGTAGAGCAGTCGGACGACCGGCCGGTGAGTCCAAAAGCGCCGGTGGGCACAGCCAGTCCCTGGTGCGGGGTTTGACGATTCTCGAGGGCCTCGCGGCGGCACCGGACGGTCTCGCCCTCTCCGATATCGCCGAGGACGTGGGGCTCGCGCCTTCGACCACCCATCGATTGTTGCAGGCGCTGTTCCAGCAGGGCTTCATCACCCAGGATATCGAAAGCGGCCTGTGGAAGATCGACGTCAAGACCTTCCGTATCGGCAACAGCTTCCTCGAAGCGCGCGATTTCGTCGCCACCGCCCGCCCCTATCTGCGCCGGCTCACCGCCGCCACCGGTGAAACCGCCAATCTCGGCATCCGCGACGACGGCATGGTGGTCTACTTGGCGCAGAGCGAGTCGCAGCAGATGATGCGCATGATCACCCGCCTGGGATCGCGAGCGCCGCTGCACGCCTCCGGCGTCGGCAAGGCACTGCTGGCATGGATGCCGACGCAGGAGTTCAAACGCATCATCGAAGGTCGCACGCTCGAGGGCGAAACGCCCAACACGCTGACCGATGTCGGCAGGCTACGCGAGCAACTGGTCGAGATCCGACGCCAGGGCTACGCCGTCGATCGCGAGGAGCATGCCATCGGCCTCAACTGCGTCGCGGCGACGCTGCACGATGAAAGCGGTATGCCGCTGGCCGCCATCTCCGTTTCCGGCCCGGTGGCCCGCATCGACGACTCCCGCCTGCCGGAACTGGCCCGGCTGGTGGCGGAAACCGCCCGCGAGATCACCGCCAAGATCGGTGGCAAGCTGCCCACCGAACCGCCAGCATAGTCGTTTTGCCCGAAAAGTCGGCGAGCGCAGGCACTTTTCGTCCGGGAAACGCTGAATAAATCGTCGAGCAGGATGAAGCGCAAGGCGCACGGAGCGCAGCAACCGGAGCATATTGGGGTATATGTGAGGATTGCGAGCACCGCGCAACGAAGTCGATTCGCCTGCGCAGACATTTATGCAGTGTTTCCTCAGGTATTCAGGATCACCCCGCCATTCAAATGAATCGTCTGGCCAGTCATGTAGGACGACTCCTGGCTGGCCAGATAGACGTAGGCCGGCCCCATCTCGCTCGGCTGCCCGGCGCGATTCATCGGCACCTGCCCGCCGAAGCTTTCGACCTTATCTTCCTCGAAGCTGGCCGGGATCAACGGCGTCCACACCGGACCCGGCGCCACGGCGTTGACGCGAATCTCGCGATCGATCAGCGATTGCGCCAGCGAACGCACCAGCCCCTGAATCGCCCCCTTGGTCGCGGAGTAGTCGATCAGGCTCTTGTTGCCCTTGAAGGCGTTGACCGATGACGTCGCGATGATGGTGTCGCCGGCGCTCAGGTGCGGGAGCGCTTCGCGGATCAGATAGAAATGGCTGAAGATATTGGTCGCGAACGTCCGCTGCAGCTGCTCATCGGTGATCTGGGTGACGTCGTCCCAGTCGTGCTGTTCGGCGGCGTTGTTGACCAGGATGTTGATTCCGCCGAACGCCCCGCGCGTTTGCTTGACGACCTCGCGACAGAAACCGGAATCGGCGACATCGCCCTGGATCAGCAGGCAACGCTGCCCCTCGGCTTCGACCAGCGCCTTGGTATCCTCGGCATCCCGCTGTTCATCGAGATAGACCACGGCGCAGTCGGCCCCTTCGCGAGCGAAATGCAGCGCCACGGCGCGGCCGATGCCGCTGTCGCCACCGGTGATGATCGCTACCTTGCCCTTGAGCTTGTCGCTGCCGCGATAATCGTCGCGAATGAATTCCGGCTCGGGGTGCATGCGATGCTCGTCGCCGGGCTGCTTGTCCTGTTCCTGCGGGGGAAAGTGAGATTCTGCCATCCTGGCGGCCTCCTGTTAGCTGTGACATGCCTTCGGATTCGCCCGTCATCACAGGCGCGGTCAGTAAGAACTGACTTAAGCATAGGCAGTCGCCGATGCTCGGCAAAAATCTCGTCGCTAGAGATTAACCCCTGTTAATCAGGCGGTTGGGGCACAGGAAACGCTCTCATTCATGGCTGCGCCGGTGGCTGCATCGACTTTTCGTCCGCGACGCGTGAAGCGACCGGCAGCGAACGCTACACTATCGCCGGCTGATCCATCGCCACCGGGGAAACACGCCATGGATGCCTACGCAGGCGTTTCCCGACCACTCCGATTCCGCCATCCGCCAACGAGGTTTCGTGATGCCTTCGCACCTGCTCTCCGTCGACTCTCTCTCCCGTGACGCCGTCGACCATCTGATCCGTATCGCCGAGCGCATGGAACCGATCGCAAGCCGGCGCAAGGTGACCCGGGTGCTGGAGGGCGCGGTGCTCGGCAACCTGTTCTTCGAGGCCAGCACGCGAACCCGCATCAGCTTCAACGCGGCGTTTTGCCGGCTCGGCGGCAGCGTCTGCGATACCACCGGCTTCACCTTCTCGTCGATGGCCAAGGGCGAATCGCTTTACGACACCAGCCGCGTGATGGGCGGCTACGTCGACGCCATCGTCATGCGCCACCCGGAGCAAGGCTCGGTGGCGGAATTCGCCGAGGCGACCCGGGTACCGGTGATCAACGGCGGCGACGGCCCGGGCGAGCACCCCAGCCAGGCGCTGCTGGATATCTATACCATCACCAAGGAGTTTGCGCGGCTGGGCAAGCCGCTGGCGGGTGCGCATCTGCTGCTGACCGGCGATCTCAAGTACGGCCGCACGGTCCACTCGCTGATCAAGCTGCTGTCGCTCTACGAACCACTGCGGATCACGCTGGTCTCGCCGCCGGGGCTGGAGATGCCCCAGCCGCTGATCGACCTGGTGGCCTCCCGCGGCCACCATGTGCGAATCCTGCCGAGCCTGGCCGATAATTTCGACGACGTGGACGTGATCTACGCCACCCGCATCCAGCGCGAGCGTTTCACCGCCGAGATGTCCGAGAACTTCGCCGAACTCACCTCGGATTTCGTCGTCGATCGCGGCTTCCTCGACCGCCGCTGCTCGCCGACCACCATCGTCATGCATCCGCTGCCGCGGGATAGCCGCCCGGGTGCCAACGACCTCGGCACCGATCTCAACGGCGATCCGCGCCTGGCGATCTTCCGCCAGACCGACAACGGCATTCCCATGCGCATGGCGATCTTTGCCCACCTGCTGCAGGTAGAGGATCTG
>NZ_PZJU01000022.1:0-50760 GCF_003206715.1 Salinicola peritrichatus | reverse complement strand
GCTGCGCGGCGATGCCGTCGATACCGCGCTCGCGATAGTTGCCCTTGTGGCCCTGCCCCTGGGCGATGAGCTTGGCGGCGCGGGTGGTGCCGCGCTCGTCGAACATTGCCACCGGCTTGCCGAAACGGCCATGCAGACGATTGCCGAACTTGCGCGCGCGTACGCTCATGTCGGATTCGCTGCCGTCGTCGTGGAGTGGCAGACCCACTACCAGCAGGTCGGGCTGCCACTCGTGCAGCAAGCGCTCTACCCTCACCCAGTCCGGAATGCCGTCACGCGCGGCGAGCGGGTCGAGGCCGCTCGCCGAGCGCAGCATCTCGTTGCCGACGGCGACACCAATGCGCCGGGTGCCGTAGTCGAACGCCATCACCAGGCGCTGGCCGTGCTTGTCCGCCATCGCCGCCATCAGGCGTGTCCGGCGTCGCGGGTGAGCAGATTGAGATCGACCCCCAGGCTGCCGGCGGCGGCGGTCAGGCGCTGTTCGGGCGGCAGATCGAACAGAATGGCGGCGCTACCCTCGACGGTGAGCCAGGTATTCTGCTTGAGCTCGTCCTCGAGCTGCCCCGCCTTCCAGCCGGCGCAGCCCAGCGCGACCAGATACTGCTCGGGACCACGCCGCTGGGCGATCGCCTGCAGCATGTCCATCGAGGTGGTCAGCGCCAACCCTTCGGCGACCTGGATGCTGGAATCCCAGTCACTGGCGTTGCCGCGATGCAGGATGAAGCCGCGATCGCGGTAAGTCGGCCCACCATTGTAGACGGGCACCTGGTTGTGGGGGCCGGGTTCGGACTCGATGTCGAGCTGTTCGAAGAGTCCGTCAAGCGTCAGCTCCGAGGGGCGATTGACGATCACTCCCAGGGTGCCATCGTCGTCATGATCGCAGAGATAGGTCAGCGTACCCGCGAAGTTGGGGTCTTCCAAGTGCGGCATCGCCATCAGGAAATAGTGTTTGAGGCTTTGCATGAGACTCCATCGGACGTCACGCGGCGGTCCCGGCGGACAGACGTCGCGAACCACCGGATCGGCAGGGAAATACCTCATTGTAACACCTCCACCTGGGGATAAGTCGGGGGAGGACAATGCGCCGCCCCCTCGCCAACGTGATCATCCAAGCCGTCTGGCGATGGCTGCCATCAGTTGCGCGCCGATGTCGGTGCCGCGCTGGTCATCGATCTCGCGTACGCAGGTGGGACTGGTGACGTTGATCTCGGTGATGTAGTCGCCGATCACGTCGAGCCCGACGAACAGCAGGCCCTTCTCGCGGATCATCGGCTTGACCTGCTCCACCAGCCAGTAGTCGCGGTCGGTCAGTTCGCGCGACACGCCGCGTCCGCCGGCGGCCAGATTGCCGCGCGTCTCGCCGGCGCTGGGAATGCGCGCCAATCCGTACTCGACCGGCTCGCCATCCACCAGCAGGATGCGGGTATCGCCGGCCGAGATTTCCGGCAGATAGCGCTGGGCCATGATCTGGCGCCGGCCGCGTTCGGTCAGTTCCTCGATCACCGCGCCAAGGTTGCGTCCATCCGGCCCTATATGGAAGATGCCGCTGCCACCCATGCCGTCCAGCGGCTTGAAGATGGTATCGCCATGCTCTGCCTGGAAGGCGCGCAGCACCGTCGCATTGCACGAGACCACCGTCGGCGGAATGCAGTGCACGAACTGCTGCGCGAACAGTTTCTCGTTGCACTCAAGCAGCGTCCGGGTCGGGTTGACCACCAACGTGCCCTCGCGTTCGGCGAAACCGAGCAGGTGCACGGCATTGAGGAAGTGGCTGTCCACCGGCGGATCCTTGCGCATCAGGATCACGTCGAGCTCGGAAAGCGCCATCGTCTCGCGCTCGCCCAGCTCGAACCAGTGCTCGGGATCGCGGAACACCTCGAGCGGGCGCACGCTTCCCATGGCACGCCCCTCGTAGAGATAGAGGTCTTCCTGCTCGAGATAGAAGAGCGACCAGCCCATCGCTTCCGCCGCCCACAACAGCGTCAGGGTGGTGTCCTTCTTGTAGCTGATGTCGGCGATGGGGTCCATCACCACGCCGAGTTTCACCGCGTTCTGGCTCATCGATTCGGTCTTCCACGCAGGAGGAGTGATGCCGAGCAGTATGCCCGAGCCGGCACGGCATCACCAAGGCGCCCCCGACAATCACTCGCGCGCGAATGCCAGCGCCATCTCCTGGAATGCCCGCGCGGTGGGCGAAAGCTCCGCCCCCCGCCCCCAGGCGAGGCCGATCTCCATGGTCGGCACCGGGTCGATCAGGTCGATGTGGACGATCCGTCGCCCCTCCAGCGACCAGGGACGATAGACCATGTCGGAGAGAATGCTGATCCCGGTGCCGTTGGCCACCATGCTGCGCACCGCCTCCACCGACAAGGTCTTGAACAGCACCTTGGGCGAAAGCCCCGCGGGCTTCCAGTAGCGCATCGCGGTGTGTTCGGCCTCGTCCACCGTCAGCATGATATAGGGCTCGTCGACCAGATCGCGCAGACGAATCTCCTCGCGTTCCAGCAGCGGATGATGGCTGTTGACCCATAGCCGGCGTTTCGAGTGCAACAGCGGCTGGCGCTCGACCTGGGAGGTCTGGTCGACGTTGGAGGTGAGCACGATGCCGAGGTCGAAGCGCCCGTTGCGCAGACCGTCGAGAATCTCCGGCCTTGGGGCCTCGTTCACACGCAGTCGTACCCCGGGATAGCGGCGCTGGAAGCGAGCCAGCAGCGGCGGCAGAAAATAGCCGGCCACGGTATAGCTCGTCGCCAGGTCCAGGCTGCCGGTGACCGAAGCCGAACTGTCCTGCAGGCCATCGAAGGCCTCGTCGACGGCCTGAAACACATGCTGAACCTGGTTGAGAAAGCGACTGCCCTGTTGGGTCAGCAACATCCCCTGGGAGGTGCGCTGGAACAGACTCACGCCCAGTTGCTCCTCGATCTCTCGCACCCCGGTGGTAATGGAAGATTGCGACACATTGAGATCGACCGCCGCCTGGGTCACCGTGCCGCTTTCGGCCACGGCCTGGAAGTAGCGCAACTTGCGCAGGGAAAGATCGCGTGACATGGAAAGGCCCCGGCTATCGGATTTTTTGAAAATACAAAACAAGAATTGATAATTCCACAGGCCCGGCACAACTGTAATAAATGGATGAGGCGATTCAGGAGACATCAATTGACAACAATCGACCTCAACGCGGACATGGGGGAAGGCTTCGGTGCCTGGTGCATCGGCGAAGGTATCGACAGCCAGATCCTGCCCCTGATCAGCGCGGCCAATGTCGCCGCCGGCTTTCATGCCGGCGATCCCACCACCATGAGCCGGGTGCTGCGCGAGGCAGCCCGCCACGGCGTCGCCGTCGGCGTTCACCCCAGTTTTCGCGATCTGGTCGGCTTCGGCCGACGCCATATCGACGCCAGTGCCGACGAACTGGTCGACGATACGCTCTACCAACTGGGCGCCCTGCGCGAACTGGCCAGTCGCGAAGGCCTACGGCTGCATCACTTCAAGCTGCACGGCGCACTCTACATGCATGCGGCCCGGGACAAGACCTATGCCACCGCTCTGGCCGGGGCGTTATCCCAAGTGGCGCCGGATCTGTCGGTTTACTGCCTGGCCGGCTCGGCACTGGACCGGGCCGCCGCCGAGGCGGGCCTGAATCGGGTGCACGAATTCTATGCCGACCGCGACTACGACGATCAAGGCAGCATCATCCTGGTGCGCCGGACCGACGCCCTCGACCCCCAAGCGGTGGCACACAAGGTGCTGACGGCCTGTCGCGACGGCGTGGTGGAGAGCATCAGCGGCCGCCGGGTGGCGGTCGGTTTCCAGTCGGTCTGCTTCCACAGCGATACCCCCGGCGCACTGGCGCTGATACGTGCCACCCGTGAGACGCTGGAGCAGGCAGGTTTCGAGATCCGGTCGCCGAGACAACAGGCGGCGTAAGCGTCCCCGAGCCCGATTCCCAACAACCACAACACACGAGGAGGCAGCCGCATGCCGCAGCAGCCCATCCAGGCCCCGTTCCCTGGGGTCTTCTATCGCCGTCCCGCCCCCGACCAGCCGCCGTTCGTGGAACCGGGGCAGCGGGTCGAAGCGGACACCGTGATCGGCCTGATAGAGGTCATGAAGCAGTTCTGCGAACTGCGCGCCGAAGCCACCGGCACGCTGATCACGTTCGAGGTCGAGGACGAGACCGTGGTCGAGGCGGGACAAGCCATCGCCACGCTGGAGGGCGAGTGATGATCCGCCGTCTGCTGATCGTCAATCGCGGCGAGATCGCCCTGCGCATCGTACGCGCCGCCCGCGAACTGGGCATCCGCAGTATCGTCGCCCACAGCGAGGCCGATGCCGACTCGCTGGCGGCGCGCCAGGCCGACGCCGCGATCTGCATCGGACCGCCCCAGGCCGCCAAAAGCTACCTGAACCCGGAGGCGATACTGCACGCGGCCCGCACCTGCGAGGCCGATGCCCTACATCCGGGCTACGGCTTCCTCTCCGAGAACGCCGCCTTCGCGCGAGCCGTGGCCGACGCCGGCCTGGTGTTCGTCGGCCCGGATGCCGCCATCATCGAGCGCATGGGCGACAAGGCGATGGCTCGCCAGACGGCGATCGACGCCGGCGTGCCGGTGGTGCCCGGCTCCCCCGGGGCGGTGAGCGATCCCGCCCGAGCGCTGGCGCTGGCCGAAGACATCGGCTTCCCGTTGCTGATCAAGGCCGCCGCCGGCGGTGGCGGGCGCGGCATCCGTGTGGTGGAGAACGCCGGCACGTTCGATGCGCAGCTACGGGCGGCCCAGGCCGAGGCTCGGGCGGCGTTCGGCGACGACCGGGTCTATCTCGAGCGCTTCATCGCCCGAGCCCGGCACATCGAGGTGCAGGTACTCGGCGACGGCCGGCGCGCGGTGCATCTGTTCGAGCGCGAGTGCTCGCTGCAGCGCCGCCGCCAGAAGATCTTCGAGGAGTGCCCCTCGCCGGCCCTCGACGAACCCACCCGCGAGGCGCTGTGCCACTCGGCGGTGGCGCTGACCGAGCATGTCGGCTACTTCGGCGCCGGCACGCTGGAATATCTGTTCGACGAAACCAGCGGCGAATTCTTCTTCATCGAGATGAATACCCGCATCCAGGTCGAGCATCCGATCACCGAGGCGGTGACCGGGATCGACCTGGTGCGCGAGATGCTGCGCCTGGCCGGCGGCGAACCGCTGCGTTTCACCCAATCCGACATCCAGCGACGCGGCTGGGCGGTCGAGATGCGCATCAACGCCGAGGACCCCGAGCGCGACTTCTTCCCCTCTCCCGGCGTGGTACAGCGGCTGGCGTGGCCGAGCGGCCCCGGCGTGCGCGTCGACAGCGGCCTCTACGAGGGCTATCGCATGCCGCCCTTCTACGACTCGCTGGTGGCCAAGCTGATCGTGTGGGACGACAGCCGCGACGCTGCCCTGGCGCGCGCCGCCCGAGCCCTCGACGAACTCGTGCTGGAGGGCTTCGCCACTACCGCCGGTCTGCACCGCCGCCTGCTCGACACCCCGCAGTTGCGCAGTGCCGAGGTGGATACCGGCTTTCTCGAGCGCTGGCTCTCCTCTCGGCCGGCCACCACCCCCGCGAAGGAGGCCGTGCGATGACGACCCAAACGCCATCCCCGGCGCGCTATAGCCTGGCCGCCGACGAATATCTGTTCGTGGAAGTGAGCGAGGAGATGGCGCTGGACGCCTTCTTCCGCGCCCTCTCCATCACCCAACGACTGCGTGCGCTGGCCCTGCCCGGGATCATCGAGATCTGCCCCGCCAATGCCTCCTACCAGGTGCGCTACGAACCCGACCTGATCTCCGCCGAGCGCCTGATCGAGATCCTGAAGAGCCTGGATGACGAGGTCGCCGCCCAGCGTGAACGCACCCTCGAGACCCGGGTGATCGAAGTGCCGGTGCTCTACGACGACCCGTGGACGCGAGAGACGCTGATGCGCTTCCGCGACCGCCACCAGGACCCTTCAGGCAGCGACCTCGATTACGCCGCGCGGATCAACGGCTTCTCCACGCCCGCGGGTTTCATCGAGGCCCACAGCGCCAGCCCCTGGTTCGTCTCGATGGTGGGGTTCGTCGCCGGACTGCCGTTCATGTACCAGATGGTGCCGCGCGAACGCCAGCTCCAGGTACCCAAGTACCTGCGCCCGCGCACCGACACGCCCAAGCAGACGGTGGGCTACGGCGGCTGCTTCAGTTGCATTTACTCGGTGCGCGGCGCCGGAGGCTACCAGATGTTCGGCATCACCCCGATGCCGATCTACGACCCCGATGGCGGCCAGCCGCACATCGACGACTCGATGATCTTCTTCCGTCCCGGCGACATCGTGAAACACCGCGCCATCGATCGCGCCACCCACGACCGCCTGCAAGCGGATGCCGAAGCCGGACGTTTCCGCCCCCGGGTGGCACCGTTCACCTTCGACCTGGACGCTTTCGAGGGCGATCCCGACGCCACCGCCATCCGCGTCAAGGAGGTGCTGCAATGACCATCGACGTGATCAAGCCTGGGCTCGCCACCTCGGTCCAGGACCTGGGTCGCACAGGCTACTACCATCTGGGCATTCCACCCTCCGGCGGCATGGACCAGCGCTCGCTGCGCGCGGCCAACCTCCTGCTCGGCAACCCCGAGGGCGCGGCGGTGCTGGAGTGCGCGCTGATGGGGCCGGAGCTGCGCTTCGACGAACGCCGCTGCGTGGCCGCCTGCGGCGCCGAGATGGTGCCCAAGGTCGACGGCCAGCCGCAGCCGCTCAACGAAGTATTCGAGGTGCCGGCGGGCGCCACCCTGGGCTTCGATTTCGTGCGCGCCGGGGCGCGCCTCTATCTGGCGGTGGAGGGTGGCTTCGACGTTGCAGAGAAGCTCGCCAGCCGCAGCACCTACGCCCTGGGCGGGCTCGGCGGCGTGGAAGGCCGCCCGTTGAAGGCCGGCGACCGCCTGGCGACGCTGCCCGCCGTGACGCCGCCGCGTCCGGGCCGTCGACTGCCAGAGGCGCTGCTGCCCCGCTTCGCCAAGCACTACCGGCTGCGAGTGGTGCCCGGCATCTACGACCATCGCCTGGAAGCGGCAAGCCGCGAGCGCTTCTATGCCGAGACCTGGGCGGTGGCCTCCGAAGCCGACCGCATCGGCTATCGTCTCAAGGGCGGCTCGTCGCTGTCGTTTCTCGAACGCGAGCCACCGTTCGGCGCCGGCGACGACCCATCGAACATCGTCGATGCCTGCTATCCGATCGGATCGATCCAGGTTCCCAGCGGCAGCGAGCCGATCATCCTGCACCGCGACGCCGTCTCCGGCGGCGGCTACGCCATGATCGGCACCGTGATCAGCGCCGACATGGATTGGGTCGGCCAGATCCAGCCGCACCAGCAGGTGCGCTTCGAGGCGGTCGATCTCGAGCAGGCGCTGGCGGCAAGGCGAGAATATCGCGACACCCTGGAGGCACTGCGGCGAATGCCGTAAGCACCACGACCCTCCACCGGCCCGGCGTCCGCGCCGGGTCCAGCCAAGGAGAAACCCGCCCCATCACCATGACTTCGCACCGCCCGGTGCCCCTTGAAACCCTGCGAAGACAAGCACAACAAAAGGTATCTTCATCATGGCTAACGCACCCCAGGCGCAGACAGGCGCCGACCTCGACTTTTCCGAATGCCCGGTGCCCGATGCCGGGCGCATGCCCAGGGCCAATCTGATGATGGCCTGGTGGGCGGTATGCAGCGCGATCTTCTACATGGTGGTGGCGGCGGCGATGGCGCGCAGCTACGGCACCGTCAACGCCCTGATCGGGATCGTCCTCACGGTACTCGCCTACGGCTTGATCAACGCCCTGATCAGCCGCTACGCGATTCGCACCGGGCTCACCGTGGGGCTGTTCTCGCGCCGCCTGTTCGGCCAGGCGGGCGCGCTGCTGGCAAGCCTGATCTTCTTCGCCACCGCCCTCTACTACGCGGTGTTCGAGGGCTACGTGATGGCCTTGGTGCTGAGTGAATGGAGCGGCGGCCTGAGCATGGCCATCTGCACCGCTATCGTCGCGATCCTCGGCGCGTCGCTGATCTTCGGCAGCGTCCAGCACTGGCTCGACAAGTTCAACGGCGTACTGCTGCCGGCCTACGTCATCGGCATGCTGATCGCCGTCGGCATGGCGCTCGCCGAGTTCGGCTATCCCGACGGCTGGCTGACCCGGGTGCCCGAAGGCAGCGCCTCGCCGTGGGGCTGGGCCCAGACCTTCGCCTACTACATGGGGGTCTGGGTGCTGATGATGTTCACCTTCGACTACGCCCGCTTCGGCCGCCGCAAGGACGCCGCCTTCCACGCCCGGGTGACCTTCGGCGTACCGTTCTACCTGATGACCTTCCTGTTCAGCGGCATCGTCGGCATCCTGCTCGATGCCATGATTCCGGTGGAAGGTCTGTCGGAAATTTCGGTGGTGCTCGGGCTGCTCGAACTGATGGGCTTCGGCGGACTGCTGCTGGTATGGGTGACCCAGAGCCGCATCAACACCGCCAACTACTATCTGGCGACGATCAACTTCGAGGCGCTGGTGCACAAGCTCACCGGCACCAAGCTCTCCAAGGCGGTCTCCGGCTGCATCATCGGCGTGCTGGCCTACCTGCTGATGATGGCGGACGTGTTCGGCTACATCCTCCAGGCGCTGGCCTATCAGGGCGTGTTCGTGGTGGCCTGGGTCGGCGTGGCGCTGGCCCACATCCAGGCCCACCCTCCCGGCGTGGAGGATAGCGCGACGGCGCCGGAGCGCCTCTCCCGCACCTACGACGCACGCGGCCTGAGCGCCTGGTTCGGCGCCACCCTGGTGGGCATGGTAGTGATGCAGTTGCCCGGCCTGGCCGCCTTCTCGGCGCCGGCCACCGGGCTGTGCGCCTACGCGTTCTATGCCATGGGGCTCAGGATGGGGGCGCGCAACGGCGTGGGCACGCCGACCTGACATCAGGCATGTCCCTCTTTTCCTCCTGCCTCTCCCAGCCCGGGCGGCACTCATACGCCGCCCAGACGATCCCACAGGAAACGCCACGCCAGCGCACCCAGGCGTGCCCGCTGGGCGTTGTCCGCCGCGCCGCCGTGGCCGCCTTCGGTGTTCTCGTAGTAGTGCACGTCACAGCCCATCGCCTCCATGCGCGCCATCATCTTGCGTGCATGACCGGGATGGACGCGATCGTCGCGGGTGGAAGTGGTGAACAGCACCGCCGGATAGTCCACGTCATCGCGCAGGTTGTGGTAGGGAGAGTAATCCTTGAGGAAATCCTCCCAGTCGTCACTGTCCGGATCGCCATATTCGGCCATCCACGAGGCCCCCGCCAGCAGTTGGTGATAGCGGCGCATGTCCAGCAAGGGCACTTCGCACACCGCCGCGGCAAAATGGTCGGGATAACGGGTGATCATGTTGCCGACCAGCAACCCGCCATTGGAACCGCCCTGGATGCCGAGCCGCTCGGGCGTGGTGATGCCGGTAGCGACCAGATCCTCGGCGACGGCGGCGAAATCCTCGAACGCCTTGTGACGCTTGCCCTTGAGTGCGGCGCGGTGCCAGCGCGGTCCGTACTCGCCGCCGCCGCGAATGTTGGCGACCGCGTAGGCGCCGCCGCGCGCGAGCCAGCTACGCCCGACGCCGGCGGCGTAATGGGGGGTCAACGAGATTTCGAAGCCGCCATAGCCGTAGAGCAGCGTCGGCAGTGGCGTTCCACGTGAAACTTCCGCCGGCAGCACCAGGAAGTAAGGTATCCGAGTACCGTCGCGGCTGGTGGCGAAGCGCTGTTCGACCCGCATGCCGTCGGCATCGAAGAACGCGGGCGCACGCTTGATGATTTCCGGGCTAGCCGGCTTGGCCAGGTCGGCGCGAGCCAGGGTCGTGGGAGTCAGGTAGTCGGTGACAATGATGAAGATTTCGTCGCTCTCTTCATCGTCGACCGCCGCAATGCCGATCTCGCCGGTTTCCGGCACGCCGGTCAGCGGACGCGGCGACCAGCCGCTGCCCTGCCCCGGCGTGAGCACCTGGAAGCGGTGTTTGACGTCCTCGAGGATATCCAGCACCAGGTAGTGGCGCGTCCACTCGAAGCCTTCCAGCGAGCGATGGTCGTCCGGTGCGAACAGTAGCGTGAAGTCGCGCGCACCCTGCTTGAAAGCCTCGTAGTCGATCGCCAGCAGCGAGCCACTCGTATATTTCCCGGCGCCGTCCTCCTCGCCGAGTTGCCAGTCATCGCGCAGATGTACCAGCAGCCAGTCGCGGTGCACCCCGGCCTCGGCGGAAAGCGGCAGGTCGAGCGTGACCTCGCCTTCGGGGGTGAGTTCGATCAGGCGCTGCTCGTAGAACGCCAGCGCATGGTGGATGAAATCGCGCTCGTAGCCGCGGGTTCGATCGCGAAAGGCCACCGCCATCAGATCCTGTTCGGATGCCTCGAACAGCGTCTCCGCCGCCTCCAGTGGTTGACCCCGCCGCCAGCGCTTGACCCGGCGCGGATAGCCGGAGGCCGTCAGCGATCCATCGCCGAAATCGGTATAGACATAGACGCTATCACGATCGATCCAGCTCATCCCCCCTTTGGCTTCGTCGCGTGTGAAACCATCCTCGCCTTCATTATCGATCCCGCCGCCGATCCAGCGCTTGCCGATCAGATCGAACTCTCGAGTCACGTCGGCATCGGCGCCACCGCGAGAGAGCGCTATCAGTGCCCGCTCCCAGGGCGCTTCGGGATCATCGGGTTCGAGGCAGCGCGCACCATGCCAAACCCAATTCTCTCCCTCCTCGGCGTTGAGCGCGTCGACATCGATCAGCACTTCCCACTCGGGATGTGGCTGGCGATAGGAGGCCCAGCTGGTGCGCCGCCACAGACCGCGCGGGTGCTCGGCATCCTGCCAGAAGTTGTAGTAATGCTCGCCGCGCTTGACCACGAAGGGAATGCGGTCGTCGGCATCGAAAATCTCGCGCAGTCCCCGTTCCAGGCCATCGAAGGTGTCGTCCGCGAAACGCTCGAGGGCCTGGCGGTTACGTGCCTCGACCCATGCCAGCGCCTCGGCGCCGTCGACGGCTTCCAGCCAACGATAAGGATCCCCATCGCCATTACCGCTGGTATCGATGTCGGGAGATTGATAACGAAACGAAGGAAAGCGAAGCATGGTCATTCTCGCAAAGGGCAGGTCCACTATATTGAGCTTAGGGTCTGGTGACGTTTCATGCACGGCCACGCCGGCGCATAGGCTCGGTTAAATTAAATCCCCGTTTGTCCGACATTGGTACACAAAGGTCCGACCCATCCTAAACCAATGTCGCATTTTTAGCCGCCACGGGTCGTGCCAAGGTGGTTGGCGCACTCTTCCATTTCGGAGGTTCACATGGATACGTGGACGCAAACGCTGTCGGCCGGCCCGTTGCTCGGTATCGCCGTCGTCGCGATCGCGTTGTTGTTGATTCTGATCATCCGCTTTCATCTTCATGCCTTCCCGACCCTGGTGCTGGTCAGTTTGCTGACCGCCTTCGCCACCGGCATCCCGGCCGGCGCCATCGTCGATACCATGACCGGTAGCTTCGCCAAAACGCTGGGCTCGGTGGCGCTGCTGGTCGGTTTCGGCGCGATGCTGGGTAAACTGGTGGAGCATTCCGGCGGCGCCAAGGTGCTGGCAGAGAAGATGGTATCGCTGTTCGGCGAGGCGCGAGCGCCCCTTGCACTCGGCATCGCCTCGCTGATCATGGGCTTCCCGATCTTCTTCGATGCCGGCCTGGTGGTGATGCTGCCGATCATCTTCGCGGTGGCGCGGCGCCTTGGCGGCCCGGTGCTGCTCTACGCGCTGCCGGCGGCGGCGGCGTTCTCGGTCATGCACGTGTTCGTGCCGCCCCATCCCGGCCCGGTCACGGCCACCGAACTCTACGACGCCAACCTGGGTCTGGTGCTGCTGGTCGGTATCATCATTGCCTTTCCGATGTGGTATCTCTCCGGCTATCTATGGGGGCTGTTCGCCGCCAGGCGCTTCGATTTCCGGCTGCGGGTCAGCCTGTTCGGCGGCGAAGACGATGACGATGTCCGAAACCCGCCCTCGGTGGGCACGGTCATCGCGCTGCTGTTGCTGCCGTTGGCGCTGATCTTCCTCAATACCGGGCTCGACTTCGCCCGCGCCGCCGGCGTGGCCGACAGCGAGGCCACCTGGTTCCAGTTCCTTTCCTCGCTGGGCGAGACGCCGATCGCGCTATTGATCTCGGTGCTGGTCGCCACCTATGTGCTGGGCAGCCGGCGCGGCGAGGGCGGCAGCGCCTTGGAGAAGATCGTCGACTCCTCGCTCGGGCCGATCTGTTCGGTGATCCTGATCACCGGTGCCGGGGGCATGTTCGGCGGCGTGCTGCAGGCCTCGGGCATCGGCGACGCGCTCTCCGATTCGATGAGCGACCTCGGCTTGCCGGTGATCGCCGCCGCCTATGTGGTTGCCGTGGTCATGCGCCTGGCCCAAGGGTCGGCCACCGTCGCCCTGGTTACCGCCGCGGGGTTGATGGCACCGGCGGTGGCCAACGGCGACTTTTCCGCCATGCAGGTCGTCGCGATCACCCTGGCCACCGCCGCCGGCTCGGTCTTCGCCGGCCACGTCAACGATTCCGGTTTCTGGCTGGTGGGCCGCTTGCTGGGCATGGACGTCAAGACCACGCTGATGACCTGGACGGTACAGCAGGCGCTGGAATCGTTGGTCGGCTTCGTCCTCGCCTGCGTGGTCTATCTGATCTTCTGAGCGCTGATTTCCGAACTGGAGTTTCCGATGAGCAGTCTATTCGATATTCGTGACCGTCTGGCGTTGGTCACCGGCTCGACGCGAGGCCTGGGGAGCGCGCTGGCGCGCGGCCTGGCCGAACACGGCGCCCGAGTGATTCTCCATGGCCGGCGGCTCGAAGCGGTCAGGCAGGCCGCCGACGAGCTTGCCGCGGAGACCGGCGCGGCGGTAGAAGCAGTAGCCTTCGATGTCACCGATGCCGAAGCAGTCAAGGCGGCTATCGAGGCGTTGGTCGAGCGTCACGGCGTGCCGGATATTCTGGTCAACAACGCCGGGCTGCAGAAGCGCGCACCGTTCAACGAGTTCGAGCCCAGCGACTGGGATGCGGTGCTGGCCACCAACCTGTCGAGCGCCTTCTACGTCTCGCGGGCGTTGAGTCCGGCGATGTCGGCGCGCGGCAGCGGCAAGATCGTCAACATCGGCTCGGTGCAGTCGAAACTCGCACGGCAGACCATCGTGCCCTACGCCGCCTCCAAGGGCGGCGTGGCGCTGCTGACCCAGGGCATGGCGGCGGATCTGGCGCGTTATGGTATCCAGGTCAACTGCCTCTCGCCGGGTTACTTCCAGACCGACATGAATCAGGCGCTATGGCAGGATGCCGAGTTCAACGCCTGGATCGAGAAGCGCACCCCGGCGGCACGTTGGGGCCAGCTCGAGGAACTGGTCGGCACATTGATCTATCTCGGCTCGGACGCCTCCAACTTCGTCTCGGGGCAGA
The DNA here is from genome assembly GCF_003206715.1 of Salinicola peritrichatus. Taxonomy (GTDB): domain Bacteria; phylum Pseudomonadota; class Gammaproteobacteria; order Pseudomonadales; family Halomonadaceae; genus Salinicola; species Salinicola peritrichatus. The sequence goes on along the minus strand of NZ_PZJU01000022.1, from coordinate 37,283 downwards.
ACATTCTGGTCGACGGCGGCATGACTTCGGTGGTGTGATCCTGATCCCGCTCGGGAGCGATAATCAAAGCCTATGCCATGGATCGAGGCGGGCAATTGTTAAGTCGCTAATTACCTTCTAGGCTTGCCCTCAGAGATACGCGAGTCCGCCAGGGCTCGCGTTGTCGTTGGTACCAACCGCCTGTCCCGAAAAGGAGATCCTGGCATGGCTTCACTCTTCGAACCGTTCGACCTGAACGGCACACGCCTGAACAATCGTATCGTGATGGCGCCGATGACCCGCTCCCGCGCGCAGGAGGATATCCCCAACGAAATGGGCGCGCTCTACTATCGTCAGCGCGCCAGTGCCGGACTGATCATCTCCGAAGGCACCCCGGTTTCGCGCCAGGGTCAGGGTTATCTTTACAACCCCGGCATCTTCAGCCCCGATCAGCTCGCAGGTTGGGCCAAGGCGACCCGTGCGGTGCATGAGCGCGGCGGCGTCTTCTTCGCCCAGATCTGGCACGTCGGACGCGTCTCGCACACCTCGGTGCAGGTCGCCGGCGCCTCGCCCGTCGGCCCCAGCGACAAGCCGGGCGGCATGGCCTTCGGCTACAACGAGGACGGCAAGCCCGACATGCTCCCGGCGAGCCAGCCACGCCGGCTCGAAACCCGCGAGGTGCGCGATATCGTGCGTGACTTCGCCCAGGCCGCGGTCAATGCGCGCAGCGTCGGTTTCGACGGCGTCGAGATCCATGGTGCCAACGGTTACCTGTTCGAGCAGTTCCTCAATCCCGGCGTCAACGATCGCGACGACGAATACGGCGGCTCGCGGGAAAATCGCTGCCGCCTGCTGCTGGAAGTGGTCGACGAGGTCAGCAAGCTGATCGGCGCACGGCGCGTCGGCGTTCGCCTTTCTCCCCACGGCACGCTGTTCGACATGCCGGAGTACGACGACAACGGCGAAACCTATCTGCACCTGGCGCGGGAGTTCAACAAGCGCGGGCTGGCCTACGTGCATCTGCACGACCAGGGCGGCCAGGGCATGGCGCCGATGCCCCGCGACTACCTGCGTCAGTTCCGCGATGTCTACGAAGGTACGCTGTTGCTGGCGGGCAATCTCGATCAGGCCGAGGCCGAAAAGCTGGTCAACGAAGGCACCATCGACCTGCCGGTGTTCGGACGCCTGTTCATTTCCAACCCGGATCTGGTCGAGCGGATGCAGAATGGCTGGCCATTGGCGGAGTTCGATCCAGATACCTTCTATGGCGGCGATGCACGCGGTTACATCGATTACCCCACCTATCCCGAGGAACAGGCGCGGCTGGAGCGCGAGAAAATGATCAAGGCCAAGAGCTAACGGCGCAGACCCGAAGGCTCGATTGAGCGGCATTTCACACCAATGCTCGAACGTCACCCGGGTGGAAACGGCGGCACACCCAATCTCCGCGAGCGTCGCCGCCGGTACCTTGCACAACACCTGCCGTGACCAGATCGGTGACCACGAGCCAGGAACCGGTTTCGCTGGGCACGAATTCGCCCCCGACCAGTTGAGGTAGGTCATGTCGCCATGGTCAACTCCTGAAACGTCGCGAGCGGCGCCAGAGGGAACGCCACCGAATGACGCAACCTCCATCTGCACCACCGTTCGATCGGGCCATTTCGATCAATGACAAAGACGTAACATATCTTACGCGGCCATAAGATGGCGGAGATTGCCGGGGAGATGGCCAATGTTGCGCCAACCCTGCCACTCCGCTGGTCCAAACCTTACACTAGCCGCCGCCACTGAGCAGGCACCGCGTGGTAATTCCACAGCGGGCGCATTGCTACCGGGCCAACCCACACGATCCGTGGACGATCTAATGGGTTCATCTAAGCGGGAGTTCGGCTTCGGACCATTTCGATGCCATCGCCGACAGCAAAGATGAAGTGTGCATCGGCATCGGCTGGCATCCGCGCATCGTCGATAAATAGGAGCTACTGCTCTCGGTGGTAAACACGCCGCCAGACGCTACCGTTAATCCGTGCCGCCAACCAGCCCAAGGTCCTGTTGATCTACATCGCACTGGTGCGCTATCAGCGTGACGAATACCACACGCCGCTGGAAGTCTCCCATGTCAATGCCTGACTGCAGGCGCGCCTTGACCAGCATGTCGAACAGGCCTCTTGGTTGATGCCACCAGCAAGCTGTCACGCAGCCAGTTCATCCGCGAATACAAGCACCAGACCGGCCAGACACCGATGCAGGACTTCCAGCACTTCAAGATCAGCCGCGCCTGCTGCCTGCTCGACGTAACCTAGATCGCCGCCAACCTGAGCTGCGACGGACCTTATTACTACTTCTCGCAACAGCTCAAGAAGATGATGAGCGTGGCACCACGGGACTATCACCTCGAGCGAATGCCGCACCAGGCGATATCGACGCGATGGCTATCGCTGACGTGCCCCGCGCCGTTCACTCGACCAGCGCACGGGTCCACTGGCGAACCAAATAGTTGTGCTCGTCCATCACCGTGTTCCAGACGCCGATATGACTCATGCGCGAGGTGTAGCTGCCACCTTCCCGCACCGCGCCCTTGGCGATCAACTCGACGCCATCGGCATCGCAGAGACCGCTGCGGGCCGGCAGCCCGACGTACCAATAGTCCCACTCCTGGGCCGTTAGATGCTGGCGCGTGCGCTCTGGGGTAGAGAGATAGTAGCCTTGGCGTGCCATTACCGCGCCGGGCCAGCCATCCAACCACCAGTTGAGGTAGGCGTAAGCGGCATCGAGCGCGCGACCGTGCAGCGAGCAAGACAGGCTCATGCCACCCAGCCAGGCGCGATAGCCTTCCCGCGGCCGTGCCAATCGATAGCGATGGCGTCCGCGATGTAGCCGCATGAGCGCCGGCGACCACAAGCTTTGCAAACAGACCCGGTGACTCGCCATCAACTCCATTGCCTCGGCCTCGTTGGCCCAGAACGCGGTGAAATGGCCGCTCTTGCGCTTGCGCTGCAACAGCGCGGTGAGGGCGTCGATCTCCTCGATCCGAAGGTTGCCCAAGCAGCCAAACGACATCCCCCAAGCGGATGCCGCCAGCGCCATATCCAATACGCCGATCGAGGGCTCGGCCTGTAGCGCCACCCTCCCCGCGAAACGTTCGTCCAGCAGCCATCCCCAACTGGCCTCTTCCGGGGTCAGCCCGTCCGGCAGTGGTTCGTCACAGTAGACGAAGCTGTCCACATTGTGAGTCAGCGGCAGCATACTGATAGCATCGCTCGGTGCGGCGCTTAGATTGCCATCCGGCTGTACGAAGAGACGTTGCAGCGGGACACTGTCGTCGTCAAGCAGGCCCTGAGAGGTGCGGCCGCGCGCGCGCAGTGTCAGCTCATCCCAGCGGGCGATTCGTGCGACGTCTATCGGCTGGATCGCCCGGGCTGGCCACACAAAATCGATATCGTGGAACCACTGATCATAGACGTCATAGGCCTCAGGCTCCATGACCGCCATGCGCTGGGCATCGGCTGCATTGCGTATGATGAACTCCAACTCGATGTCGAGATCGCGCTCGGCACGGCGACGGATCTGCTCGAGCAGTGTGACCGACGTGCCGAGTACCCGGAGTCGCGGACGAGTGTGGGTTACTGCCATTTCATTTTTCCCTTACCGGCCGTGAACTTCAGCGTGACAATGACCGATCGGCTGCCCTCCGCTCGCTGCAACACATAGGGCGGCATTCCTCAGATATCCGAGTGGGAGAGTGCGGCCATAAAGCGCATCAGCGAACGCTCGATCATTGCCGGCTCTATGCCTCGGGTGATGAACACCAGCCTCGAACGGCGATCATCGTCCGGCCAGGCCGCCAGGTGCTGGGGCGGGTGCAGCACGTGCTGCACGCCATGAATGGCGACCGGCGCCGCCCCGCCCACGTCCAGCAGCCCCTTGATCCGCAATAGCCGGGTGCCGTGGGCGCGCAGTAGCATCGACAGCCAGATGCCAAAATGGGTCCAATTAATCGGGCTGTCCAGCACCAGGCTAGCGTTGCGAATCTCGCCGTGTGCCGCTGCCAGCGAATCATTCCAAGCCGCCGGACGCAACGTCGGCATGGGTCCCGCAGTGACACCTTTGACGAAGCGCGATAGCCAGTCCGGCGTGGCATCACGACCGAGGTGGTGCTCGGCGGCCGGGTTCAAGCGCTCGAGCGATTCCCGCAGCGCGCGCAGCTCGATCTCTGAGTCGAGCAGCTCGTCCTTGCTGACGACCAGTTCGTCAGCCGCGCCAACTTGAGCCAGCCACTCCGGATGACAACGCTGCTGCAGTTCGGCATTCAACGCGTCGATGACAGTGATAATGCGTCCCGGCCGGAAGTGATGTCGCAATTGGGAGTCATGACTCAACGTCGCCAGAATCGGAGCCGGATCGGCCAATCCGGTGGTCTCCAGAATCACGCGCCGGAACGGTGGCAGCTCACCGCGCTGACGCTGTTCGTATAGCGTCAGCAACGCCGCCTTGAGTTCACCACGGATCGAGCAGCAGACACAGCCACTGGGCAACAGCCGCGCCTCCGGCGCTACTGGACTGACAAGTTGATGGTCGATACCGACATCACCAACCTCGTTGATCAGTAGCGCTGTCTCCCCGGGCGGATCGTCACGCAGCAGGCGTGTCAGCAGCGAGGTCTTACCACTACCGAGAAAGCCTGTCAGTACTACTACCGGCAGAATCGTGTAGTCGGCGCCGCGTCGAGGTCGCTCTGGAGGCGTCATGTGGCATACTCCAATCGGATAAGCAGCTCGCTGTCGAGCGGGTCGAGCGTAGTACCGCTCAATGCCTCGGCTCGTGTCCACAGCTCGTCGATGTTGGCGATCATCTCTTGATGCCCGGTCGGAGACGCCAACACGTATCCGCTGCCCTGGAAATCTTCCAGGCGCAGGCGATGACTCACCAGCACCTGATTGATCGCCGCGATACGCGCATAGCGCTGCTGGCGTAGCGGTAGTTCACTGTTGATGACTTCGCTCCAGTGGGGCGAGCCTTCCAGCAGGCCGCAGAGTCCACACATATTACTCTCCTTGCGGATGGCCGCTCAGGGCATGACATCGCCGCTGTTGGGACCTAGCGTCTGACCGCAGTAGAGATTACCGCCCGGATCGGAAGCCAGCAGCAACGCCGTCGGCGCCACCTCTTCGGCGCGGCCGAAACGTCCCAGAGGCAATTCGGCCGCCTTGGCGGCTTTCCACGCTGCGCTGATGCCGTCGACTAGCGGTGTTTCGATTGGCCCCGGGGCGATAGCGTTGACCAGCACATTGTCGCTACTGACTTCCAACGCCAACGATTTGGTGAAGCCGATCATCCCGGCCTTGGCTGCGGCATAATGACAGAGTTCTGCACCGCCTTTCAGCCCTAGCTGGGATGCAATGTTGATGATCCGCCCCCAGCGCTGAGCGATCATCGCAGGTAGTGCCCGCTGGGAGGCGAGGAAGGCTGAGCGCAGGTCGACATCGAGCATCTCGTCCCACTGCGCTAGGCTGAGTTGGGTACAGGGCGCCTGGGTCAGCAACCCGGCGTTGTTGACCAGAATATCGATGCCTTGCCAGTACTGGAGCGCGGCATCGACCCCGGCAGAGGCCCCCGCTGGAGTTGCAACGTCCGCCTCGACGCCGAAGACCTCGGCACCACCCCGATCACGACAGGAGATCACGGCCTGAGCGAGCCGCTCGCCATCGCGATCGAGCAGCACCAGGCGGTCGCCCTCAGCGGCGAAGGCCAGCGCGATCGCACGTCCAATACCGCTAGCCGCGCCGCTGACGACACAGCGGCGTGGATATTTAGAATCGTTCATGTTCGCTCTCCTAATCGGGCCAACGCACGGTGAGCCCACCATCGACCACCAGACTCTGTCCGGTGAGATAGGATGCCTCCGGTCCGAGCAGAAATAGCACGACACTGGCGATCTCCTCCGGCCGCCCGACGCGACCGAGCGGAATCTTGCGCCCGGCGGCCGCGAGCCCTGCCGGTCCCAGTGAATTCTCGGCATCTAGGGATTGCGGTGTCTCGATCAGACCGGGAATCACCGCATTGCAGCGAATGCCGCGCGGCGCCAATTCCACTGCTAGCGAACGGCACAGCCCTGGAATTGCAGCTTTGGCTGCGGCGTAATGGGCGTGTTCCTGCCAGCCATAGACGCCTCCGGCGATCGACGAAATCGCTACCAGCGCACCGCAGTCTCTCAGATGACGCGAGGCGGCTCGGAAGGTGCGCATCACCCCGCTGAGGTCAACGTCGAGCATCGCCTCCCAGGCCACATCGGTCATTTCGGTGAGCGGTGACTGGCGCAGGATGCCAGCATTGGCGACCCCAGCATCGAGACGCCCAAAGCGTGCCATGGCGACCTCCGCCAGTGCCTCGACCGACTCAGCATCGGTGACGTCCAACGCCAGCAGATCGCTGTCAGGATCCAGGGCTTTCAGCGCCTGACGTACCGGCGCCGGATCGTGGGGGTCGGCGGGGAAATACCCACCGAGAACGTGCCAGCCACTCTCAGCCGCACGCAGTGCCAGCGCGCGGCCGATGCCACTGGCCGCGCCAGTGATCAGCATCACTGGCGAGGACGTGGTTACATGCATGATGCTCTCCTCGAGGTTGGCGTGAGGCTCAGCGCACGCTGGCCGGATCGACGTGGCGGGCAGCGAAGATCAGCAACCCCGAGAGCAGGCATGGCAGCGCACCGAACAGCAGTGCCGCCCATTGCCAATCCCCGCCCATGCTGAGCACGGTAGTGGCGCCGGCACCGGAGAGCACCGCTCCGATCGGCCCCATGGCATTGATCAACGCCCCTGCGGAGGCCCGAACGCTGGTGGGAAAGCTCTCGCTGATGAAGAACAGCACCGCCGCATAGGGTCCGATCAAGAAGAACAACCCGATGCTGTAGAGCGCTACCACCGGCCAGAAAGCGCTGGGCGCGAACAACATGGTGGCGAAGGCGACGCCGCCGCAGATCCAACCTAGGCCGACCGCATTACGCCGGCCGATGCGATCGCCCAGCCATCCGTGAGTGAGATAGCCGCAGAAGCCCACTAAATTGGACAGGATCAGGATCACCAGAGAGTTTTCAAACGAGACGTGATGAACGCTGACGATCACTGAGGTGCCCAGTACGCTGAAGACCTGAATCGCAAACCAGTTGAGCAGAATCGCACCGCCCAGCACGAACAACGCACGCCGAGTGGCGGGCTGAAAAGCACCCTTGAGGCCAGCGTTGCTGTGGGAGTCGAAATCGACATCGTGGGAAAGCGCCAGCTGACGTGCGGACTCCTGTTCGCCCTGCTGCTTGAGACGGCCGATCTCGCGATGCAATTCGAACTGTGGCGTCTCCTTGAGCTTGCGCGCCAGGAAAGCGATTACCAGCGATGGCAACGCGGCGAACACGAAGCAGCCCTGCCAGCCAATCAACGGCAACAGAATGGCCGTCAGCGCCGCCGCGATCAGCGCGCCGACCGGCCAGCCGCTCTGTACCAGGCTGTAGACGAAGCCACGCCGCTGCTTCAGCTTGGGATCGTCGCTGGCCGCGTAGAGCTCGCTCAAGTAGGTCGCATTGACGGTCTGTTCGGCATAGCCGAGCCCGGCGACCGAGCGAATCAATATCAGCGGCAGCCTGCCCCAGGCACCACCGACGGCGGTCAGCGCGGAGCAGACCGCCGCCCCGCCCACGGTGAAGATAATACCCGCGCGTCGCCCTAAGCGATCGACGAACGGCCCCATGCCGATGGCAACCACTGCGGTGCCGACCGCGATCCAGGTCGCCAGCTCCGCCTGAGCGGCCTCGCTCCAGCCGAAGTGACGTCCGATTTCGGGCAGCAGGGTGCCAAAGAGAATGAAGTCGTAGACTGCGAATACCCACGCGAAGAAGGCGATCCAGGTCGCATAGCGAACGCTGCCGGCACTCGGCACGTTCAACGAGAAATCCGGCGCGATGCCGGGGGACAGCGAGGTGTTGTTATGCATTGTGTTGCCCTCGGAAAGTCGGGTTAGCCGCGCGGTTGACGCTTGAGAAAGTCATCCGCGATCTCGTCCATGGTGACGAAACGTACCCCGGCGTGAGCGCGCATATGCTCGATCAGCCGCTCGAGCATCAGCAGGACCTGGGGACGTCCCGAGACATCAGGGTGAATGGTGATCGGGAACACGGCGTAATCCATCTCGCGGTAGACCCAATCGAACTGGTCACGCCACATTTGCTCGATATCGCGGGGATTGACGAAGCCATGGCTGTTGGGCGACTTCTTGATGAACATCATCGGCGGCAGGTCATCCAGGTACCAATTGGCTGGAATCTCGACTAAGTCGGTCTCTTCGCCACGGATCAGTGGCTTCATCCATGTCTCTGGATGCTGGCTGTAATCGATCTTGGTCCACTGGTCGCCAACACGGACGTAGTAAGGTGTAAAGTCGTTGTGCATCAGGCTGTGGTCGTACTTGATACCCTTCTTCAGTAGCAGTTCGTTGGTGATCGGGCTGAATTCCCACCACGGTGCTACATAGCCAGTCGGACGCTTACCAGCGATCTCGGTCAATAATTCGATACCGCGGTCGAGGATCGCCTCTTCCTGCTCCGGCGTCATCGCAATCGGGTTTTCATGGCTGTAACCGTGCACGCCCAATTCATGCCCGGCACCGGCGACGGCCCGAATCTGCTCGGGAAAAGTTTCCGTCGAGTGCCCCGGTACAAACCAGGTGGTGGTGATACCGAAACGCTCGAATAGCTTCAGCAGTCGTGGCACGCCCACCTCGCCAGCGAATAGTCCCCGCGAGATATCGTCCGGAGAGTCCTCGCCGCCATACGAACCCAGCCAGCCGGCAACGGCATCCACATCCACACCGATCGAGACCAGGATCTCTTTTTGGTGAGTCGTCGTCGTTGTTGTCATCGCTACAACTCCTTGATCGCTTCCCGGTATCGATCAAGGCAGGCGGCGCCGGGCCATCGCCTGCCCGCCCTTCAAACGGTTGTCAGTGTTCGCTCGACCGCGGCCATTGTCTCCAGTAGTCGGGTGTCCTCGCCGCGGCGGGTCGCGAAGAGCGCGGCGGTGGCCAGCCCTGCGCGGTCGACGCCGGAGGGCAGCGTGATGCCGGCCATGCCGAGCAGGCTGCCAGGCATGGTCAGGCGCAGCGTCGCTGCGTTGACCTCGGCGAATAGCGCTGCGTCCTCGGTCAGCGGCGCCAGCTCTGGTGCCACGTGAGCGACGGTCGGCGTCACCAGGATGGCGTCGCCAAGCGTCTCAGCTTGGGCCTGCTGCAATGCGTCGCGTCGTGCCAGCAGCGAGGCCAGATGCGCCCGATCCACGGGGCGCGATGCTTCGAGCCGACAACGCACCCGGGGGTCGAGACGCTCGGCGTCATGGCTGTCGAGCAGCAACTGATGCAGTAAGAATGCCTCGAGGCTACCAAGCCAGCCATCGCGGGCGATGTGATCCAGCGTCTCGCCGAACACTGTGTACTCGCGCCACTCGACTCGGGCGCCGGCGCACTCTAGGCGCATCACCAGTTCGCGGAGATTGGCTGCCACCGCAGATTCGATCTGGGGATCTTCGAGCACTCGGGTATCGACGACCAGATGTACGCTATCGAGGCTTGCTGGTGGTGCCGGCGCCTCGCCATCACTGAGCACGGTATCCAGACAACACAGATCACGCACGCTCCTGGCGAGAGGACCTGCGCAGTCAAGCGTCGAGGAGAGCGGAAATATGCCGTCACGGCTGTAGCGATCCGGGCTGGGCCGATAACCCACCAGCCCATTGAAGGCAGCGGGAATACGCACTGAGCCTGCAGTGTCGGTACCCATGGCGAGCGGTACGACGCCTGCCGCAACGGCTACCCCGGAACCGCTGGAGGAGCCACCTGGCACTCGGGATGGCATATGCGTACCGGGCAACACTGGCGTACCGAAATGCGGGTTCAAGCCGAGCCCGGAGTAGGCGAATTCACTCAGGTTGGTCTTGCCCAGACAGATCATGCCGGCACTGGCGGCGAGCCGCACCAGTTCGGCATCGGATGATGCCGGCGTTGCCGAGCGGCGCAAGTCGGCTCCGGCCGTAGTCACATGGCCTGCCACATCGAATAGATCTTTCCATGCCATCGGCACGCCATCGAGCGGACTCAATGGTTGCCCTGCATGCCAACGTTGGGTTGATGCTGCGGCCTCGCGTCGTGCACGTTCGGTCAAATATTCGATGAAAGCATACGGGGCCCGGGTCGCCGAGCTCAGTGCAGCCTCCACGATATCGCTCGGGGTCCAGTGACCGTGACGGAATCCATCGGCCAGCGAGAGTGCATCGGAGCAGGGAATGTCGGTCATCAATCTGTCCCGTGACGTTGTTGTTGGGTCTGATGCGGGAAACTATGACAACGCTAGCACAAACCGTATTTTTTTAAAAATAGTCATTTTTTTGTGGTTACAGAACTAACTATACCGGCCAAGAAATCACTTTTTAGCGCAAAAAATGGCTAGATGGCGCTGGCAGCGCCCTCAATAAATTGGATTTTGATGCAAAAAGTCGATTATTCGAACATCCCTATCGGGAGGACAGGCGGGAATATGCGATAATTCGCCAGAACGGACCCGACGACGCAGACCGTGATAAGGAACATCCATTCCATGAGGAGTGATCCAGGTCAGACCGCGAAGTTCAATGGACGCGCGCGCTATGAAACGATCCACCGGGTGGTGGCTCGGGCGATCCGCCGGGGTAGCGTCGAGCCGGGGCAGGTGCTGCTGGAACAGCCGCTGTCAGCACTATTCGGCACAAGCCGCGCCCCGGTCAGAAAAGCGCTGGGCATGCTCCACGCAGAGGGATTGATCACGCGTTTCGACGGCCGCGGTTACTTGGTCTCCTGGCCGACCTCGGCGCAGACGCCAAGACGCGAGCCACTGACGACGCGCATGTTGGGACTCGATGAAGAGACCCAGATCATGGATACGCGATCGGCGGGCGAGCGCGTCTATGGAGACATCTATCGGGCGGTCGCAACTTGCGTCGTGTTCGGCCACTACCAAATCAACGAGCAGCGCGCCGCCGCACACTTCGGTGTCAATCGCAGCGCCATTCGCGAGGTGCTGCTGCGCCTGCGGGAGCGTGGTCTAGTCGAGAAGTCGCCGTACTCCAGTTGGCGGGCCGGACCGATCACCGCCCGTGCCATTCGTGAGGACTATGAACTCAGACGGCTGCTCGAGCCCCATGCGCTGGAGCATTCGGCCAGTCAACTGGCATCCGCCAATCTGGAATCGATGCTGACACGCACCGAACGCCTGATAACGACAGCACAACCCGAGCTGAGCGAGTTGGAATGGGCCGAGGAGGCGCTTCACCAGCAGTGCCTGGCACTCTGCGGCAATCAGCGCCTGCTCTCCAATCTGCGCCACGCCCAGACGGCGCTGACCATCAATCGCCTGTTCTTCAAGGAGATTAGTCGGCCGATCCATGAACCCGGTCTCAAAGAGCACCGACTGGTATTGCAGCTATTGCTAGATCGCCAACCCCAAGCCGCTGCCGAAGCGCTGACCACGCACCTGGAGCGCGCGGAGTGGCGCACGCTCGATCGACTCAAAAGCCTGTCGGTGTTTCCCGAACCGGAGATGCCGGACTATGTCATCCGGCTGAGCTGAATCGGTGCAACGCAGCACGGGCGAGCACAGCGGGTTACCGGACGGTGCTGCCTACAAATCGCCGAAATGGTGCTGCAGCAGCGTCAGCGCCACCACCGGAGCGGTTTCGGTGCGCAGGATGCGCGGGCCGAGGGTGAGCGGCTGGAAGCCGGCACTGCGGGCTGCTTCGATCTCGGTGTCGCTGAGTCCGCCTTCAGGCCCAATCAATAGCGCGGCGGTGTCGATCGTGTCGCGCTGGCACCAATTGTCATCGGTGGCGGGATGCAGCACCAGACGCAGGGTTTCGTCCCGTGCCGCCAGCCAGGCGGTCAGCGTTTGCGGCGGATGAACCGGCGGCACGACGGCGCGTCCGCACTGCTCGCAGGCGCTCGCCGCCACGCCCTGCCAGTGGGCCAGCTTCCTGGCCTCGCGATCGCCCTTCAGGCGCACGTCGCCATGTTCGACGTAGAGCGGCGTCACCGCCGCCACGCCCAGCTCCACCGCCTTCTGGATCGCGTAATCCATGCGATCGCCCTTGGAGATCGCCTGCCCCAGGTGCACCGACAGCGGTGATTCGCCACGACCTTCGCGAACCGCCTCGATTTGCGCGACCACGCGCTTGCGGCCGACTTCCGAAAGTACCGCCGACGCTTCGATGCCGGCACCGTCGAACAGTGTCAATGGGGCACCTTCGCGCAGCCGCAGTACCAGCGCGACGTGGCGCGCGGCATTCTCGGGCAGAACGACGTCGCCGCCAACCGGGAAGCTGGCGGCGACATGGATGCGCGGTGCGGCCATCGTCGGCTGCTCGCTGGCTTTAGTGAGCCGTTTCGGTGGTCTGGGCCTGGGCGGCGCGCTGTTTCTTCTGCGCGTACATCGCCTCGAAGTTGACCGGCGCCAGCATCAGCGGAGGGAAGCTGCCACGGCTGACCAGGCTGTCGATGCACTCGCGCGCATAGGGGAACAGCACGTTGGGGCAGAAGGCGCCCAGGGTGTGATCGAGCTGATCGCCTTCGAGCCCGGAAATCCGGAACAGGCCGGCCTGCTCCACCTCGACCAGGAAGGCGGTGGCGCCGTCTTCGTTGTTCGAGACCTGGGCGGTGACCTTGACCACGACTTCGTAGAGGTCCTGCCCCACCGACTGGCTGCCGGTGTCCAGGTCGAGGCCCACCTTGGGCTTGAACGGCTGCTGGAACACGCTCGGTGCATTGGGCGATTCGAACGAGATGTCCTTCACATAGATGCGCTGCAGGGAGAATTGCAATTGCGGCTTGTCCTGAGACCCCTGCTGATTGTTGTCTTCCGCCATGTGCGTTTCCTTTATGTTACTGAGAGCTTAGCGTACGAAATGTCGCGCGGCCGGCGTCGCTTCAGCGCTTGACCACCGGCAGGTTGTCGGCTTGCCACTGGGCCATGCCGCCCTTGAGCTTGTAGACACGGGAGAAGCCGGCCTGGCTCAGCTCGGTGACCGCGGCCCCGGCGGCCTGCCCCTGTTTGCAGACCACGATGATCGGCTGTTCCTTGAACTTGTCGAGCTGGGTGAGGCGCTCCTTGAGGCGCGCCTGGGGGATATTCTTGGCGCCGGCGATGTGGCCCGCCTTGAATTCGCCGCTATCGCGGATATCGATCACCACACCGTCTTCACGGTTGATCAGCGACGTCGCCTCGCCGGTGGACACGCCGGAAGCGCTGCCGCGCTTGGCCTCGAAAGCCAGCCACGCGAGCAGCACGACCAGAAAGGCGCTGACCAGCAGCGGGTGGTTTTCGATGAATTCGAATAACTGATCGATCATGGATCTGCCGACACTCTAAAGCTGGGGGCCAGAGAGACCCGGTGGTTCTCTTGCTGGCGCGTCTGCGTCACGACGCATCTCGGAAAAGCGCTGGCACAGGCTTTCAGCGAGACACGAACGGCCTGGGAGAGCGTTGCCCTCTGTTTCGTGCATTGGCCCGTCTCCGAGCGCCGGCCATTATACACGAGGCGGACTTGGAGACGAGGCCGCACGTTCGCGGTCCGGCGGCTGACCCGAGTCACGCGGTGCGCTATCCTTCGGAACATGATCCACGGCCGGCACGGTCATCACAACCATGCTGCGGCGGGTGCACGAGCGCACCACGTTTGCGATTTTCCAATGCTCATCCGACTTTCCGAGGCTTGTCATGGCAGAGACTTCCATCCCGCGCCCGGTGGCGCTGCTGATTCTCGACGGTTACGGCCAGAACGACGACACCGCCAACAATGCCGTCGCCAACGCTGACACGCCGGTCATGGATCGGCTCAAGCGCGACTACCCCAATACCCTGATTCACACCGACGGCCCCTATGTCGGTCTGCCCGAAGGTCAGATGGGCAACTCCGAAGTCGGCCACATGAACATCGGCGCCGGACGCATCGTCTACCAGGACTTCACCCGGATCACCAAGGCGATCGAAGACGACGAGCTGAAAACGATCGAAGCGCTGACAGCGCCGATCGACGACGCCGTGGCCAACGATGGCGCCGTGCATCTGATGGGCCTGCTCTCTCCAGGTGGCGTGCACAGCCACGAGGACCATCTACTGGCGGTCGCCGAGCTGGCCGCGTCGCGTGGCGCCAGGCGGATCTATCTGCACGCCTTCACCGACGGCCGCGATACCGCGCCCAAGAGCGCCGGTGCTTCGATCGAACGCGCCAACGCCAAGCTGGCCGAGCTGGTGGGCGCCGACAACGGCTTCGTCGCCTCGCTGATCGGACGCTACTTCGCCATGGACCGCGACAACCGCTGGGATCGGGTCGAGAAGGCCTACCGCCTGATTCGCTTCGGCGAAGGCGAGCACGTGGCCGAAAGCGCCGAAGCGGGCCTGGCCGCCGCCTACGCGCGCGGCGAGACCGACGAGTTCGTCGCCGCCACCGCGGTGCGGCCCCCTCAAGGCGACGAGAAGATCGTCATGGCCGACGGCGACGCAGCGCTGTTTCTGAACTTCCGCGCCGACCGCGCCCGTGAATTGACCCGCGCCTTCGTCGATACCGATTTCTCCGGCTTCGACCGCGGCGAGCGGGTCAAACTGGCCGGCGAGGGCCTGGTGATGCTGACCCAGTACGCCGATGACATCAATGCACCGGTCGCCTTTCCGCCCGGAAATCTGGTCAACACCCTGGGCGAGGTGGCGGAAAGCCATGGCCTGACCCAATTGCGCATCGCCGAGACCGAGAAGTACGCCCATGTCACCTTCTTCTTCTCCGGCGGCCGCGAGTCGGAGTTCAAGGGCGAGGACCGCGCGCTGATTCCGTCGCCGAAGGACGTCAAGACCTACGACGAGAAACCGGAAATGAGCGCCTTTGAACTAACCGACACCCTGGTCGGGGCGATCGAGAGCGGCAAGTACGACCTGATCATCTGCAACTACGCCAATGGCGATATGGTCGGCCATACCGGCGATCTACAGGCCGCCACCAAGGCGATCGAGGCGGTCGACACCTGTCTCGGCCGGGTGGTCGAAGCGATCCGGAAAGCTGGCGGCGAGTGCCTGGTCACCGCCGACCACGGCAACGCCGAGCTGATGGTCGATCCCATTACCGGCAATCCGCACACCGCGCACACCACCTTCATGGTGCCGCTGGTCTATGTTTGTCAAAACCAGGTTTGCCAAAACCAGGCTGGCCAGAACAAGCCGGTCAGGCTCAAGGCCGACGGCCGCCTGTGCGATCTGGCACCGACGCTTCTGCACATGCTGCATCAACCGATTCCCGAAGAGATGACGGGGAATGTGCTGATCGAAGATGCTTGAGGTCGCAGGATTGCACAGCAAGCCCCGTGGACGCGGACGCCGCCCGGCGTGATGCGCGGATATCAGGACGCCTTGGCAAGGGCCGGGCGAAAGCGCTGGAAGGTCGTACTGTTACTGGCCGGCAGCCTGCTGCTGGCCGGTCCGGTTTTCGGCCAGGCCAATCCGCAGGAAGCCCGCGCGCGTCTCGACAGCCTGGCCACCGATATCCAGGCGCTGCAAGGCAAGCTGGAGGACACCCAGGCAGCGCGCGGCGATGCCCAGGACGAACTCAAGCAGGTCGAAACCGCGATCGGCGACACCCACCGGCGGATGGACGAACTCCAGGCCGAGCGGCGCCGATTGGACGACGAGGTCGCAACGCTCGACCGTCAGCGCGAGACCCTCGACGCCGAGCGCGAGCAGCAGCGCCAGGCCCTGGCCAGGCAGTTCGACGCGCTCTATCGGCTGGGCGCCACGCCGCAACTCAAGCTGCTGCTCAACCAGGACGATCCGGCCGAGGTCGACCGCCTGCAGCACTATCTCAATGCCCTCTCATCGGCGCGACAGCAACGGCTCGAGCAGTTGCGAGAGCTCAACCAGCGGCTGGACGAGAATCTGGCGGCCATCGAGCAGCGCCGCACACGGCTGGACGAGGTGCACGCCGACCTGGAACAGCAGCGCCAGCGGCTGGCTTCGAACCTGCGTGAGCGCAAGGCGCTGGTGGCCAAGCTCGACGCGCGCTACGACAGCGAGCAGTCGCGCCTCGAGGATCTCAATCAAGACCGCGCCCACGTCGAGCGGCTACTCGATCGCATGCAGAAAGAGCTCGCCAATCTGCAAAAGCCGCCGCCCTCGACCGACATCCAGAAGACCCGTGGCGACCTGCCGTGGCCGGTGCAGGGCTCGATGCTATCGAGCTACGGCAGCGGCGATGGCGTCAATCGCAACGGCATCCTGATCGGCGCGCCGGCGGGTACCGCGGTCAAGGCGGTGCATGCCGGGCGAGTGGTATTCGCCAACTGGATGCGCGGCTTCGGCAACCTGCTGATTCTCGACCACGGCGATGGCATCCTCACGCTCTATGCCCACCTGCAGCAGTTCACCGTCGACCCCGGGCAACAGGTCGCCAATGGCCAGACCGTCGGTGCCGTCGGCAATACCGGCGGGCAATCGCAGCCCGCGCTCTACTTCGAGGTACGCCAGAACGGCGATCCGATCAACCCCAACCGGTGGATTGCGCGCCGCTGAACGCGCGTCAGCGGCGATCGCGAGGCCGCCGCGCTGGATCATCGGCATCTCTAAACGCTATGCTGAGAGTTATCAAACACCGTTCCGTCACGCCAATGTCCCCCTGAGTCGCGGAGATCGCATGAATCCAAGCAGCCTGAACGCAAGGCACCGTCGTTCCGCCTATCCCCGTACGCTCGCCGGCTCGCTGCTGCTGGTCTTCGCAGTCGCCGGCCTGGCACCGGCGGTACAGGCGCAAAGCGACGCTGCCAGTCAGACTACTGGGCAGGATGCCGCCAGCGATCTACCGATCGAAGATGTACAGACCTTTGCCGAGGTATTCGAGCGGATCAAGCGCGCCTACGTCGAAGAGGTCGACGACAAGACACTGCTGCGCAACGCCATGCGGGGCATGCTCAGTCAGCTCGATCCACATTCGGAATACCTCGACGCCGACGCTTTCGAAGCGTTGCGCGAGACCACCGAAGGAGAGTTCAGCGGCGTCGGGATCGAAGTCGGCTTGCGCGACGGTCAGCTCACCGTCATCGCCCCGATCGACGACACCCCGGCCGCCCGCGCCGGAATCCAGCCGGGCGATCGCATCGTCGCCATCGACGGCACGCCGACCGACAACCTGACGTTGCAGGAAGCCGTCGATCTGATGCGCGGGGAGCCAGGGACCGAGATCGAGCTGACGCTATTGCGCGGCAACGAACAGGAGCCCCGCGAACTGACCCTCGAGCGTGAGTCGATCCAGTCGGAAAGCGTTTCGAGCCGCCTGCTGGAACCCGGCTACGGCTACCTGCGCATCAGCCAGTTTCAGAGCCGTACCGGCACCCAGACCCGCGAAGCCCTAGAGTCGCTGAGCGCCAAGCAGCCGTTGAACGGGCTGGTACTGGACCTGCGCAACAACCCCGGCGGCGTGCTCTCCAGCGCCGTCGAGGTCGCCGACCAGTTCCTCTCCAGCGGTTTGGTCGTCTATACCAAGGGCCGCCTGGCCGACGATGACATGCGCTTCACCGCCCACGCCGATACCACGGCGCCGGAGGTGCCGCTGGTGGTGCTGATCAACGGCGGCAGCGCCTCGGCCGCCGAGATCGTCGCCGGTGCGTTGCAGGATCAGCACCGCGCCGTGCTCATGGGTACGCGGAGTTTCGGCAAGGGCTCGGTCCAGCAGGTATTGCCGCTGGGCAACGGCGACGGTCTCAAGCTGACCACCGCGCGCTACTACACGCCCAGCGGCCGCTCGATCCAGGCCGAGGGCATCACTCCGGACGTGCACGTGGTGCGCGGACGTCTCGAAGTCGATGACCATGCCGGGTTCCAACTGCGCGAATCCAACCTGCGTGGGCACCTGCTCAATGCCAACCCGAGCGAGGCACTGGACAACGCCGATACCCCGATCGCCGCCGACGACTACCAACTGAGCGAAGCGCTCAACCTGCTCAAGGCACTCAACGTGGTGCAAAGGCCGCAAGGAGAGCGGGCAATACCTCAGCCGGCGCCGGCCGAGTAAGCCTTCTGGATTGGCCCGGCCAATGAAGACCATCAAGAATAGGATGGTGAGGTCAAAGAGAGGAAGAGTCATGAATCGAGCACGGACATTGCAGTTGCTGCATGAACATTTGCCGATCCCGGCCACCGATTTTCAAGTGAAGTCGCTGGCACTGTTTGGCTCGTTCGCCCACGACCAGGCCGGGCCGGATAGCGACGTGGACATTCTGGTCAGCTTCGATGGGCCGGCGACCTCGGCACGCTATTTCGGCGTACAGTTCTATCTGGAAGACCTGTTGGAAAGGCCCGTCGATCTGGTAACCGATAAGGCGCTAAGACCCGAATTGAGGCCCTTTATCGAACGTGAGGCTCATCATGTCCGACAATAAGGTCGGCGATAGGGAGTGGCGCCTACCTGGGCATCGACAACGATACGATTTGGAGCATTATTCGGGATGATATTCCCGAATTGCTATCGCTACTGGAAGCCATTCGAGACCAGTATCGAGACGGTAATTGATCGCATCCAAGCGACTCACCGACAGCGTTCGGCCAAATCGCCGTATTCTCCCAGCGCCTGACGGATCAATAGCCGTTTGAGCGGCATCAATCGGTCGACACCGGAAAGCCCCCAGTTGCGCGCCAGCCGCAGCGCCGGCTGGTGGCTGCCGAACAGGCGCTGAAAACCCTGCATGGCGGCGAGCATGGCCGCGTTCTCGCTGCGCCGGCGGCGTTCGTAGCGGGCCAGGATGCGCGGATCGCCGGGCTCGGCACCGCGCCGCCGGGCGCGAACCCACTCCTCGGCCAGCACCGCCGCGTCCATCAGCCCCAGGTTGACGCCCTGCCCGGCCAGCGGGTGCAGGCTGTGGGCGGCATCCCCCACCAGCGCGAGACCATCGTCGACATAGCGCCCGGCATGGCGCTGGGCTATCGGGAAGTGCGGCGCGATATCGATCACCTCGACCCGGCCCAGGCGGGCGCCGAGCGCGCTCGCGAGTTCATCCCCCAGCGTGACGCGGCTCTGTCCGGTCTTGCCCAGCGCGGTCATGCGGCTGGCCTCGGCCGGCGTGGTCGACCAGACGATCGAACAGTGGTCGTCCCGCCCGTCGATCATCAAGGGCAGGAATGCCAGCGGGCCGGTGGGCAGGAACGCCTGGCGCGCGATACCGCCGTGGCCATGTTCGGTTCTCACGCTGGTGACCACGGCGGCCTGGCCGGTATCGCGCTCGCAGACCGGGATTCCAGCCATCGAACGCAGCGGCGAGCGGGCGCCGTCG
Source organism: Salinicola peritrichatus (assembly GCF_003206715.1). Lineage (GTDB taxonomy): Bacteria > Pseudomonadota > Gammaproteobacteria > Pseudomonadales > Halomonadaceae > Salinicola > Salinicola peritrichatus. Next base: position 17,936 of record NZ_PZJU01000022.1, on the reverse strand, counting down.
GCACCAACGATCAGCGGCGCCTGCCGGCGTTCGCCGTTGTCGAGCTTGATTGTGGCCCGCTGATCGTCGCGTGCGTAGCCGGTCAGTCGTACGCCGTGATGCCAGACGACATTGGGCAACACCTCGACACGCCGCCTGAGTACCGCCAGCAGCAGGTCGTTCTCGACGATGTGGCCCAGGGCATCGACACCGACGTCTTCGGCATCGAAACGGATCTCGCCACTGCCCTCGGCATCCCATACCTGCATGCCGTGATAAGCCGAGACGCGATGGGACACGAGCCACGGCCAGACATCCAACGAGGCCAGCAGCCGCTGCGAAGCGGCGGTCAGCGCGCTGACGCGCAGTGCCGGCGGCCCCTTGCCCAGGGTCTCGTCGGCATGCGATGGCGGCGCGGCATCGAATACGTCCACTTGCCAGCCGGCATCGCCCAACAGGATCGCCAGCGTGGCACCGACCAGGCCGCCACCGATGATCAGCACGTCGCTATCGTTTTTTTCCATCTTCCGGCTCCCTAAGGAAAGGCTGAATAAATCGGCGAGCAGGATGAAGTGGGCGGCACTCCGTCGCAAGGCGCACGGAGCNNGCGCAGCCATTTAGACAGTGTTTCCTAACGTTCGATACCCATGGCACGGCGTGCCAACGCCCGCCGCAGCGGTCCCAGTGTGTTGAGTCCGATCAGGCCGGCGGCGCGGGCATGGCTCATCGCCGCGTTATCGATGCCGAACAGCCGGATCAGGCCGTCGCTGAAGCGCACGATCTGGCGATGGTCCCCGGCGCGGCGGGCCTCGAACGCCGCCAGGGTGCGCGGGTCGCCCGGCGAACGGCCGTCGCGCCCCGCCGTCTCGATGGCGGAGACTAGATCCATGACGCCGCGCAGCGCCAGGTTGAAGCCCTGCCCGGCGACCGGATGCAGGGTGTGGGCGGCATTGCCCAGGATCGCCAGATGAGGACGGATCGTCTCGCGGGCGGTCACCAGCGACAGCGGATAGGCGTGGCGCTGGCCGACGCGCCGAAAGCGTCCCGCGCGATCGCCGAACGCCTGCTGCAGGCGCTCGAGAAAGCGAGCGTCCGGGAGCGCCATGGTCTCGTCGATGGTGGCGGGCCCATGGGTCCATACCAGTTCCATGCGCCGGCCACCGAGCGGCAACAGTGCCATCGGCCCCTCGCGGGAGAAGCGCTCGAAGGCCCAGCCGCCGTGGGCGCGGCTGATTTCCACGTTGGCGATCAGCGCGGTCTGGTCGTAGGGATGATGGTCGCTGGCGATGCCGAGCCGCTCCTTGAGCCCCGAGCGACCGCCGTCCGCCAGTACCGTCAGCCCCGCCTCGAGCATGCGGCCGTCGTCGAGCTCGAGCCGATGACCCGCGCCGGTGGCTTCCAGTGTCTCGACTCGCGCCGGGCAGTACCAGTCGATCGGCAGGGTCTCTAGCCGGCGATGCAGTACCTGACCCATCCAGGCGTTGGGGATGACGTAGCCGAGCGCGTCGACGCCGAGTTCATCGGCATGCAGCCGCGTCACGCCCAGGCGGCCGCGTTCACTGACGTGAATATGGCGGATCGGCGCCGCTTCGGTCGCCAGCGCCGGCCATAAGCCCAAACGGGAGAAGTGTCGCCGCGAGCCATGGGCAATGGCGCTGGCGCGGGCGTCGAAACTCGGCTGATACGCCTGCATTCCAGCGGCGGGCAGCGGCTGCGCTTCGATGATCGCCACCCGCAGGCCGTCCCGCTCGGCCATCGCGCCTAGGGCACAGGCCAGGCTGGCGCCGACTAGGCCGCCACCGATGATCGCCACGTCCACCGTGGTTGCTTGCTGCGTTCGGGACATCTGCGCCAGCCACTCCATTACGATTGGGAATTCCAAAGTCTCTATATACGCAGCCTACAGGCGGCCTACACCGGTTACGTAATTATCGAGACGTATTCGATGCCGATCAAAAATCGATCAATCCCGCTCCCGCATCAGCGCTTCGATCTCATCGGCCGCCTTGGGTACCTGGGCCGTCAGCACTTCGCCACCCTCGGCGGTGACCGCAACATTATCCTCGATGCGGATGCCGATCCCACGATAGGCCGAAGGAATGTCTTCGGCATCCGGGATGTAGAGCCCGGGTTCGATGGTGATCACCATGCCCGGCTCCAGCGGTCGCGATTGACCATCGACCCGATAGTCGCCGACATCGTGAACGTCCAGCCCCACCCAGTGGGAGGTCGAGTGCAGATAGAAACGCCGATAACGCTGCGATTCGATGCACTCGTCGAGTTCGCCCTCCAGCAGGCCCAGTTCGATCAGCCCGGCGGTGAGGTCGCGCACCACGCCCTGATGGATGGATTCCAGGGTGACGCCTGGCTTCACCGTCGCCACGGCGCGCTCCTCGGCCGCCAGCACGACATCATAGAGCGCGCGCTGCGGCTCGCTGAAGCGGCCGTTGACCGGGAAGGTGCGGGTAATGTCGCCGGCGTAAAGGTCGAACTCTCCACCGGCGTCGATCAGTACCAGGTCGCCGTCGGCCAGCAAGTCGGCGTTCTCGACATAGTGCAGCACGCAGGCATTGGCGCCACCGCCGACGATGGTGCCGTACGCCGGTGCGCGGGCGCCGTGCCAGACGAATTCGTGCTCGATCTCCGCCTGCAGTTGGTACTCGAAGCGCCCCGGCCGGCTGGCCCGCATGGCGCGACGATGCGCCAGCGCGGTGATATGGCCGGCGTGACGCATCAACGCCAGCTCGCTCTCGCTCTTGGTCAGGCGCAGCTCGTGGATCAGTTCGCTGACGTCGGCGAAGCGCGTGGGGGCGACCGCACCACGGCGGACCCGAGCGCTCAACTGGCTGCGCACGCTCTCGGCCAGCCCCATGGCGGCGGCATCCGCCAGCGGCAGATAGAGCGCCCGGCGCCCATCCAGCAACTCGGTCAGATTGGCCCGCTGGGTATTGTCGAAGGCCTCGTCCATGCCGTAGTCGCGCACCGCGCCTTCGGGGCCGATACGAATACCGGTCCAGGCCTCCTTCTGCGGATCCTTTTCCTGGCAGTAGAGGATCGCTTCCCCCGCCTCGCGACCCGGCAGCAATACCAGCAACGCATCGGGCTCGGGAAATCCGCACAAGTAATGGAAATCGCTGTTTTGGCGAAAGGGGTAGTCGCTGTCGCGGTTGCGCGTCTTCAGCGTGGCGCCGGGAAGCAGTACGGCGGCATCTTCCGGCAATTCGGCCATCAGGCGCTCGCGCCGGGCGGCGAACTCCTCCTGCGAGATGGGCGCCGGGCGCGGCAGGGGCTCGGGTAGCATGCGTTCTCCTTGTCAGCGGTGTTTCCTGTTTCCCTAGTGGGTCTGCGGCGGCGTCTCGTCGTCACCGCCGCCCTCGACCTGCTCGACTTGCGGCTGCCCGGGGTGCTGCTCGGTGTAGAGCAGCATCGCCGCCATGCGGGCGTGCTCGGTCAGGGCGAAGAGGTCGTTCTCGTTCTCGGCATCGTCGGCGATATCGACCTCGATCGCCGCCAACTGGCCCAGATCCTCCAGCGCTTCCCGCAGCGGCGGCGACCATCGCTCATAGGTCTCGCCATCGACTTCGTTGACCACCTCGGTGAAGCCCTGCGTCCACTCCTTGAGCCCCTGCGCGCGTTCGGCCAGCGAGAACAGCTCATCGGGCAGCAGCGGCTCGAAGTTGAGCTCGGCGGCGGCCAGTGCATCGAGCGTCTGGCGCCGCCAGCCGAGCAGGATATCGGCATCCTCGCGGCTGTCGGGCTGTTCGACGTTGAGCGCCAGGCTGACTTCCTCCAGCCAGCGTTCGGCGCTCAGGTCATGCAGCGCCAGCTCGGCGCAGAGCCGGCCATCGAAAAACGCCGGCGACTGCAGACTGCCGTGGGCGAGAAAGACATTGGCGACGGTGGAAAAATCGAGCTGCTCGTTGATGATCGACATGTCGGCATCCGTAATTGAGGGCCGTTGCGTACCGGCAGGCGTGCATGAAAATCGCGACGAGCACCGCGTTGACCGGCTGTGAACGGCTCTCTATAGTGACTGATCAATCGCGGCGGTAAGCGGCCGCAGCCCCCAGCATAGTCGCCAGCATGGAAAATCGCCGGCCGGCGTCGGGGCTTCGCCATCGAAGCATTGTCGTCGAGGCGTTGACATCGAGATAGCGGCCGATCGACACGCGACGCTAGCGCCCGCCATCTTACCGCATCGGTCTTCACGGCCCACCCCCGGAGCGAACCATGAGCGACACGTCTCGCCCCACCACCGAAGTCATCCTGCTGGGCAAACCCTACGTGATCGCCTGCCCGCCGGAAGAACAGGACCAGTTGAAGCGCTCCGCCCGCTACCTGGATCGCGCCATGCATGGCATTCACGCCCGCGGCAAGGTACTGGGCGCGGAGAAGATCGCCATCATGGCGGCGCTCAACATTACCCATGAACTGCTCACGGCGTTGGATGCCAACCGCGCCGGTGAACAAACGCTCAACGAGCTCGGCGAACGCCTGGAACGCGCGCTGGCCAAGGTCGGAGAGCCGTCGAGAGAGCAGGAACCTTCCGCGTGAACCGCTTCGCGCGGAGCGGGATTCCGTGCTTTCTCTCTCTTGGATTTGGATCCTTGATTGGGCAAAAGGACACCCTCTGCTACGATAGTACCGTTCCCTGGGGTGTTCGCCAGTCGTTACAAGTCCCTCGAGCCTATGCGCAGTACCCAGGGGGCCAATAGCTAGGCAGGCCCGTGTGCATGTCCGCGCGACGGAAAGCCTGAAGGCCTGCCTGCGGCCACCCACCTTGAACCAATGGGTTCAAGGGCCAGAACGACAGCGGCACTCTGGGGAACTCTTTTGTCTTCATCGTCGATCACGACATCGCCGTTTGACGCGTCTACCGCTGATAGACCCGTCGATGATCACGCCGATCGGCGCGAATTGCGTCGCCGTCTGCGCCAGCGCCGTCGCGCGCTGAGTCCGCGCCAGCAGCGCCTGGCTTCGCAGGCACTCTGCCGACACCTCAAACGCCTTCCCGAATTGCAGCGAGCCCGCCGCGTGGCCCTCTACTTGCCCAACGACGGCGAAATCGACCCGCGCCCATTGATCGACTGGTTGCGTCGTCGCCGCGCACGGATCTACCTGCCCGTCCTGCGGCCGCTGGTCGAGAACCGGTTGTGGTTCGTTCACTATCACGCCGGGACCCGCATGACCCGCAACCGCTTCGGCATCGCCGAACCGGATACCCGCTTCGGTGCCCGACGTAGCAATCGCCTGCCGGCCTGGGCGCTGGATGCGGTGTTGATGCCACTGGTAGGATTCGACGGCGATGGACAGCGCATCGGCATGGGGGGCGGCTTCTATGATCGCACCTTTGCCTTTGCCCGCTGGCGGCGCCCAGCCCCCGTATTGATTGGCCTGGCCCACGATTGCCAACGCGTCCCGGCGCTGCCCGTCGCCAGTTGGGACGTACCGCTGGACGCCGTCGTCAGCGACCGGCAGACCATTCGTCCACGACGCACGGAAGCTTGAGTGGAATCTGCCATGAGCGACCAGAAACGACGACGGCCGGCAGCGCCAAAGCGCTGCCGGCCGTCAGAATCGATGCCGCGGGCATCGACGGCGTGGCCTTAAAAGGTTCCGAGAACCAAATTTAAACGCCAAGCATTGTCTGTGCGTAACCCGTTGCGACCACACCTACGCCAAAAATCAGTACCAATGCCATCACCAGGTCGGGTTTGCGTTTCATCTCGACTCCACTACGTTCGGTTCGGCCGCTGCCCCCCGCAGCAACGCGCACGACTATAGGGTCAGGCTGAAATCTTGACAAGACGGTTTCTAGCCAGAATGACGTCTTTTTTCGTTACCAAACATTATCGGCTTTTACAAAAAAAGATTGAAGGAAGAATTAATACCTTATTGGCAGCTATTTTTGGCTTTTAAACACCACCGGCCTCTCGAGGAGGCCGGCGGCTAAGGTAGTTAGGCAATGGGGGGAGTGCCGGCTCAGGCCATGAACAAGCGGTAGGCCGTATTGTCGGTTTCCTTCCAGTAGCGATAGCCAATACGCTCGAAATGCTCCTCGGCATGCGCCCGATCGCCGTTGGGCATCTGCAACCCGACAAGTACCCGCCCATAGGCGGCACCGTGATTCCGGTAATGAAATAGCGAGATGTTCCAATCCGCCGGCAAGTGCGTGAGAAAGTTCATCAATGCGCCGGGGCGTTCGGGGAATTCGAAGCGATAGACCTCTTCGTCGAAGCTCTCCTTGGGACGCCCGCCGCCGAGATGACGAATATGTAACTTGGCCAGCTCGTTATCGGTGAGATCCTCCACCGGATAATCGGCCTCGCGCAGCTTGCGAATGACCTCGGCGCGATCCTCGCCGCCGGGTTTGACCTGCACGCCGACGAAGATATGGGCACCGCTGGCGTCGGCATAGCGATAGTTGAATTCGGTCACCATGCGCCGGCCGATGACGCGACAGAACTGCTTGAAGCTGCCGGGCCGTTCTGGGATTTCCACGGCCAGAATCGCCTCGCGCTGCTCGCCGAGTTCGGTGCGTTCGGCGACATGTTGGAGACGGTCAAAATTGATGTTGGCGCCGGAGTTGATGCACAACAGTGTCTGGTCGCGCACCTGGGTCTGCTGGATGTATTTCTTCAGCCCCGCCAGCGACAGCGCGCCGGAGGTCTCCGACACCGCTCGGGTGTCGTCGAAGGTGTCCTTGACCGCGGCGCACATTTCGTCGGTGTTGACCGTGATCACGCCATCCACCGTATGGCGCAGGATCTCGAACGGCGCCTCGCCGATCTGGGCCACCGCCACGCCTTCGGCGAACACGCCGACCTGTTCCAGCGTCACCCGCTCGCCGGCGTCCAGTGCCGCCTTGAGACAGGCCGAATCCTCGGCCTCGACACCGAATACCTTGATCTCCGGGCGCAGATACTTGATATAGGCCGCCACGCCGGCCAGCAGGCCGCCGCCGCCCACCGGCACGAACACCGCATCGAGCGAACCGGAATGCTGGCGCAGGATCTCCATCGCCACCGTACCCTGGCCGGCGATCACGTCTTCGTCGTCGTAGGGCGGAATGTAGGTGTAGCCGTGCTCGGCGATCAGTTCCCGGGCATGCGTCAGCGCCTCGCCGAAGGCATCGCCCTTGAGCACCACTCTGGCGCCCCAGCCGCGCACCGCGGCGACCTTGATGTCCGGGGTCACGCGCGGCATCACGATCACCGCCTTGACGCCCATCTGGCGCGCCGCCATCGCCAGGCCCTGAGCATGATTGCCGGCGGATGCGGCAATCACGCCCTTGGCTTTCTGCTCGTCGCTCAGCTGCGCCATCTTGTTGTAGGCACCGCGAATCTTGAACGAAAAGACGGGCTGCAGATCCTCGCGTTTGATCAGAATGCGATTGGAAAAACGGCGGGAGAGGGAGGGTGTCGGTGATATCGGCGTTTCCCGGGCCGCTTCGTAGACCCGGGCCTGGAGGATCTTCTTGACGATGTCTTCGAGTAGCATGGATGTGTGTCCTGGCGTGCAGCGCTCCCGCCCAAGGAGACTCTTGGAAAGACGGGTGATAGTGGACCGGTATTGTTAACAGACGCCGGCCCCGAGCGTCCAGCGCCATCGGCAGCGATGGGCGCTTGCCCTATACTGTCCGCCGAGCCAACGCCTCGAACTCCCTCTCAGCCTGCCGGAATCGACATGACCCAGGATGACCTCAAGCGCGCCGTTGCCGCTGCTGCCCTCGAAGACATCGACAACTTACTGACGCCCGACGCAGTGATCGGTATCGGCACCGGCTCCACCGCCAACCATTTCATCGACCTGCTGGCCAAGCGGCGGCACGATTTCCGCGGCGCCGTCGCCAGCTCCCAGGCCACCGCCGAGCGCCTCAAGTCCCACGGCATCGATGTGCTCGAACTCAACCACGTCGGCACGGTGCCGGTCTACGTCGACGGTGCCGACGAAATCGACCCCAAGCTGCGCATGATCAAGGGCGGCGGCGCGGCACTGACCCGCGAGAAGATCGTCGCCGCCTGCGCCGAACGCTTCATCTGCATCGCCGATGCCAGCAAGCGGGTCGAGGTGCTGGGCGGTTTTCCGCTGCCGATCGAAGTGATCCCGATGGCACGTTCCTACGTGGCTCGCGAGATGGTCAAGCTGGGGATCACCCCGGTCTATCGCGAAGGCGTGCTGACCGACAACGGCAACCGCATTCTCGACGGCTACGACAAGCTGTTCGACCAGCCGGAAGCGATGGAAGCGCAACTGGATGCGATCGTCGGCGTGGTCACCAACGGCCTGTTCGCCAAGCGCCCGGCCGACGTGCTGCTGCTGGGCAGCGAGAGCGGCGTCGAACGCCTTACCCGCTGAGCCTGCGTGAAGGGGGCCGGTCGATCGCTGGCGCGGCTCACAATCGGTTGGGACATTCCAGTCCGCGGGAGAAGGCCACCAGGTTGGCGCAGGTCACCTGGGCGATCTCGCGCAGCGCCTCGACGGTGAAGAAGCCTTGGTGGCCGGTGATCAGTACGTTGGGGAAACTCGCCAGGCGGGCGAACAGATCGTCGTCGATGATCTCCGCGGAGTGGTCGTGGAAGAACAGTTCGCTCTCCTGCTCGTAGACATCGATCGCCAGGGCACCCAGCTGGCGCGACTTGAGCGCCGCGATCACGGCGCCCGTGTCGATCAACGCACCACGAGAGGTATTGACCAGCATTGCCCCCGGCTTCATCGCCGACAGCGCCTCGGCATCGATCAGGTGGTGCGTCTGCTCGGTCAGCGGGCAGTGCAGCGTGACGATATCGGATCTCGCCAGCAGCGCCTCCAGTGGCACCATTTCGCCGTAGGCCTTGAAGGCCCCGCTGGGATAAGGATCGTAGCCCAGTACCTCGCATCCCAGTCCCTGCAGAATCCGCGCCATGCACAACCCGATGCGGCCGGTACCGACGACGCCGGCGGTCTTGCCGTGGAGCGTCACGCCCAGCAGGCCATCGAGGGCGAAATTGCCCTCGCGCACGCGATTGAAGGCACGGTGGGTCTTGCGATTCAGCGTCATGATCATCGCCAGCGCGTGCTCGGCCACGGCTTCCGGCGAATAGGCCGGCACCCGGGCCACGAACAGCCCCAGGCGATGTGCCGCGTCGAGATCGACATTGTTGAAACCGGCGCAGCGCAGCACGATCGCGCGGACACCCAGCGCGGCGAGCGCTTCGATCACCTCGGCGTCGAGGCAGTCGTTGACGAACACACAGACCGCCTCGCTGCCCTCCGCCAACGCCACGGTCTGCCCATCCAGGCGCGTTTCCTGGTAGATCCATTCGAGGCCGGCGTCGCCGAAATGCGCGTCGCGGATCTCATCGAAGAACTGGCGATCGTATGGCTGGGTACTATAGACGGTGACTCGCATGGCATCACTCTCGCGGCGGACGGAATCTTCCCTTAGGGTAGTGAATCTCCGAATCGCCGCCAGAGACCCGTCGTCGCAGCCACGGCATGCGTACAATGCTTGCCGGTCGGAAGTCGCCAGCCGACGAGGCGGCACGGGTCACGCCCAGTTGTTTCGCACCGCGCGCGAGCGGATCAAGGGAGAAGGCTCGGCCGCGAGTTGGCCGGAAAGCGCGAAATACTTGCGCATCACCAGCAGCCCGATCAACCGTTCACGCCGGGCATCACGAAACTGCGCCACGTGGGCATTGGCATGATGGATGATTGCCTCGGCCTCCTGCGGATGGGCGAGGTAGTAATCCATCTTCTCCTCGAGGTCGCTGCAGTCTTCGGCCAGCGGCACGTAGTGCACATAGGGCTCGAGCGTGCCCTCCATGAACCAGGTTTCGAATCGCGGCGGTGGCATGAAACAGAGCGAGTTCGAGGAGAGGATCCACTTGAGATTGGTGGCGACGTCCTTGCCTCGAGACTCAGCACGAACTTGTAGCGCAGCTGCTCCCCGATGGAGAGAAACGGTCGGTAATCGCGCTGATGGCGACGCTCGGCATGACTCTGGCCGATATCCATGCGCGGATGGTCGCAGAATTCGCGCAGCACTGCCGCGCGATGCTCGTGGAAGCACTTGCCGCGCCAGACCACGCCGGGCTTCTTGTCGGCAAAGCGCAGGCGGTCGTCGACGAAGTGAAAGTGGCGCACGCTGTTGAGCTTGAGCAGCAGGTTGTTGGCGTTGCTCGGTTGACCGTCATGCGCCTCGCGGCAGATCGGTCGGCTCTTGACGAAGGCGGGATGTTCGCAGTTCCAGGTGACATCACCGAAACGGTAGGCGAAGCGCATTTCGGGATCGAAATGGCGCGCAACCTGCTTGGCATCGAGAAAGTAGGCGCCGCGCCGCTCGTAGCGGAAATCGCCGATGCGCACCGCCGTTTCGCCCGGCTCGAAAGGCACCGCCAGGCGGTTGTAATAGTCGACCCGCGGCAGCAGGGCATCGATCTCCGACACCGGCAAGGCGTTCAGCTCGCGCTCCAGGCGTTGACGATAGAAGCCGTCGGGCAGCATGAGGCTGGCCAAGCCGCCCGCATAGAAGCGCAGCTTGCGGCTCTTGAAGCGTAGGTCCATGACGCGATACCGAGTGATTGATCCGTATGGTGCAACGACTGTTGAAAGCCAAGGATTATCGAAGGCTTCCGTGACAAGCGTCTGACATGTCGGACCCTATCTCTCATCGGTCGTTCACCTTACGGTATTTGCCGCCTCACGCTCCCTCGTCGGCGGCCACCGCATAGGGTTTCCCCGCGATCCCGTCCTTGCCGAACAGGTCGATATGCGCATCGCCCCATGCCTTCAAGGCCATCAGGATCGGCGTGAGTTCGCGTCCCCGCTGCGTGAGGCTGTACTCCACTTTCGGCGGCACCTGCGCGTAGACCTCGCGGTGTATCAACCCATCGATTTCCAGCTCACGTAGCTGATTGGTCAACATGCGCTGGGTTATGTTTTCGATTCTTCGCCGTAATTCGTTGAAGCGTAGCGTCCCTTCTTCAAGAAGGTACCAAAGCACGACGCACTTCCACTTACCACTGATGAGGCTGACTGCCGCCTCCACCGAGCAGCCTGGTGTGCAATCGAAGCGGGAGTGGAGAGTCTTGGCCATGGCGGTATCCTTTTTGATACTAGTAGCGTTTTTTGTGTGTATTACACGGTTGGATTTTTACTCTATGTTCTTGCACTAGGCTTCACAACAGAACCTCACAACGGGAGACATGTCATGAAGGCCGTAGCCTATAAGACACCGGGCACGATCGATCGCGCCGACTCGCTGGTCGATATCGAGCAAGAGGTCCCCATGCCCTCGCCGCGCGACTTGCTGGTCGAAGTCAAAGCGATATCGGTCAATCCGGTCGATACCAAGGTGCGAGCGAACGTGTCGCCGGAACCCGATGGCTGGAAAGTGCTGGGCTGGGACGCGGCCGGTATCGTCAAGGCCGTTGGCGATGGCGTCGAGGGCTTCAAGCCCGGCGACGAGGTCTGGTACTCCGGCGAACTCGAACGCCCCGGCACCAACGCCGAATATCATCTGGTAGACGAGCGCCTGGTGAGTCACAAGCCAAAGTCGCTGGGATTCGCCGAGGCAGCGGCCCTGCCTCTCACATCGGTAACCGCCTGGGAGATGCTGTTCGAGCGCCTGGAAGTCGAGCGACCGGTAACCGGTGCCGCGAACGCGATCCTGATCATCGGTGGCGCCGGCGGCGTCGGCTCGATCGCCATCCAACTACTGCGCGCGCTCACCGACTTGACCGTCATCGCCACCGCATCCCGCCCGGAGACCCGGGAATGGGTCGAACGGCTCGGCGCTCATGCCGTCATCGATCACAGCCAACCGCTCGCGGCCCAGGTCGAAAGCCTCGGGCTGGGAGCGCCGGGATTCGTGTTCTCCACCACCCATAGCGAGCGTCATAAGTCGGAAGTGATCGAACTGATAGCCCCACAAGGGCGATACGGACTGATCGACGACCCCGAGCAGTTCGTCATCGACGAATTCAAGCGTAAATCCATCTCGATACACTGGGAGTTGATGTACACCCGCTCGCTGTTCAAGACATCCGACATGAACGAACAAGGATCGATACTGAATCGCGTGGCCGAACTAGTCGATGAGGGTCGAGTCAAGACCACCGTGACCGAAACGATGGGGCCGATCAACGCGGAAAATCTCAAGCAGGCACACGCATTGCTCGAGAGCAGCCGAGCAAGGGGTAAGGTCGTGTTGGAAGGTTTTTAACTTTTCGGTAGCGATCTTTCCAATAACGACGCTTCGCTCAATATCCCTTCGATCTTCTGGCGGGTCCGCGCCAGCGCGCCACGGTTGGCGGCCACCACGGCGCGGCCCGCCTCACCCAGCCGGCTGCGTCGGTCGTCGTTCCCCAGCAGCGCGATCAATGTCTCTCCAAGGCTGTCGGCGTCGTTCACTTCGAGCCGTGCCCCGCTCTCCGCGAGCGTATCGGCGATCTCGCGCAGGTTGTCGAGATACGGACCGCTCACCACCGCCACACCCAGGGCGGCCGGTTCGAGCAGGTTGTGCCCGCCGATCGGCACCAGAGACCCGCCGACGAAGGCGACGTCGGCACAGCCATAGAGCTTCATCAAGTCGCCCATGGTGTCGCCCAGCAGCAGCGTGGTCCGGGTCGTCACGGATTCGTTGGCGCTCAGGCGCGTGACTTGCTCGCCGTACCGCCGGCACAGAGCGTCGACGTCATCGAAGCGCTGCGGATGGCGCGGCACCAGGATCAACAGCGCGTCGTGAAAGCGTCGGCGCAGCCGGGCATGCGCCGCCAACACCTGCTCGTCTTCTCCAGGATGGGTAGAGCCAGCGATCCATACCGGGCGCCGGCCCCACTGCTCGCGTAAGCGCTCACTCTCTTTGCGCACCCGGTCGTCGAGGCTCAAGTCGAATTTCAGCGCGCCGGTGACCGCCACCCGAGACGGCGGTGCACCGAGTTCGACGAAGCGTTCGGCATCCCGCGGCGACTTGGCACCGATCCAGGTCACGTCTTCGAGCATGCCACGGCTGAGCGTGGCGAAACGGCGATAGAGGCGGAAGGCCCCCGGACTCAAGCGGGCGTTGGCAACCACTACCGGTATCTGGCGACGCCGGCAGGCGGCCAGCAGGTTTGGCCACAGTTCGGTCTCGGCGATGATCGCCAGTTGCGGATCGAGGCGCCGCAGGAAGCGTCGGGTGGCGCCGGGAAAGTCGAGCGGCAGGAAATGGTGGCGCACGCTATCGCCAAAGGTCTGGCGCACCCGCTCGGCGCCGGTGGCGGTCATGGTGGTGACGACCAGGGCATGGCCGGGATGGTCGGCAAGCAGGGCGCGAATCAGCGGGGTCGCCGTGACCACTTCGCCGACCGAGGCGGCGTGCAGCCAGAGGCAACGGTGCTCGCGGGTCGCCGGAATGAAGCCAAGGCGTTCGCGGCGGGCGTGGGTAGGTAACCACTCACGCCACACCCGCCACCAGATCAGTGGCGAAAAGAGATAAAGCAGCAGCGTATAAAGCCGACGCGCAAGCCATGGCGTCATCGCTACGCTTTGTCTGAAAAATGCCTGCGCTCGTCCATACAGCGTTAAAAATCGGCTCCAAATGCTCATTTACACCCTCGTAAACTCCGCTTTTTCGCCGATTTTTGCCTTGTCTGGCCATCGCTCGTCGATTTTTCAGACAAAGCTTAATCAGCGCTCGCGGTCGAGAATGGTATCGATCATGGTGGTGGTCGAGACCCCGTCCTCGAAGCCCAGCACCCTGACCTCGCCGCCGTTGGCGATCACCGCCTTGCCACCGGCGATCTCCTCGGGACGGTAGTCGCCGCCCTTGACCAGCAAATCCGGCAGCACCGCCTCGATCAGCCGCGCCGGGGTATCCTCGCTGAACGCCACCACCCAGTCGACCGCGGCCAGGCCGGCAAGCACCTGCGCCCTTCGCGCCAAGGTGTTGATCGGTCGCTTGGGCCCCTTGAGCCGCGCCACCGAAGCGTCGTCGTTGACCGCGACGACCAGCCGGTCGCCGAGCCGCCGGGCCTGCTCCAGATAAGCGACGTGGCCGGCATGCAAGATGTCGAAACAGCCGTTGGTCATCACCACCTTCTCGCCACGCGCCTGCGCCGCGCGTACCGCCTCGATCAACGGCGTTTCGTCGATCACGCCGAACTCGGCCAGCTTGTCGCCGTGCAGTGCAGTGTAGAGCTCCGCCACCGAGAGCACGGCGGTACCGGGCTTGGCCACCACCAGCCCGGCAGCCAGGTTGGCCAGCATCACCGCCTCGCTATAGCCGTGGCCCGCCGCCAGTGCCAGTCCCAACACCCCGATCACGGTGTCGCCGGCACCGGTGACGTCGAATACCTCGCGGGCGTGAGTGGGCAGATGCAGCGGTTCATAGCCTTCGCGAATCAGCGTCATGCCGCGTTCGCTGCGGGTAATCAGCAACGCTTCCAGCTCGAGCTCCGCGCGCAGACGCTCGCCCTTCCCGGCCAGCTCGGCATCATCGGCACAGGGGCCGACGATCGTTTCGAACTCGCTCAGGTTGGGGGTGATCACGCTGGCGCCACGGTAGCGACTGAAATCGCCCCCCTTGGGGTCCACCAGTACCCGCTTGCCGGCACGGCGCGCCGCGGCGATCAAGATCTCGACCCGGTTGAGGCTGCCCTTGCCGTAGTCGGAAAGGATCACTACATCGGCCTCCGCCAGCGCACGCTCGACCTTGGCCGTGAGCGGCGCGGTATCGACGTTCCACAACGGCGACTCGAAGTCGAGGCGGATCAGCTGCTGGTTGCGGCTCATCACCCGCAGTTTGGTGATAGTGGGAACGTCTGGGCTGCGCTGCAAGTGAACGCTCACATCGGCCGCTTCCAACGCGCTCGAGAGGCGATCGGCGTTGTCATCGTCGCCGACCACGCCGGCCAGGCTGACATGGCCGCCCAGCGAGGCGATGTTGAGCGCCACGTTGGCGGCACCGCCCGGGCGGTCGTCGGCATCCTCCACCTTGACCACCGGCACCGGCGCCTCCGGGGAAATGCGCGAGGTGCCACCGTGCCAGTAGCGGTCGAGCATCACGTCGCCCACCACCAGCAGGCGGGCACGCTCCAATTGCGAGAGATCAACCTTCATGCGGTGGCTCCATCACGGGGGCGGTGTCGGCGGTGGCATCCAGCAGCCGGTCCAGGTGGCCGACCACATCATCGAGGGTAATCAGCGCCATGGCATCGGCATGACGCACGCGAGTGCCCCAGGTCACATCCTCGGGCGCTTTCTGCAGGTAGCGGCGCACGGCATCGGGATAGCGATTGACGACGTATTCGCGCCAGCAATAAGGCGCGGCGCGATCCGGGTTGGTGGTAGCGTACAGGCCGAGCGTCGGCGTACCCAGCGCATTGGCCATATGTACCGGGCCGGAATCCGGCGCGATCACCGCCCGCGCCCTGTCCAAAAGTGCCAGCAGCCCTTTCAGCGAGGTGCGGCCGATGGCATCGACGATCTCGACGTTCGGGCTCAGGCGCCGGATCTGTTCGCCCATGTCGCGCTCCTGGCGACTGCCGCCACCACTCATTACGGTTTTCAGGCCATGGCGCTGCCAGGCGTGCTCGATCACTGCGGCATAACCTTCCGCCGACCAGTTGCGAAAATTGCGCAGACGCGGGTTGGCGCAGGGGCTGATGACCAGATAAGGCGCGTCGCCGCTCAGTTGGCGAGCTTCGTCGTAGGCCGACGCCGGGATCGGCAGCGACCAGTCGAGCCGGGTATCCTCGACGCCGAGCAGGCGTGCGAAGTCCATGAAGGATTCCAGCACGTGCGCCTTGGGGTGCGGCATGAGTTGGCGATGCGTGAACCAGTGCTGCCAATCCTTGGCCCGTGCCTTGTCGTAGCCCACCCGCACGTCGCACTTGAGGCCCAGCGACAGCACGCTGGCCCGCAGCGCCTGCTGCATGTGCAACAGCACGTCGAAGCGCACGTCCTTGAGCTGGCGCCATAGCTCACGCATACCCTTGAAGCCGGTGGATTTGTCGTACACGACGAGATCGACGCCGGACAGACCATTCAGCAGGCCGTGCTCGGCCTTGCCGACGATCCAGGTGATGCGCGCCTCGGGCCACTGGCGCTGCAGGGCACGCACCGTCGGTACCAGGTTGCAGACGTCGCCCAGCGCGGACAGCCGCAGGATACCGATGTGCCGGGGACGCTCTGGCAGAGAGTGCTTCATGGGCTTGACTGAATTCCCATTGGATAAAGCGGATATTCTAACGGAAGTTGACCGTGGGGGCCGAACCGGAGCGTGCGGAGTCGCGCATCCCTACTCACCTAGGCATATACCTTGCGTATACCCCAACTTATGACTACCGTATGCCATATACGGCGAGTATACACCGCGAGGTAACCATCATGGCACAGGGTTCCGTATTTCAATCCAATCGCACTCAGGCGGTTCGATTGCCCAAAGCAGCGGCTTTTCCAGACGATGTAAAACGTGTCGAGATCATTGCCATGGGCCGAACACGGATCATCACGCCCGCCGGAGAGTCTTGGGACAGCTGGTTCGATGAAGATAGTGTCACGGCGGACTTCATGGCCGACCGTGAACAGCCGGAAGAGCAAGAGCGAGAAGCCTTCTGATGCTGAAATACATGCTGGATACCAACATTTGTATCTTCACGATCAAGAACAAACCAAGACAAGTGCGAGAAGCCTTCAAACGACACCATGAGCGCCTATGCATCAGCACGATCACCCTCATGGAGCTGATTTACGGAGCCGAGAAGTCGAGCCATCCGGAACATAATCTGCATGTGATAGAGGGCTTCGCAGCCCGTCTCGAAGTTTTGCCGTACGACACGGCAGCGGCATCCCATACGGGACAAATACGAGCGGAGCTCGCCAAGATGGGAAAACCCATTGGGCCATACGATCAAATGATCGCAGGGCATGCCCGCTCCATGGGGTTGATCATCGTGACCAACAACGCGCGTGAATTCGAGCGTGTTCCGGGCTTGCGCCTGGAAGACTGGTCGACTTGATGGATTTGAGCGCCAGTCCAAATCGAATCAGATCACGCTCCACTCAGCTTTCCTTACTCAGGGTATCGGTTGACCGGGCAGAGAGTGCTTCATGGCCTGGCTAACTTCCTCTGCTCGACCGCCCAATCAATGTACGGGCATCTGATAGGCAACCCCGAACCGCCCCGCCATATCCGCAAGACGCTTATCCAGGGTCCATAACTGTGCACCCGGCGTGATGAGCGTCGAGGCAAGCAGGCACATGTCGACCAAACCGCACCCCAAGCCATACAGGGATTCCCGCTCGATAAAATCCACCACCTCGCGCAGGCCGGCCTGGTTGCAGGGCCGCAGCAGGCCGATGCTGTGCAGCGTCCGAGTCCGTGGTGCAGGCGGTGTCCCGCAGGCCAGCTCCGCCAGGACCATAGGGTGGCTCAGCGCCAGGTCCATTTCGATCAGCTCGACCAGCGTATCGTTTCGCTTCCTGAAATGATCCACCCATACCGAGGTGTCGATAAGCACACTCATCGGGCCGTGGGCTCCTCGCGCCGGCGCGGTATTTCCGGCATGTCGGGGGCTGCGCCACCCAAGGCAGACAGGCGACGGGCCGCCTGCACTCGCACATAGGTCTTCATCGCTTCCCTCAAGAGGTCCGATGGCTTGTCCATGCCCGGCTCGGCAAATTCCAACGCTTGCTCGTACAGCGCGTCGTCAATGGTGACAGTCGTACGCATGATTCATACCTTCGCATAAGATTTGATGCGTTTAAGCATCAACTATAGCATCACGATAAGCCTTGTTGTACGCCTACGCCGCCGGCGCCTGATGATGATTTCAGGATGTGGGGCCGGGCTGGCCGTGCGCCTGGGAGAATTCATCGAGGCTCATGATGAAACGCATCGACCGCTACCCGACGCCTCCGATATCGACGTGTTGCGCTATCTAATGCGGGAACACGGCGTATCCCAAAGCGGGCTGCCCGCCCGAGTTCGACAG
>NZ_PZJU01000021.1 GCF_003206715.1 Salinicola peritrichatus | reverse complement strand
ACCTGAATAGTTACTCGCCGACAAGGAGCCAGACTTGTCCCTGACCGCACCCGTTCAGCCCAACAATCCAGCTGGGCAACCCCGCAAGGTCGGCGTAGAGATCGAGTTCGCCGGCATCGGCCCGATCCAGGCCGCGAGATTGATCGAAATGACCTTTGGCGGCGCTGTCGAACAGCACAGCGCCCACCGCCTGCGCGTGACGGGTACCCCCTGGGGCAGCTTCGATGTCGAGCTGGACAGCAGATACGTCCATCCGGACGAGCAGTTGCTCGACCGCGCCCGCGCCACCGATGGGCAGCCACCGGGCATCGGCGAGCATCTGCGCGCCAGCCTGCATAGCCGTACCCGCGAATGGCTGGGCGACATGGTCGCCGGCCTGGTTCCGACCGAGATCGTGTGTCCGCCCATACCATGGTACGACCTGGCGCGGCTCGACGAACTGTTTGCCGCTCTGCGCCGGCATGGCGCGGAAGGTACCGACGCCAGCCTGCTCTACGGGTTCGGGCTGCACCTCAATCCGGAGATTCCTTCACCGGAAGTGGATAGCGTGCTGGCGCATCTGCGCGCTTACCTGATCCTGGCCGATTGGCTGCGCGACCAGATCGTGGTCGATGTCACCCGTGACATACTGCCCCATACGCGCCCGTTCCACAGCGACTACACGCGCAAGGTACTGGCGCCCGATTATCGGCCCACGCTCTCCGAGCTGATCGATGAC
Source organism: Salinicola peritrichatus (assembly GCF_003206715.1). GTDB lineage: Bacteria > Pseudomonadota > Gammaproteobacteria > Pseudomonadales > Halomonadaceae > Salinicola > Salinicola peritrichatus. The sequence continues at coordinate 138,765 of NZ_PZJU01000021.1, read as the reverse complement.
TACCTGGTCGCCAACCCCACCCGCAACCGGGAACTCGATCTGCTGCCGCTGTTCGCCTGGCTGATGCCGAGCCATCCCAGCCAACTGCTGCGCGAGACACTGATCCGGCCGCGGCCGACCTACCACTACCGCCTGCCGAACGCCGCGCTCTCCGATCCCGATTGGGGCGTCGGCATCGAGTGGAACCGCTGGGTGGAGGTCGAACGACTCGCCGCCGATCCGGATCGCCTGGCCGAACGTAGCGCAGCCTACCGCGAGCATCTCGCCCATCCGACGCTCAGCCGCTGGCTCGACTCGCTGCGACACTGGATGCGTCACTGAGGGTCTTTCGATGGGAAAATCGCGTCCGCTGATCGGCATTACCACTTCGGATCACAAGAGCCGGCTGGCCTGGTGGTGCGACTGGCTGTCGGTATGGCGTGCGGGCGGGCAACCGGTGCGGCTGTCGCCTTCGCGTCCCCCGCGAGATCGCCTGGACGGGCTGATCATCGGCGGCGGCGACGACATCGGCGCCCACCGCTACGGCGGCGAAGTACAGCTGGACGTTCGCCTCGACCCGGCCCGCGACGACCTCGAGCTCGATCTGCTCGAGCGCTACCTGCCGCAACGGTCGCCAATCCTCGGCATCTGTCGCGGCGCGCAGATGATCAACATTCACTGCGGCGGCAGTCTGATCGGCGACATCCAGACCACCTACCAGCATATCAGGAACCGCCGCACGGTACTGCCGCGCAAACGCGTCGACATCGCCCCGTACAGCCGACTGGCGGAAATCCTCAACCGCCGCTACTGCCAGGTGAACAGCCTGCATCACCAGGCGATCGACCGTCCCGGCGAAGGACTCGCCATCGTCGCCCGCGACCGCGACGACCTGATCCAGGCGGTCGAGAGCGAGACCCACCCCTTCTTGATCGGCGTGCAGTGGCACCCGGAATTCCTGCTCTTCAGCCGCTCCCAGCAACGCCTGATCCGGGCGTTGGTAGCAGCGGCGCGCCAACCGCACCAGCGGCCAGCCAACGATTCCTGCTGAAACGCAAGAGGCAAGACCGATGACGCCCCGCCCGCATGGTGTGCGCGACGAGGCGTCGTGAAACATGACGGCGATCAGTTCACGAAGGCATCACCGCCAACCGTCGGCCGGCATGGGTGCGCAGCAGGAACACGCCGATGACGATCCCCATGATCGCCAGTGCGGCGACGTAGATCGCCGGCGACATCGGGTACCAACGCATCATCGTGGTGACGATGATCGGCGTGAATCCGCCGAAGATCGCGTAGGCGACGTTGTAGGAGAACGACAGGCCGCTGAAGCGCACCACCGCCGGGAACGCCTTGACCGCCACCGCCGGAATCGCACCGGTAATGCCCACCGCGAAACCGGCCAGCGCGTAGAGCGGCATCAACTGATCGGGGCGTTGACCGACCACACTCATCATCAACCAGTAACTCGCCCCCAGCAATGCACTCCAGCCAACCAGCGTCGCCCCGCTGCCGAAACGATCGGCACACCAGCCGGCGATCACGCAGCCGACGATCAGACACAGGATCGCCACCACGTTGGCCAGCGAGGCATCCAGTCCGGCGTACTGCGCCGCCAGCAGCGGCGGTGTCATCAGCATCACCACCACGATCGCCGCGGTCAGGATCCAGCTCACCGCCATCGCCAACAGCACACCGCCGAAGTGATCTCGCAATACCGCCTTGACCGGCAGTTCGGCGGCCAGCGCGCGGCGCTCGCGCAGCTCGGCGAACACCGGCGTCTCGCGCAGCCAGCGGCGCAGATAGACCGCGATCAGACCGAACGCGCCGCCGAGCAGAAACGGAATCCGCCATGCACCGTCAGCCAGTTCCGCCGGAGAAAAGTGAGACTTCATGATCGCCGCCACCAGCGAGCCGATCAGAATTCCCGCCGCCAGCCCGGCCGACAGCGTGCCGCAGGCCAGCCCCACGTGGCGGCGCGAGACGTGCTCGGTGACGAACACCCAGGCGCCCGGCACTTCGCCACCCACCGCGGCGCCCTGCAGTATGCGAAGCAGTACCAACGCCAGCGGCGCCAGGTAGCCGATGGTCGCGTAGGTCGGCAGGCAGCCGATCGCCAGTGTCGGCACCGCCATCAGCAGGATCGACAGCGTGAACATGCGCTTGCGCCCCACCCGATCGCCGAAGTGCGCCATCACGATGCCGCCCAGCGGACGCACCAGGTAGCCGGCGGCAAAGATGCCGAAGGTCTGTATCTGGCGCAGCCACTCGGGCATGTCGGGCGGGAAGAACAGCTGCCCGATCACGCTGGCGAAATAGACGAAGATGATGAAGTCGTAGAACTCCAGCGCCCCGCCAAGGGCGGAGAGCGAAAGGATCTTGACGTCGCTGCGGGAGAGCGGCCGGGGCGATGCGGGCGGGGATAGGTCGTGGGACATGTCGATCTTCCAGGCAAGACGGCATCCCTCAGAAGTGCCGTCGCGAATATCCTCGAGGGTGCCGTCGATAACGCGAGCGACTCGCTCAGTGCTGCATCACCGCCAGACGCTGACCACTCGGCGCACGCAGCAGGAACACGCCGATCACCACGCCGAGCACCGCCAGCGCGGCGATGTAGTAGGCCGGGGCCGCGGGGTGGCTGGCCATCAGCGTCGAGACCACCACCGGAGTGAAGCCACCGAAGATGGCATAAGCGACGTTATAGGAGAACGACAGCCCGGAGAAACGCACCGCCGCCGGGAACGACTTGACCGCGATGGTCGGCACCACGCCGACGATGCCGACGCCGAAACCGGCAATGCAATAGAGCAGCATCAGCTGTTCCGGATGGGTCGATACCGTATGCATCATGATCCAGTAGGCGATGCCCAGAATCAGGCTCCAGACGATGATGGTCGGTCCGCTGCCGAGACGGTCGCAGCACCAGCCGGAGACGACGCAACCGATCACCACGCAGACGATCGCCCAGACGTTGGCCAGCGAGGCGTCGATGCCATACTGGGCCTGCAGCAGGCTCGGGGTCATCAACAGCACCACCACCACCGCGCCGGTGAGGATCCAGGTCACCGCCATCGACAGCGCCACGCTGTCCAGGTGGCTGGCCAGCACGCGCTTGACCGGCAGGCCGTCGGAGAGCGCCTTCTTGGCCCGCATCTCAGCGAACACCGGCGTCTCTTCCAGATAGCGGCGCAGGTAGACGGCGAGGAAGCCGAACACCCCACCGATCAGGAACGGCACGCGCCAACCGTAGGCGATCATCTCCTCGGCACTGTAGTAGGACTTGAGGAATGCCGAGATCACCGAACCGATCAGAATGCCCGCCACCAGGCCGGAAGCCAGGGTACCGCAGGCCAGGCCGACGTCCTTGCGCGATACGTGCTCGGTGACGAACACCCAGGCCCCCGGCACTTCGCCGCCCACCGCCGCGCCCTGGAGAATGCGCATCAGCACCAGCAGCAGCGGTGCCAGATAACCGAGGGTGTCGTAGGTCGGCAGAAGGCCGATCAGCAGCGTCGGCACCGACATCAGAAAGATCGACAGCGTGAACATGCGCTTGCGGCCGAGCAGGTCGCCGAAGTGCGCCATGATGATGCCGCCCAGCGGGCGCGCCAGGTAACCGGCGGCGAAGATGCCGTAGGTCTGCACCATGCGCAGCCACTCGGGCATGTCGGCCGGAAAGAACAGCTGGCCGATCACCGTGGCGAAGTAGACGAAGATGATGAAATCGTAGAACTCGAGAGCTCCACCGAGGGCGGAGAGCGACAGAACCTTGATGTCACCGCGTGACAAGGGACGCGACGGAGCCGCATCGTATTGGGGAGCGTTAGCCATAGCCATTTTCTTTTTTCGTGAGGCGTCGAAACTTGCTTGTGTCCAGGGTCCCCGCCCTCGCCAGATGATCGACAGAGGATGCCGGGCGGACGCGACGGGGCACAACACGTTACCAGACTTTACCAAGCGCGTCAGCGCGCGGTTGTCAAGCAACGCATTGCGGTTCGACCATGGTCGTCTCCGAAGCGAGCGCCGACTGGCCTAGCCTGGGATCACTCCTTGGTCGGCAGCGAGAATGCGATGTCCTCTAGCGCAGATGTCTTCGATACCATCATCGTCGGCGCCGGCCCCGCCGGCTGCCTGCTCGCCAACCGGCTCTCGGCCGATCCCGACCACCGGGTACTGCTGCTGGAAGCCGGCGGCAAGGACGACTACCCGTGGATCCATATCCCGGTCGGCTACCTTTACTGCATCGGCAACCCGCGTACCGACTGGTGTTTCACCACCGAGGCAGTATCGGGGCTCAACGGCCGTAGCCTCGGCTATCCCCGCGGCCGCGTGCTCGGTGGTTGCTCATCGATCAACGGCATGATCTACATGCGCGGCCAGGCCGCCGACTACGACCGCTGGGCGGCAATGGGCAATCCCGGCTGGGCCTGGCAGGACGTACTGCCGCTGTTCAAGTGGGTCGAATGCCATGCCGATGGCGACAACGACTGGCACGGCTGCGAGGGCGAATGGCGGGTCGAACATCAACGCTTCCGCTGGGAAATTCTCGAAGCCTTTCGCGCCGCCGCCGACGAGTGCGGCATTCCCCCGGTCGAGGATTTCAATCGCGGCGACAACAGCGGCAGCGGCTACTTCCAGGTCAACCAGAAGCGCGGCATACGCTGGAACGCCAGCAAGGCCTTCCTGCGCGGTATCCGACACCGCCCCAACCTGAAGATCGTCACCGAGGCGGAGATCGACCGTGTGATCTTCACCGACGAAAGCGGCACACCGCGCGCCACCGGCGTAATCGGGCATCGGCGTGGCCAGCCGCGCCAGTGGCAGGCACGCCGCGAAGTGATTCTGAGCGCCGGCGCGATCGGTTCGCCGACCATTCTGCAGCGCTCCGGTATCGGCCCGCGCGAGTTGCTGGTCCGCCATGGTATCGCGCCATTGCGCCACGCCCCGGGAGTCGGCGCCAATCTGCAGGACCATCTGCAACTGCGCATGATCTATCGCGTCGAGGGCGTCGGCACGCTCAACCAGATCGTGCCGACGCTGGCCGGCAAGCTGGGCATGGGCTGGCAGTACCTGACTCGGCGCAGCGGACCGCTGTCGATGGCGCCCAGCCAGTTGGGGCTGTTCGCCCGTTCCTCACCCGAACTGGCGACACCGGATCTGGAGTATCACGTCCAGCCGCTGTCGCTGGAGCGTTTCGGCGAGCCGCTGCATCCCTTCCCCGCCTTCACTGCCTCGGTCTGCCATCTGCGCCCGGAAAGTCGCGGTAGCGTCGAGATCGGCGATGCCTCGCCCAGCGTCAAACCGCGTATTCAGCCCAATTACCTCGCCACCGAGGCAGACCGCCGGGTCGCGGTGGCCGCGATACGCCTGACCCGCAGGATCGTCGCCGCCTCGCCGCTGGCCCGCTACCATCCACAGGAGATCAAGCCCGGCGACACCTATCAGAGCGACGAAGAACTGGCGCATGCCGCCGGCGATATCGGCACTACCATCTTCCACCCGGTCGGCACCTGCCGCATGGGCACGGACCCGGAAGCGGTGGTCGACGCCCGCCTGCGCGTCCACGGCGTACGCGGGCTGCGCGTGGCCGACGCCTCGATCATGCCCACCATCACCTCCGGCAACACCTGCTCACCGACGGTGATGATCGCGGAAAAAGCCGCCGAGATGATCCTGGAAGAACGCGCCAAGCCGCCGCAGCATCACGAGCAGGAAGCCCGGGACGCGGCAGTCGTTTTCAAATAGGGCGGTCGTTTTCAAATAGAAGGGCTGATAGTGAAAAGCCGGCCACAGGGGCCGGCTCTTCGTCTGGACGAAAATCGCGTAGCCACTCAGCTTTCGAGCTTGGCATCCAGCGAGATCTTGGCATTGAGCAGCTTGGAGATCGGGCAGCCTTCCTTGGCCTTGTTGGCGGCACGATCGAAGGTCGCTTGATCGGCCCCGGGAATCTTGGCCACGGTCTTGAGTTCGACGGCGGTGATGGTGAAGCCGCTGTCGTCCTGTTCCATGATCACGGTCGCATCGGTCTTCAGGCTTTCCGGCTCGATGCCCTCTTCACCCAAGGTCATCGACAGGGCCATCGAGAAGCAGCTGGCATGCGCCGCCGCGACCAGCTCCTCGGGGTTGGTACCCGGCTGGCCTTCGAAACGGGTGTTGAAGCCGTAGGCGTTATCCTTGAGCGAACCGCTCTCGGTGGATACGACACCCTTCCCTTGCTTCAGGCTGCCCTTCCATTCGGCGGATCCGGATTTCTTGATCGTCATCGCTATCTCCTTGGTTTGATATGATGAGCTTCGATGTGATGAACCTGGGTGTCATCATCCATCGGTGGATGGGTGAAAATCAGTGTAGATCACCTCGCCGAGACGTCATCCGCGATCAAGCCTGCAGTGCTGCGATGGTCGCGTCGTAGTCCGGCTCGTTCTTGATCTCGCTGACCAGTTCGGTGTGGATCACCTTGTCGTTTTCATCGATGACCACCACCGCCCGCGCGCAGAGGCCGGCCATGGGGCCGCTGTCCAGCGAGACACCGTAGAGCTGGCGGAATTCGGGATGGCGAAAACAGGAGAGCGTCACTACCTTGTCGAGCCCTTCCGCACCACAAAAGCGTGCCTGGGCGAACGGCAGATCCGCCGACACGATCAGCACCACCGTGTTGTCGAGCTGGCTGGCGTACTCGTTGAACTTGCGCGTCGACATCGCACAGGTCTTGGTGTCGACGCTGGGAATGATATTGAGCACCTTGCGCTTGCCGGCGTATTCGCCGAGCGCCACATCCTTGAGCTCGGCGTCGGTCAGGGTGAATGGCGGCGCCTTGTCGCCAACTTCGGGGAAACGACCGCTGACATCGACGGCTTCGCCGCCACGGGTAACGGTTTGCATCGCAACACTCCTGAGGATGAAGGAATCACCGCATTCCAGGGGGACACGCGGCTCCTAAGCACTGCCCAGCATAGCTCATCATTGCCGGGGCCAGGCAGGGCGAGTGAACGCCTTCGCCGCGGTCAACGCTAGTGAATCCGGCTCGCGCAGCAACGCGACGTTGCGCTCGGGGATACCCTCGGGATCGGGATGATGGCGCAGTGCCCGTTCCAGCTCGCCCTCCCGCAGCAGATGCAGCATCGGATAGGGCGAGCGGTTGGTGTGATTGGCCGGATCCTCCTCGGTCACGCCATCGAAGACGTAATCCGGGTGAAAGCTCGCCAACTGATAGACACCGACGTAGCCGAGAGCATCCAGCAGCGCTTCCGCCAGCGACAGCAATTCGAGATAGTCGTCGAAATCAGCGACGCCTCGGGGCAGGATCAGCAGCGTGGTGGCAATCGACGGCTGCTCGTCCAGCCGACGGCATTCGGCGGCCAGCTCATGCAGGCAATCTTCCAACTCGCCGGACTCGGCAATGGCGTAGCGGATCGCGCCACGGCGAAACTCGCGCCCGGCGAAGGGGCAGATGTCGTGCGCGATGACGAAGCGCTCGAGCCACTCGCGCGTGGCCTGCAGAATGCTGGATTCGATGGTGGACTCTCCCTTTACCGATTCTTTGCCAAGCTCACGATTGGCAGCCAGCATAACAGTATCGACTCGATCAGCGTCTCGAACACGAAGGAGCTTTCGATGCCACGCAAGACACCCCGGATCGTCTTTCCGGAAAGCCATGGCGAACCGGCGCTGGCACTGCCGGCGATCGGACAAGGGACCTGGTACATGGGCGAAGGTCTCGTGCCCCGGCGCCAGGAAGTGGATGCGCTGCGCCAGGGACTCGATCTCGGCCTCGGGTTGATCGACACCGCCGAGATGTACGGCGACGGCGGCGCCGAGGAAGTGGTCGGCGAAGCCATCCGCGGCCGCCGCGAAGATGCCTTCGTGGTCTCCAAGGTCTATCCCTGGAATGCCGGCCGCGACAGCGCCATCGCCGCCTGCGAACGCAGTCTGAAGCGACTCGGGATCGACAACCTGGATCTCTACCTGCTGCACTGGCCCGGCAGCATTCCGCTCGACGAGACCTTCGAAGCCTTCGAACGGTTGCGCGAGGCGGGCAAGATCCGCCGCTTCGGCGTTTCCAACTTCGACGCCGACGATCTCGAGGCAATGGCCGCGCTGCCCGCCGCCGGCGACTGCGCCACCGACCAGGTGCTCTATCATCTGGGATCGCGCGGCATCGAAGTCGACGTGATGCCGTGGCTGCGCCAGCGCCGGCTGCCACTCATGGCCTATTGCCCGCTGGCCCAGGGCGGTCGCCTGCGCGCCAGGTTGCTGTCGTCCCCGGTGGTCGGCGACATCGCCGACAAGCATGGCGTCAGCGCCGCCCAGGTGCTGCTGGCCTGGGTCATCCGCCCCCAGGGTGACGATTCCGAGGCGTCCCGCGAGGTGATCGCCATTCCCAAGGCGGCGAGTCCGGAACACGTCGCAGCCAATGCCGCAGCACTGGATCTCGACCTGGAGGAAGAAGATCTCGCCCGGCTCGACGATGCCTTTCCGGCGCCGCGGGAACCGGTGCCGCTGGATATCGTCTAAGGTTGCCTCACGCCAGCGGCAACTGCCCGCTGACCGCCACTGCCCCACGCCGCGAGGCAAGCCGATCCGCCAGCCGGGTCGGCTCCGGCAGCTTGGTCGTACCGAGACAGCGCACCACCCAGTCGACGGCGGTGGCCAGCGACAACCGATGACCGCTGGAGACGAACAGCGGCTTGACGTTTTCCCGCGAACGCAGCACCGCGCCGATGACGACCCGACCACGGTCGTCGAGTGCCACATCGTCAGGATCTTCTTCCCGTCGTCGGTCGCTCAGCGACGTCCAGGCGCCCTTCTCCAGCGGCACCTCGCCGAACTGGCCGCACAGGCGGCTCTTGCCGACCCCGATGGTCGGCAGATCGAGCCAGAGGCCGAGATGCGAGGCGATGCCCAAGCGGCGCGGGTGGGCGATACCCTGGCCATCGACCATGACCAGGTCCGGACGTCGCGACAGCCGTTCGAAGGCGCCCAGCGCCGCCGGTATTTCGCGAAACGACAGCAGCCCCGGCACGTAGGGCATGCGCGTCGGCTCGCGGTGAACCACCTGCTCGAGCAGCGTCAGCGACGGCCAGTCGAGCAGCACCAACGCCGCCCGGGTGGTCTCGCCGGCATCCTCGAAACCGATGTCCATGCCGGCGATGGTCGCGACCGCGCCCAACGCGTCCTCGCGGACGATGCGCGGCGCAAGCTGCTTCTGCAGCGCGATGGCCGCCTCCGGCGTAAGATTCCAGTCGTGCAGTGGCGTATGGGGCATTGACGACTCCTGGCGATGATATGCCGCATAGCCTAGGGGCTGTTGAGGTTTCATGCACGGCCGCGTCGCAGTCATTCACCAACTCATTCATCTCATGCATCTATCACGCCCTTTATCGTAACGACGACCGCGTTACACTTGGCAACGCTTTCGACATCTATTTTCCCTGGAGCCCGCAAAGTGAACAGGCTCTGGGACGCAACGGGCGATATCGTGAAACTGATCCACACCGCCGACTGGCATCTCGGCCAATCCTTCCATGGCCAGGAGCGCCATGCCGAACATCGCGCCTTTCTCGATTGGCTGCTGACCACGCTCGAGGCGCGCCGCCCCGATGCCCTGCTGATCGCCGGCGATGTCTTCGATGTGGTCAACCCGTCGCTGCGCGCCCAGGAGCTGCTCTACGACTTCATCGTCGGTGCCCACGCGGCACTGCCCGGACTTGATATCGTGATGATCGCCGGCAACCACGACAGCGGCGCGCGGATCGAGCTGCCGGCGCCACTGATGCGTCGGCTCAACACCCATGCGCTGGGCCGGGTACATTGGCTCGACGATGGAGCGCTGGACAGCGACCGCCTGCTGGTCCCGCTGCGCGACCAGCACGGGACCATCGCGGCCTGGTGCCTGGCGCTGCCGTTCCTGCGCCCGGCGGAGGTCACCGGCGGCGGGATCGACGACTACCGCGACGGCATCGCCCGCGTGCATCGCGAGTTGACCGCCACCGCCGAAGCGCGCCGCCAGCCCGGCCAGGCGCTGGTCGCCATGAGCCACGCCCACCTACAGGGCGCCAGCGTCTCCGAGGCGAGCGAACGGCCGATCGTCATCGGCGGCGAGGAAGCCGTGCCGGCGACGCTGTTTCCGGCATCGGTCGCCTACGTCGCCCTCGGCCACCTGCACCGGCCGCAGCAGGTCGGCGAAACCCGCATCCGCTACAGCGGTTCGCCGCTGCCGCTGGATTTCAGCGAAAGCCACTATCGGCACCAAGTGCTCGAAATCACCCTGGAAGGCGAAGCGCTCGACGGGATCGAGAGCCTGCCGATTCCGCGCCACGTGGCGCTCACGCGGGTCGGCCCCGGCGATCTCGAAACGGTGGAAGCCGAACTCGCCGCCCTGGATGCGGACACGAAGCTGCCTCGCGAGCGCTGGCCATGGCTGGAAGTGCGTGTCGATCTCGAAGCTCCGCGCCCGGACCTGCGCGCGCGCATCGAAGCGGCACTGGCGGACAAGCCGTTGCGCCTGTTGCGCATCCACAGCCGCTACCCCCACGCCGGCGGCCAGGACGAAGTCAGCGTCGATCTCGACGATCTGACGCCGCAGGAGATTTTTGCCCGCACCTGGCAGGCACGCTATGGCGACGCACCGCCGGAGGACGTGATGGCCGATTTCGCCAGCCTGGTCCAGCAAGTGCAGGACGCGGAAGGCAGCGAGGAGCACGATATGGAAAACAAGGCATGAAGATTCTCGCCATCCGCCTGGAAAACCTTGCCTCGCTGGCCGGCCGTCATGAGATCGACTTCACCACGGCGCCGCTCGCCGACCAAGGGCTGTTCGCGATCACCGGTCCCACCGGCGCCGGCAAGAGCACCCTGCTCGACGCGCTGTGCCTGGCGCTCTACGGCAGCACGCCGCGATTGCGCCAGGCACCGACGCGGGACTCGCAGATCGAGGACGTCAACCACGACACCCTGATCACCGCCGATCCGCGCACCCTGCTGCGGCGTGGCTGCGCCAGCGGCTTCGCCGAGGTCGATTTCGTCGGCCGCGACGGCTGTCGCTACCGCGCCCGCTGGGCGGTGCGCCGCGCCCGTGACAAGGTCGACGGCAGCCTGCAGAAGACCGAGCAGTCGCTCAGCGAGCTCGACGATGGCCGCCTGTTGACCGCGCAGAAACGCGAGTTCGACAAGCTGCTGCCGGCGCGGCTGGGGCTGACCTTCGACCAGTTCACCCGCGCGGTGCTGCTGGCGCAGAGCGAGTTCGCCGCCTTCCTCAAGGCCGACGACAACGAGCGCAGCGAGCTGCTCGAACGCCTGACCGATACCCAGCACTACTCGGCAATCTCGAAGGCGGCCTACCAACGCGTGCGCGAGGCCAGGGCAGCGCTGGACGCCATCGACGCGCGGCTGGCCGATGCCCTGCCCGTCGATGCCGAAACCCGCGCCGTGCTCGAGCAGGAAGCGGAGGCCCAGGAGCGGGCACTGGCACAGCTGCAGGTCGAAATCGCCGCACACCAGGCCGAACGGATCGAGCTGGAGCGCGACGCCCGGCTCGCCCAGGCATGGCAGGCGGCAGCCGACGAACTCGAGCGTGCCGAAGCGGCATGGCAGGCCCAGGGTGCCGAGCGCGAGCGCCTGCGCCAGCTCGACGAACTGGCGCCGTGGCGGGATCGCGCCCGACGGCGTCAGGCACTCGAAAACACCCTGGCGACGCGCCGCCAGACCCTGCAAGAGACGCACCGCCAGCAGCAGGCGTGCGATGCCGAGCGCGAATCGCTGGAACCGCAACTCGCCGCCGCCCGCCAGCAACGGGATCAGGCCCGGCAAGCCCATCGCGAGGCCCAACCGCAGCTGGAGCAGGCTCGCCGCCTGGCCGCGGAACACGAGCACCAGCGACAGCAACTCGCACAGCAGGAGCACGAACGCCGCCAACTGCGTGACGCCACCGACAGCGACGAGCGGCGGCGCCAACGGTTGCTCGCAGATCGTCAGCCGCTCGAACGGCGCCTCCTCGAGCAGCGCGACGCACTCGAACGCTTGCTGGCGCAGGCCGGTCCCGGAGAGACCGCGTTCGACTTGCGAACTCAACTGAATCGCCGGCGCGACCAGGCCCAGGCCAGCCTGCAACGGCTTCAGCAGCTCGAACGCGACTGGCAAGAGCGCGAGCGGCTGCGCCAGGAGCACGACGACACCCGGCACCAGATCCAGACCGAGCGCCGACGCTTGGATGCCTTGGAGACCGAGGGCAAAGGTGCCGCCGAGCGGCTGGCAGCGGCCGAGGCCGAGGAAAGCCACGTTCGCGAGCAGATCGAACGCGCCCGCGCGGCACGTAGCGACAGTGTCGAGCAACTGCGCCAGCAGCTGCGCCAGGATCAGCCCTGTCCGGTTTGTGGCGGCCTCGACCACCCCTACCGCCATGCCCCGCCGCCGCACCCTGGCGAAGCGATGATCGCCGCCATCGAGCAGCAGGAACGTTCGCGACTGGCGACCCTGCACGAGCGGGTCGAACAGGCCCGCCAAGCCTATCATCAGTGCGCTGCCGACTGGCGCGCCGGTCGCGACGCCGTGCAGGAACGTCAACGCCAGCTCGAGTCGTTGTCGCAACGGCTGGGTCAGGCCGAGGCGACGCTGGACACGCATGCCGAGGCAGCGGCGTTGCGCGCCGCCGAAGATCCCAAGATCTGGCTGGAAAGGCAGCAGGCGGCGGCCAACGAGACGTGGCGGCAGGCGAGCGAGCGACTGGCGGCTCTCGACACCGCCGAGCGCGAGCTACAGCCGCTGGAGGCCGAATGGCAGCAGCTCGCGCTCGAACTCGGCAAACTCGAAGAGCGCATCGCGCTTGGCCACGCGCGCCTGCAGGCCATCGAAGCCTCGCTGCCGGCGCTGCGCCAGGCATGCGACGCTACCGCCCGGGCATTGAACGAGCGGCTCGGCAGCGAGGCTGCGGTCAACTACGAGGCTTCGATCAACGATTGGCACAACGCGCTGGAGCAATGCCGTCAGCGGGCGGAACAGGCGCTGGAACAACACCAGGCGCGCTGGCAGAGCCTGGAGCAGACCCGCGTCCGCCTGAGCCAACGGCTGGCGGATCTCGCGCAACGCCAGCAGGAGGAGGAGCACGAATTCGCCGAACTGGATCATGCCTGGCAGGCGTGGCGGCAAGAGCGTTTGGGCCTCGACGACGCCCGCCTGGCCGCCCTGCTCGAGGTCAGCGAAGCGGACCACCACGCATTGCGAGCGACCCAGGAACGCCTCGAGCGCGAGCGCGACGCGGCACGCATCACCCACGGCGAACGCCAGCAGGCGCTGCTGGCCCAACGCCGCGCGCTATTATCCAGCCAGCACGAGCCGAACCAGGACGAGGCCACGCTGCTGGGCGAGACCTGTACCCAACGGCTGGCGAACCGGTTGGCGGCGCAGCGCGAGCAGGCGGAAACGCTGGAACGGCGACACCGGGAATGTCAGGAGAGCCGCGACGGCGCCCAGCATCGCCTGCGCGAGGACGACCGCCGCCGCCAGGCGCAGCAGGAAGGTGCCCGCGAACGCGCGCGCGCCGAGGCCGAAGTCCACCGCTGGGAGCGCCTCAACGGTCTGATCGGCAGCGCCGACGGCAAGCGCTTCCGGCGCATCGCCCAGACTTACAACCTGGATTATCTGCTGACCCACGCCAACCAGCATCTGGATTCGCTGACGCCGCGCTACCGGCTGGCACGCGGCGGCAGCGAACTTGGCATCCTGGTGATCGATGGCGATATGGCCGACGAGCGCCGCTCGGTGCACTCCCTCTCCGGCGGCGAAACCTTCCTGGTATCGCTGGCGCTGGCGCTGGGCCTGGCCTCGATGGCGTCGCATCAGTTGGCGATCGAGTCGCTGTTCATCGACGAGGGGTTCGGCAGCCTCGATCCCGAATCGTTGGCGCTGGCGATGGATGCCCTCGACGGCCTGCAGGCCCAGGGCCGCCGGGTCGGGGTGATTTCCCACGTGCAGGAGATGCACGAGCGCATCCCGCTGCAGATTCGGGTGGAGCCGCGCGGCAACGGCGCCAGTGGGATCAGGATTCAGCGGAGCTGAAAGACGATTCCCGCTCGCAGAGCCTGTTCAAAATCTCGCGAGCTAGAATCAAACTAGGCGAAAACGGCTGAGGTAGCGGAGTTTACAAGGGGTAAATGAGTATTCCGAAGCCATTTGACTCGCTTCGCTTGCCCTACGGGCCAGCCTTCGGCTGTTGTCTCCGCAGAGCTCCGACTCAACGACGTTTGATCGACGCGCAGCAGTTTTTGGACTGGCTCTCATAATGCCACCGCCGCCCGCGCCATCACCTGGGCGGCGGCACCTCGCGCGGCGGTAAAGGTACTGTCTTCGACGACCTTGACCGGTACCGCCTGCGCCTGCCTGAGCAGGTCGTTCTGATGGGCATCGAAATAGCTCAACGCCGGCCCGATCAGCCGCGCTCCCAAGCGCATCAACGAGCCCCCCACGATCAGCATCGACGGGTTGAGCGTGTGGTGCAGATTGAGCAGCAGCAATCCCAGGGCGTCGCCGGCTCTCGCCAGGGCCGCCTGAACCTCGGCTTCATCGCCGCGCGCGCTAACCGAGGCGCTCAGACTGGCACGAGAATCGATCTTCAGCGCCTCGCGCAGCGCCCACCCGCTGACCAACGTTTCCGCGCAGCCGCGATTGCCACAGTGACACAGCGCACCGCCGGGCTGGAGCACGGTGTGACCGATCTCACCGACCAGCCCCTGCCGCCCGCGCGGGATCACCGGAAAGTGATCGCCGCTGACGACACCGCAGCCGATACCGCTGCCGGCACTGATATAGGCGATCGACTCCGGCGGCGCGCCATCGAAGAAATAGAATTCCCCGAAGGCTGCTGCATTGGCTTCGTTCTCCAGTAGCCAGATGCCTTCCGGTCCCCTGCACTCCGCGCGCAACAGTGCCAGAAAATCGATATCGACCCAGCCCAGATTGGGCGCCAGACGCAGAATCGGCGCCTGGGGAGAGACCGGCCCCGGCACCGCCACGCCGAGCCCGAGACAGGAGCGTCCGGCGATGGCCGGATCATCGCGCAGTTCGCCCAGCAGTTCGGCCAGCCGCCTGGCGGTCGCCTCCGGCGTGGTCGGCGGCTCCTCCCGGTGGAGACTGGCCAGGATCTCGCCCAGCAGATTGCATGCCACCAGACGCAGCCCCTTGACCCCGACCTCGGCGCCCAACATGCAGTGATGAGCGTCGTCGAGGTGCAGCGCCCGCCCCGGCCGTCCGCCGCCCCGTGCATGCAGTTCGCCCTCGCGCAGCCATCCCTGCTCCAGCAATATCTGCACCACGCCGCCCACCGTTGCCTTGGTCAGGCCGGTCTGCAGGGCGATGTCGGCGCGCGACAGCCCAGGGTTTCGCCGCACGGTGCTCAGGATCGTGCTGCGATTGAGGCTCTTCAGATAGTTGAGGTCACCGGCGGCTTGAGGCGTAAAGGAATTGGGCATGGCGCGAGTCGGCATCGTCGAATGGCGGCAGATGCAGCGACTATATCAGAGCGCTGCCGCGCCGACCGGCACACATCGCCACAGCACGACTTAAGTCTTAACACTAATGGTCAATAGCGCATTCGATGATCGCGACGCATGCTGTCTCCACCCATTAGTTCATACAATTTACTAACCAGAGAGTCAGTCATGCGTTCAGCGATCTACCCAAGTCTCGAGGGTAAGCGTGTCGTCGTCACCGGCGGCGGTTCCGGAATCGGCGCTGGTCTGGTACGTGCCTTCGCCGAGCAGCGCGCCGAAGTTCATTTCCTCGATATCCTCGATGATGCCAAATCCCTTGCCGAAGAGCTGGGGAGCAACGTGCATTTTCATCATTGCGATCTCACCGATACCAACACACTGATCGCGACACTGAACGACATCGGCGACATCGATGTCCTGGTCAACAACGCGGCCAATGACGATCGCCATCGTCTCGAGGACATCACTCCCGAGTACTGGGAAAATCGGATGGCAGTCAATCTGCGCCATCTGGTACTGGCCGCCCGCGAGGTCGCACCTGCCATGCGCCGACGAGGCCAGGGAGCCATCGTTAACCTGGGCTCGATCAGTTGGCACCTCGGGCAGCCTGGTCTGGTGCTCTACGAAACCGCCAAGGCTGGCATCGAAGGGTTGACCCGCGCCCTGGCGAGCGAATTGGGCGGCGACGGGATCCGCGTCAATTGCGTGATTCCCGGCAACGTCAAGACCCCGCGCCAGTCACGCTGGTATACCCCTGAGGATGAAGAGCAGATCGTTGCCGAACAGAAGCTCAAGGTACGTATCCACCCTCAACATATAGCCGCCATGGTGCTTTTCCTTGCCTCGGACGACGCCGCCGCCTGTACCGCTCACAACTACTGGGTCGACGCCGGCTGGCTCTGATCGTCAACGCTCCAAGGCCTCTATCGACACACCATCGGAGTTCAACAATGCCAACTCACACTTCCCAACGCCCCTTCGTGGTCTTTCTTACCTGCTGCGTCGCCGCCATCGGCGGCTTCCTGTTCGGTTTCGACAGCGGCGTCATCAACGGTACCGTCGACGGCCTTCAGCAAGCATTCAATTCGGAGAGTGTCGGAACCGGCTTCAACGTCGCTTCGATGCTGCTTGGCTGCGCGGTCGGTGCCTTCTTCGCCGGTCGCCTGGCCGACAAGTTCGGCCGCCGTACCCTGTTGCTCGTGGCCGCTGTGTTCTTCCTTGTCAGCGCCTGGGGTTCCGGCATCGCCGACGGCTCGCTGGAGTTCGTGATCTACCGAGTGCTGGGCGGCCTGGCGGTGGGTGCCGCCAGCGTGATGTCGCCGGCCTATATCAGCGAGATCGCGCCGTCGCATCTGCGTGGTCGCCTGGCAACCATTCAGCAGGTGGCGATCATTGGCGGGCTATTCTGCTCGTTCCTCAACAACTACATCCTGGCCAACGTCGCGGGCGGTTCGGTGGCACCGCTATGGTTCGGCTTCGAGGCCTGGCGCTGCATGTTCTGGATGGAGATGGTGCCCGCCGGCATCTTCCTGGTCGCCCTGCTGTTCATCCCGGAGAGCCCGCGCTTTCTGGTCAGTGCCGGTCATGAGGAGAAGGCCGAGCGGGTTTTGCGTCTGGTGTATGACGAAAACGGCACGCGTACGCGCCTGGCGGAGATCCGCTCCTCGCTTTCCAACCGCCACAAGCCGCGCCTGTCGGACCTGATCAATCCGGCCACCGGCAAGGTGCTCAAACTGGTCTGGGTCGGTATTGGGCTTGCCGTGTTCCAGCAACTGGTGGGGATCAACGTGGTGTTCTACTACGGCGCCGTGCTGTGGCAGGCGGTCGGTTTCTCCGAAAACGATGCCCTGATGATCAATGTCATCAGCGGCGCGGTCAGCATCGCCGCCTGCCTGATCACCATCAGCCTGATCGACCGCATCGGTCGCAAGCCGTTGCTGTGGGGTGGCTCGCTGGGCATGGCGATCACGCTGGCGATGCTGGTCTACGCCTTCTCCACCGCCGACATCGTCGACGGACGACTGGCTCTCTCCTCCGGCAATGGCCTGCTCGCACTGCTGGCCGCCAACGTCTACGTGTTCTTCTTCAATATCTCCTGGGGTCCGGTGATGTGGGTCATGCTGGGCGAGATGTTCCCCAACCAGGTGCGCGGCTCGGGGCTGGCGATCGCCGGACTGTTCCAGTGGCTCGCCAACTTCGGCATCACCATGACCTTCCCGATCATGCTCGCCTCGATCGGTTTGACCGGCGCCTACGGCTTCTACGCGATCTGCGCGGTGCTGTCGGTGATCTTCGTGATCCGCTTCGTGCGCGAGACCAACGGCATGGAGCTAGAGGAGATGGCCTACGAGTGATCGCCATCTAATGCCGCCTTCAGAGAGGCACCCGACGCTGCGGCCATCCAGGCGCGCCGTAGCCCGAGCCCATCATGGCAATGAGGTAGGAATGACTAGCGACGCGCGTATTCAGACTCATCTCTCCAGCGCCACGGAAAATGGCCAGATTCCATTGAGGGAGAAGATCGGCTACGGCTGCGGGGATCTTGCCAGCAACTTCATCTGGCAGGCGATGAGCATCTTCATCGTCTACTACTATACCGATGTCATCGGTGTGGCGGCCGGCGTGATCGGCTCGATCATGTTGTTCTCGCGCGTGTTCGACGGCGTCTCGGACATCGCCATGGGCTACGTCATCGACAAGACCACCTCCCGCCACGGCAAGGCCCGCCCATGGCTTTTGTGGCTGGCGGTGCCCTTTGCGGTTTCGGCGATACTGCTATTCACGGTCCCGGATGTTTCGCCCTTCTGGCAGGCGGTCTATATCGCCGTTACCTACAATGTGGTCTGTCTGGTCTACACCGGTCTCAACGTTCCCTACGGCACTCTCAACTCGCTGATCACCCAGGATCAGTACCAGCGCTCGTTGCTCAATGTCTTCCGCATGAGCCTGGCACTGATCGGGGTGCTGGTAGTCGGCAACCTGACTCTGCCCGTAGCCACGTTACTCGGAGGCGGACAGAGTGGCTGGGTCATGACCTTCATGATCTTCGGTGTGATCGGTACCGGTCTTTTCCTGTTCACCTTCATGAGCACGCGCGAGCGAGTCAAACCGGCCGATGAACGACGCCACCAGGCACCAGTACCTTTGATGCAAAGCCTTCGTACATTGAGCAGAAATCGCTACTGGGCGCTGGCCACGATCTTCATCCTGGTGACCTACATCTTCAACGCACTCAACTCAGGTGCCGTTGTCTACTATGCCCAGTATCTGCTCGACGATACCTGGCTGGTGGGCATCATTACCACGGCCTACACGGTGTTCATTCTGGTGGGCATGGCCCTCGTTCCCCCGATTACCAAGCGCTACGGCAAGCGTAACGCGATCATCGTCGGCGAACTGATCACCTTGGTCGGGTACGGGATCATGCTGATCGATCTCAGCAATGTCTATCTGATCGTCGCTGGCACCATCATCCGCGGTCTCGGCAAGGCCCCCATCAACGGCAGCATGTTCGCCTTGCTTGGCGACACCATCGAGTACGGGGAGTGGAAGACCGGCATCCGCAACGAAGGCATGGTCTACAGTGGCGGCAGCATGGGTATCAAGGTCGGCAGCGGGCTTGGCACCGCGTTGCTCGGCTGGATTCTGGCCTTCGGCGGCTACGTCGGCGGGGGCGGCGAGCAGAGCGATGCGGCCTTGTTCGCGATTCAGGCGCTGTTCATCTACCTGCCGATGGGACTCTGCGTACTCCTGATCGCGCTGATGCTGTTCTACGACCTCGACAAGCGCTACCCAGCCATCGTCGCCGAGCTTGCTGCCAGGTAATGAATTCCGCAACGACAGGAGAACGCATGAGCGTCATCACCAACCCAATCCTCCCCGGCTTCCACCCGGACCCATCGATCCTGCGGGTTGGCGATGATTACTACATCGCAACCTCGACCTTCGAATGGTTCCCGGGCGTCACCCTGCACCACTCGCGAGACCTGGTGCAGTGGCGCCAATTACCTTCCCCGCTGACACGACGTTCACAGTTGGACATGATCGGCGACATCGATTCCGGCGGAGTCTGGGCCCCTTGCCTCAGCTATGCCCACGGCCGGTTCTTTCTGATCTATACCGACGTCAAGAGCCGGCGCGGCGCGTTCAAGGATACTCACAACTACCTGGTCAGCGCCGAACGGATCGAGGGCCCTTGGTCGGATCCGGTCTACCTCAACAGCAGCGGATTCGACCCTTCTCTGTTCCACGACGATGATGGCACCGCCTGGCTGCTCAACATGATCTGGGATTTCCGCAAGGGACGGAACGCCTTTGCGGGTATCGCGCTACAGTGCTACGACATCGAGCG
Organism: Salinicola peritrichatus; assembly: GCF_003206715.1. Taxonomy (GTDB): domain Bacteria; phylum Pseudomonadota; class Gammaproteobacteria; order Pseudomonadales; family Halomonadaceae; genus Salinicola; species Salinicola peritrichatus. Next base: position 118,953 of record NZ_PZJU01000021.1, on the reverse strand, counting down.
CCAGTCGCTGACCGGCCCGGTCCACAATATCTTCCAGGGAACCTCGCTCGGGGTCACCGAAGCGCCCCATCTCTACCGGCGCAACGGTTACTACTACTTGGTCACCGCCGAGGGCGGCACCGGCTACGGTCACGCCATGACGATGGCACGCTCGCGCAACTTGACCGGTCCCTACGAGGTGGACCCAACCAATCCCGTGCTGACGTCCGACCCGGGAATGACGGACCAATTGCAGAAGGCAGGTCATGGCAGCCTGGTGGAGACGCAGCACGGCGACTGGTACCTCGCCCATCTCTGCGCCCGCCCGGTAGTGGAGAAGCGCTGCATTCTGGGACGCGAGACCGCGCTACAGCGATGCCACTGGACAGAAGACGGCTGGCTGCGAGTCGACCACGGTCCCTTCCCCAGTCACCAGGTGCCGGCTCCAGGTCTCGAATGGCAACCGCCGGCCGCGGAAGCCGACCACGATACCTTCGACGGGCCCCGGCTCAAGCATTATTGGCACGCCCTGCGTCGTCCTTTTTCCCCGGACTGGCTATCGCTGGAGGAATGCCCCGGCTGCCTTCGACTCAAGGGTGGCGAGTCGATGCAGTCGACCCATCGCCAGAGCTTGCTGGCAAGGCGCCTGAGCCATTTCCACGTCGAGGTGGAAACTCGCCTGTCGTTTTCGCCGGTGCATTTCCAGCAGATGGCCGGATTGATCGTCTATTACGATACCAAGGATCATGTCTATTTACGCGTCACTCATGACGAGGCATCAGGGCGCTGCATCGGCATCATCGTCTCGCGCCATGGACAGTATGACGAACCCTTGGCACAGGACATTCCACTGGAAGCGGGGTCGGTGCGTCTGAAGGCTCGCATCGACCGGCAATGGTTACGGTTTTCGTTCTCGACGGAGCATGATGACTGGCAGGACATCGGCGAGGCGCTGGACATATCCCACCTATGCGATGACGACCCGGACTACATTCGCTTCACCGGCACTTTCGTGGGTCTTTGCGCACAGGATCTATCCGGCGGCAAGTTGCCCGCCGATTTTCACTACTTCGATTATCGGCCGGACAAGAGTGACCGGTGACCGCCGAAGACGGCCACCGGATCCCGCATGAAGCGGGTACCTATCGTCACCCCGACGTGATGATCGCTAGCCGGCCAATTTGGCCGCCAGTTCGGCGACATGCTTGCCCTGGTAGCGGGCGATCGTCAACTCATTCTCGCTCGGCGTGCGGCTGCCGTCCGCGTTGGCCAGCGTGGTCGCGCCGTAAGGCGTGCCGCCGGTGATCTCCTCCATGTTCGAGAGTTCGGGGCAGCTATAGGGCACACCGGCCACGACCATACCCAGGTGAAACAGCATGGTATGGATCGAAATCAGCGTGGTCTCCTGACCGCCGTGCTGCGTCGCCGTGGAGGCGAAGGCGCTGCCGACCTTGCCGTTCAGCTTACCCTGAGCCCATATTCCGCCGGTCATGTCCCAGAAATTGCGCATCTGGGAGGCCATGTTGCCGTAACGGGTCGGCGTACCGATAAGAATCGCATCGTAATCGACCAACGCCTCGGGCCCATCGATCAGCGGCGCGTCCTGATCGAGCTTGTAGCCGGACTTCCGTGCCACCTCCTCCGGCACCAGTTCCGGCACGCGGCGAATGTCGACCTGAGTACCGGGAACGCTTTCGGCGCCTGCCGCCACTGCCTTGGCCATGGTTTCGATATGTCCATAACTCGAGTAGTACAACACCAGTACTTTGCTCATGAGGGTCTCCCTTGAAAGGCTTGGGTGTCGCAACGCAATGCCTCTGACAGGTTAGGGGCTGCTGCCGTTTCATGCACGGCCCCGCCTGGCTCTATCTCTACAACCGGGACGTCAGCGACTATCCGAGAATTCGCGAGGGCGGCTGGCCGGTGGCGATACGAGCATTAGCCCGCGGGGCCTCAGGTATCGAAAAACACCCGCAGTACGTGGTCCAGGTGGACTTCCATGGCGTTGCGCGCGGCTTCGGCGTTGCGGGCTTCGATCGCGGCCAGGATACGCTCGTGATCGTCCTGCGACTGGCGCGGCATGTCGGTCTCCATGAACAGCGCCTGCAATCGCCGGAACATCACGCCGTATTGATGCCCCAGCAAATGCTTGATCATCATCGCGTAGGCGGCGTTGCCGGAAGCCTCGGCGATACGGATATGGAACAGCCTGTCGCCGACCATGTTGTTGCCGCCGTGGAGATTGTCCTCGACGTTGCGTCGATAGGCGGCGCGGATCGCCTCCAGATCGTCGTCGCTGGCATTGAGGGCGGCAAGCGAGGCGGTTTCCGGCTCGAGATAATGCCGCGCCTGGAGCAGCGAGAACGGCGGAATTTCCCGATCGAGATCGAGCTCGATCTCGCTGGCGAATTCCGGGTCCATGGCCCAGGGCTCCTTGCTCCGGGCGGCGCTCATCACCGAGGTTTCGACTTCGGTGGCACGTTCCAACACCAGCACGCCGTGGCCGACCCGCACTTCGACCTGACCGATCACTTCCAGCGCGATCAGCGCTTCACGCACCGACGCGCGACTCACGCCCAACTGCTGCGCCAGATCCCGTTCCGGCGGCAGCAGCGTTCCCGGTGGAAACTCGCCGCGTCGGATCAATTCCAGCAGTTGATCGGCAATCTGACGATAGAGCCGCTGCGCGCGGATGGTCTGGATCGGCATCTATCGATCTCCCGGTTTCATGAACTAGACATTGGTCGCAAATTCATCCGTTTTCACAGGCCTGAGCGGGTCTATTAGACGTTTGGCGATTTGCGGGCCGTTTCGACAAAGGATAATACTCGGACCAAAGGTCAGGCCTTTAGACATTAGAACCAAAAACCATGCCAGGAGCCATCGGTCATGCGACTCGCCAATAAAACCGCTTTGATCACCGCCGCAGGCCAAGGCATTGGTCGTGCCACCGTCGAGCGCTTTCTGGCGGAAGGCGCGCGGGTAATCGCGACCGATATCGACGCGACGAAGCTGGAGGGGCTGGAAGGCGCTCAGTGCCACGCACTCGACGTCACCGACGCAGAAGCCGTGCGAGCACTGATAGACTCGCTGCCGCCTCTCGACGTGCTGTTCAACTGCGCCGGCACGGTGCCAAGCGGCTCGATTCTCGAATGCGACGACGCCCAGTGGGCCTTCGCCCAGCGGCTCAACGTCGACTCGATGTTCTATACCATTCGCGCCGCGCTGCCAGCGATGCTCGACAACGGTGGCGGCAGCATCATCAACATGTCGTCGCTCGCCTCCAGCGTCAAAGGCGTGGTCAACCGTTTCGCCTACGGCACCACCAAGGCCGCCGTGATCGGCCTGACCAAATCCGTCGCCGCCGACACCATGACCCGAGGCATTCGCTGCAACGCGATCTGTCCCGGAACGGTCGACTCGCCCTCGTTGCGCGAGCGCGTAGCCGAACAGGCACGCCAGCAGGGCCGCACGACGGACGACGTCTTCGCCGAATTCATCGCTCGCCAACCCATGGGCCGGCTGGGCAAGGTCGAGGAGATCGCCGCGCTGGCGACGCATCTCGCCAGCGACGAATCCGCGTTTATCACCGGCACGGTGCAATTGATCGACGGCGGCTGGTCGAATTAAGACGGAAGACGGAAGACGGAAGACGGAAGACGGAAGAACAATGAGCGCCGCTCGCTAAGGTAGCAAGCAACGCTCTTATCTCTTTCCTCTTATCTCTTTCCTCTTCCTTCTGCCCTTCTACTGCCCCGCAATCGTCATCGAGTCGATCAGCCAGCTACCGGTCTGAATGCTGCCTCGGCGATCGACATCGTCCCCCACGCCCTGCAGCCCGGCGAACATCTCGCGCAGGTTGCCGGCCACGGTGAACTCCTCCACCGGGTGCGAAATCTTGCCGTTCTCGACCCAGAAACCGGCCGCGCCGCGGGAGTAATCGCCGGTCACCGGATTGAGGCCCTGCCCCATCATCTCGGTGACCATGATCCCGGTCCCCAACTGTTGCAAGAGCGATTCCAGCGACGCCAACGGCGCTTCGATCCGCACGTTGCGGGCTCCACCGGCGTTGCCCGTGGTCTCGAGTCCCAGCCGTCGTGCGCTGTAGGCGGAAAGCATGTAGCTGGCGAGCCGGCCGCGGTCGATGAACAGGTTATCGCGCGTCGCTACGCCATCGCCATCGAATGCCGCGCTGGCGAGCCCGCCGACTTCACGCGGGCGTTCACCCAGCGAGAACCACTCGGGGAACAGCCGTTCGCCGAGTTGGTCGCAGAGAAACGACGACTCGCGATAGAGCGCGCCTCCGGCGATGCTGTTAAGCAGATTGCCGACCAGGCCACGCGCCATCTCCGGCGAAAACAGTACCGGCAGCCGCCCCGTCCTGGGCCGCTGGCCACCCAGCCGGCGCAACGTACGCTCGGCGGCACTCATCCCCACCGACTCCGGGCTGGTCAGATCGCTGGACCTGCGCGCGGTGGTGAAGTCGTGGTCGCGCTGCATGTGGTCGCCGCTACCGGCGATCAGCAGACACGACAGCGAATGGCGCGTGCCCCGGCGACTGCCTAGAAACCCGTGGCTGTTGGCGTAGACCGTCACCATTTCCGAAGATGACAGGCTCGCGCCCTCGGAATTGGTGATTCCCGCCTGCTCGCGCCCGGCGCTTTCACAACGCAGTGCCAGATCGATCGCCTCGTCGGTGGTCAGTGCCCAAGGATGATGCAGATCGAGATCGGGCAAGTCGGTGGCCATCAGCTCGGCATCGGCCAGCCCCGTCGCCGGGTCCTCGCCGGTATAGCGGGCGATCGAGATCGCCTTCTCGACCGCGGCGCGAATCGAGGCATCGCCGGCATCCGATGAGGACGCATTGCCCTTGCGCTGGCCGACGTACACGGTCACCGCGATGCCTTGATCGCGGGAAAGCTCGACGGTCTCGGTCTCGCCGAGGCGTACGCTCACACCGATGCCCTGATCGACGCTCGCGCCAACCTCGCAGGCGTCCGCGCCCATCTGCCTGGCGAGATCCAGCGCCATCGCCGCGCGCTCCTCGAGGCGCGACTGCTGCTGCTCGGCATTGAAGGCTTGGCTCATCTCAAACTCCTGATCATCGAAGCTTCTGACTCAACAAGAAGCATTGGCGAGCAAGCACGCGCTGATATACTGCGGGCCTCACTCGTCGTAAATGGTAATGACATGACTTTCGAGGACGCGCCTCCCAGCAAGACGCAACGCAAGAAAGAGATGCACGAACTGCAAGCCCTGGGAGAACGCATCATCGCGCTCGACGAAGCCACTCGTGCCCGCCTGCCGCTCTCCGATGACATGCTGGCTGCGGTCGAGGAAACCGGACGCATTCGTTCCCACGAAGGCCGCCGCCGCCACATGCAGTACGTCGGCAAGCTGATGCGCCGCGAGGACCGGGAAGCGATTCGCACCGCTTTCGAAGCGATCGACCACGAACAGGTCCAGCGCAACGCCGCTTTCCATCGGCTGGAGCAGTGGCGCGACCGCTTGATCGATGACGACGACGCCCTCGAACCCTTCATCGAAGCGCACCCCCAGGTCGACCGCCAGGCGCTGCGCCAGTTGATCCGCAACGCCCGCAACGAACGCCAGCGGGAGAAACCGCCCACCAGCGCGCGCAAGCTGTTCCAACTGCTCCGCGACACGGCCAACCTATAGTCCTGAAGGTGGAAGCGCCGCTTCGCGGCTAGAAGAAAGAAGCGCGGCTACGCCGCTATAAGAAGGAAGTACGGCGCTACGCGCCTTAAGATGGAAGATAAACGCATAGTCTCCCTCTTCCCTCTTCCCTCTTTCTTCTTCCCTCTTCCCCCAGGATTACGTTCCCGTCCCCCCAACGGTTATCTCATCCAGCTTCAGCGTCGGCTGCCCGACGCCGACCGGCACGCCCTGGCCCTCCTTGCCGCAGATCCCGATACCGCTGTCCAGCGCCATGTCGTTGCCGATCATCGAGACATGCGACATCGCCTCGGGGCCGTTGCCGATCAACGTCGCGCCTTTCACCGGCGTGGTGATCCTGCCGTCCTCGATCAGGTAGGCCTCGCTGGCCGAGAACACGAACTTGCCCGAGGTGATGTCGACTTGGCCGCCGCCGAAGCTGACGGCATAGAGGCCGCGCTTGACGCTCTTGACGATCTCTTCCGGGTCGTCCCGGCCCGCTAGCATGTAGGTGTTGGTCATGCGCGGCATGGTGGTATGGGCGTAGGATTCGCGCCGCGCGTTGCCGGTCGGCTGCATGCCCATCAGCCGCGCGTTGAGCTTGTCCTGCATGTAGCCGGTGAGAATGCCGTCCTCGATCAGCGGCGTGTACTGGCCGGGTGTCCCTTCGTCATCGACGCTGAGCGAGCCGCGACAATCGGCGAGCGTGGCGTCGTCGACCACGGTGACCCCCTTGGCCGCGACCTGCTGACCCAGGCGGCCGGCGAAGGCGGAGCTGCCCTTGCGGTTGAAATCGCCCTCGAGCCCATGGCCGACCGCCTCGTGCAGCAGGATACCGGGCCAGCCATTGGCCAGCACCACCGGCATCTGACCGGCCGGCGCGGCCACCGCCTCCAGATTCACCAGCGCCTGACGCACCGCTTCGCGAGCGTACTTGTCGGCGACCTTCTCGTCGCGCAGGCGTTCCATCGAGTAACGCCCGCCGCCGCCGGCGCTACCTCGTTCACGCCGACCGTCGCGGGCCACGATCACGTTGACGTTGAAGCGCACCAGCGGACGGATGTCGGCCGCCAGCGTGCCATCGCTGGCGCACACCAGCACCACCTCGTGCACACCGGTCAGGGAAGCGCTCACCTGGGTGACCGACGGGTCCTCGGCGCGAGCGACCCGGTCGGCTTCCTTGAGCATCGCGATCTTGTCCTCGGCGGAGAGTCCGCTCAGCGGATCGACGCCCTGATAGCGCGCGGTGGCCGCCGCGACCTGAATCGACGCCGGCCGATGCCGCGTGCCGCTCCGGGCGATGCCGGACGCCGTGCGTCCGGTATCCAGCAGCGCATCCGAGCTGATCTGGCTGGAATAGGCGAAGCCGGTCTTCTCGCCGGAGAGCGAGCGCACACCGACGCCGCCGTCGATGCTGTAGCTGGCATCCTTCACTTCGCCATCCTCGAGCACCCACATTTCATGCCAGGTGCGCTGAAAGAACAGATCGGCGTAATCGATACCGACGCCCATGGCATGGCCCAGACCGACATCCAGCGCCCCCACGTCCAGGCCGTCGGGGGCCAGCAACAGCGCCGATGCCTGCTCGAGAACGTCATTACTCTTCTGTCTCATTGGATTCAGTGTCATCGGGCACTTTCCAGGTTGATGTTCGGCGAGGACCAGGGGCCCTCGATGCGATAATAAATTTGCGTGGCACTATCCAGCCAACGGCCAAATAGTTTATGGAACGCAAAGAGCCCCAGACCCACCTGGGGCGCCCCCGCCATCACCGCGACCAATGGCAGGTTCTGGCTGACCGGTACGGTAATGCCCAGGCGCTGATTCAGCGTCTGGCGATTGAGATCGACGCTCCCCGTTAGCGTAAAACGCGTCGAAGTCCCCTCGATCACCACCGGACCCTGGCTCTTCAAAACACCATCATACAGGGTAGCGCTGCCATCGATGCGATTGAAAGCGGTGCCGCCGCTGGTCACGTCGGAAAAATCCAGTTGCAGACGGCGTAGGATATTGTCCAGATTGAAAAGCCCGACCAGCTTGGCCCCGGACGAATGGATCTGGCGCAACTGTCCGGTATTCATCGTCGTCTGAACCCGGCCCGTCGACAGTGGCAGCGAAAATTGCCATGGCGCGCCTGGCCAGGAAAGCTGCATGTCGGCTTTGGCACTGTCGCTGGTGACCGGTACCGGCTGGCCCAATATGCGGAACGCGCTTCCCACATTACCACCGCTGGCATGCAACTGGACTCGACTCAGACTCGCGCCTCCGGAAGCTTCCCAATCAAGTGACCCCGATAGATCCAACTCGCCCAGCGAAAGCGCCAGTGGCTCGACAGTAAGATGCCGGTCGTCGGCCTGCCAGGTCGCTTCCCAGGGTCCGAACCGCTGACCCTGACGCTCGAACTCGGCGACACGCACATGCCCTGCCGGGATTTTGGCGAGCCAAGAAGGCAGACCGACCGGGTGAGGCGCGGTTTCGATCTCGTCCATTAAACTCGATGCCGCATCGTGATCCGCCCTGTTTTTTTTCTCCGGCGTTAACGCGTCGAGATTGAGACGCTGTAGATCGACGTCGATCGGCATTGCGGCCTGTGGCTGCCAGTTCGCCTCACCGGCGGCGATTTCGCCAGCGAGGGAGAGCCGCCATCCCTTCGAAAGGGGCGCGGCGTCGACCTGCAGACCGCCGAGACAACGCCCTTCCACCAGAATGCAAGGCGTTGACAACGCGACCCGCTTGAGTCCGCCACCGCTCTTTACCGGCTGCGCACCCGGAGCGCCGACGTCGTCTTCGAGTGTGGTCTCGACACGACTGCGTGACACCGAGGCCGCATCGCTAGCCTTGAGCTGGGTCAACGCCTCCACCCAACGTTGCGTATCCACACGATTGGGTCGCCACAATACATACCACCCCGGCTCGCTGGGCCAGGCTGCCTGCTCTCCCGGCCACCCTTCCAGCCAAACCTGCCCCTGGGCATCGTCGTCGATCGTGCGCCAGCGCGCGCGCCCCCAGTCAGCCAGTGTTACCGTGCCAGAGCCGGAGCCGAGATCCGCATCGATCGCCAGTGCTTCCTTGGCCTCCGGCGACTTGCCGAACGGTGGCGGCAGATGGATGGCGAGGCCTTCGAGATCGCTGCGCAGCGTCAGGCTGGCGTTGTCCTGATCATCGAAGGTGATGGCTGCGTGGTAGGGAAAGACACCATCCAGCAAGCCGCCGATCCGCTGCAGACCGCTCCAGGCCAGGATTCCCTGCCCCCAGGCCTGCCCCTGTATTGCGATACCCGGTTCGAGCGCATCGTCGCGACCACCGATATTGAAACGTGCCTGCAAAGGCCCGTCGAGGGCACGTGCGTCGAGCGTTCCGGTCACGTAATCCTCGCCTTTCTCGCGCCGATAGCGCAGGTCACCATCGATGTCGCCGAACGTCAGCTGCAATTCGGGGAAGGTCAGCGAATCGACGTCGGCCTGCCCCTGCACGTCCACCGCCATGTCGGTCTCGGCGTCGCTCTGCTCGGTCATCGGCATGCCGATGTGCAACTTGGCGTCGACACGGCCCTCGCTCTGCCACAGCCCAAAGGTCTCGCTCATATCCTCCAAGGGTGCATCGGCGAGGAAATCCAGCAAGCCACCACTGCTGCCCGTAACGTGGCCGTCGATCGCAAGCTGCTTGTCGGCCAGGGTGACCGTGGCGTCGCGGGTCGTCAGATCATGACTGGTGGCGTGATCGACCTGGGCCTGCAGGTCCATGTTGTCGACCTGCAGATGACCCTCGACATCTTCGAGCGTCGGCCAGTCCGGAGCGTACTGCAGGTGCCCGTCGGTGATATCCAGCGACAGCGTGAAGCGGTCGTCAGGATTGACGAACATCTGCCCCTCCGGTGCCTCCTTGTCGGTCAGTGTCAGCGACAGCCCCAACTCGCCGCGTTTGACCATGCCGCCGATGTCGCCGCCGAACCACTTGAGCAGTTGCGGATCGTCGATCACGCGCGTGGGCAACCAGGAAAGCACACCGGAATGGCGCGCATCGGCATCGGCGAAGGAGAGATCGAGCAGAAAACTTCCCGGCTTGTCGTCGGCGTCGAAGAGCGTCAGGCCGAAGCGCCCCTCGGCGCTGGCTCCTCGCCAGCCGGCCTTGAGGTCTTCGCCACTGAATACGGCGCCCTCCTGCGTCAGCCGCCAATCGATCGCGCCGCTGGCCGAGGAGAGATCGAGCGGATCGGCATAGACGCTGGGGAGAGAAAAGGTCGTGTGCTCGCCACCGGTAAACGCGACGCTGCCACCTCGGCCGCGGAACGTGGCCCAGGCATCGACAGGACCACCGCCGGGAATCTCGTTCCAGGCCGTCAGCGAAACTTGCTCGAGCGCGCTCTGCGCGTACCACTCGCCGTGATCCTGGCCCACTTCCAGCCCGGCGACATGTCCGCGCGGATCGAGATGGATCAGCGGCTGCGCGATGTCGAACGGCAATGGCACGAAGCGCAGATAGTCGGTCATGCCGTCGACATCGAACGGCGTAGTGCGCAGCCACCAGCCATCATCGGTGGATTGCGCCTGTAGCGCGCTCGGCCAGTCGACATCGGCCAGCCCCGCATGGGATACGCGCAGGTCATCGATCCACGCCCGCCATTGCCCCGCGGAGTCCCGCGTGAGTCCGGCGTTCAGGCCAAGGTCGGTGAGTGTTTCGGATGTCTCGTTCCGGGTGTCGACGATGCGCAGGCTGGGCACGTCCAGCGTCAGGCGGCCGCTGCGCAGACCGCCATCGCGCCACTCCCCGGATATCGTCGCCCGGCCGTCGGCCTGGCCCAGCGCCTTGCCTCCCCACATATTAGTTCCGGGGGGCGCGGTCAATACCGCCAGCGCCGGGGATAGCGCAGAAAGGTTCAGACTGCCGACGAAGCGCGCCTGTGGGGCATCTCCGGCGCCGTCGATGGCGATATGCAGTGTCGCCGCGCTCCCGTTCGCCGATTCGGCGGCCTGGCTCCCATCACTCTGGCCCTGGCTCCGCTCGATAACGGCCTGGATCGACGCCTTGCCGTTGCGACTGGCCAAGGCAAGCCGCGACAGTGTCACCCGTGCCTCGCGCTCGCGACCATGCAGCACCAGGGTCGCATCCTCGATCTCGGCCTGCTGACGCAACAGCGTCTTCAGCCAGGCATCGATGTCCGGCATACGGCCTGGCTCGCGCGGACCACTACCACCGAACCAACGGCTGCCCGCACCCTCGGGCCAGGTCCAGTCGCCCTCCGGCGTTTCGTAGAGATGCAGCGTCAGGCCCTGAATCTCTCCCGCCGTGACGATGGGCGCGCCGCGCTGCCAACTGGCCAGTGTCTCGAACCGGCCCGAGGCGTGATCGACGCTCAACAGCGGCTGCCCCCCACGGCTTTCCAGCGTGAGATCGTGCATCGTCAATTGCGGGTCAAGATGGTGGATATCGAGCGCCAGATGGCCGAGACCGGCCCGGGCATCGAGTTGCCCTTCCACCCAGGAGACCAGCCACGGCGACAACCGATCGATCTGCAAGGCGGCAAGACGCAGCCCGGTGGAGACACAGGCGAGCGCGATGGCGATCACGGCGACCAGCGTCAGCAGCCAGCGTCCCGTCGCTCGTAAAGGCGTGTTGCGCAGACGGCTCATCGACTCACATCAGTACGATGTCGTACTGTTCCTGGGAATAGTGCGCTTCGACCTGGAAGCGAATCGTCTTGCCGATGAAGGATTCGAGATCGGCGACTGCCGCGGACTCCTCGTCGAGCAGGCGGTCGACCACGGATTGCGAGGCCAGCACCATGTAAGTCTCCGGCGAGTAGGCGCGCTCCTCGCGCAGGATCTCGCGGAAGATTTCGTAGCATACGGTTTCCGGTGTCTTCAGCGCACCGCGCCCCTGGCAGGTCGGACACGGCTCGCACAGCGTCTGTTCCAGACTCTCCCGCGTACGCTTGCGGGTCAGCTGCACCAGTCCGAGCTCGGTGACGCCGGTCAGCTTGTTCTTGGCGTGATCGCGCTCCAGCGCCTTTTCCAATACGCGCAGCACCTGGCGCTGGTGCTCCAGTTCCTCCATGTCGATGAAGTCGATGATGATGATGCCGCCGAGGTTGCGCAGGCGCAGTTGCCGGGCGATCGCAGTGGCTGCCTCGAGGTTGGTCTTGAAAATGGTCTCTTCGAGATTGCGGTGACCCACGTAGCCGCCGGTATTGACGTCGATGGTGGTCATCGCCTCGGTCTGGTCGATCACCAGGTAGCCGCCGGACTTGAGCTGGACCTTGCGCCCCAGCGCCTTCTGGATTTCGTCCTCGACGCTGTAAAGGTCGAAGATCGGCCGCTCGCCGGGGTAATACTCGATGCAGGACTCCAGCGTCGGCATGAACTCGCGGGCGAACTCCTTGAGCTTGAAGTAGTTCTCGCGGGAGTCGATGCGCACCTTTTCGATCTGGTCGCGCATGACGTCGCGCAGGGTGCGGATGAACAGCGGCAGGTCGTCGTAGATGGCACTCGGTGTCGACGCGGTGAGACGCCGCTCGGCGATCTTCTGCCATAGCCGCTGGAGGAACACCATGTCGGCGAACAGCTCGTCGCGCCCCACGCCCTCGGCTGCGGTGCGAATGATGAAGCCGCCACCGCCCGCGTCCGGCAATTCCGACTGGCCGCATTCGACCAGGGCCTTGAGCCGCTCGCGCTCGGCCTCATCCTCGATGCGCTGGGAAACGCCCACATGCGGGGAATCCGGCATGTAGACCAGATAGCGGGAGGGAATCGACAGATGCGTCGTCAGGCGCGCGCCCTTGGAACCGATCGGGTCCTTGGTGACCTGGACGATCAGCGACTGGCCAGCGTGCAGCAGATGACTGATCGATGCCGGTTCATCGTGGGGCGTATCCGGCGGCGGCGCCACTTCGTTGACATGGATGAAGGCAGCCCGTTCGAGACCGATGTCGACGAAGGCTGCCTGCATGCCGGGCAGCACGCGAACCACCTTGCCCTTGTAGATATTGCCGACGATGCCCCGCCGCCGGCTGCGTTCGATGAAAGCTTCCTGCAGCACCCCGTTCTCGACGACGGCGACGCGGGTCTCCATCGGCGTCAGATTGATCAGTACCTCACCGCTCATGCGGGCATCCTTGTCAGAACCTGCCTACGATCTGCTGCGCGTCGGCCAAACATTGTTGAGTCGGAGCTTCGCGGAGACAACAGCCGGAGGCTGGTCCGTAGGGCGAGCGAAGCGAGTCAAACACTTCGGAATGCTCATTTAACCCCATGTAAACTCGTACGCGAGCCCGGTCCTTTCCTCAAGTGTTTTCGCCCCGAATTATCCATAATCGAGACTCTAGCTCGCGAGATCGTAAACAGATTCTTGCGAGTTGTTGGGGGCCGTGCCAGGGATTATGACACAGCCTCGACGCCATCCCACAAGGCGATGCCCTGAGCGCGCAGGAGTTGTGCCGTTTCAAACAGCGGCAACCCGACGACCGCCGAATAGCTGCCCTCCAGCCGTTCGACGAAAACAGCCGCCCGGCCCTGAACGGCGTAGCCGCCGGCCTTGTCGCGAGGCTCGCCGGTGGCCCAGTACGCCGCCATCTCCGCCGCGGCGATCTCGCGCATGTATACCTGGGTCGCCACCCGACACTCCAGCGTCCCCCGCGGGCCAATCACCGCCACCGCCGACATTACCCGATGCGCCCGTCCGGACAATGCCGACAACATCCGGCGGGCGTGACTTTCGTCTCGCGGCTTGCCGAATATCTCGCCATCGCAGACGACCACCGTATCGGCACCGAGCGTCGGCAGCGCACCGTGGCCATGGCCGGCCTCGGCCTTTTCACGCGCCAGGCGGGTCACCAAGTCTTCAGGGGATTCGTCGTCGCGACAGGACTCGTCGATATGGGCAGGCGCGACCTCGACGGAAACACCGATCGAGGTCAGCAGCTCGCGCCGGCGCGGCGATGCCGAGGCCAGTCGCAGCATGGGAGTGGCGGTAGAAAGCATCCGAAGGCTCCAGGTGAAGACATACCGAGGAAACGCTGTATAAATCGGCGAGCAGGATGAAGTGGGCGGCACTCCGTCGCAAGGTGCCCGGAGCGCAGCAACCNNGCACCGCGCACAAATTCGCCGGGAGCGAATTTGAACGGCCGCAGGCCGGCCTCCGGTGACCGCCAGGGATGGCGGTCATAACGCAGCGATTCGCCTGCGCAGACATTTAGGCAGTGTTTCCTTAGCCGATGCCTAGGCGACGCCGCAGCACCTGCATCATGGTGAACAGCCACGGCCACAGCAGCGCGCCGATCAGCGCCGGCAGCAGGAACTCCAGACTGACCGAGATCGGCCCGAAAATCGTGCGCAACCATTGCTCGACCAGTTGAGCGATGCCCAGCAGGACGAATACCAGCACCGCCTGCTGCCAGATCGAGTAGACCCGGAAACGCTGGTACAGCAACAGGAAAAGATAGGCCAGCAGCGACAGCGTCAGCGCGTTCTGCCCCAGCGGCGCACCCTCGATCAGATCGAGAATCAGGCCCAGCACGAAACCGTGCACGACACCGACGCGCTGCGGCGTGGCCACGCACCAATAAGCGAGCAACACGCCCAGCCAGTCCGGGCGCCACACCAGCCAGGCATCGGGCAGCGGCATCACCTGCAGGCAGAGGGCCAACAACAGCGTGCACCAGACAAAAAGATAGCCGAACAGCCCCATGGTCAATGCGGTGCCCCCGCTTGCAGTTTCAATGCCGCCGTCAGTGCCGTCTCGCTGATCCGATGGACCTCGGGATGAGCGGGATCGCCGGGCCAGATCACCTGGCGGGCCATCCGCTCCGGGCCGCTCAGGCCACTGGTATCGGGACGCTCGGGCGGGAACAGCAACAGGAAATAGCGTGAGCGTTCCGGCTGCGAGATCGGCTCGGCGGTCACTTCCATGAAAGCCTGACTCGATGCACGTTTGACGCGGCTGACACGCGCCACCGGATAGCCCTGCGGGAAACGTCCGCCGAGACCGGAGGTAACCAACAGATCGCCCTCACGAATGTCCGCCGTCGCCGGCACGCTGGGAACGTCGAGGGTATCGAGCTGACCGGTGCCTTGAGCGATGAAGCGCAACCCGTTGCGGTTGATCTCCACCGGCACTGCATGGTTGGCGTCGGCCACCATCAATACCCGGCTGGTGTAGGCGGAGACCGAGACCACCTGGCCGATCAGCCCCGAGGCGTCCATGACCGGCTGGCCGATATAGGCACCGTCACGCCGGCCGCGGTTGATCACCATCTGCTGGGTGAACGGATCGGAATCCAGCGACAATAGCTCCGCGGTGATGTAGGGAACGTCGTCGGGATTGGGCGCGTTGAGCAATTCGCGCAGATGGACGTTTTCCGCCGTCAGGCTGGCCATGCGCTGCACCCGGTTGGAAAGGGTCAGCAATTGTTCGCGCAGGCGCAGGTTCTCGTCGATCAGGCTCTGCTGATCGGAGATCGCCATCGCCCCCCAGCGCATGCCCTCGCTAGGCAGGCTGACCAGCCACTGGATCGGCGCCACGACGGTGGTCAAATGAGAACGCACCGTTTCCACCGCACTGAAGCGATGTTCGGCGAACATCAGCCCGAATGCCAACACCGCACACAGCAGCATGCGATACGTGGGCACCGGGCCGTAGGAAAACAGCGGTTTGATAGGCCTCACCTCCGCCTACCGGTGACCGGCGCCGCCGAACGGCGGCTCCCGTCGCGGATGGCCTCAGTCGCTGGATAGCAGCTCGAAGGTGTGCTGGTCGATCATCTCCAGCGCCTTGCCGCCACCACGCGCCACACAGGTCAGCGGATCCTCGGCGATGATCACCGGCAGACCGGTTTCCTCGGCGATCAGCTTGTCGATGTCGCGCAGCAGCGCGCCACCACCGGTCAGCACCAGGCCGCGCTCGGCGATGTCGGAGGCCAGTTCCGGCGGCGACTGCTCCAGCGCGCTCTTGACCGCCGCGACGATCGCCGCCAGCGGCTCCTGAAGCGCATCGAGGATCTCGTGAGAGTTGAGCGTGAAGCTGCGTGGAATGCCCTCGGCCAGGTTGCGCCCGCGCACGTCGATCTCGCGCAGCTCGCCGCCCGGGTAGGCACACCCCACCTCCTCCTTGATCCGCTCCGCCGTGGCCTCGCCGATCAGACTGCCGTAGTGGCGACGCACATAGGAGGTAATGGCTTCGTCGAAACGGTCGCCACCAATGCGCACCGATTCGGAGTAGACCACCCCGTTGAGCGAAATGATGGCGATCTCGGTGGTACCGCCACCGATGTCGACGACCATCGAGCCCTGGGCCTCCTCGACCGGCAGACCGGCCCCGATCGCGGCGGCCATCGGCTCTTCGATCAGATAGACATCGCGCGCTCCGGCGCCCTCGGCGGACTCCTTGATCGCGCGGCGTTCGACCTGCGTGGACATGCAGGGAACGCAAACCAGCACGCGCGGACTCGGGGTCAGGAAGGTGCTCTGATGAACCTTGCGAATGAAGTGCTGCAGCATCTGCTCGGTAACGGTGAAATCGGCGATCACGCCATCCTTCATCGGACGGATGGCGGTAATGTTACCGGGCGTACGCCCCAGCATGCGTTTGGCGTCGAGGCCGACGGCGGCAACGCTGCGCATGTTGCCGGATTGGCGAATCGCCACGACGGAGGGTTCGTCCAGGACGATACCGCGGCCGCGGACGTAAATCAGCGTGTTGGCGGTTCCCAGGTCGATCGACAGATCGCTCGAGAACAGCCCCCGTAAACGTTTAAACATGGAAACTTTTACCTAGTCCAGACCGGAACCCTGTGCGGACGCAAACGGTATCACCGTGGGGGTGAAGCAGCAAGCGCGAGCCTGCCAGATGGCACACGAATATGGTAATGTTGCCCTCATTTATCGACGTATCGTTACGACCTTCCAACATAAAGGTACTTCTCCACATGGCAATCGAACATGCTGATGTGTTGCGAGCGGCACATCTCGCTCGCCTGGGTCTCGACAGCGACACCGAAGCGGCCGCTTACGTCGACGATCTTTCGCGCATCCTGGAGATGGTCGACCGTCTGCGCGCCATCGACACCGAAGGCGTCGCTCCGCTGTCGCATCCGCTCGACGCCACCCAGCGCCTGCGCCCGGACGAGGTCACCGAGACCAACCAGCGCGAGGCCTTCCAGGCCTGTGCGCCGGAAACGTCCGACGGTCTCTATCTGGTACCGCGCGTCGTCGAGTAAGCGAGACGATCCGCAGAGTCTTCCGCCGGCGCCGGCCATTGACCAACGCCGCGTCGCTTTCTGACAGGGAACACCGACCCCATGCATCAAATGACGCTCACGGAACTCGCCAAAGGCATCAAGGCCGGCGACTTTTCCAGCCGAGAGCTGACCACCAGCCTGCTCGATCGCATTGAGCGGCTGGATGGCGATATCAATAGCTTCATCACCGTCACCCGCGACCAGGCCCTGGCGGCCGCCGACGCTGCCGACCAGGCCCGCGCCAGAGGCGACGATCGCCCGCTCGCCGGCCTGCCGCTGGCGATCAAGGATATCTTCTGTACGCGCGGCATCCGCACCAGTTGCGGCTCGAAGATGCTCGACAACTTCCAGGCGCCCTACAGCGCCACGGTGGTCGAAAAGCTCGAAGCCGCCGGCATGGTCAGCCTCGGCAAGACCAACATGGACGAGTTCGCCATGGGCTCGTCCAACGAATCCAGCTACTACGGCCCGGTGAAGAATCCCTGGGACCTGAGCGCCGTGCCCGGCGGCTCCTCCGGCGGCAGCGCCGCCGCCGTGGCGGCCGGCTTCGCCCCCGCCGCGCTGGGCACCGACACCGGCGGCTCGATCCGCCAGCCCGCCGCCTTCTGCGGCATCACCGGGCTCAAGCCGACCTACGGCCGGGTCTCCCGCTACGGCATGGTCGCCTTCGCCTCGAGCCTCGACCAGGGCGGCCCGATGGCCCGCTCGGCGGCCGATTGCGCCCTGCTGCTCGGCGCCATCGCCGGGCATGATCTGCGCGACTCCACCAGTGTCGCCCGCGTGGTACCGGACTATCTCGCCGAACTCGACACGCCGCTGGCCGGGCTCAAGATCGGCCTGCCCAAGGAGTATTTCGGCGACGGTCTGGATGACGAAGTCGAGGGCGCGATCCGTGAAGCGATCGGTACCTTCGAGTCCCTCGGCGCCAAGGTGTGCGAAGTCAGCCTGCCGCATACCCATCTGGCGGTCCCGGCCTACTACGTCATCGCGCCGGCGGAGGCGTCTTCCAACCTCTCGCGTTACGACGGCGTGCGTTTCGGCCATCGTTGCGACAATCCGGTCGATCTCGAGGATCTCTACAAGCGCTCGCGCGCCGAAGGCTTCGGCGACGAGGTCAAGCGTCGCATCCTGATCGGCACCCACACGCTGTCGGAAGGTTTCTTCGACGCCTACTACCGCAAGGCGCAGCAGGTTCGCCGCCTGATTCGCCAGGACTTTCTCGACGCCTTCGAGGAAGTCGACGTGCTGATGGGCCCGGCCGCGCCGACCCCGGCGTTCGATCTCGGCGCCAAGAAGGATCCGGTCTCGATGTACCTGCAGGACATCTACACCATCGCCATCAACCTGGCCGGCATCCCGGGCATCAGCGTACCGGCGGGCTTTGCCGGCAAGCGCCCGATCGGCCTGCAGATCCTCGGCCAGCACTTCGCCGAAGGCCAGCTGCTCAACGTGGCACACCAGTTCCAGCAGGCGACGGATTGGCACCGTCGGCATCCGTCCGACCAGGAGACAACCTAATGCAGTGGGAAACCGTCATCGGGTTGGAAGTCCACGTCCAGCTCGCGACCCAGTCCAAGATCTTTTCCGGCGCCTCCACCGCCTTCGGTGCCGAGCCCAATACCCAGGCCTGCGCCATCGATCTCGGCCTGCCGGGCGTACTGCCGGTGCTCAATGAGGGCGCGGTGGCGATGGCCGTCCAGTTCGGCCTGGCGATCAACGCCGAGATTCCCGAGACCTCGCTGTTCGAGCGCAAGAACTACTTCTATCCCGATCTGCCCAAGGGCTACCAGACCAGTCAGATGGCCCAGCCCATCGTCGGCAAGGGCGAAGTGGAGATTCTGCTCGACGACGACAGCCGCAAGCGCGTGCGTATTCATCACGCCCACCTGGAAGAGGACGCCGGCAAGTCGCTGCACGAGGACTTCCATGGCATGACCGGGGTCGACCTCAACCGGGCCGGTACGCCGCTTTTGGAGATCGTCTCCGAACCCGACATGCGCTCGGCCAGGGAAGCGGTCGCCTACATCCGTGCGCTGCACGCCATCGTCACCTATCTGGGCATTTCCGACGGCAACATGGCCGAGGGCTCGATGCGCTGCGACGTCAATGTCTCGGTGCGCCCCAAGGGACAGGAAACCTTCGGTACCCGCGCCGAGATCAAGAACGTCAACTCCTTCCGCTTCGTCGAGCGCGCGATCGAGTTCGAGGTCGAGCGCCAGATCGAGCTGCTCGAGGATGGCGGCAAGGTGGTGCAGGAGACCCGGCTCTACGACCCGGATCTGGACGAGACGCGCAGCATGCGCACCAAGGAGGAAGCCAACGACTACCGTTACTTCCCCTGTCCCGACCTGCTGCCGGTGATGCTCGACGAAGCCTACATCGAACACCAGCGCGCCACCCTGCCGGAGCTGCCCAGCGAGAAGCGCGACCGTTTCGAGAACACCCTCGGCCTTTCCGCCTATGACGCCGGCGTGCTCTCCTCGACCCGTCCCATGGCCGAATACTTCGAGGCCGTGCTGGCCGTCTGCGGCGATGCCAAGCAGGCCGCCAACTGGGTCCAGGGCGAGCTTTCGGCGCATCTCAACCGCGAGAACATCGACATCGGCAACAGCCCGGTCACGCCGGAACAGCTCGGCGAGCTGATAAGTCGCGTGCTCGACGACACCATCAACGGCAAGGCCGCCAAGCAGGTCTTCGCCGCACTGTGGAACAACGAAGGCACGAGCGCCGACGAGATCATCGACGCCCGTGGTCTCAAGCAGGTCACCGACACAGGCGCCATCGAAGCGATGATCGACCAGGTCATCGCGGAGAGCCCGGTGCAGGTCGCCCAGTACCGCGAAGCCGACGAGGCCAAGCGCGGCAAGATGATCGGCTACTTCGTCGGCCAGGTGATGAAAGCCTCGCGCGGCACCGCCAACCCGCAACAGGTCAATGGCTTGCTCAAGCAGAAGCTGGATCAGGCTTGACATATACCTTGTCCTGAATGGGCCCGGTCGGTGGCATGACCGGGCCGAAGGAGATTGCGATGTCCGACGACGTTGGTTCTCGCCTGCGTACGCTGCGTACGCTGCGTGGCATTTCCCAGCGTGAGCTGGCCAAGCGCTGTGGCGTCACCCACTCCAGCCTGTCGTTGATCGAACAGGGCAAGGTCAGCCCATCGGTCAGTTCGCTGAAGAAGATCCTCGACGCGATCCCGATCAGCGTCGGCGATTTCTTCACCTTCGAGCTGGAGAGCCGCAATCAGGTATTCTACAGTGTCGACGAGCTACCCAACGTGGCGACCAACGACGTCATCTACCGCCTGGTCGGCGCCAACCGCGAGCATCGCGCGCTCTCCTTTCTGATCGAGACCTACCCGCCCGGTGCCGACACCGGCCGTGAAATGATCGCCCATCGCGGCGAGGAGGCCGGCGTGATCCTGGAGGGCAGCATCGAGATCACCATCGGTGCCCACACCCGCCAACTGCACCCTGGCGAGGCCTACTACTTCGATACCAACGTGCCCCACCGCTTCCGCAACAGCGGTAGCGAACCCTGCAGGCTGGTGAGTTGCTGCACTCCCGCCAGCCAGTTCTAAGCTTTCCGACCAAAGTCGTATTAAGCAAAACCAAAGACCCCTGCCGAGAAATACGAATTTCATCTGGATTATTGCCGGGCGATCCTACGCTCAACCTTTGAACGCTCATGGATCGGCCGATGTCGGATAACGCTCTCGCACGCTGGATCGGTAATCGCGAACAGTGCACGGACCATCTGGACGGCGCCCTGGTGGCACGGGTCGCCGCCACCTTCGGTACCGCCTGTCCCGCTCCCGGAGAACCCTTGCCGCCGCTTTGGCACTGGGCCTTCTTCCAGAATCCGGTGCCTGCCGATGGGCTGGGCGACGACGGCCATCCCGCCCGTGGCGGCTTCCTGCCGCCCGCGGACGACCGCAATCGCATGTGGGCCGGCGGTCGTCTCGATTTCCTGGCGCCGCTCAAGGCCGGGGTCGAGGCCGAGCGCGTGTCGACGGTGAGCGACATCCAGGAGAAGCAGGGACGCACCGGCTCGCTGCTGTTCGTGACGGTGCGCCATGAATACCGCCAGCGTGGCGAACTGTGCATTCGCGAGGAACAGGACATCGTCTACCGCCAGCCTGCGCCGCCCAAACTCTCACTCGACGAACCCATGCCGGAGGCTGACTGGTCGCAGTCCTTCGACCCCGATCCGGTCTTGCTATTTCGTTACTCGGCGGTGACCTTCAACGGCCACCGTATCCACTATGACTGGCCTTACGTTACCGGGACCGAGGGTTACCCGGGGCTAGTGGTTCACGGGCCATTGATCGCGACGCTGCAGTTGCAGGCTTTCTGCGAGGCCAATCCCGACGCGCGACCCACGCGCATGGCGTATCGCGGCCTGCGCCCGCTGATCGCCGATCAACCGTTCCAGACGACGGGGCTCGTGACCGAGGCCGGCCGCGCCGAGCTGACCGCCGGCAATGCCGACGGTCCGGCCCATCGCGCCACGATTGAATTCCAGAATGTGGATCTTGCAAGCGCCGAATTCGAGGAGTCTTCACGCCCATGAACCTGAACCCGATCGATCACGAAGCGCTGGAGGCGATCCGCGACGGCGTGCGCGGCCTGTGCCAGCAGTACGACGGTGAATATTGGCGCGGCATCGACGAAGCGCAGGGATTTCCCGACAAGTTCGTCGATGAATTGACCGCGGCCGGCTGGCTGGGCGCGATGATTCCCGAGTCGTTCGGCGGCTCCGGGCTGGGACTGGCCGAGGCCAGCGTGATTCTGGAAGAGGTCAACCGCTGCGGTGGCAACGCCGGCTTCGTCCACGGCCAGATGTACAACATGGCGACGCTGCTCAAGCACGGCAGCGAGGCCCAGAAGCAGGCGATACTGCCGAAGCTGGCCAGCGGCGAGCTTCGCCTGCAGTCGATGGGCGTCACCGAGCCCACCACCGGCACCGACACCACCAAGATCAAGACCACCGCGGTCAAGCGCGGCGACAAATACGTGATCAACGGCCAGAAGGTGTGGATCTCGCGGATTCAGCACTCTGACCTGATGATTCTGCTGGCGCGCACGACGCCGTTGGCCGAGGTCAAGCGCAAGTCCGAGGGGATGTCGATCTTCCTGGTCGACCTGCATCAGGCAATCGGCAACGGCATGAGCGTGCAGCCGATCGACAACATGGTCGGCCACGAGACCAACGAGCTGTTCTTCGATAATCTCGAACTGCCCGAGGAGAGCCTGATCGGCGAGGAAGGCAAGGGCTTTCGCTATATCCTCGACGGGCTCAATGCCGAGCGCACCCTGATCGCAGCGGAATGCATCGGCGACGGTCGCTGGTTCATCGACAAGGCCAGCCGCTACGCCAACGAACGAGTGGTATTCGACCGCCCCATCGGCCAGAACCAGGGCGTGCAGTTTCCGATCGCCGAGGCGCATATCGAGGTCGAGGCCGCCGACCTGATGCGCTGGCGCGCCTGCCAGGAGTTCGATGCCGGCCAGCCGGCCGGTGCCAGCGCCAACATGGCCAAGTACCTGGCCGCCAAGGCCTCGTGGGAAGCGGCCAACGTCTGCCTGCAGACCCACGGCGGCTTCGGCTTCGCCAACGAATACGATGTCGAACGCAAGTTCCGCGAGACCCGGCTCTACCAGGTGGCACCGATCTCGACCAACCTGATCCTCTCCTACGTGGCCGAGCACCTGCTCGATCTACCGCGTTCGTTCTGAGGGATCGACATGCACGGCTCGCCCCGCTGACGCGACCCCGACGGCGATCCGGTCGAGGTCGCCAACCGAACCGAGGACACCCGAGATGCGTGATTACACTCGCGAACTAGCGACTTTTCTCGCCGAACTGCGTTTCGAACAGTTGCCCGACACTGCCGTCGAGCGTTGTCAGGCGCTCTATCTCGACTGGCTGGGCTCCGCCCTGGCCGGCAAGGACCATCCACCGATCCCGCTGTTCGAGCGTTACAGCGAAATGATGGGCCCCGGCGACGGTGGCAGCCAGCAATTGACCGACCGCCGCATGACCTCGCCGCACTTCGCGGCGCTGGTCAATGCCGCGGCATCCCATGTGGTCGAGCAGGATGATCTCCACAACAGTTCGGTACTCCACCCCGCCACGGTGGTCTTCCCGGCGGCGCTGGCAACGGCCCAGGACCAGGGCAGCAGCGGGCAGGCGCTGATCACCGCTGCCGTGGCCGGCTACGAGGCGGGAATCCGCATCGGCGAATTCCTCGGCCGCTCTCACTACCGCATCTTCCATACCACCGGTACCGCCGGCACGTTGGCCGCCGCGGTGACGGTGGGCAAACTGCTGGCGCTCGACACCGACGGCTTCGTCAATCTGCTCGGCAGCGCCGGCACCCAAGCCGCCGGGCTGTGGGAATTCCTGCGCGATGCGGCGGATTCCAAGCAGCTGCATACCGCCAAGGCGGCCGCCGACGGCCTGCTCGCGGCCTATATGACCCAAAGCGGCCTGACGGGAGCCCGGCATGTTCTCGAAGGCCCCCAGGGCATGGCCGCCGGTATGTCGACGAATGCCGACCCGGCGCGCCTGGTCGACCGCCTGGGCGAACGCTGGGCGCTGGAGGAGACCTCGTTCAAGTTCCATGCTTCGTGTCGTCATACCCACCCGGCGGCGGACGCGTTGCTGGCGCTGATGCAACGCGAGTCACTCGGCCACGGCGATATCGAGACGGTCACCGCCCGGGTCCATCAGGCGGCGCTCGATGTGCTCGGCCCGGTGACCGATCCACGCACCATTCACCAGGCCAAGTTTTCGATGGGCAGCGTGCTCGGATTGATCGCCGTCCACGGCGATGCCAGTCTCGCCAGCTTCCGCGATCACGCCCTGCAGGACGAGGCCGTCAGCGCCTTCCGCCGGCGTGTGAACATGACGCTCGATGCCGAAGTGGACGCCGCCTACCCCCGGCGCTGGCTGGGCCGGATCGAGGTCGTCACCCGTGACGGCCGCCAGCTGAGCGCGGCGATCGACGAGCCCAAGGGCGATCCGGGCAATACGCTGAGTCGCGAGGAGCTCGAGGACAAGTTCCGGCGGCTCGTTGCGTTCTCCGGCGCCGCCAGCGCGAGCGAGGTCGAGCGCTCGATCGCGCATGCCTGGTCGCTGCCAGACATGCCCCGGATCGGCCCGCTGTTATGAGACGGCACGCCACCTCGCTTCGGTTTTTCCATTTCAGACAGGATGCTTCATGACTGCTCAAACCACGCGACCGCTCGACGGCATCACGGTCATCAGTCTGGAACACGCCATCGCCGCACCCTTCTGTACGCGGCAACTGGCCGACCAGGGCGCCCGGGTGATCAAGATCGAACGCCCCGGCGTCGGCGATTTCGCGCGCGGCTACGACGAACGCGTGCGGGGCCTCTCGTCGCACTTCGTGTGGACCAACCGCTCGAAGGAGAGCCTCGCCCTCAATCTCAAGCACGAGGCGGCCCAGCCGATCCTGCAGGATCTCCTGGCCGAGGCCGACGTGCTGGTACAGAACCTCGCACCAGGCGCGGCGGCGCGCATGGGGCTCGATTTCGACTCGCTGCACCAACGCTTTCCGCGCCTGATCGTGTGCGATATCTCGGGTTACGGCGAGGGCGGTCCGTATGCAACCAAGAAGGCCTACGATCTGCTGATCCAGAGCGAGGCAGGCTTCCTCTCGGTCACCGGCGGCCCGGAACCGGAGGCGATCGCCAAGGCGGGCTGCTCGGTGGCCGACATCGCCGCCGGCATGTACGCCTACAGCAACATCCTCTCCGCGCTGCTGCTGCGCGGGCGTACCGGCGAGGGGTCGCGCATCGACGTCTCCATGCTCGAGAGCCTGGTCGAGTGGATGGGCTATCCGATGTACTACGCCTTCGACGGCGCCCCGCCGCCCCGCGCCGGCGCGTCCCACTCGACGATCTATCCCTACGGCCCGTTTCCGACCGGGGACGGCGGCACCGTCATGCTGGGCCTGCAGAACGAGCGCGAGTGGCAACTGTTCTGCGAGAAAGTGCTCGAAAAACCCGAACTGGCTCAGGACGCCCGCTTCGACGCCAACTTCAAACGTTCCGAGAATCGCGCGACGCTGCGCGCCATCATCGACGAGGCGTTCGCCACGCTCAGCGCGGAGCAGGTGATCGCACGCCTCGACGCCGCGCAGATCGCCAATGCGCATGTCAACGACATGGCCGGCGTATGGGATCATCCCCAGCTCGCCGCGCGCCAGGCCTGGAGAGACGTGGGCAGCCCCAGCGGCACCTTGCCGGCGCTATTGCCGCCGGGACGCAACAACAGCTATACGCCGCGCATGGATGCCGTCCCGGATCTTGGCGAGCACAGCGAAACGATCCTGCGACAGTTGGGCTATGGCGACGACGCCATCGCACGGCTGCGTGCGGCAGGTACGATCTGAGACACTGCGAGCCTTTCCGCCATCGAGCCATACGGAGACATCGATGCCTTCACCCGATCTCATGCGTTCCGCCCTGTTCGTGCCCGCCAACCGGCCGGAGCGCATCCCCAAGGCGCTGGCCGCGGGCGCCGATATCGTGATCGTCGATCTGGAGGATGCGGTCGCCCCTGAAGCCAAGGCGGATGCCCGCCAGGCGCTCGGCGACTATTTGCAGGCCAACGCTGACGCCGGCCTCTGGATCCGGATCAATGCCGCCGAGAGTACGGAATTCGACGCCGATCTCGCTTTCTGCCACGGCCGCCCGGGCATCGCCGGCCTGGTGGTGCCCAAGGCCGAAACGGCCGAGTCGCTGGCCCGGGTCGCCGAACTCGGATATCCGCTGATCGCGCTGATCGAGAGCGCCGCCGGCCTGCAGGCATTGTCGGCGCTGAGCCAGGTCGAAGGCGTCGAGCGGCTGAGCTTCGGCGCCCTCGACTTGAGCGTCGATCTGGGTATCGAACCCGGCAGCGAGGGCGGCGACTGGATTCTGGATCAGGCCCGCTACCAGATCGTGCTGCACTCGCGTCTGGCCGGCCTGGCGCCCCCCATCGAGACCGTACATCCGGAGTTTCGCAACCCCGAAGTGGCGGAAAATGCCGCGCGACGCGCAGCGGAAATGGGATTTGGCGGCATGCTCTGCATTCACCCGCAACAGGTCGAGGCCGTTCACCGCGGCCTGGCGCCGAGCGCGGAGAAACTCGACTGGGCCCGTCGGGTCATCGCCGCCGCCGACAACGACGCCGGCGCGGTACAGGTCGACGGCCAGATGATCGACGCCCCGGTGGTGATGCGTGCCAGGCGCCTCATTCAGCGTGCCGGCACGGTGCAATAGCCATAAATCCTATTGAATCATCGAACCGACCTCTGGCTCTCGTGTCGTCGAGAGCCGGCTCTTTCGTGCCTCAAATGACCGATATCTTGTAAATCATTTTCAAGGCATTCTCCTCGAGACACCTCGATTTTCATCCGGCAATTTTTCGCTTAATCGTGAAAAAACGGAACGATTGATTACCGGTCCGCCGTAACGAAAACGGCCGACACTCTGCTGCATCAACCCCTGCCCGGCGCCATGATCGAAAAGACTCGGTGCGAAATTTTCACCGAAACCGTGCACGGCGCTGCCGGCTAATTTTGTAATTAAAAAAAGTAACAACAGGCGCTTATCCGACGGTAATCGCCACTAAGGTTGAATGGTCGCTGCCGAGCCAGTCATCCCATACTCGCGTTGCATTGCTAGCCAGCCAAGTCGGTTTTATTCCATCAACCTTATAAAAAATCGGAGCGACGACTCATGCTTTCGATCCATCGCAAACTACTCATCAGCGCCATCGGATGCGCCACCCTGATCGGTAGCGTCGGCATCGCCCAGGCGCAGGATCCGATCGTGATCAAGTTCTCGCACGTCGTGGCCGAGAACACGCCGAAAGGCCAAGGGGCCAAGATGTTCGCCGAGGAGGTAAAGGAGAAGCTGGGCGACCGCGTCAAGGTCGAGGTCTACCCCAACTCCTCGCTCTACGGCGACGGCAAGGAAATGGAGGCACTGCTGCTCGGCGACGTGCAGATGCTGGCGCCTTCGCTGGCCAAGTTCGAGCAGTACAGCCCGAGCCTGCAGCTCTACGATCTGCCGTTTCTGTTCGACGACATCGACGCCGTCGACCGCTTCCAGCACTCCGATGCCGGTCAAGGGCTGCTCGATTCCATGCAGGATCGGAACATCCAGGGGCTGGCCTATTGGCACAACGGCATGAAGCAACTTTCAGCCAACAAGGCGCTGCGTGAACCCAGCGATGCCCGGGGTCTCAAGTTCCGGGTACAGGCTTCCGACGTTCTCGACGAGCAGTTCAAGGAACTTCGCGCCGTTCCCCGCAAGATGAGTTTCGGTGAGGTTTACCAGGCGCTGCAGACCGGCGTGGTCAATGGGCAGGAAAACACCTGGTCGAACATCTATAGCCAGAAGATGCACGAGGTGCAGCCCTACATCACCGAGTCCGACCACGGCATCATCGATTACATGGTGATCACCAACGCCGAGTTCTGGAACGGCCTGCCCGACGACATCCGTTCCCAGCTGGAGGATATCCTGGCCGATGTGACCCAGAAGGTGAACCAGCAGGCCTACGACCTCAACCAGCAGGCCAAGCAGTCGATCGTCGATGCCGGAACCAGCGAAATCATCCAGTTGACGCCGGAACAGCGCGAAGACTGGCGCGAAGCCATGCGCCCGGTGTGGGAGAAGTTTCAGGATGACATCGGCGAAGACCTGATCGAGACCGCCGAAGACGCCAACCAGTCCGAAACCACCCAGTAAACGAGCCGACCATGACACGTTTCATGCGTGCCTGGGCGCATCTGGAGGAGGGCCTGGTGGCCTTCCTCCTCGCCCTCATGACCTTGGTGACCTTCACCTACGTGATGGTCAACAACCTCTATACCGTCTTCTACGATGCCGCCGACCTGATGCCGTTCGCGGCAACGCCGCTGTTCGCCATCGGTGACTTCATCATCGACCTCGCCCAGCGAATGACCTGGAGCATTGCCGTGACCAAGGCGTGCTTCGCCTGGCTGATCTTCATCGGCATCGCCTATATCGTGCGTATCGGCGCCAATATCGGGGTCGATCTGCTGGTGAGGTTGCTGCCGGTGTCACTGCAACGCGTTGTCGGCATCGTCACTTGCCTGATCTGTATCGCCTATACGTCGCTATTCACCGTTTCCAGCTACACCTGGGTACAAGCGCTGATGCGTGCCGGCATCGGCGCCGAGGACCTGGATCAGTACGGCATCCTGCAATGGCATATCACCGCCATCGTGCCGATCGGCTTCACGCTGGTACTGATTCGTCTGATCGAGGTCCTGATCCGCATGCTGCGCGGCCAGCAGGTGACCATGGAGTTGAGCAACGAATCCACCGACGCATTGAAACTGCAGGAAGAAGCCGGCGACGAGGAGAAACCGACATGACCATTGCCTTTTTGTTCGTGGTGCTGTTCGGGCTGCTCTTCCTCAATGTTCCGATCGCCTTCTCGCTGGGCATCGCCAGTTCGCTGACCATTCTGCTGTTCAGTCAGGATTCGCTGAGTTCGCTGGCGATCAAGCTGTTCGAGACTTCCGAGCACTATACCCTGCTGGCCATCCCGTTCTTCATTCTCGCCGGCGCCTTCATGACCAGCGGCGGCGTGGCGCGACGCCTGATCAATTTCGCCAACGCCTGCGTCGGCCACATCCGCGGCGGGCTGGCCATCGCTTCGGTACTCGCCTGCGTGATGTTCGCGGCACTCTCCGGCTCGTCGCCGGCAACGGTGGCCGCCGTCGGTTCGGTGGTCATCGCCGGCATGGCCCGCTCGGGCTACACCAAGGAGTTCGCCACCGGCATCGTGAGCAATGCCGGGACCCTGGGCATCCTGATTCCGCCGTCGATCGTGATGGTGGTCTACGCCACGGTGACCGAAAGTTCGGTCGGCAAGATCTTCGTTGCCGGTGTCGTTCCCGGGCTGGTGCTCGGCCTGATACTGATGGTGGCGATCTATATCGTCGCCCGCATCAAGAACATGCCGGCCATGCCGCGCCCGTCGCTGCGCGAGTTCCTCGCCACCGCACGCAAGGCGAGCTGGGGGCTGCTGACCATCGTCATCGTACTGGGCGGGATCTACGGCGGCATCTTCACGCCGACCGAAGCGGCGGCGGTGGCGGCGGTCTATGCCGGTTTCGTGGCGCTGTTCATCTACCGTGACATCACTTTCAAACAGTGTCCCGGCGTGCTGCTGGATGCGGCCAAGCTGTCGGTGGTGCTGATGTTCATCATCGCCAACGCCATGCTGTTCGCTCATGTGCTGACCACCGAACAGATTCCGCAGACGATCACCAGCTGGGTGGTCGAGCAGGGCTTCTCGCCGATCACCTTCCTGCTGGTGGTCAATATCGTGCTGTTGGTGGCGGGCGCCTTCATGGAACCTTCGGCGATCATCCTGATCCTGGCGCCGATCCTGTTCCCGGTGGCTTCCCAGCTGGGCATCGATCCGATTCACTTCGGCATCATCATGGTGGTCAACATGGAGATCGGGCTGGTCACGCCCCCGGTGGGGCTCAACCTGTTCGTGGCCTCCGCCGTCACCGGCATGCCGCTGACCCACACGATCCGCGCGGCAGCGCCTTGGTTGTTCCTGCTGATCGGCTTCCTGCTGCTGGTGACCTACGTACCCTTCCTGTCGATGGGCCTGCCCAATTGGCTGGGGATGCCGTGAGCTCACGCACTTCGTGACGACGGAGGACGCCAAGCGGCGTCCTCCGTCGTTATGGCCCCGGCTATTTCAGCCACCAGGAAAGTATCAGCAACAGCAACAGCACGGTGGCGATCGCCTGCCAGACGTTGGCGGGCTCGCGCCAGGGCGGCCGGCGAGCTTCGTTTTCCGCCTTGGGTATCGGCCGCAGGTGATAGGCGAACTCGGAGATACGGCGAAAACGCAGTGCCCGCAACGGGTCCAGCGAGCGCCGCAAGGCATCGTCGAGGTCCTCGCTGATCGCCGGATTGCTCAGCCGCGCCCGGCGGTAGGTCATCTGCTCGAGATCGGTATGGCTGCGCAGATGGTTGGGCAGCATGGTGTAAGGCAGATGCCCGGTGAGCATCCAGTAGATGGTGGAAGCCAGCGAGTATTGATCGCTGCGCCTGCCCACTTCGGTGTCGAGCGCGTACTCCGGCGCACTGTGCTCGTTGAGGCCCACTTCCCGCGCCAGTTCCCTCGCCCCGACATCGTTGTCGCGCTTGTGGCAGGCGCCGAAGTCGGTCAGCAGCAGGTTGCCATGACGATCGATCAGAATGTTGTCCGGGTGGATATGCTGATGGAGCACCTCGTGGCGATGCAGCGCCTGTACCGCCTTCACCAGTTGACGGGCAATTTCGAGACGCTGCTCGAGGCTCGCCTGGGGGTGGCGACCGAGCCACTCCGTCAAGGTGGCGCCGTCGACGTAACTCATCAGGTAATAGAGGTAGCGGCGCGGCCGGGCCGGTTCGACGACCTTGACCACGAATGGCGAGTTGACCCGTTCGACGACCCACTGCTGCAGCGCGAAGTGCTCGAGATAGATGTTGCGTGGCGAGAGTTCGGGGCTCGGTGCCTTCATGACCATGTCGCGCCCGCTGCGAATGTCGCGCACGTGATAGATACGCGCCTTGGCCGTGCGTGACAGCACCTCGACCACCTCGAGACCGTCGAGACGCTCTCCGCTGGAAAGCTCCGGCGGTACCGGCAGGTGATGGAATACACGGGGCTGGTGCTCAGGCAACTCTTCCGGCAGGCGATCGACCCGCACCAGTTGGAAGCAGAACTGGTTGGCGTTGTAGCCGCGCTCGCTGGCTCGCTGGTTGGCGGCTGCGGCCAGGCGCTCGCAGGCCGCGTCGAGATCGCTGACGTCGGCACGGATCAACTGCACGTACTCGGACGGCACCAGCGTGCCGCGAACGGCCTGGGTCATGAACAGGAACAGATCGCCCTGCTTGAGCGAAAAGGTGGAATAGTCGATATCGACGTGCCCGTCCATCCCCAGCGCCCGCGAGGGATAACGGTAGCCGCCCAGGTCGGTGACATGGTCCCGCGTCAGCTGCTCGAACTCCGCGCCACGGATGCGATAAACCAGCGTGTCACCCATGTGGAAGAGATGCGCGTCGTGCTGATGAAAAATCATCGCCGACAGCGAACAGATGTAACTGCCCCCTTCGATATAACCGCTCTGGCTGTGACACCAGCTATTCAACGCCCGCAAAACGCGGGTGGCGGACGTCTTGACGTCCCAATGCTCGGGCGTCGAGTAGTAATCGGCCAGGAAGCCACGCACACTGAGATCGCCGGCCTGCTTGGCGATCGAGTTGCGCCAGGTCGAGTCGCTGATGAGCGCGCAGCCCCCTTTGGACATCAACTGCTCGCCCTGCGGGATCTGCACCGACATCGAGCTGCGATGCCGGTGCAGGTCCGGCGCCACGAAGGCTTGGCCATAGCTCAGGGACAATGCGCTTTTCGACAACGGTTTTCTCCCAAATCGGTCGACGAACGGCCCCGCCCCGGCGCCCCGGGCATGCTGGACGACTTCGCCAGTCGATCACGCGGTCACGGCCACGCCCGCGAACGGCTGGTCCTCGAGGCGGGTTCCCTTGGGCCGGGTTGGTAATCGGCCTAGGCTGTTCGTATAATTCCCGGGATTTTCGCCCGCTGGTGTTCAACCTGCAAACCGCAAGGACTCAACGATGAGTTTCGACAAGATTCCCGCCGGAAAGGATCTCCCCAACGACGTGTACGTGGCGATCGAAATCCCCGCCAACCACGCGCCGATCAAGTATGAAATCGACAAGGAGATGGACGCGCTGGTGGTCGACCGCTTCATGGCCACGCCGATGTTCTATCCCGCCAACTACGGTTTCATTCCCAACACCCTGGCCGATGACGGCGACCCGCTCGACGCCCTGGTCGTCACGCCCTACCCGGTCCAGCCCGGCAGCGTGATCCGTGCCCGTCCGGTGGGTGTGTTGAACATGTCCGACGAAGCCGGCGAAGACGCCAAGCTGGTATGCGTGCCGCATGAAAAGCTGAGCGCGCTCTATGACGATGTGCACGAAGTGACCGACCTGCCCGAGTTGCTGCGCCAGCAGATCGCGCACTTTTTCGAGAACTACAAGGATCTCGAGAAAGGCAAGTGGGTGAAGATCGAGTCCTGGGACGGCGCCGACGCCGCACGCAAGGCGATCGAAAAAGCCGTCAGCGCTTACCAGAATCAGTAAATCGGCCTTCCGGCAAGACGACCGGAACATGCCCCAGCGTCAGCGCCGCCCTCCGTGGGCGGCGCCGCGTTTTCAGGACATGGATTTTTCAGGAATGGATCAGTCGGAATCTGGCTGCAAGCCGGCGCGGCGAGCGCGGCCTGTGTCAACGCCCTTTAAAGCTGGCCGCGAATCCGCGCCACCAACTGCGCCGAACGTACCGTATAGTTGGCCATCATCAGCGAGTGATTGGCAAAGAAACCAAATCCCGAGCCGTTGAGGATCACGGGGCTCCAGAGCTGAGCCTGCGATGCCTCCAGCTCGGCGATCAATTGATCGAAACTGTCACCGACGCCGCTGCTCTCGATCGCATCGGCATAATCGATCCTGGCCGCCTGCATCAACTGCATCAGCGCCCAGGTGGTGCCGCGGGCCTCGAAGAACACGTTATCGATACGGAACCAGGGGTTGCTCTCGCTCTGCTGGGCACCACTCGGTGATTGCCCGACGTTGGCGGCGAGCTGCCGGGTCTGGGCCTGTAGGCGCTGCTCTACCCGGCCCAGCCACTCGGAGAGCGCATCGGCATCGAGCGCCGCCGGCTGCGAAGCCGTAGCGCCAGCGTCCTGAGTCGCGGCGCCGGGCCCGGAGGCGTTTTCCAGCGCATTGAAAGCTTCGCCGAGATTGTTGCGCGCCGCACGCAGCAACTTTTCGGATGCCGGCCAGCGCCAGCTGTCGAGATCGCCGGCAAGGGATTCCTCGGCCTGACTCAACGGCGCCTCGCCGACGCCCAGCGAACCGCCGAGTGAAGTGACGGCGTCACGGACTTGCTGCGTCACGCCGACTTCCCAGTTGGGCATGTTGTCGAGCCACAGCCCGGGCGGCATGACATCGTTGTTCAGGTAGCCACCGGGTTTGTTCAACAGCGTGTCGAGGATGCCGATATTGGTCGCCAGCAACGCTTCGCCCGAGGCCATCGCAGGTTGAGACTGCGGACCATCGGTATCGACGGACTGCGGGAAACCGCGCTGATTCTCGACCGCCTGTTTCGGATCGGTGGGTGCCGGCGTCCAGCTCCACCAGATACCGAGCACGATGCAGATCAGCAGATAGATCACCACCAACGCCACCAGCGGCTTCCAGATCCAACCGTACTGAGGCGTTTCGAGAATCTCGGTGCGCGACAGCGGCGCCTTCTTGCGAAACAGAGCCATGGACAATCCTTGTCGTTCCCGGGTTGTGGGTCAAATGAGTCGGAGAAACAGGGTTGGGAGCAGGATGACTCTATCCTATCATGCTCCCGGTAGCGCGCAGCCCGCCTTTCGCTGTATGCCGAAGCGGGCAAAAGGCACGGCACTTTCGGCACGTTGCGCAGTCGAAACCGGGTGTTCCGTCAACCTCGCCCGGCGGTGGGTCGTACTTTCTACCATCGTTTCCGCCCCGGTCCGGCCACGTTTTCACTCTCGTTGGGATACTCGTTCAAGGATGTCGCGTTTTCACTGGTTGCTTCTCACGCTCGGCCTCTGCCTGATCGCACCGCTGACGGCGCAGGCCGAGGGCCCGCTCTCGTCCACGCGTTCGAGTTCCCCTTTCGCCAGTACCAATTTCTCCAATACCAATGACGCCCAGTTTCTGCCGGTGGATCAGGCCTTCCACGCTTACGCCTGGCATGACGACGAGCGCGTCTATGTCGGGATGCGCAACCGACCCGGCTACTATCTCTATCGCCAGCGTTTCGGACTCGAAAGCCACCAGCCCGGAATCGCCCTGGGAACGCTCGAGATACCGGCCGGCAAGTTCAAGCACGACCCTTATTTGGGCGATGTGCACGTTTTCTACGATCAGGTGGTATTCAGTGCCCCGCTATCCCGTGACGATACGCCCGATCACGCTGCGACGATTCCCGTCACGCTGACCTTCCAGGGCTGTGCCGATGCCGGGCTCTGCTATCCACCGGAGCATTGGGAGCTGAAGGCCAAGTCGGGGCCGCCTCCCGAGGCGTTCCGCGACGCCAGCGACGAAGCCCAGTCCTCGCCGATCGGCGATGCCGCGACAGCTACCGCCGATCCGTTCTCTACTCCGGACGAGGCCGGCTCGGCGCTCTCGAACCCGGCGCCCGAAGCCGCGCCACGTTCCAATCCGGCGCCCGAAGCCGCGCCGTTTTCATCCTCCAGCACCGATGGGCGATTCCAGGCACGGCTCCACGGCGGCATTGGACTGACCACGCTAGGGTTGTTCTTCCTGGCCGGCCTCGGGCTGACCTTCACTCCCTGCGTGCTGCCGATGATCCCGATCCTGACCTCGATCATCGTCGGCCAGAACGCCCGCCGCAGCCGTGCATTGGCACTCTCCGCCAGCTATGTGGCGGGGATGGCGGTGACTTTCACCCTGCTCGGTACGCTGATGGGACTGTTCGGAGCCTCGCTCAACCTGCAGGCGCGTCTGCAGTCTCCCTGGGTGTTGGTGCCGCTGGCGCTGTTGTTCGTGCTGTTTGCGCTGGCGATGTTCGGCGGTTTCAATCTGCGCCTGCCCAACGGGATCAGCCAGCGGGTCGATACCTGGCAGGCCCGACTGCAGCGTAGCGGTCCGCTCGGCCTGGCCGCCGCCGGCGCGCTCTCGGTACTGGTGGTCTCGCCCTGCGTCTCGGCGCCGCTGGCCGGTGCGTTGGTGTTCATCTCGACGACCGGTAATGTCGCCGGCGGCGCCCTGGCGCTGCTGGCACTCGCACTGGGCATGGGCCTGCCGTTGATTCTCGTCGGCACCTTGGGAGGCGCGTGGCTTCCCCGCGCCGGGAACTGGATGAATGGCGTCAAGGCGCTGTTCGGCGTCATGCTGCTGGGCGTGGCGATCTGGCTCGTCGAGAGATTGCTTCCAGGCCCCATGTCGCTGCTGCTGTGGGGCGCGCTGGCGCTCGGCTGTGCGCTGGCGCTGGGGGCGCTGGATAGACGAACCGGAGGCGGTTGGCCGCTGCTGCGCCGGACCGGCGGCTGGTTACTGCTGGTATGGGGCGTTGCCATGGTCTGGGGTGCGGCCCAGGGCGGCAGCGATCCGCTGCGCCCGCTCCCGGCCATCGGCGACGAAAACCAGGCCGCGGTTCAGACCACATTTCAGACTGTCAGCAATGACGCCCAGCTCGACGCAGCGCTGGCGCAAGCCCGCCAGGCCGGCCGTCCTGCCATGGTCGACGTCAGCGCCGAGTGGTGCATCTCCTGCAAGGTGATGGAGCGCGAAGTCTTCCCCGCCCCCGAAGTCGCGCAACGCCTGGCCGGTTTCGTGCTGATTCGCGCCGATGTCACCGATGACGTCCCTGCCAGTCGCCAGCTGCTCGAACGCTACGGCCTGTTCGGCCCGCCGGGCCTGCTGTTCTTCGCCGACGGCCAGGAACTCCGCCAGGCCCGCATTCAAGGCGAGGTCGATGCACGAACGCTGGCCAACCATCTCGACGCCGTTACCCGGCANNTAAGCCGTAAGCCAGGATGCCCTTCCTGCCAAGGCAAAAGTTTTTCTCAGTTGGGGGTTGGTGTTTCTTACAGCTTAAAGCTTATGGCTTTTAACTCCCCGAAGGGTCTCTGGACACTCTGGGCTTTTTTCGGCAAACTCCGCCCACAGCTGAAACGACGCGCCGATGCCGCCATCTTGCAGGAAACTGACGTCATCTCGGCAAAGTATGAAAGGGTTAACAGCGCAAGGACAGTCATGGCTAGACTCCTGGTTCTCAACGGTCCCAACCTGAATCTGCTTGGCACTCGCGAGCCCGAGGTCTATGGCACGACGACCCTCGAGGACATTCGCGTCAAGCTGACGCAACGTGCCCTTGCCGCCGGGCACCAGCTCGAGTGGCTGCAGTCCAATGCCGAACACGAACTGGTCGAGCGCGTGCATCGCGCACGTCAGGAAAACGTCGATTTCATCCTGCTCAACCCGGCGGCCTTCACGCATACCAGCGTCGCCCTGCGCGATGCCCTTACCGGCGTCGCCATCCCTTTCATCGAGCTGCACCTCTCCAATGTGCATGCCCGCGAGCCCTTCCGCGCTCACTCCTATTTCACGGATGTCGCCCGCGGCGTCATCGCCGGATTCGGCGCCGAGAGTTATACCCTGGCGCTGGACGCGGCAATTTCGCAGCTGGATCGCGGCTGATCTTTTTCGCCCGCGGGTTTTCATCCCTTCGTTCACCGAGTCAATAACCGAGACATCGCCATGGATATACGCAAGGTCAAAAAACTCATCGAACTGCTCGAAGAGTCCAATATCAGCGAAATCGAGATTCAGGAAGGTGAGGAGTCGGTGCGCATCAGCCGTCATCCGAACGGCTTCGGCGCCATGCAGCAACCGATGGTCATGCCGCACGCCATGGCACCGGCCGCGCCGGCGGCACCCAGCGCACCGGCAGCCGACCCTGCCGAGCCGGCACCGGTACAGCCCACGGGTCATGCGGTGACCTCGCCCATGGTGGGCACTTTCTATCGCTCCCCGGCGCCGGGCGCCAAGCCGTTCGTCGAAACCGGCCAGAGCGTCAAGAAGGGCGACACCGTGTGTATCGTCGAAGCAATGAAGATGATGAACCAGATCGAGGCCGACAAGGACGGCGTGATCGAGGCAATCCTGGTCGAGGATGGCGAGCCGGTCGAGTTCGACCAGCCGATGATCATCATCAACTAAGGCCACACGAGCGAAACCATCATGTTGGACAAGGTACTCATCGCCAACCGTGGCGAGATCGCCCTTCGCGTCCTGCGCGCCTGCAAGGAGCTGGGGATCAAGACCGTGGCGGTTCACTCCAAGCCCGACCGCGACCTGATGCACGTGCGCCTGGCCGACGAAGCGGTCTGCATCGGCCCGGCATCGTCGGCCCAGTCCTATCTCAACATCCCGGCCCTGATCAGCGCGGCCGAGGTCACGGATTCGAGCGCCATTCATCCCGGCTACGGTTTTCTGTCGGAAAACGCCAACTTCGCCGAGCAGGTGGAACGCTCCGGATTCATCTTCGTCGGCCCGCGCGCCGAAACCATCCGGCTGATGGGCGACAAGGTCAGTGCCATCAATGCGATGAAGAAGGCCGGCGTGCCCACGGTTCCCGGCTCCGACGGCCCGCTGCCCAACGATGACGACGAGATTCGTCGCATTGCCGGACGCATCGGCTATCCGGTGATCATCAAGGCCGCCGCCGGCGGCGGTGGACGCGGCATGCGCGTCGTGCGCAACGACGACGAAGTCGCCAAGGCGGCCAGCGTCACCCGCTCCGAGGCCGCCGCGGCCTTCGGCGACGGCACGGTCTACATGGAGAAATTCCTCGAGAATCCGCGTCACGTCGAAATCCAGGTGCTGGCCGACGGCCAGGGCAACGCCATTCACCTCTATGACCGCGACTGCTCGCTGCAGCGCCGCCACCAGAAGGTACTGGAAGAGGCACCGGCGCCGCATATCGATCCCGAAGCCCGCGCCGAGGTGCTCAAGGCATGTACCGATGCCTGCCTGGAGATCAATTATCGCGGTGCCGGCACCTTCGAGTTCCTGTACGAGAACGGTCAGTTCTTCTTCATCGAGATGAATACCCGCGTGCAGGTCGAGCATCCGGTCACCGAGATGGTCACCGATGTCGATATCGTCAAGGAGCAGTTGCGCATCGCCTCGGGTTTGCCGCTGTCGATTCGTCAGCAAGACGTCAAGCTCAACGGCCATGCCTTCGAGTGTCGCATCAATGCCGAGGATGCCCGCACCTTCATGCCTTCCCCCGGCAAGATCACCCTTTACCACCCGCCGGGTGGCCTGGGCGTGCGCATGGACTCGCACATCTACACCGGCTATAGCGTCCCCCCGCACTACGACTCGCTGATCGGCAAGCTGATCACCTGGGGCGCGGATCGCGACACGGCGCTGGTGCGCATGCGCAATGCGCTGGACGAGTTGCTGGTCGAAGGCATCAAGACCAACATCGACCTGCAGAAGGATCTGGTTCGCGACAGCGCCTTCCAGCGCGGCGGCGTCAATATCCATTACCTCGAGAAGAAGCTCGGGCTGAGCTGAGGAAGCACTGCCTAAATGTCTACGCAGGCGAATCGCTGCGTTGCGCTTCATCCTGCTCGACGACTTATTCGGCGCTTCCTCGATTCCCGGCAAGTGACGACGGGGCGGTCATCCGGTGATGGCCGCCCTTTTTCATGCATCGATTCTCATACATTAACCTCGACTGGAGAGCGGTTAGTCATGGCGTGGCTACAACTCAAGGCATCCATTGCCCCCGAGCAGGCCGAGTGGCTGGAAGAATTGCTGCTGGCCGAAGGCGCCAGCGCGATTACCCTGCAGGACGCCCACGACGAGCCGGTGTTCGAGCCCGACCGCGGCACCACCCCGCTGTGGCGCGAGACCGTGCTGACCGGGCTTTACGACGACTTGAACGATGTCGAGGTGATGATCGAACGCGTCCAGCGCGCCTGGGCGCAGCAACTGCCCGACGAGCCAACGCCGCAGATCGAGTATGAACTGCTCGCCGACCGCGACTGGGAGCGTGAGTGGATGGATGGTTTCGAGCCACTACGCATGGGCGAGCGGCTGTGGATCGTGCCCAGCTGGCATGCGGCACCGGACCCGCAGGCGGTCAACCTGCTGCTCGATCCGGGGCTGGCCTTCGGCACTGGTACCCACCCCACCACGGCGCTGTGTCTCGGCTGGCTGGACGCCCAGGATCTCGACCAGCGCCAGATTCTCGACTACGGCTGTGGCTCGGGCATTCTCGCCATCGCCGCACTCAAGCTCGGCGCCGATACCGCCGTCGGCGTCGACATCGATCCCCAGGCGCTACAGGCGAGCCGTGACAACGCCGAGCGCAACGGGATCGACGAGTCCCGCCTGATCCTCGATTACCCCGAACGCCTGGGACAGGGGCGATTCGACGTCGTCGTCGCCAACATCCTGGCGGGTCCGCTGATCAAGCTGGCCGCGGCGATCGCCGGCCGGGTCGCCCCCGGCGGGCGGCTGGCGCTCTCCGGCATCCTCGCGGCCCAGGCGGAGTCCGTGCTCGACGCCTATCGCGATCAGGACATGGTGATGGACGAGCCGCAGGAGAAAGAGGGCTGGATGCTGCTTACCGGTCATCGCCGCGATTGAGCTCCGGTAGCCGTCACGACCGTTGATGGCCCCGCGCTCACCTCAACGATCGTTGATGGCCCCGCGCTCACCTCAACGATCGTTGCCACGCTCAAAAGGCTCGGCCGACGCCAGCTGCAAGCGTTGATTGGGGTTTACGGCTTAGGTCGCGTATCGGCAAACAGCGCTTCAACAAAGCCAAGGTGCCCGGTATCATAGCTTCCCCGTTTTGCCTGAGCCCCTGTAACGATGCGTGATTCCGTGTCATCGCAGACCGATCGCCCGTTGCCCTGTATCGGCCGTCATACCTTGCCCAACCGCGTGATACTGGCGCCCATGGCCGGTGTGACCGATCGTCCCTTTCGCCAGTTGTGCCGCGAACTGGGGGCCGGGCTGGTGGTGTCCGAGATGGTAACGGCCGATAGTCGGCTATGGCATACGCGAAAGTCCCAACAGCGCCTGATTCATCGCGGCGAACCCGGACCGCGCTCGGTGCAGATCGCCGGCGGCGACCCGCAGATGCTGGCCGAGGCCGCTCGACTCAACGCCGAGGCCGGCGCGGAGATCATCGATATCAACATGGGCTGCCCGGCGAAAAAGGTCTGCAACAAGGCGGCGGGATCGGCCCTGCTGCGGGACGAACGCCTGGTCGCCGCCATCCTCGACGCGGTGGTCGACGCCGTGGATATCCCGGTGACGCTCAAGATCCGCACCGGCTGGTGTCGTGAGACACGCAATGCGGTACGCGTTGCCAGGCTTGCCGAGAACGCCGGCATCGCCGCGCTCGCCGTGCATGGCCGCACCCGCGAACAGCGCTATACCGGTGAGGCGGAGTACGACATCATCGCCGCGGTC
Source organism: Salinicola peritrichatus (assembly GCF_003206715.1). GTDB lineage: Bacteria > Pseudomonadota > Gammaproteobacteria > Pseudomonadales > Halomonadaceae > Salinicola > Salinicola peritrichatus. Next base: position 78,924 of record NZ_PZJU01000021.1, on the reverse strand, counting down.
AAGCAGCAGGTGTCGATTCCGGTGTTCGCCAACGGCGATATCACCACGCCACGGCGCGCCGCCGAAGTCCTGGTCTATACCGGAGCCGATGCGGTAATGATCGGTCGCGGGGCTCAAGGCAATCCGTGGCTGTTTCGCGAGATCGAGCATTACTTGCGCACCGGTCGCGAGCATGCCCCGCCGAATGTCGAAGAGATCGAGCGCACCATGCAGCGTCATCTACGCGCGCTGCATGCCCACTACGGCGACTACCTGGGCGTGCGCGTGGCGCGCAAGCACATTGGCTGGTATCTCGCCGCACGCGACCCGAGCCGCGAACACCGGGCCCGTTTCAACCGTCTGGAACAGGCCCGGGCACAATTCGATTTTCTTCATGAACTCTTTCGTGGTGACGCCGCCGCGATCGGTAACGGAATCCACGCAGCATGAACAGCCGGCAACCCCTAGCTCTCGATGGTGATTCATCGGCCGAGGCCGATCCGCTTCAGATGCCCGATGCGTTGTCCCACACCACCCTCCGGGAGTGTGTCGAGCGCGTCATGGAACGCTATTTCTCGCATCTCGAGGGCGAATCCGTCTCGCATCTCTACACCATGGTGCTGGCAGAAGTCGAAGCCCCGCTGCTCGAGGTGGTGATGCGCCATGTCGACGGCAACCAGACTCGCGCCGCCGAGCTGCTGGGCCTCAATCGGGGCACGCTGCGCAAGAAACTCAAACAGTACGACTTGATCTGATTTCTCCCTTCGCTTCGCCGAGGCGAGGCGTCAACCGGACGCGCGCCGCCACCACCCTGCCGAGCCGTGGCGACGCCCGTCCGACTCACCGATAAGAGTGGACTGGCATGTCTCAAAACTCCGCATCTTCCGCCACCGTACGCCGTGCCCTGCTTAGCGTCTCCGACAAGACCGGCGTGGTCGATTTCGCCCGCGAGCTGGCATCACGCGGCGTCGAACTGCTGTCGACGGGCGGCACCTACCGGCTGCTTCAGGAAAATGGCATCGCCGTCACCGAGGTCTCCGCTCACACCGGATTCCCGGAGATCATGGATGGCCGCGTCAAGACGCTGCATCCCAAGATTCATGGCGGCATTCTGGGGCGCCGCGGCCAGGACGACGCGGTCATGGCCGAGCACGGCATCGACCCGATCGACATGGTGGTGGTCAATCTCTATCCGTTCGAGCAGACCGTGGCCAACCCGGACTGCACGCTGGAAGATGCGATCGAGAACATCGACATCGGCGGCCCGACCATGGTCCGCGCCTGTGCCAAGAACCATGCCCACACCATCATCGTGGTCGATGCCGGCGATTATTCCCGCGTATTGAAAGACATGGCGAGTCATAACGGCGCGGTCAGTCATGCCACGCGCTTCGATCTGGCGATCAAGGCGTTCGAGCATACCGCCGCCTACGATAGCGCCATCGCCAACTACTTCGGCCAGCGGGTGGGTAACGGCGAGGCCGATTTTCCGCGCACGCTGTCGCTGCAATTCACCAAGAAACAGGGCATGCGCTACGGCGAGAATCCGCACCAGAAAGCCGCGTTCTATGTTGAGTCAAGTACGCTCGAGCCCGGCCAGACGGAAGCCAGCATTGCTACCGCCGAGCAGCTCCAGGGCAAGGCGCTGTCGTTCAACAACGTCGCCGATACCGATGCCGCGCTGGAGTGCGTCAAGTCCTTCACCAAGCCGGCATGCGTGATCGTCAAGCACGCCAACCCCTGTGGCGTGGCCGTGGTGCCGGAAGCCGACGGCGGCATCCGCAAGGCCTACGACCTGGCCTTCGAGACCGACAGCGAATCCGCCTTCGGCGGCATCATCGCCTTCAACCGCGAACTCGACGGAGAGACCGCCAAGGCGATCGTCGCGCGCCAGTTCGTCGAGGTGATCATCGCCCCGCGCATCTCCGGCGAAGCGCGCGAAGCGGTCGCCAGCAAGACCAACGTGCGCCTGCTCGAATGCGGCGAGCTGCCAGCGAAGACCACCGACGGCTGGGACTACAAGCGCGTCAACGGTGGCCTACTGGTCCAGAGCCGCGACACCGGCATGATCGATGCCGACGATCTCAAGGTGGTCACCCGGCGCGCGCCGAGCGAACGCGAGCTACACGACCTCGTCTTCGCCTGGAAGGTCGCCAAGTTCGTCAAGTCCAACGCCATCGTCTACGCCAGGAACCGCCAGACCGTCGGCGTCGGCGCCGGCCAGATGAGCCGCGTCAACTCCGCCCGCATCGCCGGCATCAAGGCCGAGCAAGCCGGCCTGCAGGTCGAAGGCTCCGTCATGGCCTCGGACGCCTTCTTCCCCTTCCGCGACGGCCTTGACAATGCCGCCGCCGCAGGCATCACCGCCGTCATCCAGCCGGGCGGCTCGATGCGCGACGACGAAGTGATCGCCGCCGCCAACGAAGCCGACATCGCGATGGTGTTTACCGGCATGCGCCATTTTCGGCACTGAGCCGCGAGCCGCGAGCCGCGAGCCGCGAGCCGCGAAAAACAGCGTGACTGTGAAACGAAGAACGCCAGCGACATTGTCGCTGGCGTTCTTCGCTCGAAGCTCGAAGCTCGAAGCTCGAAGCTCGAAGCTCGAAGCTTGTAGTGGTCCAATGATAACGGACACAGCGTTAAGCCTCATACTGGTGACTCCAGTGAGGTGAAACGATACCCATGCAAACACGACGTAGATACTCCCGTGAATTCAAGGCGGATGCCATTCAATTGGTTCTTGAGCAGGGATATACCCCCAAGGAAGCAGCCGATAGTCTCGGCATGGATGCCAGCATCCTGCGGCGGTGGATCAGGAAGGCACAGGCATCCAGCGCTGCCTCGGCAAGCTTGCCAGAGGGCGCCGTTAATGAAAGTGAGCGAGAGGAACTGAGTCGGCTACGCCGGGAAGTCAAGCGGCTTGAGATGGAGCGCGACATCCTAAAAAAGGCCACGGCCTTCTTTGCCAGAGAGTCGCCTTGAAATATGCGTTCATCTTCCAGCAGAAGAAGGCCTACCCCATCAGCGTGCTTTGCAAGGTGATGCAGGTGAGTCGAAGCGGCTTCCATGCCTTCCTGAAACGCCAGGGCGCCCCGGCTTGTCACGAGTCTGCGATCCTGGCGGACACCATCCGGGAGATATTTGAGCGCTCGAGGCATTCCTACGGCTCACGTCGGCTGTGTGAAGCCCTACGGGCCAAAGGGCATCAAATGGGTCGCTACGCCGTGCGTAGCCTGATGCGGCGATTGGGGCTGAAGGTGGTGCAAAAGTCACGATTCAAGGCAACGACCCACAGCCGGCACAAGTTGCCGGTGGCCGCGAACCTCCTGAACCGGGATTTCCAGGTGAAGGCACCCAACCAGGTCTGGGGAGCAGACATTACCTGTCTGCGTACCGACGAGGGCTGGCTGTATCTGGCCGTGGTGATCGATCTTTATTCGCGCAAGGTAGTGGGTTGGGCCATGGATCATTACATGGGAACGGAGTTGGCACTGCGGGCGTTGATGATGGCCTACCGGCATCGCCGTCCTGGAGTCGGTTTACTGCACCACTCGGACAGGGGTGTCCAGTATGCGAGCCAGCGCTATCAAGCGCAGTTGGCAGCATGGGGGATGGTCTGCAGCATGAGCCGGAAGGGCAACTGTTGGGATAATGCCGTTGTGGAACGGTTCTTCCGTAGTCTCAAGGTGGAGCGTGTCGGTCACCAGCGCTACCGAGCGCGGAGTGCTGCCAGAGCGGATGTTCTGGATTACATTGCGATGTTCTATAACAGCCACCGTCTCCATAGTTATCTGGGTAACCGAAGCCCGAACGACTATGAAGCGGCGGCGCTACAAGCGGCTTAACAACGTGTCCGTTTTTACTTGACCACTACAGCTCGAAGCTCGAAGCTCGAAGCTCGAAGCTCGAAGCTCGAAGCTCGAAACCCGTAGCTTATGACTGCCCCAGGTCGATACAGAGGTATTTGATCTCGAGGTATTCGTCGAGGCCGTACTTGGAGCCCTCGCGGCCGAGGCCGGAGGCCTTGACGCCGCCGAACGGCGCGCTGGCATTGGAGATCAAGCCGGTGTTGATGCCGACCATGCCGTACTCGAGCGCTTCGGCAACCCGCCAGACACGGCCGAGGTCCTTCGAGTAGAAGTAGGAGGCGAGCCCGAACTTGGTGTCATTAGCCATGCGCACGCCTTCTTCCTCGGTCTCGAACGGGAACACCGCCGCCAGCGGGCCGAAGGTCTCCTCGGTCGCTACCTTCATATCTTCGGTGACGTGGCTGACCAATGTCGGCGAGAAGAAGCGACCGCCCAGCGGGTGCTCGTGGCCGCCAAGCAGCAACTGGGCGCCCTTGTCGGTGGCATCCTTGACGTGGTCGCTCACCTTGGCGACGGCGTCGTCGTCGATCAACGGACCGATGTTGACGCCATCCTCGAAACCGTCACCCACCTTGAGCTCGCTGTTCATTGCTGCGGCGAGCTTTTCGCTGAACGCGTTGACCACGCTCGACTGCACCAGGAAGCGGTTGGTGCAAACGCAGGTCTGACCGGCGTTGCGGAACTTGGAGGCGATCGCGCCCTCGACGGCGGCATCCAGGTCAGCGTCCTCGAACACCAGGAACGGTGCATTGCCGCCCAGCTCCAGTGAAATCTTCTGGATGTGCTGTGCCGCGTTCGCCATCAGCGAGCTGCCGACTTCGGTGGAACCGGTGAAGGTCACCTTGCGCACGATCGGTGAGTCCGTCATTGCCTTGGCGATTTCGCTCGCCTTGCCGGGCACCACGTTGAACACGCCGCGGGGCACGCCGGCCTGCTCGGCCAGCGCCGCCAAGGCGGTGGCCGAAAACGGCGTCTGGCTGGCCGGCTTGATGACGATGGTGCAACCCGCCGCCAGCGCCGCGCCTACCTTGCGGGTGATCATCGACGAGGGGAAATTCCACGGCGTGATGGCGCCGACCACGCCGACCGGCTGCTTCATGACCACGATGCGCTGCTGATGGTTGGCCGCCGGGATGGTATCGCCGTAGATGCGCCGCGCCTCTTCCGCGAACCAGCGCATGAAGCTGGCGGCGTAGACGATTTCGCCGGCGGCCTCCTTGACCGGTTTGCCCTGTTCGGCGGTCATGATCGCGGCCAGCTCATCCTTGTGCTCGAGCATCAGCTCGTACCACTTCATCAGGATGTCCGCGCGCTCCTGCGCGGTATGATTGCGCCACCCCGGCAGTGCGGCTTCGGCAGCCTCGATGGCACGTTCGGTCTCGGCGCGCCCCAGGCGTGGCATGCGCCCGAGGATCTCGCCGTTGGCGGGGTTGTCGACATCGATCTGCTCGCCGCTGTCGGCGGCGACCCAGTTGCCGTCGATGTAGGCGTAGGGTCGAAACAGCTCGCTCTCTTTGACGGATTGCATGACTCACTCCTTCCTTGATGTGCGTACCGACGCCGCCGCATTGCGGCACGCCGCCGGCCGTTGCCTGGGATGTCGTCGCGGCTATCGGCGACGGATGAGAACGGCAACGTGTCTCTCACAGGATGGCGCGTCAGCGCCGCCGACGCCAGTCACAATCCGTCGTAAAACGCGCACCGCTCGATGGCCAGCCGGCATCTCGGCGGGTTCGAAACGGGAGGGTACCGCCTTACCATTGAGTCCAGAGCGTCACCCCGACGGCGACGACGATCGCCAGGCCGGAGAGCCAATAACCCCGCAGCCGCTGTGGAGCGCGGTGTACATGCCGCAGGCCGATCCAGGCCAGCATCAGCGCCGCCACCTCCACCACCGGTGCGTAGCGGCCGGCGCTGATGCCCGCCACGGCGACCACGAAAGCCGCCAGCGCCCAGTGCGAGAGCTGCTTGCGCAGCGTCTGGCCGTCGGCATTCCGGAGACTGGTGGCGCGACGCTGGGCTTCCGGGCGGTTGAATACCTGAATCGCACGGTCGTCGCGGACCTCGAAGCGCACTGGCAGGTCGGGGCCCGGCAAGCCACGCCCCCGCCACTGGGCGAAATCGAAGGCGTAGCGCTTGCCGTCCTCGCCTTCTATCTCGCCGCTCTGGCTGTCGTCGTCGAAGTGGCGTAGCCAGCCATCCATGGCACCTTCCTTATACAACTCTCAGGAGTGAAGATTGTCGGGGCGAGTCGATAGACGAATATTGGCGGGCACGGTCGGCTCGAGCCCCGTTAGCGGCCGTTGACCAGCATCAGGAACTCCTGACGCGTGGGCTGGTTCTTGCGGAAGCTGCCCAGCATCACCGAGGTCTTCATGCACGAGTTCTGCTTTTCGACACCGCGCATCATCATGCACATGTGCTGCGCCTCGATGACGACCCCGACGCCACGCGCCTCGGTGACCTGCATCACGGCTTCGGCGATTTCCCGGGTGAGGTTTTCCTGGATCTGCAGCCGTCGCGCGTACATATCGACGATGCGCGCGAACTTGGACAGCCCCAGTACCTTGCCCTGCGGCAAGTAGGCGATGTGGCACTTGCCGATGAAAGGCAGCATGTGGTGCTCGCACATCGAATACATTTCGATATCCTTGATCAGCACCATCTCATCGGTGTCGGAGGCGAAAACGGCGCCGTTGACCAGCACTTCCAGCGACTGATGGTAGCCCTGGGTCAAAAACTGCATCGCCTTGGCGGCGCGCAGCGGGGTATTGCGCAAGCCTTCGCGTTCGGGATCTTCCCCCAACTTTTCGAGAATACCGCGATAATGGCCTGCCAATTGCTCTGTCATGTTGCTGCCTTGTCCTGTCGCTGTGGCCGATCGGAAACGGGAGTCGACATGTCGTTCCGGTCAGTCTGTCGGGAATCCGGAGATTCTAGCGAAACTCGCTCGATGCCACTATCTCAAAGCCCACCGTTTGGCCGGCGCGCAGCAGATCGCAGACAGGTTCTATGCCAGCCAGCGCGGCGAGTCCAGCGCGATGCGTTGCTGCTCCAGCGTGCGGATATGCTGGTCCCAGTAGCCCGACTCGGCGACATAGGGGAAGGCGCGCGGAAAGGCGGGATCCTCCCAGCGCGCCGTCACCCAGGCACTGTGACGAATGACCCGCAAGGTGCGCAGCGCCTCGATCCAGTCGAGTTGGCGGCGGTCGAATTCGAGCGTTTCCTCGTAGCCCTCGATCACTTCGGAGAGCTGCATCTGCCACTCTTCGGGCGATTGCGCCGTCAACAGCATCCAGAGATCCTGTATCGCCGGCGCCATGGCGCAATCGTCGAAGTCCACCAGCGCGAAATGCTCGTCCCGCCCCAGCATGTTGCCAAGGTGGCAATCGCCGTGAACACGCTGCAGCGCGCTTTCCGGCCAGGCGTGGTCAAGCAGCAACGGCAGCAGCGCATCGGTCACCCGTACGTAGGCCCGGCGCTGACGGCTGTCGAGCCAACGCGCCGCGAGGACCCGACCGCGGCTCTCCTCGACGATGGTGGCAACGTCGAAACGCGGGCGGTGGAGAAACGGCCGCCGGCTGGCGACCTCGTGGATGCGCCCGATCAGTTCGCCGAGGGCAAACAGATGTGCCGGGTTTTCCAACTCCGGCGCCTGCCCCGGTACATGGGCGAACAGCGCGAATCGGAAACCGTCGGCGCGATGCAGCGTCTCTCCCCGCCCATTTTCCCATGGCGCGCCGACAGCGATCGACTCGCTTGCCAGCTCCCCCAGAAAGGCATGCTCTTCCAGTATCTGCTCATCGTTCCAACGCTCGGGGCGATAGAATTTCACCACCCAGCGGCGACGGTCGTCGTCGGTCAGGGAATAGACCCGGTTTTCGTAGCTATTGAGCGCAAACGGCTCGCCCGGCAGCCAGAAGCCCAGGGACTCCACGGCCTCGACCACCCGTTGCGGCGTCAACGTCTCGAACGGATGTGGAGAAACGGCGCTCATGCGAACCTCGGCTGGCGATATGGATGCATGGGCGCATGCTATCAGATTCGATTCGAGGGCGTGCGCGCGAACGCCAGCGCCGTGACGCGCTCTGCCCCCGCGGCGCGACACGCCGTCGCCAGCGATTCGAGCGTGGCGCCGGTGGTCATGACGTCATCGACCACCACCACCGCCGCAGGCAAGGGCCGGGTGACCGCAAAGGCATGTTTGACGTTGCGCCGGCGGCCGAGCCGATCCAGCCCCCGCTGGGACGGCGTCTCGCGCAGGCGTACCGCTGGCACCAAGCTCAAGCGCAGGCGATCCGCCAGCCGTGTGGCCAGCCATGCCGTGTGGTCGAAGCCACGCTCGCGGGTTCTTTCGCGCTGACCGGGAACACCGACGATCGCTTCGCCCAGGGTCGGCGCCTCACTCAGCGATGCCGTCATCAGTTGCAGCAGTATCTCCCCCGCGCGGGGGTCGGCGGAGAACTTGAAGCGCTGTATCAGCCGGACCAGGCGTTCTTCATAGCGCAGAGGCGCCCAGGTCTCGCTCAATACCGATTCTCGACGCAGGCAGCGGCCACAAAGATTCGGCGTGTCGCCAACGTCGAGTCTGGGCAAGGGTTCGGCACAACGCATACAGGCGTGACGATTCCACGGCATGTCGGCATAGCAGTCGGGACACCACGGCACGCCTCCACGGACAGCGGCGTGGCAGAAGGCGCAGTATCCCGGCAGCGCCCGTTTCAGCCGGTCGTTGAGCCAGGCTAAGGCATAGCGCCACGTCTGGTTCATCCCCGCCATTCGTCCGTCGATCATGCACGAGCCCCTTGTTGCCTATGAATATCTGTCGGCAACTCGGAAGCCTGTCTGAAGCTAGAACCGGCTCATTGGCAGTTTTCCGATGGATCGCCAACAGCGCTATAGTGGATTCCGGCATGCATCATCAAGGGGGATATATGCTCGATACCGTTACGGTCAGCGTCGCCATCGACCGCCCCTGGCAATCCCTTTACGCAGCGTTCTGGCATCCCGAGGCATTTCCCGAATGGGCATCCGGGCTGAGTCGGTCGAGGCTGCTGAAGAAAGACGAGCGCTGGTTGGCGGAAGGTCCCGAGAGCAAGGTCTTCATTCGCTTCACCGCGCATAATCCCTACGGCGTCATGGACCATTGGGTCGAATTGGACAACGGCAACGAGATCCATGTCCCGCTGCGCGTCATTGCCAATGAGGGAGGCGCGGAGGTACAGCTGACGTTGTTTCGTCAGCCGGATATGAACGAGGCGGCGTTCGAGCGGGATGCGCAGTGGGTCCGGCGCGATCTGGCGAGGCTCAAAGCGCTGGCCGAGCAATAGACTCGTTGGAGCGTTTTATAATGAGCGAACCGATGCTACTCCCTACATAGATTCTTACGTAGCTTTCCGCTGGTCGGGATAGCTGTGCGCCTCTTGAGTACCGTCTCCCGTGGCAGGTAACGGTATCTCATCCAGAAACTCCAGTGAGCGTACCGGCATGGCGAACTTGATGTCCCGCTTATCCATTTCGTCCAGCAATGCCAAGTTGATCGCCTGTTGTATATCCATGTAGAGATTGTAATCCGAGCTCAGAACGTAGTAGACCACTTCGAAGCGTAAGGCATAGTCCGCCAGGGACTGCAAATGCGCCCGATCAAACCGGGTGTTGTCGATGGCCTTGATGATCCGTTCAACCAAGGGCGGGACTTCATGGATCTTACTGACAGGTGTGCGGTAGGAAAGCGCGAAGGAGAACACCACTCGACGAGTCGTCATTCGGTTATAGTTATGAATGGTCTGCTCAAGTAACTTGGTGTTCGAGCAGATTACCTGCTCACCGCTAAGGCTACGGATACGCGTGGTCTTCAAGCCGATATATTCAATGGTGCCGGCAATGTCGTTGAAGACGATGAAATGTCCGGTCTTGAATGGTTTATCGATACCAATCGATGCCGATGCGAAAAGATCTCCGAGGAGCGTTTGCACCGCCAGTGCTATGGCGATGCCCCCGATTCCCAAGCTGGCGACGAAGGCAGTAATGTTCACGCCCAGGTTGGCAAGGACAGATAACAAGATAACGGCCCATAGCGCAATCCGGAAAATGAGCGTGACCATGGTTACCGTCAGTTGGTTGTCCTGTCCCGCCTTGTCCCGAATGGTTTCCTCTTTCCATAAGGCGATAGCGGTATCGGCCCATAAGCCGAACTGCATGGCGAGTACCAGAAACCATATGTGACTGACCCGCGCCTCCCAGGCCGAGCCCAGGTCGACGACTGCCAAGCCTATCTGCAAGGCCATTGCCGCTATGAGCAGGCGGCTCGTATGCTTGAATATCTCGGCGCTATAGTTACCCCAACGGCCTCTGGAACGAGACAGCCAGCCGACGAGACGAGCAATGACAGAACTCATCAGCAGCCGGAGCACGAGATAACTGGCAATAGCGATTCCGAGTACCAAGAAAAAATTCACGACGATGGGCTGGGAGATCCAGGCCTCCCAAGACTGCCACGAACCCCAGTCGAACATAACCGCCTCCTTGCATGCCGGGTCGCCCCATGAGGATGGGAAATTTTCCTGTCAGCTGTGCAAACAAGAAAAGAATAATCTCCTCAACATAGAAAGCTTTCAAACGATTAACTTGATCAAGATTAACAACTTGGAAAACATTGAACATAAAGACCTGCCCGGCGCCGGACGTAAACGGCAACCTAACCGCGGTCATGACAATGACATCTACGCTGGCTATTTCGAAGAGGATCGGGCTCAGGCCTGCGGCTCATTCAACGGCAGGAGGAATAGCGGTCTGGCGCCCTCTAACGACCAAATCGTAGTTCAATCATCAACTGGCGTTATGAGGCTACGACATTAAATGAGTGAGATACGATGAGTGTTATGGATATTGCCACTATGATGACTATCGAAGCGATCGCACCGCCGTGAAAGGCAAGATCCGCATCTCCATTGACTTGGCTGCTGACAACATAGGTAATAAAGCCAACCGCCAAGGCTGGTAATGCGATTAGGGCGAGAATCATGGGGTAGGAAAGTATCACTGCGTGAAATCCTATCAGCAACTTCCTCCAACATATCATGTCGTGTCGGCAAATACTCTTCGCCATTCGTCACGTGATATCCGCCGTGTCTACCTATACGCAGGGGCTACCCAACGCCTTCCGATCCGGATCAATGCGGTCGAAATGTTCGCGCAAAAAGTGATCAGTGTGCTGGCCACGTCATGCCCAAAACCGACCGCACCGGACCAATACGCGGCACGAATAGTTATAAGTAATTGAAAATGAATAGAATAATGGTGCGGATGGGGAGACTCGAACTCCCACGCCTTGCGGCACTAGAACCTAAATCTAGCGTGTCTACCAATTCCACCACATCCGCGGGATGATAGGCGCGCCTATTGTACGTGCGGGCATGGTGAAGTCAATTGGGCCATGAAGTTGCAGTGGTGCGAAATCCACAAGAAGCGCCTCCTCGCGGGAGGCGCTTGGCGATGGCTGATTCGCCGCGTTGTGTTCACTGGCTTTCCTGAGCCTCAGCGGCCGCGTCGCTCTGCCCTTCGGCATTCAACTCGTCGAGCTCCTGATCGTCCGGCACATTGGTCGGTTCATCGGTTTCTGACTTGACGGAATCCAACGACTCGTCAGTCGCATCGCTATGCCCGGTTTCCTTGTCCATGGAGTTCATGTCGTCATGGCCCGAATCGGTGACTCCGGAACCAGACTGCATGGGCTCCTCGTTGGCATCGTAAGCCTCTTCCATCGCATCGCTCTGCGCGTGAGCGAAGCCCACGCCTCCCATAAGCAGAAGCATGGTGGTGGCGGTTACGGCAGCTAGACCCTTTCTCATGATAAATCCCTTTATAGCCTGGTGAATGGGACGCCACACCGAACCATGTGGCGTATTTTCACCTTAGCGCAAACTGCAAGATTTGCCGTCCAGTGGAGCCTCATCGACGGCAAGGGAGGGATGGAGGAGATGTATCAATACGAAAGGCGGACCTCTCGGCCCGCCTTCATGAGATCCGCGTTCGCCCGGACATCCTGTCCCACCCTTGCGTCTTCCTGACCCGGTGTGGCGCGCGGCGCTTTGCTGAGACCCGTTCGCCATCGTCCTGATGCCAAACGGGTCGAGCAATCGTCCGTGATTGCAAAACTGATTCGTCTCGTCCGTCCCCGCCCCTTCCATGGGGCCGACAAATCAGCAACGGATATAAAACTATACAAGGCTTGCGCATTGGTCAAGCGGCTCCGAGCCACCGATTGCTGGCGTGATGAGCGCATGCGAGATAGAGACTCCAGCAAAGGCGAAGGCAGACATAAAGAAAACCGGCGGAAGGACGCCGGTTTTCGGGAGACGTGCTCACGCCGACTCGGCCGTGAGATGCCTGCCAATGCGGGCATGCTCATGCGGTCACGCTGAACATCACGCCCAACTCTCTTCACGCTCCTGAGTCATGTTGCTCGTTCCCTGGCCCATGCCGCTAACCAACGCTGCGCGCACATCCCTTGGTTACGTCCCTGCGACAGCCTTCATGAAGAGAATCAACAAAATGTTAGATCAATACATTACAAACGATAAAGTGCTGTACAAAAATCAACGTTATCCTGCCAAATGAACCGAAGTTCGGCATGCAGGCGCAAGGACATGACGAAAGACGCACCTGGGTCGGCATGTCAATTAATCCAAACGAATTGATATAACGAATATTTTGCTTATTACCAAAAAGTTTTACCCTATCCTATAAGGGTTTGGGTCGGTTGAAGGATACATTAGCGCGCCGTGCCCACCCCGTTAATCAAAAGGAGCCGGATCGCAATGACACTTACCCATCTCTCCTGGGCCACTCATCTCTCCTGGGCGCCCCTGCGCCGAGTTGCCGTCGCGCTGACATTCGGCCTGGCCGCGACATGGGGCATCGCCCCCGCCAATGCCGATACGCTACGGGTAGGCATGTCCGGCGGCTACTATCCGTTTACCTACGTCGAGCAGGACGAATTGAAGGGGTTCGAGGTCGACCTGATGAATGCCATTGGCGAGATCACCGGTGACGACATCGATTTCGTCACCGCCAGTTTCTCCGGGCTGGCGGGCATGCTGGACTCCGGACGTATCGATACCATCGCCAACCAGATCACCATCACCCCCGAGCGACAGCAGAAATATCTCTTCAGCGACCCCTATGTGTACGATGGCGCCCAGGTCGTGGTGCGCAAGGGCAACGACGATATCCAGGACGTCGAGGATCTCAAGGGCAAGACGGTCGCGGTCAATCTCGGCTCCAACTACGAGCAGTTGCTACGCGAATTGCCGTATGCCGACGAGATCGACATCAAGACCTACGACTCCAATATCGAGCAGGACGTGGCCCTGGGGCGTGCCGACGCCTTCGTGATGGATCGCGTCAGCGCCACTCAGGTAATCAAGGACAAGCCACTGCCGCTGCAGTTGGCCGGCCAGCCTTTCTCCAGGATCGAGAACGCCTATCCGTTCCGCGACGACGAAGCCGGAGCGGCTCTACGCGATCGCATCAACGATGCGCTCGAGCAGTTGCGTGACAGCGGCAAACTGAGCGAGATTTCCGAGAAGTGGTTCGGGACCGACATCACCCAGCCGTGACGGACCTCTCGCATTGATGGCCCATGACACCTGCTGGCGTCATGGGCTTTCCATTTATCTGAGAGCCTGTTCAAGGGCTCGCGAGCTAGCGCCATGCACGGCGAAAACAGGCTAAGAAGCGCAGTTTACAAAAAGTAAATGAGCATTTTTCGCCTGTTTTCAATACAGCAGGGCCGACGCGCAGCAGGCTTTGAACAGGTTCTGAGGATGCGCAACGGGAGCATCGACCGATATGCACGCACTCGATTTCGACTATATGCTGGGCCTGGTCCCCATCCTGCTGGGCTATCTGCCGCTGACCCTAGAGATGGCCGCCGCCGGCATGGCCTGCGCCTTGATACTCGCCTGCCTGCTGGCGGTGATTCGGGTCACGCGAATACCCGGCCTCAATGCCTTCGCCCTGCTGTTCATCTCGTTCTTCCGCGGCACTCCCCTGCTCGTCCAGCTGTTTCTGTTCTATTACGGACTGCCGCAGATCTTGACGTTCCTGATCGCGATCAACGGCATTACCGCCACCATTCTGGGCCTGACGCTGCACTTTTCCGCGTACATGGCGGAGTCGATCCGCGCCGCCATCGTCGGTATCGACCGCAGCCAGACCGAAGCCGCGCTCTCCATCGGCATGACCCGAGGGCAACTGATGCGACGCATCGTGCTGCCCCAGGCCACCCGCGTGGCGACACCGACCTTGATGAACTATTTCATCGACATGATCAAATCGACCTCGCTCGCCTTCACCCTCGGCGTCACCGAGATGATGGGCGCGACGCAGAAGGAAGCCGCCGGCAGCTTCCTTTACTTCGAAGCCTTTCTGGTCGTCGCCGTGATCTACTGGGTCGTGGTCGAAGCCCTGTCCTGGGTGCAGAAGTGGCTGGAAAACCGACTCAACCGAGCCTATCAGCGATGATCGAACTCAAGGGTATCCGCAAGCAATTCGGCGATCATGTCGTCTTCGACGGGATCGACCTGAGCCTGGAACGCGGCGAGATCATCGTCATCGTCGGCCCATCGGGCACCGGCAAATCGACGCTGCTGCGCTGCATCAACTTCCTCGAGACGCCGGACGCGGGCCGGCTCACCGTGGGCGATCTCAGCCTCGATGCCACCACCGCGACGCGCGAGCAGATTCTCGCCCTGCGCCGACGCACCGCTTTCGTATTCCAGAATTACGCCCTGTTCGCCAACAAGACGGCACTTCAGAACATCGCCGAGGGCATGATCGTGGTCGACAAGCTGCCCAAGGCGCAGGCCCACGCCAGGGCCCGGGAAATACTCGAACGCATCGGCCTGGCCGACAAGGCCGACGCCTACCCGGCGTCACTTTCCGGCGGTCAGCAGCAGCGCGTCGGCATCGGCCGCGCCATGGCCGCCAATGCCGAGGTGATCCTGTTCGACGAGCCGACCTCGGCATTGGACCCGCAATGGGTGGAGGAAGTACTCGGCCTGATGAAGCAACTCGCCGCCGAGCACCAGACCATGATCGTGGTCACCCACGAGATGCAATTCGCCCGCGAAGTGGCCGACCGCGTGGTCTACATGGACCAGGGCCGGATCATCGAGCAGGCGCCGCCCGCAGAACTGTTCAGCCGACCGAGAGACGAACGGACGCAACAGTTTCTGCGCAAGATACTGGCGGCCAATCCCATCGCCTGAGCGATGGTGGCCGCCAATACATCACGACACCTGCCGCCCCGGCGCGCTAATTGTAAAAGATCGTCGGGAGCGATTTTTGACGCCGCCTAGCGGCGGCCCGAAGGGAGCTTGCCAGGGATGGTAAGCTCAAAAAAGCGCTCGACCACGTCATCCCGGACCGGCGGCGTGAGGCAGGAGACGATCACGAACAGCGGCAGGTTGACCAGCAGCCCCCAGAAACCGGCATGAATGCCGAGCGGATTGGGCCAGATCAGCGTGAACGCCAGGGTCACGCAAAAGCCACTGACGATGCCGGCCAACACGCCGGACTTCGAGGCCCGGGTCCACAGGAACATGCCGACGAAGGCCGGCAGCACCTGGGTCGCGAAGCCCAGCCCCACCAGCAGAATCATGATCAGATTGCTCGGCTCGCTGATCGCCACCGGCGCCACGATCAAGATCATGATCGGCACCAGCAGGCGCCGCGCCAGCCGACCGGTGGCCGCATCGCTCAGCTTGAACAGCGGCTGGGCGATGTCCCTGGCGTAGGCCATCGACACCGAATGCAGAAACGGCTCGCAGGAAGACATCGCCGCCGCCAGCGTGCCCGCGCCGAGCAGCCCGACCAGCCACGCCGGCATGTTCTGCAACGCATACTGCAAGGCGACGGTATCGGCGCGCTCCAGCCCCGGCAATGCCATGATGCCGATAAACCCGACCACCACCATCGGCAGTACGACGATGTAGTAGGTCGGCAACCAGGTCGCGCTGCGCCGGATGGTCCGGGCCGAACGCGCGCTCATCCACTGGCTCCATACCGGCGGCATGAATGACAGCATCGAGACGATGATCGAGGTGGTCCAGAAGGCGAAACCCATGTCGCCGCCCGCCCCCGGCAAGGTCAGGAATTCGGGGTGCTCCGCGGCCAGCCGCTCGAAGACGCCCGCAAATCCTATCTCGCCGGTAGCCTGGTGAGTCGCCCATAGCCCGACCGCCCAGGCCACCACCAGCATCAGGACACCCTGGAAAGCATTGGTCAGGCCGATGGCACGCTGGCCACTGGTGTAGAGATAGATCGCGATCGCCGCCAGGATCACCACGACGCCGGCCCACACCGGAATTCGCCCGCCGCTCATCACCGACAGAATGTAGGCCGAACCGATGGTTTGCAGCACCGCGTAGGCGAGCGAGCCGATCGACATCACCAGCGCCGCCAGACCACCCAGCAGCGGGCTCTGGTAACGGTCGGCGATCGCCGCGCCCTGGGTGACGTGACCGAAGCGCTGACCGAAGGCCCACACCCTGGGGCCGCAATACCATGCCACCAGTGCCAGGTAGGAGAGATAGATCACCACGTAGAAGACCGCGACGCCCTTGCTGTAGGCCCAGCCCGGCGCGCCCATGAAGGTATAGGCGCTGATGCTGCCGGCGGCGATCAGCAGATAGAGCGTTACCGCGCCCATGCTGCGCCCGGCCACGCCCCACTCCTCCAGATCGTCCATCAAGCGGCCGCCACGGGCACGCAGACCGATGACCAGCGCCACCGCGATATAGCCCAGGGTCATCCACAGCGGCACGAGACTAGTCGTCATCTGATGTCCCCTTCAGCCAGCGATTGGCAATCAACATCACGACCCAGCAGCCGATCACGATGACGTAGGTCCAGACCGCAATCCACGGTAGCCCCAGCCACAGCTTCGGCTGGTTGAACCAGCCGATCACCGGCCAGATCCCCATCCCGATCAATGCCATGAACAGCACGGTCAGCAGCCAGCCACCGCGCGAGCGGGGGCGTACGACAAAATGTTTCATCGGTGTTCCCATGATCCTGAATGATTGCCGCAGCGCCGCGACGACGCGCGCTACAGAATAACCCATCGCACCGGCCGGCAGCCCCCGGCGGCGCTCAGCCTTCCAGCGTGAGTTGGGGAAAGCGTGCCGGCAGCGCGAGGATCGACTCCACCGCCCGGGCGACGGCCAGCACTCGGCGATCGGCAAAGCGCGGGCCGATCAATTGGACCCCGATCGGCATGCCATCGCAGCTGAAGCCCGCCGGCAGCGAGATCGCCGGCTGCTCTCCCATGTTCCAGGGCACGGTGTAGGCAATGTGTTCGAAGGGCCGCGTCGGGTCGTCGGTGGGCGATGCGGCTTGCGCCGGGAAGGCGACGTTGGGCGTGGTCGGCGAGAGCACGATATCGACCCGATCGAACACCGCCTCGGTGGCCGCGCGCATCTTCAGCGTCTGCTCGAAACCGCGCACGGCATCGACGCCGCTGAGCTGGGTCGCGGTGCGCGCCCACTCCACGATATAAGGCAGTACCCGCTGGCGATCCGCCGGCGATAGGGTTTCCAGCTCGGCCCACTGCCTGGCGCGCCAGAAACGGTCGAGGCCGTCCAGCATCTCGCGTGTCATCACCGCCGGCAGCGCGACGCACTCGGCCCCCGCATCGCGCATGGCGGCGGCGGTCGCATCGAGCGCCGAGCGGATTTCCTCGTCCAGCGGCAAGCCGCAACCGGCATCCGCCAGCACGCCGACCTTGAGCCCCCGGAGCGAAGTGTCGAGGTCGGACCAGTCGATGCTTTCCGGTGGCAGGCGCATGGCGTCACGGCGATCGTCCTGTGCCAATACCGACATCATCAGCGCCGCATCCTCGACCGTACGCGTCATAGGGCCCGCGCAGCGGCCGACGTAGTACGGATCGATGGGAATGCGGCCAAGCGTCGGCTTGAAGCCCACCACGCCGCACCAGGCCGCCGGCAGGCGCACCGAGCCGCCGATATCGGTACCGAGATGCAGTGGTCCGAAGCCCGCCGCCGCGGCCGCGCCGGCACCCGCGCTGGAACCGCCCGGGTTACAGGCGAGGTTCCAGGGATTGCGGCTCAGGGCATGAAAAGTCGACAGTCCCGAGGAGAGCATGCCGTAATCCGGGCAGGTGGTCTTGGCATAGATCAGCGCGCCGCTCTCCCGCAGCCGGGCCGCGGGCGGTGCATCTTGCGCCGCGGGCACCAGTGGCGTCACGCAGGTGCCCTTGGGAACCGGCATGCCCCGGGTGGCGATCAGTTCCTTGACGGTAACCGGTACGCCATCCAGCGGACCGCTCGGGGCGGCATCCATCCAGCGCCGCTCCGCGATCGCCGCCTCGCGCATCAGGCCATCGGGATCATAGCCATAGAGTGCGCGAATCTTCGGCTCACAACGCTCGATGTGCGCCACCAGCGCCGCCGCGACGTCACGGGGAGAGAGCGTACGATCGCGATAATGCGTCACCAGGGCGCGGGCACTCAGCGTCAGACAGGTTTCCATGCGGAGGTTTCCTTTCTCATGTTGTTCTGTCGACTACGCTAAAGGAGTCGAGCCGCCGGTGGTAGCGCAGAACCGCACGGCGGTACTCTCCCAGGCTGCATGCATGTCCAGCGACAAGGATGATATGGCCTCCAGACACTCTCGATTGCGCCACTGGCTGAGCCACACCGCATCGGCCGGCTATGTCGCCAAGGGTGTGATCTACCTGACCATCGGTTGGCTGGCACTGCTCACCGCCATCGGGCTCGGTGGCAGCGAGAGCGGCACCGCGGACGTGATCCGCAAGATTGCCCTGTGGCCTTTTGGCGAGGTGCTGCTGGTGCTGTTGTGTGTCGGCCTGATCGCCTACGTCGCCTGGCGCCTGGGCCAGGCGACATGGGATACCGAACACAAAGGCAGTGGCTGGCTGGGCTGGTTTCAGCGGCTGGGTTTTGTCATCAGCGGCGGGCTCTATGCCACGCTGGCCTGGCAGTGCGGCGAGCTGCTTTTCCATAGCTTTTCCGCCGGCCATGACGATACCAGCCAGAGCACGCAACGCCTGCTGGGTTTACCGGGCGGTCGCTGGCTGCTGCTGGTTATCGGCCTGGCCTTCGTCGGCGTCGGCATTCATCAGCTGAGGCGCGCCTGGCAGCGCGCCTATCGCCGGAACTGGCACCTGTCGAGCCGACCCAACCCGCCACTGCCGTTGCTGGAAGGCATCGCCCGCCTGGGACTGGCGGCACGCGGCATCACTTTCATACTCATCGGCGGCCTGCTCGACCTGGCAGCCTGGAAACTGTCGCCGAGCAATGCCCAAGGGCTCGGCGGTGCGCTGAATCTTCTCGCGCGCCAACCCTACGGTCACTGGCTATTGGGAGGCGTCGCCATCGGCTTGATCGCCTACGGCGGATACTGCTTCATCAACGCCGGCTACCGCCGCGTGGGCCGCCTGCGTCGCTGGTCCGGGGGCGATTCGATCGCCACGCAAGCCCAACGCAAAAGGGCGCCGAAGCGGCCTGCCAATCGATCGGTACAGCGTTGACGGCACTCGATCCCCACGAGCCGGCATCGGCCATCGGCTGCAGAGACCATCGCGATCGGCGTCTCAGCTCAGCATCAAGGCACCACCAGCAGCCGCGATGGCGGCACCGATACCGCGCAGCCAGCGGCTGTCGTGGCGTGACAGCCAGGCTCCGGCAGTGCGGCCGACCAGCGTGATCGCCACGCTGGCGATCAGGAAGCCGGCCGCATAAAGCAATGCGGAAGCCCCCGGTGCCAGCTCGCTGCCATGCGCATGGCCGTGCAGCAGAATGAAAGCGAACACCAGGGTTCCGCCCACGGCGCTCGGCAGACGCACCAGCGTCGCCAGCAGCACGCCGGCCAGCAGCACGCTGGAGGCGATACCGAACTCGACGCCCATCAGCGGCACGCCCGCCCAGGCCAGTCCCGCGCCGGCGATCATTCCCAGCGCGATCAGCAGCGGCATCGCGCGCCGCAGTACCGGCGCCTGGCGGCAACTCCAGAGACCGATCGCGAGCATCGCCAGCAGGTGGTCGAGTCCCGTCAGCGGATGGGTCAACCCGGCGAAGAAACTGCCACCGTGGGTATGTGGCAGGTGCCCCGGATGGGCCAGCGCCACGGAAGCGATCAGCAGTGCCATCGGCGCGCTGAGCAGGGCCAGGCGGCGGGAAGGGGAAAATGATCCAGACATCTAGAGTCTCCTTGAGGCAGCGCCGACTCAGTCGGCAGTCAGTAATGCTTGGTCCTGGATGGCGCGGCGCTCCTCGCCCCGGCGCTCCGGCAACATGCCGCGATCGAGGATGAAACGCACGATCGTTTCCACGCCGACACCGTCATGAAGGTTGGTGAATACGAACGGTCGCTCGCCACGCATGTTCTTGGCATCGCGCTCCATCACTTCCAGCGAGGCGTGAACGTAGTCGGCGATATCGATCTTGTTGATGATCAACAGGTCGGACTTGGTAATCCCCGGCCCGCCCTTGCGCGGAATCTTGTCGCCGGCGGAAACGTCGATCACGTAGAGCGTCAGATCGGACAGTTCGGGACTGAAGGTCGCGGCCAGGTTGTCTCCCCCCGACTCCACCAGCACCAGTTCGAGTTGCGGATGGCGCTCCTGCAGGTCGTCGATCGCCGCCAGATTCATCGAGGCATCCTCGCGAATCGCGGTATGCGGGCAACCCCCGGTCTCGACGCCGATGATACGATCCGCCGCCAGTGCTTCGTGGCGAAGCAGGAAATCGGCATCCTCGCGCGTGTAGATGTCGTTGGTCACCACGGCGATGTCGTAATGGTCGCGCAGTGCCAGACAGAGCTGTTTCAGCAGCGCCGTCTTGCCGGACCCCACCGGGCCACCGACGCCAACGCGCAGGCAATGGGTCATATTCTCACTCCTCGCATGAATTCGAATTTCAGAAAAAAGAAGGAAGAAGGAAGACAGTATCTAATCAAGGCTTTTCTTCCCTCCAAGTCGCGAAGCGACATCTTTCCTCTTCTGTCTCCCAGGTGCGAAGCGCCGGTCTTATTTCTTCCAAGCGCGAAGCGCCGATCTTCAATCTTCCCTCTTCAAGCTGCGAAGCAGCATTCTTCCCTCTAGCTTCTAAACAGCCGCGAATACTGGGTCTCGTGCAGCGCACTGGCCAGGGCCAGGCCCGGCAGAATCGGCCCCAGTTCATCGTCCGCAAGCTGGTTGGCCGTATCCACCGCCGTCACCAGCCTGGGACGAAGGCGCTCGACCAGCCGTTGCGCCGCGGTCTGGCCCAACGGCAGCGCCTTGCAGGCGGCGGCCAGCTGATTTTCCAGCCAGGCCCAGGCGAATCCCAGTTGGGCATCGCCCGTTGCGATCCCGCGCTGCTCGGCGACCCAGGCGAACAAGGTGACGTAGACCGGGCGCTGCGGCAGCCAGCCGGCATCGGGCAGCAGCTCGAGATCGCCGAGCAAGCGTTTCAGCGCCTGGCCCAGGCGCATGTCCTCCTCCGCCAGCTCGCGGGTTTCGCGATTGGCCAGCAACCAGTCGTTCCAATACTGCAGCGCATGGCGGTCGCCTCGCGCCCAGGCGCTCTGCAGTCTCGCCAGCAACGGCAGCTCGCAGTGCATCAGTCCGTCGTCGAGCACTCCGGCGAGCCACTCGCCGAGGCTCTCCTCGTCATCGACCCAGCCCAGTTCGAAGGCGCTCTCCAGGCCCTGGGACCAGGCGAAGGCGCCGATCGGCAGCGCCGGGCTGACCAGTTGCAGCAGCCCGACCAACGCCAATGGGTCGCTCGTCCGTTCGAAGCCCATGTCTCAGTGCTCGTGCTTGTGGCCCTGGCGATACGAATGATGGTGCTGGAAATCGTAGATCTCGGCATGCTGTTGATAGCCATGGTGATGACCGTGGCCTTCGGCATAGGCGCCCGGCTCGGGATCGAACGGCGCCAGATGCCGCTCGATGGCCGCTCCCAGGCGGATGGCCAGCGCCTCGAGCACGTGATCCGGCGGGAAGCGCACCCAGCCTTCGTGATTGTCGCCGCCGATCGCCAACTGGACATGACGATTGCCGAGGTGATAGCAGAGTCGCGCCAGTGCGAGCCCACCCTGGACCCGGGCGGTCACCACCGGCTCGCTGGCCGCGCGCACCTCGACCACCTCACCGCTCTCGGCACGCAGCAACGCGCCATGGCGCAGTACCGGCCCACGGTCCAGGAATAGCCCCAGTTCGCGGCCGGCGTCGCTGGTCGCCTTCAACCGCCCGCGCATGCGCAGCTCGAACGGCAGCGTCACGCTATCCTCGGCTATCGCATCGGAGGTCGCCTCCAGACGCTCGATCAACTTCCACATTCCAGAATCCCCATGTATTGCCACGTCGAGCCGGGTGCCGTAGATGACCGGAAAGGCATCCGATCCCGACCGATGGATCGTTTAAAAGAGATGATAACGCTGCGCCAGCGGCAGTACGTCGGCCGGCTCGCAGCTCAGCAATTCGCCGTCGGCGCGGACCTCGTAGGTCTGCGGATCGACCTCGAGATGCGGGCAGGCGTCGTTGAGCTTCATGTCGCGCTTGCGCACGCCGCGTACGTTCTTGACCGCCGACAATTCGCTTGCGAGTCTCAATCGCTCGCCCACGCCGGCATCCAGCGCCGCCTGGCTGACGAAGCTGAACCGGGTGGCGCTGGCCGCCTTGCCGAAGGCGCCGAACATCGGCCGGTAGTGCACCGGCTGCGGCGTCGGAATCGAGGCATTGGCATCGCCCATCGGCGCCGCCGCGATCATGCCGCCCTTGAGTATCAGAGCCGGTTTGACGCCGAAGAACGCTGGACTCCACAGCACCAGGTCGGCCAGCTTGCCGACTTCGACCGAGCCCACCTTGTGAGCGATGCCATGGGTCAGCGCCGGATTGATAGTGTACTTGGCGATGTAACGGCGGGCACGGAAGTTGTCGGCGCCGAGCGCCTCGTCCTGCGGCAGCAGGCCCCGCTGCACCTTCATCTTGTGCGCCGTCTGCCAGGTGCGGCAGACCACCTCGCCGACCCGCCCCATGGCCTGAGAGTCGGACGAGATCATCGAAATCACGCCCATGTCGTGAAGGATATCCTCGGCGGCAATGGTTTCCCGGCGAATGCGCGAATCGGCGAAGGCCACGTCTTCCGGAATGTTCGGGTCGAGATGGTGGCACACCATCAGCATGTCGAGATGCTCGTCGATGGTATTGACCGTGTAGGGCCGCGTCGGGTTGGTCGAGGACGGCAGCACGTACTCCTTCGCACACGCCGTGATGATGTCCGGCGCATGGCCGCCGCCCGCCCCTTCGGTGTGGTAGGTGTGGATGCCGCGTTCCTTGAACGCCGCGATCGTATCCTCGACGAAGCCGGATTCGTTGAGCGTATCGGTATGGATCGCCACCTGGACATCGTACTTTTCGGCCACGCTCAGGCAGTTGTCGATCGACGCCGGGGTGGTGCCCCAGTCCTCGTGCAGCTTGAGCCCGATCGCCCCGGCGACGATCTGCGCCTCCAGCGCTGCCGGCAGGCTGGCGTTGCCCTTGCCGAGCAGGCCGATGTTCATCGGCAGGGTATCGACCGCCTGCAGCATCTTGCCGAGATGCCACTCGCCGGGCGTGCAGGTGGTGGCGTTGGTGCCGGTCGCCGGCCCGGTGCCACCACCGAGCATGGTGGTGATGCCGCTCATCAGCGCCTCTTCCACCTGCTGTGGGCAGATGAAGTGGATATGCGCATCGATGCCGCCGGCGGTGAGGATCTTGCCCTCGCCGGCGATCACCTCGGTGCCCGGGCCGATGACGATTTCCACGCCGGGTTGCACGTCCGGATTGCCGGCCTTGCCGATGGCCGCGATGCGCCCGGCCTTGAGGCCGACATCGGCCTTGACCACGCCCCACCAGTCGAGGATCAGGGCGTTGGTGATGACGGTATCCATGACCGAGTCGTCGTGACGCTGGCTCTGGCCCATGCCATCGCGGATCACCTTGCCACCGCCGAACTTGACCTCGTCACCGTAGACGGTGGCGTCGCGCTCGACCTCGATCCACAGCTCGGTATCGCCCAGGCGCACGCGGTCGCCCACGGTGGGGCCATACATGTCGGCATAGGCTTGTCGGGTAATCTTGACCATCAGTCGGCCTCCCCGTTGTTATCGGCCGCGCCATCCAGCGCACCCATGACCTCGCCACGGAAGCCGTAGACACGGCGCTCGCCGACATAGGGCACCAGCGTCACCTCGCGAGTCTGACCCGGCTCGAAGCGGATCGCCGAGCCCGCCGGCACGTCGAGGCGATAACCGCGGGCCTTGGCGCGATCGAAAGTCAGCGCGGGATTGGTCTCGGCAAAGTGGTAGTGGGAGCCGACCTGGATCGGCCGGTCACCGGTATTGGCGACCGAAAGCCGGATCGGCTCGCGACCGGCATTGAGCTCGATCTCGCCATCCTGAATCTGCATTTCACCGGGAATCATGAGCGAACCTCAAACAATAGGGCTATGCACGGTCACCAACTTGGTTCCGTCCGGAAAGGTGGCCTCGACCTGGACCTCGTGGATCATCTCGGCCACCCCTTCCATGACGTCGTCACGCGTGAGGATTTCGCGGCCATAGCTCATCAAGTCGGCAACGCTCTTGCCATCACGCGCCCCCTCGAGGATCTCGAAGCTGATCAACGCCATCGCCTCGGGGTAGTTGAGCTTGAGACCACGGGCCCGGCGACGCTTGGCCAGTTGCGCGGCACTGAACAGCAATAGCTTGTCTTTGTCTCTCGGCGTCAATTCCATATCGATATCCTGTCTGTGAGCTACGAGCTTCGAGCTTCGAGCTTCGAGCTACGAGCTTCGAGCTTCGAGCTACGAGCTACGAGCTACGAGCTACGAGCTTTGCAATGTTGCGCCGGTTCTGGGGCGCCGTAAAACATTGCGCCGGCTTCGGGGCGCCGTAAAACATTGCGCCGGCTTCGGGGCGCGATAAAAGCCGCTTCGGGCGCGATCAACTCATATCCGTCGCCATCGGCATGATGGCTACGTGTACCAGATTCGCGGTGCGCACGCCTCGCGCTCCAGCAGCATGGGGCGCAGACCGGCCCAGGCCTGCCGGCAGAGCGCCCAGGCTTCGTTGCGCGAGTTGCCCAGGTAGCGCAACAGCAATACATCGTGACGCTGGGTGACCGCCCAGTTCCTGGCGGCCGGCATCGCTTCGCGCAGCGTTTCCGCCGCTCGTTGCGGATCCGCCAGTCCCACCGCCCACAGCGTCGCCTGCACCGTGGCGCCGCCCTGTCCCCAGTACCCGTTGAAGCGGGGATGCGCCGGGTCGAGCGGCTGGCGTTCCAGCCACAGCGGCCGACCATCCAGCGTCATCCGAAAGCGCTGCTCGATGCGTCCGCTGGCGAAAGGCAGACGGCTGGCGGGCCGCCCCAGTGCCATGATCTCCCAGCCCAGGCAACGCGCCCCGCCTTCCAGCGCGATCTCGGTGGTCTGCACGCCACGCGAGCCGTCGAAGGCGATGGTCTCCTGCGGCAGCCACTCGAGCGCGCCATCCGCGGCCACGCTCAGGCGGTTGATCTGAGTCCAGGCGACGCCATGGGTGTCGGCACGATAGAGTTTGGTGGCCGCCGGCGTGGTCAACACGGCGTGAGCACCGGCGCCGACCCGGACATCGATGCCCAGCGTATCGCCACTGACCAGCCCGCCCGGCGGGTGCAGCAAATAGACGTGACAGGGGGCGGCCCGCTGCGCTTTCGACGGTTCGGGATAGAACGGTCGCTGAACCCGCAGCGGACCGACATGGCGTACATGGCGCAGACGCGTGCGCGGCGTGCCGGGACCGGCGTCGCGGCAATCGAACGCCAGCGACAGCGCAGCCGACCAGCGTCTGTCGGCATCGAAGCGGTGGCCGGAATCCGCCGGCAGCGCAGGCCGGTCACGGGTATGCCCGTGACGAAAAATCTCCGCCGTCATACCGTCAGGTGCCGCTGTATCAGGTCGTCGCTCAATGCGGCGATCTCTCCACTCGCCACGGCCTGGCCGCGGTCCATGATCATGAAGTCGTCGGCGTACTTGCGTGCGAACGGCAATTTCTGCTCCACCAATAGCACGGTCAGCCCGTCCTCGCGATTGAGTCGTCGAATCACCTCGCCGATCTGGGCGACGATATTGGGCTGGATGCCTTCTCCCGGCTCGTCGAGGATCAGCAGCCGTGGATCGAGCACCAGCGCCCGGCCGATCGCCAATTGTTGCTGCTGGCCGCCGGAGAGGTCGCCGCCACGCCGATAACGCATTTCCCGGAGTACCGGAAACAGCTCGTAGACGCGCGGCGGGATCCTGCGCAGCCGATCCCGCCGTGCCGGCAATCCGATACGCAGGTTCTCCTCCACCGTCAGGGTGGCGAATATCTGGCGTCCCTGCGGCACGTAGCCGATGCCGAGCCCGGCGCGCGCCTCGGGCCGGCACTTGAGCAGGTTGTCGCCATCGAAGCGGATCTCGCCGCTGCGCGCGGCGATCTCGCCCATCACCGTCTTCAGCAGCGTGGTCTTGCCGACCCCGTTGCGGCCCATCACGCAGGTGCAGCGTCCGGCGGGCACTTCCAGCGACAGATCGCGCAGGATATGGCTTTCGCCATAATACTGGTTGAGCTTGTCGACGCTCAGCATCAGGCCGCCTCCTCTTCGCCGCCGAGATAGACCTCGACCACCTGCGGGTCGCTGGCGACCTCGTCCATCGAACCTTCGGCCAGCACGCTGCCCTGGTGCAGCACGGTGACGGTGCGCGCGATCGAGCGCACGAAGCCCATGTCGTGCTCGACCACCACCACCGACTGCTGCCCGGCCAGTCGCGTCAGCAGCTCCGCGGTGCGCTGCATTTCCGGCTCGGTCATGCCCGCCACCGGCTCGTCCACCAGCAGCAGGCGCGGACGCTGCATCAACAGCATGCCGATCTCCAGCCACTGCTTCTGACCGTGAGAGAGCACGCCGGCGAGCCGATGGCGTTCATCGCCCAGGCCGATGGTCTCGAGCACCTCGTCGATGCGTGACCTACCTTCGTGATCGAGCCTTGCCAGTAATGTCCTCCATACCCGGCGATCTCCGGCCATCGCCAGCTCCAGGTTCTCGGTCACGTCGAGCGCCTCGAACACCGTGGGCTTCTGGAACTTGCGGCCGATCCCCAGGTTGGCGATCTGCGGCTCGTCGAGCGTGAGCAGGTCATGGCGACTGCCGAACCACACCTGACCGCTGTCCGGCCGCGTCTTGCCGGTGATGATATCCATCATGGTGGTCTTGCCGGCACCGTTGGGGCCGATGATACAGCGCAGTTCGCCATCGTCGATGGTCAGGTTGAGACGATCGATCGCCTGGAAACCGTCGAAGCTGACGCTGACGTCCTCAAGATACAGTATCGGCCCGTGGCGCACGTCCACCGGCGACTGCACCGGCACCAGGAAGTCGAACACCCGGTCGGGCCGCGTGAACTCGCGCAACCGCTCCAGGCGGTCATTGGTCTTGACGCTCATGCGCTCACCTCCCGCCGCCGACGCCGCTGCGCCAGCAATCCGGCGATTCCCTGGGGCAGCGCCATGGTCACCAGCACGAACAGGCCGCCGAGGATGAACAGCCAGGCATCCGGCACCGCGCCGGTGAGCAGCGTCTTCAGATAGTTGACCACCAGCGCGCCGAGCAACGCACCATAGAGCGTGGCGCGTCCGCCGAGAGCGACCCATACCACCACCTCGATGGAGAACAGCGGCGCGAAGGTGCTGGGATTGATGATGCCGACCTGGGGCACGTAGAGCGCCCCGGCGATTCCGGCGATCATCGCCGAGACTACGAACAGCGCCAGCTTGACGTGGTCGACCCGGTAGCCGAGGAAGCGCACCCGCGCCTCGGCGTCCCGGGTCGCCACGCAGACCCGGCCGAGCCGCGACACCGTGATCATTCGGCACAGCCAGAACGCCAACAGCACCGCCACGCCGGAAGCGATGAACAGCGCCACGGTCATGCCATCGCTCGCCAGCGAGAATCCCAGCAGTTCATAGAAGCGGGTCAGGCCGGTACTGCCGCCCATGCCCATCTCGTTGCGGTTGAAGGCCAGCATCAGGGCGAAGGTCAGCGCCTGGGTGATGATCGAGAAGTAGACGCCGGTCACCCGCGAGCGAAACGCCAGCCAGCCGAACACCAGCGCCAGCAACCCCGGTGTCAGCACGATCGCCAGCGCCGCCACGGGGAAGAATTCCAGCGGCGCCTGCCAGCCCTGAAGCGGCGCGTTCTGCGCCGTGAGATAGAGCCCCATGGCGTAGCCGCCGAGGGCGAAGAAGGCGCCGTGGCCCAGGCTCAATATGCCGAGATAGCCCCAGATCAGATCCACCGCCAGGGCCAGCAGCATGTAGGTGAAATACTTGCCCAGCAGCGCCACGGTGGCAGCGCTGACATGCAGCGGGCTGGAAGCCGGCAGCGCGTTGAGAATCACCACCGCCGCCATGCCGATGACCAGCACCACGCTGGTGATCAGGGTGGAACGGGACAGAAAAGCCTGACGCGAGCGGTCGGCGCCCGTGGGGATACTCATGAGACTCTTCGCTTTAGGGAAACACTGCTTAAATGGCTGCGCGGGTGAATCGCTGCGTTGCGCGGTGCTCGAAGACTCGCCTAACCCCATGTTATGTCTCGTCTTCTGTGCTCCGTGCGCCTTGCGCCTCATCCCGCTCGCCGATTTATTCAGCGCTTCCTTAGTGGGACTGTCCGCTTTCATGAGACCCTCCCCTTGGGTGCGAAGATGCCCTGCGGGCGCTTCTGGATGAACAGGATCACGCCGATCAGGACCAGGATCTTGGCCAGCACCGCGCCGACCCAGGGTTGCAGGATCTGATTGATCACGCCCAGCGACATACCCGCCACCAGCGTGCCCCACAGGTTGCCGACGCCACCGAACACCACCACCAGGAAGGAGTCGACGATATAGCCCTGGCCCAGGTTGGGGCCGACATTGGTCAACTGCGACAGCGCGACCCCGGCCAGCCCCGCGACCCCGGCCCCGAGGCCGAAGGTGAGCATGTCGACGCGGGTCGCACGCACGCCCATGGCCCGCGCCATGGCCCGGTTCTGGGTCACCGCGCGCACTTCCAGGCCGAGCCGGGTATAGCGCATCAGTGCCCACAGCGCGGCGAACACCGCCAGGCAGAAGATCAGCACGCCCAGACGATTGAGGGTCAGCGACAGCGCCTCGTTGATCTGCCAAGCGCCCTGCAGCCAGTCGGGCGAGGTCACCCGGCGGTTGAGCGGCGAAAACAGCGTGCGTACCAGCTGCTGCAGGATCAGGCTGAGGCCGAAGGTGGCCAGCAGCGTTTCCAGCGGGCGGCCCTTGAGAAAGCGGATCACCGTGCGCTCGATCACCACGCCGAACGCCGCCGCGACCAGGAAACCGCCGGGAATCGACAGCAGCAGCGCCAGCCCCGGCTGACCGGGCAACGCCTGCTGGATCAACCAGGTGGTGTAGGCGCCGATCATGATCAATTCGCCATGCGCCATGTTGATCACCCCCATGACACCGAAGGTGATCGCCAACCCGATCGCCGCCAGCACCAGGATCGAACCGGCGCTGAGGCCGAAGAACAGCGTCTGCGCGCGATCGTACCAGGCGCGCTTGCTCTCGATGCCATCGAGCACCGACTGCGCCCTGGCGGCCAGCGCCGAGTCGCCGGCAGCGATGTCCGCCAGCGTATTGCGCACTCGGGTATCGAGATTGCCGCGCAGCGTCTCCAGCGCCTCGGCGTCGCCCTGCTCCACGGCATAGAGTGCCAGCGCCACGTCGAGCTGATGGCGTACCGTCGGGCTCTCTTCCTGGTCGCGATTGGCACGCACGCTATCGACACTGGCGGCGTCCACCTCGCCGACCAGACGCTGCGCCGCGGCCAGGCGCGACGCCTCGTCGCCGTCGGACAGCGTCAGCGAGGCGATCAATCCCTGGAGCTGGCCGCGCAGGTTGTTGTTGATCCTGAAGATATCCAGCGTGCGACGGGAACCGGTGCCGGCATCCTCGAAAGTAATCGCATCGATGATCGGCCATTCACGGCCGCTGTCATCGGTCACGATGTAGAAATTCTCGCCCCGACGCTGCTTGCCCAGACGGCCGTCGAGCAGTGCCTGCAACCAACGGGTCTTCTGTTCGGCGGAGCTCTCGGCGATGGCCTGGGCGGCTTCGCCCTTGGCCTGGAAATCGTTGGTGTCGAGCGCTTCCAGCAACGCCCGCGCCTCGGGCTCGTCGATGGCGGCCATGGCGTTCTGCCCCACACATACGCCGCATGCCGTGAGCAGGCACGCCAGCAGGATTGCGATCGACCGCCGGTACAGCCGCGGTCCTTTATCCATAACCATCGATGTCATGATGTCGTTCCTTCGACGCGACACGCGGCCGCGTCATCACGCGCCATCACCTGACATCGGCGACCGAACCGGGCGCCGATGTCGCTGCATGGAGGCTCACTCGGCCCCGCGGCCGTCCTCGCACTGCATGCTCTCGACGTTGAGCTTTCCGCAGTGCAGCGGTGCCCGCCAATCGCTGATCAGGTTCTTGGATTCCGGCAGGTAGTCGGACCAGGCATCGCCGGCGACCGTGGTCGGCGTCTGCCACACCACGCTGAACTGACCGTCGTCCTGGATCTCGCCGATCATCACCGGCTTGGTGATGTGGTGGTTGGGCATCATCGCCGACCAACCGCCGGAAAGGTTGGGCACGGTCACGCCGATGATGGCGTCCTTGACCGCGTCGACATCGGTGGTGCCGGCCTTTTCGACCGCCTGCAGCCACATGTTGAAACCAATGTAGTGGGCCTCCATCGGGTCGTTGGTGACGGCGTTGTCGTCACCGGTATAGGCGACCCAGTCATCGATGAAGTCGTAGTTGGCGTCGCTGTCGACGCTCATGAAGTAGTTCCATGCCGCCATGTGACCGACCAGCGGCGCGGTGTCGATGCCGGTGAGTTCCTGCTCGCCCACCGAGAAGGCGACGACCGGAATGTCGGAGGCGGAGACGCCCTGATTGGAGAGTTCGTTGTAGAACGGCACGTTGGCGTCACCATTGATGGTCGAGACCACCGCGGTCTTCTTGCCCTGGCTGCCGAAGTCCTTGACCTGGGAGACGATCGACTGCCAGTCGCTGAAGCCAAACGGCGTGTAGTTGATCATGATGTCGTCTTCGGCCACGCCGTGATCCTTGAGATAGGCTTCGAGGATCTTGTTGGTGGTGCGCGGGTAGACGTAGTCGGTGCCCAGCAGCGCCCAGCGCTCGACGCCCTGGCTCATCAGGTAGTCGACGGCGGGAATCGCCTGCTGATTGGGCGCGGCGCCGGTGTAGAAGATGTTTTCGGAAGACTCTTCGCCTTCGTACTGCACCGGGTAGAACAGCAGGCCGTTGAGTTCCTCGACCACCGGCAACACCGCCTTGCGCGAGGCAGAAGTCCAGTTGCCGAAGATCACGTCGACACGATCGTCGCCGGTGAGCATGTCACGCGCCTGCTCGGCGAACAGCGACCAGTCGGAGGCCGGGTCCATCACCACCGGTTCGAGCTGGCGGCCAAGCAATCCGCCGGCTTCGTTCTGCTTGTCGATCAGCATCAGCATCTCGTCCTTGAGCGTCGATTCGCTGATCGCCATGGTGCCCGACAGCGAATGCAGGATGCCGACGCGAATCGGCCCTTCGTCCTGGGCCATGGCCGGCTGACCGACGACCGAGACAGTGAGCGCCAGCCCCGAAGCGGCGAGCAATTTGCGAATGGATGTTGTTGTCATGTGACTCTCCTGGTGATGTTCCCGTGCCGATGACCGGCATCACTGATGGCATTGCCGCGGTCATCGATCGAAAAGTCATATGCATTTTTCGTGCCCTATTTTCAGGCACAACCGGATTTTGTATACAAAATCCGCAAAATAGCCGCCAAGATCGCTCAAGACGCGCCTTGTTGGTGCGTTAAAAATCCGGCTTGGTCGCGAAAAGTCTCCGTGCTGGTGCACGAATCCGATTGGCGGGATCGCGTATGCACCAATACGGCCATAAAAAAGCGCTCACTAAACGTAAGTGCTTCATTGAGGTGCATATAAGGTGGCCGAGCGAGCGCTCCGCTCAGAACAGGTCTGCGTCCATTGCCATCAAGCCCCCGGCTGCGGCCTCCAGCTGGCGTTCCAGGGCTTCGCTACGTGGCAGCAAGCGCTCGAGAAAATGGCGGCCGACGATCAACTTGGCACGGTAGAACGCGCTATCGCCGCCGTCACGTGCCAAGCCGGCGCGGGCGGCGCGGGCCGCCTTCCACCACATCCAGGTGTAGGCGGTAAACCCGAGCAACTGTAGATAGTCGTGAGCCGCCGCGCCCAACGCCGCCGTATCGTTTTCGGCACGCTCGAGCAGGGCTCGGGTGACGCGCTCGAGGCGGGCCAACTCGCGTTCGACGGCTTCCCGGAACGGGGCCGGCTCGGCATCGTCGCTTGTGGCCAGATCGCTCCGCACCTGCTCGGCGAAACGGGCAACGGAGGCGCCACGGTTGCGCGCCAACTTGCGCCCGACCAGGTCCATCGCCTGAATGCCATTGGTGCCTTCGTAGATCATGGCGATACGCGCGTCGCGCACGAACTGCTCCGCGCCCCACTCCACGCAGTAGCCGCTGCCGCCATAGATCTGCTGCGCCTCGACCGTGGCCTCGAAGCCGCGATCGGTGAGAAACGCCTTGGCCACCGGGGTCAACAGTGTCACCAGTTCGGCGGCGACCTCGCGAGTGGCGGCATCCGGATGATAGCTGGCGCGATCGAGTTCACGCGCGACGAAGGCGGCGAACAGCCGGCCACCCTCGTTCCACGAGCGCACGTCCAGCGCCATGCGCCGCACGTCGGGGTGGACCAGGATCGGATCGGCGGGCTTGTCCGGTGCCACCGCTCCGCCCGGTGCGCGGCTCTGCAGCCGGTCGCGGGCGAAGGCGATAGCACTCTGGTAAGCCACTTCGCCCAGGCCCAGGCCCTGGATGCCGATGGAAAGCCGCTCGTAGTTCATCATCGTGAACATCGTCGCCAGGCCCTGGTGTGGCTCGCCGATCAGCTCCCCCGTCGCCTGCTCGAAGTGCATCACGCAGGTGGCACTGCCCTTGATACCCATCTTGTGCTCCAGGCCGCCGCAGACGACGCCGTTGGGCTCGCCGAGAGAACCATCCTTCTCGACTCGAAACTTGGGCACCAGGAACAGCGAGATCCCCCTGGATCCCGGCGGCGCATCGGGAAGCCTGGCCAGCACCAGATGAATGATGTTGTCGCTCAGGTCGTGCTCGCCGCCGGTGATCCAGATCTTGCTGCCGGTAACCGCGTAGCTGCCGTCGGCATTGGGCACTGCCCGGGTCTTGATCAGCCCCAGGTCGGTGCCGCAGTGGGGCTCGGTCAGACACATGGTGCCCAGCCATTCGCCGCGGTAAAGGCGCGGCAGATAACGCGCTTTGATCGCCTCGTCGGCGCATTCGTCGAGCAGCAGAGCGGCGCCATTGTTGAGCGCCAGATAGAGCGCAAAGCTGGCATTGCCGGCGTAGAGCATCTCGTCGAAGGCCAGCGTCAGCAGCTTGGGCAGCCCCTGGCCGCCATATTCTGGATTGCCGCCCAGGCCGCACCAGCCACCTTCGGCGAAGGTATCGAAGGCGGACTTGAAACCGCTCGGTGTCCGCACGCGCCCGCTCTCGAAGCGGCAACCCTCGGCATCGCCGCTGGCATTGAGCGGGAACAGTTCCGACTCGACGATCCGCCCCGCTTCTTCCAGCACCGCATCGGCAAGTTCGGCATTGAGTTCCGCCATTGCCGGCATCGCCCGCCATTCGCGTTCGGCCTCGAAGACTTCGTCACGCACGAAGCGCAGTTCATCCAGTGGTGCTCGATAATCGGCCATCAAGGTCTCCCCGGGACGTTTTCAAACGTACGTTTCAATATAAGCCAGGATAGCGGCAAAGCGCTCTCTGACCTTGGTATGGGCCGGCCGAGCTGTCTTCCGGTCTTCCTCCCCGGTTGGAACACGGTATTCGTTCCGGGATAATTTGGAAACTTGCGTGTTTTCGCTGATCCGCCAGACTTGGGAGGGGTATTGGCGAGACCTCGAACGATGCTCACTCGAACGACGCTAAAGAGAAGCGCAAGGGAATTGTCGCGACTCGCCAGACGAGTCCGACATCAAGACGGTTGTAATCAAAAAATGGAGACGGCTAGTGGCTCAAGACGATGCTAATAACCAGCCGGACACGTCACAAGAAGGCGTACCGGCACCGGAAGGTCCCGCCAATCTCATCGATACCGATTATGTGATTGGGCAGGACAATATCCAGACCAACAAGTTTGGTTTCGATGTCGATCTGCACGGCAAGGTCTTTACGATCTCATCGCTGCTGATTCTCTTTTTCGTCATCATCACCCTGGCCCTGCCGGATCAGATGGGGCCGATTTTCAATGGCGCGAAAAGCTTTCTGACCGACCATCTGAGCTGGCTGTTCCTGTTTGCCGCCAACATCTTCGTGATCGTCTCGGTGGTGCTGATCTTCACACCGCTGGGCAAGGTAAGGATCGGCGGCATGCACGCCAAGCCGGACTTCAGCTATGCCGGCTGGTTCGCGATGCTGTTCGCCGCGGGCATGGGCATCGGGCTGATGTTCTACGGCGTGTCCGAACCGATTACGCATTTCGGCACCTCCCTCGGCGGTACGGTGGTCGAGAACGGCATGCGTACCGACTGGGCACCGTTGGGTGCGGCTCAGG
Source organism: Salinicola peritrichatus (assembly GCF_003206715.1). Lineage (GTDB taxonomy): Bacteria > Pseudomonadota > Gammaproteobacteria > Pseudomonadales > Halomonadaceae > Salinicola > Salinicola peritrichatus. The sequence goes on along the minus strand of NZ_PZJU01000021.1, from coordinate 44,295 downwards.
GCAACGACGCCGGCGCTCAGTCGCTGGCCATGGCGGCCACGATCTTCCACTGGGGACTGCATCCCTGGGGCATCTATGCCGTGGTCGCGCTGTCGCTGGCGCTATTCTCGTTCAACAAGGGCCTGCCGCTGACCATGCGCTCGATCTTCTATCCGATTCTGGGTGAGCGCATCTGGGGCTGGCCGGGCCATGTCATCGATATCCTGGCGGTGTTCGCGACCCTGTTCGGTCTGGCAACCTCGTTGGGGCTGGGCGCGTCCCAGGCCTCCGCCGGCCTGCACTATCTGTTCGACACTCCCAATACCAACGTCACCATGGTGCTGCTGATCATCGGCATCACTCTGGTGGCACTGCTCTCGGTGGTTCTGGGCGTCGACAAAGGCGTGCAGCGACTGTCGCAGATCAATATGGTGCTGGCTTTCCTGCTGCTGCTGTTCGTGATCATCGTCGGCCCGACAATGCTCATTGCCACGGATTTCTTCGCCAATCTGGGCTCCTATTTCACGCATCTGCCGGCGCTATCGAACCCCTTCGGGCGTGAAGACGTCAACTTCGTCCATGGCTGGACGGCGTTCTACTGGGCGTGGTGGATCTCCTGGTCGCCGTTCGTCGGCATGTTCATCGCCCGCGTCAGCCGCGGCCGCACGGTGCGCGAATTCCTGATCGCCGTTTTGGTCGTGCCGACTCTGGTATCCGTGCTGTGGATGACCACTTTCGGCGACACCGCCATCCACCAGTTCGTCGCCGAGGGTTTCGAAGGAGTCAAGAATGCTGCGCTGGAATTGCAGCTGTTCGCCATGCTCGGCCAACTGCCGCTGAGCGGCATCACCTCCTTCATCGGCATCATCCTGGTCATGGTGTTCTTCATCACCTCGTCCGACTCCGGTTCGCTGGTGATCGATTCGATCACCGCCGGCGGCAAGGTCGATGCCCCGACACCGCAGCGGGTTTTCTGGGCTTTGATCGAGGGTGCCATTGCCATCGCGCTGCTGCTGGGCGGCGGTCTCACCGCGCTGCAGGCAGCGGTCATCGCCACCGGCCTGCCGTTTACCCTGGTGCTGCTGGCGGGCTGTTACGCCATCGTCCAGGGGCTGCGTTCGGAGCCGCGCAACTAGCGTCGACAAGGCTCGACACGAGACAACGGGCAGCCCTTCGGGGCCGCCCGTTTGCGTCGACGAAATGAAAACTCCGATCAACAGGGCGTAATGAGGCTATGTACGAAAAGTCGGCGAGCGACGGTCAGACAAGGCAAAAATCAGCGAAAAGACGGAGTTTACGGGTGTAAATGAGTATGTTACTCGCTCCGCTCGCCCTTCGGGCCGTCCTTCGGACGTTCTGAACTGAAGTTCAGTGAGCTGATTTTTAACGCCGTATGACCGAGCGCAGGCAGTTTTTGTACAAAGCCTAGCGCCAGAGTGCGCCGATCGGCGTATCCCAACGATAGTGATACTGAATCTGCGCCTGCAGGAGCTCGGCGGTGGCCAGCGCATCGACCAGCGCATGGTGGCCGGTATAGGCCGGCAGATGGTAGCGCTGGCGGCTTTCGTGCAAACGGATGGAGGCGACCGGCCGCCCTGCCCAGCGCCGCAGCCTCGCCCACCAGGACTGGCGGTGAATCTGCGCCTCCAGCGACATGGTGTCGACCATCGGGAACAGCAGTCCTTCGCCCAGGCGCTCGCGCATCGCCGCATCAAGGAAGGCGCGCTCCAGGCGCCGGTAGTGCACCACCGCCAGCCGTCCGCTCAACATCGTCAGCAGATCGTCGATGATCGTCGTGAAGTCCGGCGCGCTCTCCACTTCGGAGTGAGTGATGTGGTGAAAGGCGACCGACTCGTCGCTGAGCGCCCGCCTTGGTGACAATACCCAGTAGTTGCCGTCGGCGGGCCGAATGCGCGACAGCGTGAACGGAACCACGCCGACGCTGACGATATCGTGGCGCGAGGCATCCAACCCGGTGGTCTCGAAATCCATGGCGACCAACGGCGCCTCGCCGATCGGCATTTCCGGGTCCAGCGTAGTCTGGGCGAAAAATCGGGACAGACGGGGTTCCTTGACCTGCTGCGCCCGTGCCGCCAGGTAGGTCGGCCAATCATCCGCCTGCTGCCGGTCTCGCCTACGTATACTCATCGCGCATCCTGCTTCGACGGCGCGTCCTTCTTCGACGGCATGGTATAGCGGAAGGAGAGGAATTGCTGGGCGTGACTGATGGCCTCGAAGGCGTCCTTGAGGTGGTGGCGCTCGCGGCTGTCGATATTTTCCGGATTGACGCTGTTGTCCGGCTCCCTGCCCTGCTCGATGGCATCCGCCTGATGACGGATGCGTACCATCGACAGAAACTCGAAGGCATAGCGCAGGCGCTCGACGACACCGTCCGCCACCAGCTTGGTGCCTTCGATATCGTCTAGCCGGGCAAAGGTGTTTTGCGCTTTCGAACCGCACGCCAGCGCATGCACGCGAACCAGATCGGTCAATGGCGCGGTACCGCGCCGCTTCAGATTGATCGACTTGCGGTGCTCGCCATCCCGTTCCATCACGAAAGTGCGGAAGAAGCCCAGCGGCGGCGTGCGATTCTTGGCATTGCGCGCCAGCGCCGCGAGGAACCGCTGACGCTGCGGCGCGACCTCGGCGATCAGATCCTGCAGCGCCTCGACCATCGGCGCCTCGCCGTGCACCGGCGCCAGATCGAAGAAAATCGAGCTGTGCAGCAAGCGTTCGGGATTGGGGTCGTCCATCCACTCCATGAAATAGCGCTTCCACACCGCCAACGGCTGCCGCCAGCGGGGATTGGTGGCCATGATATCCCCCTTGCACAGCGGGTAGCCGCAGGCGTCGAGCCCATTGCTGACGAACCGGGCCAGGGCTTCGAAATAACCGTCGTGACGCTCGGGATCGAAGCTATCGTCGAGAATCAGCGCGTTGTCCTGATCCGCGGTGATGGTCGGTTCCTCCCGCGCCATCGAGCCGAGCACCATGAAACAGTAAGGTACCGGCGGCGGCCCCAGCTCGGCCTCGGCCAGTTCGATCAGGCGCTGGATGAAACTGCGCCCGATGGTCGCCAGCGCGCGGCTGACCATCTCGGAATTGGCGCCGTCGGCGACCAGGCGCACGAACGCCGTGCGCACTTCGCCGGAGAGCCTGGCCAACTCGTCGGGCGTGTTCTGGAGATAGATGTTGTTGACCAGAAACAGGCTGCTGTGGGTCTCGTAGCGCACGATGTCGGAGAGATGCAGCACCCCCATCGGCTGGCGGCGATGCAGTACCGGCAAGTGATGGACCTGGTTGCGCAGCATGCACAGCATCGCCTCGTAGACCGACTCGTCGGACTGCACCACGATCACGCGGCGTGACATCACCTCGCCCACCGGCGTCTCCGGCGAAAGTCCCTCGGCAAGCACTCGGGTACAGAAATCGCGATCGGTCAGGATTCCGCTGAGCTTCCAGTGCTTGCCGTCGCGATCGCTGAAGGTGTAGGCGGAGTGCGTTTCGGTGACGTCGATCACCAGTACGCAGGTGGCGTTGGCATCGCGCATGTGCTGCGCAGCCTCTTGCAATGAAGTCGAGGCCTCCACCATCTGCGGCTGGCGATGAACCAGTTTGCGCACCCGCGTGGTCATCAACTCGCTATCGTCGCGCTGCTGCTCCACCGTGACCTTGAGACGTTGGCCGCCGGTATCGAAGAACTCGGCGAAGTCGTCATCCTCGTCGCACACCGCCTCGAAGACAGCCCCCGGGATGAAGTAGATCAAGGTGTCTTCGATCGCATTGACCGGATAGCGCACGGGGCGGTGGCGCAGCAGATCCGAATAGCCGAAGATGCCGCCCTCGCCGAGACGGTTGAACAGCCGGCCACTGCGCTGATACATCTCGACCGCACCGCTGCGCACGTACCACAGCGCGTCGATCGGCTGATCCTTGGTCAGCAGCTCGCTGCCGGCCTGAAAATAACGGATCTCCACCGCCGCCGCGATGCGGTCGAGCAAGGCATCCGGCAGATTGTCGAAAGGCGCAAACTGCGCCATGTGGCCACGAATGTCCAGCTGTTCGATGTTCATGCCGCTCCCGTGGACTGCGCAGAGATGAGGTCTTGTCTGAAAAGTCGGCGAGCGATGATCAAGCAAGGCAAAAATTGGCGAAGAAGCGGAGTTTACACGGGGTAAATGAGCATTTTGAGCCAATTTTTAACGCTGCATGGTCGAGCGCAGACACTTTTCAGACAGACCGTAGATTTCATTCTCGGAGTGCCCGCAGGTGGCGTCAATCTTGCCGCTCGCTACTAACTCTTTGAAACCGATAGCCTACTCGTTGAAGTCGATGGCATGCGCCGTCTGGCGTCACGGCAACGGCAACGGCAACGGCAAGCGGCTCAAGCGCTCTCGGAGCGGGAAAGCGGCGTCGGATGCTTGCCCTCGACCCAGCCGAGGCTGCCGCTGTCCGTGGGCCGGAACCACTCGAGCGTCTCGGCCAGCCGCACCACGCTGCCGATCACGATCAGTGTCGGCGGCTTGGGGGCAGCGGTTTTCAGGCTTGGCGGCAGCGCAGCGAGACTGCCGAGATGGATGCGCTGACTGGCGGTGGTGCCCTGCTCGATCAACGCCAGCGGCGTCTCGCCGGCCATGCCATGCGCGATCAGACGTTCGCAAATCGTTTCCAGCGCGCCCAGCCCCATGTAGAACACCAAGGTCTGTCCGTCGCGCGCCAGGGCGGGCCAGTCGAGATCGCAGCTGCCATTCTTGAGATGCCCGGTGACGAAGCGCACCGACTGGGCATGATCGCGATGGGTCAATGGAATCCCGGCGTAGGCGGCGCAGCCGGAGGCAGCGGTGATGCCGGGCACCACCTCGAAGTCGATGCCGGCGGCGGCCAGGGTTTCGAGTTCCTCGCCGCCGCGTCCGAAGATGAAAGGGTCGCCGCCCTTCAGCCGCACCACCCGATGACCGGCGCGCGCCCACGACACCAATGCCTGATTGATGCCGTCCTGCGGCACACTGTGCCGGGATCGTGCCTTGCCGACATAGAAACGCTTGGCGTCGGGATTGGCCAGCGCAAGGATCTCCTGGCTGACCAGGCGGTCATGGACGACTATCGTGGCCCGCTGCAACTGCTTCAGCGCCTTGAGCGTCAGCAGCTCCGGGTCGCCCGGCCCGGCGCCAACCAACGCGACACGGCCGCGCCGCCACTTTCCGGTGTCTGGCTCCACCGGCCCGGTGGCCGGATTCGCGGCATCGACGCGCGGTGGCAGACGCACGCTGCACAGCGACGGCTGTGTCGGCACGAAGACCGGCACGCCGGCCTCGCGAGCGTGCCGCGCCAAATACGCGTCACGCGCCACGTCGCCACTGGCGATCAGCCACAACTGACCCGCAGCGGGGCGCGGAGGATCATCGGCTCGAATCGCCCAATCCTGCTCATCGCACAATCCACGCAATGCCGGCATCACCGAATCGGCATGCAGCGTCAGTCGCGGCGCGAGTCCGGCGAACTGGCGTGCCAGCGCCAGGGCCTCGCTGCCGCCACCGACCAGGTGGAGATCGAGCGCGGCCGGATCGTACTGCAGGGTCAGGGATTCGGTCACGGTGAAAACGCCGGTTGAGAACACGAAGAAAGGGGTGTCTTTAGAACGAAACAACCAGATTCATCCTGGCTCTTAGATCGAAAGTGTAAAGAGCCAAAGCCGTCGCTCCAAGAAACGCTTTCTTGCATGGTTATAACCAAACGATCCCTCGCCATCGCTTGCGAGGGATCGTTCGGTGCGGTGCGAAACCCGGCGTCAATCGGCGTTGATACGGGTCACGCCGCCCATGTAGGGCTGCAGGATGGCGGGGACATCGATGCTGCCATCGGCATTCTGGAAGTTTTCCAGCACCGCCAGCAGGCAGCGCCCCACGGCCAGGCCGGAGCCGTTGAGGGTATGCACCAGTTGCGGCTTCTTCTGCTCGGGGCTACGGAAACGCGCCTGCATGCGCCGCGCCTGGAAATCCTCGCAGTTGGAGACGGAAGAGATTTCACGATAGGTCCGCTGGCTCGGCAGCCACACTTCCAGGTCGTAGGTCTTGGCGGCACCGAAACCCATGTCGCCGGCACACAGCGTCACCACCCGGTACGGCAGCTCCAGCGCCCGCAGGATCGCTTCGGCATGGCCGCGCATCTCTTCCAATACCGCGTAGCTGGTCGCCGGCTCGACCACCTGCACCATTTCGACCTTGTCGAACTGATGCTGGCGGATCATGCCGCGGGTATCGCGACCGTAGGCACCCGCCTCGCTGCGGAAGCAAGGGGTATGGGCGGTGAGCTTGAGCGGCAGCGCGGCCCGGTCGAGGATCTCGTCGCGCACGAAGTTGGTCAGCGGCACTTCGGCGGTGGGAATCAGGTAGTAGCCGTTGTCGCCGGTGAGCCGGAACAGATCCTCGCCGAATTTCGGCAACTGGCCGGTGCCGACGAGCGAGTCGGCATTGACCATGTAGGGCACGTAGCACTCTTCGTAGCCATGCTCCTGGGTCTGCTTGTCGAGCATGAACTGGGCCAGCGCCCGATGCAGGCGCGCGATCGGCCCGCGCATGACGGCAAAACGCGAGCCGGTCAGCTTGGTCGCCAGTTCGAAATCGAGATAGCCGAACCTGGCGCCGAGATCGACGTGATCGCGCACCTCGAAGTCGAACTCGCGCGGCGTGCCCCAACGATGGAGTTCGACGTTGTCGTTCTCGTCCGCCCCCTCGGGCACGCTGTCATGCGGCAGGTTGGGCAGGCCGGCGACCATGTCGTCCCAGGCCCGCTGGACTTCGGCCAGCTCGCGCTTGGCGCGGTCGAGATCGTCGCCCAACTGGCCGACCTCGGCGAGCAGCGGCTGGATATCCTCGCCGGCGGCCTTGGCCTTGCCGATCGCCTTGGAGCGCACGTTGCGCTCGTTCTGCAGCTGCTCGGTCGCGGTCTGCAGCTCACGACGCCGGGACTCGAGCGACTCGAGACGAGCGATATCGAGCGTGAAGCCCCGCAGGGCCAGGCGTTGGGCGACGAACTGCGGATCGCTTCGCAACAGCTTGGGATCGAGCATGACGGTGTTCCGTGGTTGAGGTGATTCGTTTGCCGGCGCTTGCCGGGCGATCATTGTAAGGAAAACCCCATCGCCGCACCATGCGGCATGGCTGCCAGATTGCGGCCGGCGCGTTACACTCTGTCGACCACGCTCGGCCTTGCACTGACTTCATTCCCAGACCCTGACAGCCTGATAACTCATGATTGCACGCCTCGACCCGGCCAGCGCCGACCTGACCCTCGACGAGCGCTACCGGCGCTTCCTCGATGAACTCCAGAATGCAGGTTTCGCCGGCGATATCGCCCCCGATGCCGCCAACCGCACCGTGCTGGCCACCGACAACTCGATCTATCAGCGCCTGCCGCAGGCGGTGCTCTACCCGCGCGATGGCGAGGATCTCCAGCGCATCGCACGCCTGATCGCCCGCGACGATTACCGCGATGTCGTGCTTGCGCCGCGCGGCGGAGGCACCGGCACCAACGGCCAGTCGCTCACCGATGGCCTGGTCGTCGATGTCTCCCGGTACATGAACCGGATTCTCGACATCGACGTCGAGAACCGCCGCGTGCGGGTTCAGGCGGGCGTGGTCAAGGACCAGCTCAACGCCGCGCTCAGACCCTTTGGGCTGTTCTTCGCCCCGGAGCTTTCGACCTCCAACCGCGCCACTCTCGGCGGCATGATCTCCACCGACGCCAGCGGCCAGGGCAGTTGCGAATACGGCAAGACCCGCGATCACGTGCTCGAACTCGACGTGGTGCTGCGCGGCGGCGAACGCTTCACCAGCCGCCCGCTCTCTACGGAAGCGCTGGAGGAAATCTGCCGGCGCGCGGATATCGTCGGCGACATTCACCGCACCGCCCGGGACATCGCGGAGAGCCAGCGCGAGCTGATCGCGGCCAGGTTTCCGCCGCTCAACCGCTGCCTGACCGGCTACGATCTCGCCCACCTGACCGACGCCGAGGGGCGTTTCGACCTCAACAGTCTGCTGTGCGGCTCGGAAGGCTCGCTGGCTTTTTTGAACGAGGCGACGCTCAACGTCCTGCCGCTGCCCAAACATTCGGCCCTGGTCAACGTGCGCTACGCGAGTTTCATGGATGCGCTGCGCGACGCCAAGGCACTGATGTCGGAGGGGCGCCCGACATCGATCGAGACCGTCGACGACAAGGTACTGCTGCTGGCGATGGAGGATTTCGTCTGGGACGCGGTGGCGGAGTTCTTCCCCGACGAAGGCAAGCCGATTCGCGGCATCAATCTGGTCGAGTTCAACGATGACGACCCCGAGCGGCTGGCCGCGCGAGTGCGGGCGTTCACCGAGCATCTCGGCACCGATGCCAGCGTCGAGCGCTTCGGCTATACCCTGGCCGAAGGGCGCGAGTGCATCCAACGGGTCTACGCCATGCGCAAGCGCGCCGTGGGCCTGCTCGGCAACGCCAAGGGCGAGAAGCGTCCGATTCCGTTCGTCGAGGACACCGCGGTGCCGCCGGAGCGATTGGCCGACTACATCGCCGAGTTCCGCCGCCTGCTGGACGAGCGCGGACTGGATTACGGCATGTTCGGTCATGTCGATGCCGGCGTGCTGCATGTGCGCCCGGCGATCGACATGAAGGACCCGGAGCAGGCGCGGCTGATCCGCGAGCTTTCCGACGCCGTGGCGGCGCTGACCCAGCGTTACGGCGGGCTGCTGTGGGGCGAGCACGGCAAGGGCGTGCGTTCGGAGTATTCACCCAGGTTCTTCGGCGAGCTGTATCCGGCGCTGCAGCGGGTCAAGGCGGCCTTCGACCCGTGCAACCAGTTCAACCCCGGCAAGATCGCCACGCCGCTTTCTATCCCGCCCGAAACCGCGGGGCTCTCTAGCCTGCCCGAAACTACAGGGCTCTCTAGCCCGCCCGCAACCGCGGGCAAGTACACCGGCGAAACCGGCATCGTCGGTGGCTTCGACCCCGGCTTGCTGACGGTGGACGGCCTACCCACCCGCGGCGAACTGGATCGCCAGATCGACGAGCGGGTGTGGCAGGAGAACGCCAGCGCGGTCTACTGCAACGGCAACGGCGCTTGCTACAACTACGATCCCCAGGATGCGATGTGCCCGTCGTGGAAGGCGACGCGCCAACGCATCCACTCGCCCAAGGGACGGGCGAGCCTGATGCGCGAATGGCTGCGCCGTCAGGGCAACGCCGGTGTCGACGTGCTCGAGGTGAGCCGCGAGCAACGGCGCAGCGGCCTCATCGATTGGCTGCGCTCGCAGCCGGGCAAGCTTTCCCGCCACGCCGCCCGCCGGCGCGGCGAAGCGGATTTCTCGCATCAGGTCTATGACGCCATGGCCGGCTGTCTGGCGTGCAAGTCCTGCGCCGGCCAGTGTCCGATCAAGGTCGACGTGCCCGATTTCCGCTCGCGCTTCCTGGAGAGCTATCACAGCCGCTATGCGCGGCCGCTGCGTGACTATCTGATCGGCGGGCTGGAGTTCGTCATTCCTCACTTGCAGCCGGTGGCACCGCTCTACAATGCGCTGCTCGACAACCGTCTGGTCGACCGCCTGCTGGCCCAGGGCATCGGCATCGTCGACAGTCCACGACTCTCCCGCGCCAGCTTGGAGAAAGTGTTGCACGCCTGGGGCGTGGCCGAGGCCACGCCGCTGACGCTGGGGCGACTGACCGAGAACCAGAAGAGCCGCAGCGTGGTGCTGGTTCAGGATGCCTTCACCAGCCATTTCGAGTCGCGGCTGGTGATGGATGTCGTCGAGTTGCTGTCGCGGCTGGACATCCGCGTGTTCGTCGCCCCCTTTCAGCCCAACGGCAAGCCGCTGCACGTGCAGGGCTTCCTCGGTCGTTTCCGGCGCGTCGCCGAGCAACAGGCCGAACGCTTGAGAACGCTGGCCGGGTTCGGCGTGCCGCTGGTGGGCATCGACCCGGCGATGACGCTCACCTACCGCCAGGAGTACGTCAAGACGCTGGGGCCGCGCGCCGTGCCGGAAGTGCTGCTGCTGCAGGAGTGGCTGCTCTCGCTCGGCCAGACGCTGCTGCCGCGGGGCTGGGATGCCGAGGCGGCAAGGAACGCCGATCCCGGCTACCGGCTGCTGACTCACTGTACCGAGAAGACCAATGCGCCGGGCAGCCCCAGGGCGTGGCAGCAGCTGTTCGAACGCTTCGGTTTGTCGCTGGACCTGGTCGCCAGCGGCTGCTGCGGCATGTCCGGCACCTATGGCCACGAGGCGCGCAATCGCGAGACCTCGGAAGCGATCTACGATCTCTCCTGGCGCGCGCCGGTGGAGGACGAGGCCAATGCCGGCCGCCTGCTGGCCACCGGCTACTCCTGCCGCAGCCAGGCCAAGCGGCTTTCCGGCCAGGCACTCGCCCATCCGTTGCAGGCGCTGTTGAAGAGGGTCAAGATTGCTGGACCAGGCTGATGTTCATCGGCTTGGCGGAGGCCTGAACATCCAGCATTGAATCTCATGTCCAAGACACTCATCGTCATCGGTCTTGTCGCCATCGCTGCCGGTCTGCTGTGGCCCTGGCTGAGCAAGCTGCCGCTCGGTCATCTTCCCGGCGACATCGTGATCAAGCGCGATAATTTTTCGTTCTTCTTCCCGATCACCACCATGATCCTGCTCAGCGGTGCGATTTCCCTGCTCCTCTGGCTGTTGAATCGCTGAGCATTCCCGACGCCACTGACCTATCCTCTTCGACATTCCACCACGCAGGAGACGATCCCCATGTCCGATACCCAACATGTCGTCTGCCCGCATTGCCATGCGGTCAACCGCGTCGCCAGCGCGAGGCTGGCGGATGCGCCCAGGTGCGGCCAGTGCCACAACGTGCTGTTCACCGGTGAGCCGCTCGCCCTGGATTCGGTCAATTTCGACCGTCACGTTTCGCGTAGCGACCTGCCGCTGCTGGTCGATTTCTGGGCCGACTGGTGTGGCCCGTGCAAGGCGATGGCGCCCGGCTTCGCGCAAGCCGCCCGCGAACTCGAGCCCCATATGAGACTCGCCAAACTCGATACCGAGGCGGCGACCGATGTGGCATCCCGTTTCGGTATCCGCAGCATTCCGACGCTGATCCTGTTCCGCGGCGGCCGCGAGATCGCCCGCCGGGCCGGTGCCCTGGGGCAGGCCGACATCGTGCGCTGGGCCCGGCAGCATCTCGCCGCCGTCTGAATTTCTCGCCTCATCCTCTGTTCGGCATTGCATCGGCGGCATGCCGCCGCTAGTCTGCGCGCTTTTTTGAACCCTGCGGAGAGACTGCGATGGAAAATGCCGCACTTGCCCTGACCGGCATCGGCCTGATGGCGCTGATCTGCCAATGGCTCGCCTGGCAACTGCGGGTCCCCGCGATTCTCCCCCTGCTGATCGCCGGCATCGCCGTCGGCCCGGTCACCGGTGTGCTCGAGCCCGACGCGATTCTGGGCGATCTGCTGTTCCCGCTGGTCTCCCTGGCGGTGGCGGTGATCCTGTTCGAGGGCGCATTGACGCTGGATTTCCGCGAGCTTCGCGGCCACGGTCGCACGGTGAGCCGGCTGGTGACCTGGGGCGCGCTGATCACGGCCTTGATCGGCATCGCCGCCGCGCATCTGATGCTCGACCTCTCCTGGGAGATGGCCAGCGTGCTGGGAGCCTTGCTGGTGGTGACCGGCCCCACCGTGGTGCTGCCGCTGCTGCAGACGCTTCGCGCCCGCGTACATGTGAGTCAGATCCTGCGCTGGGAAGGCATTCTGATCGACCCGATCGGCGCGATCGGCGCGGTATTGGTGTACGAATTCGTTGCCCTCGGCTTCTCCAACGGCGCCGCCACCCATACGCTGATCAGTTTCGCCCAGACGGCGGTGATCGGTTTCGGGCTGGGTATCGCCGGCGGTTATCTGTGGGGCAGCGTGCTGCGCCATCACTGGCTGCCGCAACGCCTGCACAGCTTCGGCACGCTGATGATCATGCTGACGCTGTTCACGCTCTCCAACCAGCTGTTCCATGAGTCCGGACTGCTGACCGTGACGGTCATGGGCGTGTGGATGGCCAACATGCGCGGCGTACCGACCCAGCCGATCCTGGAGTTCAAGGAGACGCTGTCGATCCTGTTGATTTCGGGTCTGTTCATTCTGCTCGCGGCCCGCCTGAGCCTCGCGCAGTTGGGCTTGCTGTCGTGGCAGGCGTGGGTGTTCCTGGCGATCCTGGTCTGGGTCGCACGTCCGTTGACGGTGTGGCTGTGTACGCTGGGCAGTTCGCTCAACTGGCGCGAAAAGGCGCTGCTGGCCTGGCTGTCGCCGAGGGGTATCGTCGCCGCGGCAGTCGCCTCGCTGTTCGCCATTCGCCTCGAGGAACTGGAGGTGCCGGGTGCCGAGTTATTGGTGCCGGTGACCTTTCTCGTGATCATCAGCACGGTGGTGGTTCAGAGCCTGTTCTCACGCCCCCTGGCCCGGCTGCTCAAGGTCAGCGAACCGACTCCGTCGGGCTTTCTGATCACCGGCGCCAACCCGGTGGCGCGTGCCTTCGGCAGGATTCTGCAGGATGCGGGGTTCATCGTGCGGCTGTGCGACCACAACTGGGACGCGGTGCAGGAAGCGCGCATGGCCAACCTGCCGACCTATTACGGCAACCCGCTTTCGGAGCATGCCGCCCAGCACCTGGAGCTGACCGGCATCGGTCATCTATTGCCGCTGTCACCCTACCGCGAACTCAACAATCTCGCCGCGCTGCACTTCGAGCATATTCTCGGCCACGGCAAGGTATTCCGGCTGGCGGTGGAGTCCTCCCGCAGCGCACGGCGCCATCACCAGCAGGCGCTGGCCCATCTGCCGCTGCTGTTCGACGGCAATACCAGCTCCACCCGGCTATCGAGCCTGATCGGCCAGGGCGCGGTGCTGCGCCAGGCCAGGATCAGCGAGAACTTCGATATCGAGGACTATCACCGCACCCACCAGGATCGCCTGCTGACGCTGTTCACGGTCTCGGCCAGTGGACGCGCCCGCATCGCCACCGCCGACAAGCCACTGACCCCCAAGCCCGGCGATACCTTGATCAGCCTGATATTCCCGGATTCGCCGGAGTTCTGAGGCTCTAAACGATGACACCGCNNGCGGTGTCATCGTTTGTGTGGCCGGAAGAAACGAATCAGAAAAACAGCCGGCGCAGCGCACTACCCGGTTCTTCCTCGCGCATGAAGGCTTCGCCGACCAGGAAGGCGTTGACGTCGTGTTCGCGCATGCGCTCGACGTCGTCGCGGGTATGGATGCCGGATTCGGTCACCACGGTGACGCCGCGCGGGATACGCTTGAGCAGTTCGAAAGTGGTGTCCAGCGAGGTCTCGAAGGTACGCAGGTCGCGGTTGTTGATGCCGACCAGCGGCAGATCCAGCTGCAGCGCCCGTTCGAGTTCGAAGTTATCGTGCACTTCCACCAATACGTCCATGCCCAGATCGGTGGCCTGCTGATAGAGATCCTTGAGCTGGGCGTCGTCGAGCGCGGCAACGATCAGCAGAATGCAGTCGGCGCCGATGCCCCGGGCTTCGGCGATCTGGTAACCGTCGATGATGAAGTCCTTGCGAATCACCGGCAGTCCGCAGGCTTCCCGCGCCGCGATCAGATAGTCCTCGTGGCCCTGGAAGTAGTCGGCATCCGTGAGTATGGAGAGGCAACTGGCGCCCGCGGCGGCGTAATCGGCAGCGATGTCGGCGGGCCGAAAGTCTTCGCGGATCACGCCCTTGGATGGCGATGCCTTCTTGATTTCGGCGATCACCGCCGGGTCTCCGCCATCGATACCGTCGTTGAGCGCTTTGATGAAGCCGCGCGGAGCGCTCTGCGTCTTCGCCCGCGCCAGCCAGGTCTGCTCGCTGGCAGCCATACGGCGTTCGGCGATCTCCTCGCGCTTGCGCGTCAGGATCTTGGCCAGGATGGTTGGCAGTTCACTTTCTCGCGAAGCAGTCATAAAGGCGGGCTCCTGTCATCGTTGTTTGGATAACACTGCATAAATGTCTGCGCGGGCGAATCGCTGCGCTATGATCACCATCCCTAGCGGTCACCAAAGGCCGGCCTACGGCCGTTCAAATTCGCTCCCGGCGAATTTGTGCGCGGTGCTCGAAGACTCGCCTAACCCCATGTTATGTCTCGTCCTCTGCGCTCCGTGCGCCTTGCGCTTCATCCCGCTCGCCTATTTATTCAGCGCTTCCTTTGGCTCACCCGGCGAACTCATTCTTTAAAAACGCGGGTGAAATCCGCCAATTCCTTGAGTTTTTCCAGCGGCAGCTTGGAGGCCTGCGCATCCTGCGCCATCAACACGCCTTCCTTGAGCGAGTCGGCGATATCGGCGGCAAACAGCGCAGCACCGGCATTGAGCGCAACGATGTCCCCGGCCGCGCTCTTGCCCATCAACGCCTCCTTGACCAGCTTGAGGCTATCCTCGGCGGTCACCACCTTCAGCGGTGCCAACGACTGGCGTTCGAGCCCCAGGGATTCCGGAGTGATGGTGTACTCATGGATCTCGCCGTCACGCAACTCCGCGACCCGGGTGGGCGCCGCGAGCGAAATTTCATCGAGGCCGTCCTCAGCATGGACCACCAGCACGTGTCGGCTGCCGAGCTTGCGCAGCGACTCCGCCACCAGCGGCACCAGATGCGGAGCATAGACGCCCAGCAGTTGGTTGGGGGCACCGGCCGGATTGGTCAGCGGACCGAGAATGTTGAATACGGTACGCACGCCCATTTCGCGACGCGGACCGATCGCATGACGCATTGCCTGGTGATGGCGTGGCGCGAACATGAAACCGACGCCGACCTGCTCGATGCAGCGGGCGATGGTGGCAGCATCCAGATCGAGGTAGATGCCGGCGACATCGAACAGATCGGCGCTACCGGAGGAAGACGACACGCCCCGATTGCCGTGCTTGGCGACATGACCGCCTGCGGCGGCAACCACGAAGCTGGAAGCGGTGGAGATATTGAATAGATTGGCGCCGTCGCCGCCGGTACCGACGATGTCGACCACGTTATCGCAATCGATCGCCACCGGCTGCATCAGTTCACGCATGACCTGTGCCGCCGCCGTGATTTCGTCGGCCGTCTCGCCCTTCATCGCCAGCGCGATCAGAAAACCGGCGACCTGTGCGTCCGTCGCCTCGCCGGTCATGATTACCTGCATGACGGCATAGGTGTCGTCGAAGCTCAAGTCCTCTCGGCGCATCAAGGCGCCTATGGCATCCCGCATTTGCATGTTGGTTTTCCGCCGTAGTTAGCGCCGCTTCAGGAAGTTGGCCAGGAGTTCGTGCCCCTGCCGCGACAGGATCGATTCGGGGTGAAACTGAACGCCTTCGATGTCCAGCGTCTTGTGTCGCAACCCCATGATCAACCCGGGCGTGACGTCATCATCGTCGACCCAGGCCGTCACTTCGAGGCAATCCGGCAAGGTCGCCTTATCCACGACCAGCGAATGATAGCGCGTAACCTCGAGCGGATCGTCGAGCCCCTCGAACACACCGTGGCCGGTGTGGCGAATGGACGAGGTCTTGCCGTGCATGACCTGCGGGGCGCGAACGACGCTGCCGCCGTAGACCTGACCGATCGCCTGATGTCCCAAACACACACCGAGAATCGGCACTTTGCCGGCAAAATGGCGAATGGCCGCCATCGAGATGCCGGCCTCGTTCGGGGTGCAAGGGCCCGGCGAGACCACCAAATGACTCGGGCCGCGACGCTCGAGGTCGGCCAGGTCGATCTCGTCGTTGCGCACGGTGACGACCTCGGCCCCCAACTCACCGAGATACTGGACGATGTTGTAGGTGAAGCTGTCGTAATTGTCGATCATCAGCACGGACATGGTTTCAATATCCTGTTTCAGCGGGATTTTCGGTCCCAAGATGAGTACCCGGCATTATCGGGATCGATTCAGTACCTATACCAGCCGTGCAGGGAGTCCAGACACAAAAATGCCGCCCTGACGGCGGCACACAATTCCACGAGTCGATGCCGCCCGGTTCAGGAGCGCCACCACCACTGGAAGCTGTTTAGCGTGTCTAAAATGTTCATGCGCCCAAGTCTGCGTTTGGCGACGAAAGCTGTCAAGCGGCCCACGCTTGCGCCTGGCTCGAAACGGTCAGTCGTCGAGTGCAACATCACCGAAGTGAAGCAGCAGTTCGTCGATATCGGGAAAGATCGGTTCCACCGCTGCCTGCCCGGTTCTCCTGGGACCGAGGCGGATACGCAGAAACTGCCAGAAGATCAAGCCGTAGTCGGACAGGTAGCGGCCGACAAAGCCCTGTTCCGGAATCCCCTTCCCTGTCTCAAGCCGGGTAGCCAAGTGTGCGATGATGCTGACCTTGAACGCATCGAATGCCTGGATATCACCATCGCCCGTCACGAGAAAACCCGGCAATGCCGGGGCGAAAGCTTCCCATCGACCGTCGGCTTGCGCGGCCGGCCGTATTGCCACATCGAACACGAATTCCCGCATCTTGGTCTCACCTCGGCGGCGTATCCTTCGTCTCATCGCCTAATCATGGCGCATGACGGACGAGGAACTCATTGCAGCATTGTGACAGGTGAGGCTGGCAACGAATGTGCAAAAACCTATAAATGAATAGGCCTTTTCGGGAACAGACAGAATGCCCAGCATCGCTCCGACCGAGCCGAAGCCCAGCGGTACTTGCGATGGGGTTAAGCTAAATACCGGAAGATGCTGAACGCGAACGATTCCAAGGCGAGCAGCGGAAGAATGATGACGGCCGGATTCGGCGGGCAGGCCACCGCCTGCCCTTGCTGTCGCCAGTCGGTACTACTCCTGGAGGTGTGCTTCAATGAACCACAGGTTGCTGTCCAGGGTTTTAGACACTCCGGTCAACAGATCGGAGCTGTCCTCGTCACCGAGATCGCTCGTCTCGTCGATGGATTTTCGAACAGCGGCCCCGACAGCAGCGTAGTGATCGGCCAGGGCCCGCAGGTGATCCTCCACCTTGTGGATGTTGGTCGGATACGGTTTCAGGCTGGTGTTGCTCGAGACGTCCTGGACCGTGCCGTGAGCGGTCCCGCCCAGTTGCACGAGTCGCTCGGCGATCTCATCGACATGGCCATCCAGCGCGCCCCGAAACCCATCCAGCATCTCATGTACGCCGATGAACTGGATGCCCTTGAGGTTCCAGTGGGCCTGCTTGATGGATAGCGCCAGGTCGATCGTCTCGGCCAGTCGAGCGTTCATGATCGCGACGACTTTCTCCCGCTGTTTCTCCGGGATATCGTTGCGAGTGGGGTAAAGGGCCTCGGCCTTGCCCTGAGCCTCTTTGATATTCCGCGTTTTTGCACCGCTCATGTGTCATGTCCTTTGTCACTGGTCATAGAAATGCGCCACGCACGAATGGCTAGCGGCGCCACCACTTCTTGAGCTTGGTATTTTCAACGCGGATATCAAGCATTGATCTCGATCATCTCTATCTATGAGAGCCATAGGTTTCGATGATTGCCCATGACGGCGTTACGACAACGAAAAAGCCGCCTGGTGTCTAGCTCACCAAGCGGCTGATTCGAAACTAAATTTTGGTGGAGCCTAGCGGGATCGAACCGCTGACCTCAACACTGCCAGTGTTGCGCTCTCCCAGCTGAGCTAAGGCCCCTTACCGGCGCTCCCGAAGGAACGCGGCGTACTATAAAAAGCTCGTCAAAAGGAGTCAACCGGATTTTGGAATTAATGTGATGTGCGCTTCACGACGTCAGCTGGCAGACCATTTGCCGTTGGCAATTTTCGTCTAACGAAAGTGGAGTATTCGGTCCAATAACGTGTCAAACTGACGTTTCAAGGGAAAGGCCTCTGTCAAACAAGGAAGCCACGCAAGTAAAACAAATGGTGAAAACCGGAACGACCGCGCCACCGGCCAAGACGCTGGCACGATTTGCATCACCGAGTTTTCATGGGGAGCGGATACCGCAGGAGTCGTCTTGATTAGGGTATTGATAGCCGACGATCATCACCTGGTTCGTACCAGTATCGCGCGTGTACTGGCCAGTGAACCTGACATCGATGTCGTTGCCGAAGCCGACAGCGGCGAAAGCACGCTCAACGCCTGCCGCGAAAGCACACCCGACATCGCCCTGGTCGATATTCGCATGCCAGGTATCGGCGGATTGGATGTCATTCTCAAGCTGTTGCGTTCGCAGCCGCAGATCCGTGTAGTGGTTCTCACCGGCCAGGTCGAGGAAAGCACGGCTCAACGATTGATCGATGCCGGAGTGGCGGGTTTTATCAGCAAGGGAACGCAACTGGATCTGATGATCGAAGCCGTTCGCCGCGTGTATGGCGGCGAGCGCTTCATCAGCCCCGACATCGCCCAGCGTGTCGTGCTCGCCCGCAGCTCGGGGCAGCACAACCCCTTCGATCAGCTGTCGCACCGGGAGTTGCAGATCGCGATGATGATCATGCATTGCCACAAGGTCAGCCAGATTTCGGAGCAGCTCTGTCTGAGCCCGAAGACCGTCAACACCTACCGCTATCGCATCTTCGATAAGTTGCAGGTGCACTCCGATGTCGAGCTGACCCACCTGGGGTTGCGCCATGGGCTGGTGGAAGGGTTCGTCACGTTCCAGTGAACGATCCCCGGCACTGCGAAAGTGCAGGCTTTTTCAGGCTCCCGGACGGACTTTGGTATACTGCGCACATGAGCGACAGTCCGATCGATACCCCGGCGCGATTCGACGCCAAGCACTTTCTCAAATCCGTCTCCGAGTCCCCCGGTGTCTACCGGATGCTCGACGAGCACGCCAACGTGCTGTATGTCGGTAAGGCCAAGCGACTCAAAGCGCGACTCGCCAGCTATTTTCGCGGTGCACTGAACACCAAGACACAGGCGCTGGTCGCGCGCATTCAGGATATCCAGGTCACCATCACGCGTAGCGAGACCGAAGCCCTGCTGCTCGAGCAGACGCTGATCAAGGAGCTGCGGCCGCCCTACAATATCCTGCTGCGTGACGACAAGTCCTATCCGTACGTTTTCGTCACCGATCGCCACCCCTACCCGGCGCTCGAATTCAAACGCGCTCGGCAAAAACGTCGGGATGGGCGCTACATGGGGCCTTATCCAAGCGCGACGGCAGTGCGCGAAAGTCTCTCGCTGATGCAGAAGATATTTCGTATCCGCAACTGCGAGGATAGCGTTTTCGCCCATCGCGACCGTCCATGCCTGCAGTACCAGATCAAACGCTGCAGCGCGCCTTGCGTCGACAACATCAGCCAGGCCGATTATCAGCGCGACGTCGAACACGCGGTCATGTGCCTGGAGGGACGCAGCGAGCAGGTCACGCAGCAACTGACGCAGGATATGGAGCGCGCCAGTCAGGCCCTCGACTTCGAGGAAGCCGCCCGCCTGCGCGACCAGATACAGCAGTTGCGACGACTGCAGGAGAAGCAGTTCGTCGACAACGCGGCTGGCGACGCCGATATCTTCGCGCTGGCCGAGCAGCCAGGCGGACTGTGTATCAGCGTGCTGGCCATCCGCCAGGGTCGCATGCTCGGTGCCAGACACTACCAGCCGGAAAACGGACTCGACCTGGGCGCTGGCGAGTTGCTGAGCGAATTCGTCAGCCAGTTCTATCTCGGTCAGTCCAAGGAAATTCCCCAGGAGGTGATTACCTCCCACCCGCTGGTGGACGGCGAACTGCTCCAGTCGGCACTCGGCGAGCAGGCCGGCCGGCGTGTGCGTGTCGCCACCCAGGTGCGTGGACACCGTGCCCAATGGCAGCGCCTGGCCACAACCAACGCCGAGCAGCACCTGGCGACGCAGCTCGCCAACCGCAGCCAGTTGAGCAAGCGCTTCGACTCGCTGCGCGAGGCACTGGGGCTCGAAACCCCGCCGGCAAGGCTCGAATGCTTCGATATCAGCCACAGCCATGGGGAAGCCACGGTGGCCTCCTGCGTGGTGTTCGATGCCGATGGCCCGATCAAGTCCGACTACCGGCGCTTCAATATCGAAGGCGTCGCGGCCGGCGACGATTACGCCGCCATGCGTCAGGCACTGACGCGGCGCTTCAAGCGACTGCAGAAAGGCGAAGGCAAACTGCCGGACATCCTCGTCGTCGATGGCGGCAAGGGCCAGCTCAACATGGCGCGTGAAGTCATCGCCGAACTGGACGTCACCGGCATGACGCTGATCGGCGTCGCCAAGGGCGTCACCCGTAAAGCGGGATTGGAGACGCTATTCATCGAGACGGTCGACAGGACGCTCAATCTCGACACCAGTTCACCAGCGCTGCACCTGATTCAGCACATTCGCGACGAGGCCCACCGATTCGCCATCACCGGACACCGTCAGCGTCGCGACAAGCAGCGACGGACCTCCTCGCTGCAGGATATTCCCGGTGTCGGACCCAAGCGGCGGCGCGAACTGCTGCGCTTCTTCGGCGGTCTTCAGGGGGTCCGCAAGGCGACTCGGGAAGACCTGGCCCGCGTACCCGGCATCAACGAGCAGATGGCGACCACCATTCATCAAGCGCTCCATGGATGAGCGCGCGCGTCGGGCGTAAAATGCCTCCACCCAAACTCAGCAAGGACGCTAGCGGCTCGATGAACATTCCCAACATGCTCACCCTGGCAAGAATCGTGTTCATACCGCTGCTGGTGGTGCTGTTCTACCTTCCCTACGGCTGGAGCCTGCCGGTTACCGCCGCCCTGTTCGGGGCCGCCGCGGTCACCGATTGGCTGGATGGCTACTTGGCCCGACGCTGGAATCAGAGCACTCCCTTCGGCGCCTTTCTGGACCCGGTCGCCGACAAGGTCATGGTCGCTGTCGCCCTTGCCCTGCTGATCGAGCGCTACGAGGTGTTCTGGCTGACGCTACCGGCCCTGGTCATCATCGGGCGCGAAATCGTCATTTCGGCCCTGCGCGAATGGATGGCGGAAATCGGCCAGCGCAAGCGGGTGGCCGTCTCCTGGATCGGCAAGTCGAAGACCACGCTCCAGATGGTCGCCCTGCTGCTGTTGCTGGGTTTTCCCCCCGCCTCGCATATCGCCGGTCTCGGTATCGTTCTGCTCTACGCCGCCGCCGTCCTGACTTTGTGGTCGATGATTCAATACCTGAAAGCCGCGTGGCCCGAGCTCACCCGCTCCCTCTAAGCGAAAAGCGACCGAAAAGTGACATAAGCGTTTGACAGGTACGGACTTATCCTTATAATGCGTCGGCGAGTTGAGCGGGAATAGCTCAGTGGTAGAGCATCGCCTTGCCAAGGCGAGGGTCGGGAGTTCGAATCTCCTTTCCCGCTCCATAACTCGATGAGGATGGAAGGTTAGTGAGGGTCGGGATCTGGAACGCCAGCCCGGTCGATCTCCTTTCCCGCTCCATAACTCGATGAGGATGGAAGGTTAGTGAGGGTCGGGATCTGGAACGCCAGCCCGGTCGATCTCCTTTTAAGCTCCAAACTCAGATGGCTGGATGGCAGAGTGGTTATGCAGCGGACTGCAACTCCGTGTACGCCGGTTCGATTCCGACTCCAGCCTCCACTTCCCAAGCATCGAACTCCCCTGGTTCGGTGACCTCCCGAGTTTCCCGACGTCGTCGGCCCGGATGGCGAAATTGGTAGACGCAAGGGACTTAAAATCCCTCGGTGGTTAACACCGTGCCGGTTCGACCCCGGCTCCGGGCACCATTTTTCAGTGATTTACCAATTTCAGTCCTCGGCGACGTCTATCCTGGTCGCAGATGCTGGCCCCATCTAAGTCAGCTCTTCCCCCACCGCACGTGTTCCGGACGAATTCCCAGCCCGACCAGCCGACCGGCAAGGTGCGCCAACGTCGGCCAGCGCGCGATGTGACGCATGAATGCAGGAGGTCCTTCACGCCGGGGTTCATCGGAATCGCGACGGCGACGATCCCGCTGCATCATCAATTGCAGCTTTTGTGTCACTTTGGTCGGAAACGAACGGCGAGCCTCGACCGCAGCCAGATGCCTGTCCTCGACCCGTCCGCGAGCAAGCGGTTCGGCCAGCAGATTCGCTGCGGCGACGGCATCCTGAATCGCCAGATTGACGCCGAAGCCACCGATCGGCGACATCGCATGAGCGGCATCGCCGATACAAAGCAGCCCCGGCCGCCACCAGCGCTTCAAGCGATCGATCCGGATACTGAGCAAGTGCACGTCATTCCAGGATCGGACTTCCTGCATGCGATCGGCGGGCAACGGCGAGACCGAGGACACCGCCGCACGAAACGCGTCGATGCCCTGCGCCTTCACCTCGGCGAAGCTGCCCTTGCGCACGACGTATCCGCACTGCCAGTAATCTCCGCGATCAATCATGACGAATCCCTGGCGCGGACCGCCATGTCCCATCGTGTAGGGTGGATCGTCCGGGGCGTGCGACAGCTTCATCCACAGCACGTCACGGGGAGCGCCGAAGCGCTCGACCTCCAGTCCGGCCTGCTGACATATGACGGACTGGCGCCCATCGGCACCGACCACCAGATTGGCGCGAACCGCCAGCTCGCCATTTGGGGTTCGTGCGCGCAGCCCGACCACCCTGTTCCGCTCCTCGATCAACGCTACCGCCGCCGCGGACATGACCAACCGGAAGTTCGGAAGCTTCTCGGCCTCGCGGGCGACATAGTCGAGAAAGTCCCACTGGGGCATGAAGGCGATGAAGCGGCATTTCGTCGGCAGGCGCGAAAAATCGGCCAGGGTGACGTCGCGCCCGCCAATCTCCGCGTGCAGTCTGGGGGCTTCGGTATGCGGCAGCGCCAGCAGGCCTTCCAGCAGCCCCAGTTCGGACATCACCTCGAGCGTGGACGGGTGAATGGTGTCTCCCCGGAAGTCGCGGAGGAAGTCGGCGTGTTTCTCGACAATGGTCACGTCGATGCCGGCACGCGCCAACAGCAGCCCCAGCATCAAGCCTCCCGGGCCGGCACCGGCGATCACGCAGCCCGTGTCGATGCATTCATCTACGCGATAGGTGTCTGTTCGACTCATGTCTCTATGACTCATGATGGAGCTACCTCACCCATTTACGTACAATGCCCGCCTTTGGCTACGCAGCGGAAGATATATAGAGCCTGGGATGAAATCGACATGGGCTAGGGCCTGATCACACTATTCACGCGGCCACGACGGAGCCGGTTTTTTCGTGAGGCTAGGCGCGAGCCTCGGGTTTTGGTGGTTCCAAGCGCTTGGCTCGTAACGACGCCTCGCGGAAAAACCGGCCCGTCCCTTCGGGTTGCGCGTCAAATACGCCCAGGCTTCGTTGCGTGACTGGATAAGGAAACCAACCTTTATCGGCGTCCCGCGCCTTGCCTGAACGTACTTGACGCAGCAACGCGGCTCGCGGCGCATAGTATGAACAGGCCCTGGCTATCCGCCATCACGGATTACACTTTATCGAAATGAACCAGAAGACCCTAATTGCAGCAGCCAGAACGTTCTCCATCGCGCCGATGATGGAGTGGACGACCCGCGACTACCGCGCCTTCGCCCGCTGCCTGACACGGCATGCGCTGCTCTATACCGAGATGGTGACGACCGGGGCGATCCTTCACGGCTCGCCACGGGAGCGTTTTCTGGGTTACGACCAGGCCGAGCATCCGCTGGCACTGCAGTTGGGCGGCAGCGATCCGGGTGAGCTGGCCGAATGCGCCGCCATTGCCGAGGCGTGGGGTTACGACGAGGTCAATCTCAACGTCGGCTGCCCCAGCGATCGAGTGCAGAACAACCTGATCGGTGCCTGCCTGATGGCACACCCCGACAAGGTCGCGGCCGCCGTCGACGCCATGCGGCGTGCGGTATCGATTCCGGTCACCGTCAAGTGCCGCATCGGCATCGACGACCAGGACGAGGACGCCGACCTCGAACGCTTCATCGGCCAGGTCGCGGCGGCCGGATGCGAGACCTTCATCGTGCATGCACGCAAGGCTTGGCTGCAGGGATTGTCGCCCAAGGAAAATCGCGACATTCCTCCGCTCAACTATGCCCGCGTCTATCGGCTGAAGGCGCAGCATCCCGAGCTGCATATCGGCATCAATGGCGGCATCAAGACGCTGGCCGCCTGCCGGGAACATCTGGATCAAGGCGCGGACAGCGTGATGGTCGGCCGCGAGGCGTATCAGAATCCCTGGCTGCTGGCCGCGGTAGACCGCGAACTGTATGGCGTCGACGGGCCCGCCCGGACGCGACATGAGGTGGCTCGCGCTTTTCGCCCCTACGTGGTCGAACGTCTCGCCGCGGGCGCCAGGCTCAATCACCTGACGCGGCATCTGCTCGGTCTGTTTCAGGGCTGCCCCGGCGGCCGGCGCTTCCGCCGTCATCTGTCGGAAAACGCCCACCGCGACGGTGCCGGCATTGCGGTGTACGACGACGCCGTCGCCATGGTCGATGAGCGGCGCCTGGCCGCAACCGCCTAAGTTCTATCCGCAAAGTTCCCCGGCGTCTCATAGCGCGACTGAAAGCTTTCCAGCGCGCTCTCGACATCGTCGATCTCCTGATAGCGCGCGACATGAAACAGCGCCTCGCCCTCGTTGACGAGCGGCAGATTGCTCATGCCGATGACGATACCGTCGGCATTTGCCACCACCGGCGCTTCATCGTTACCAAAGGGATCGGCGACCACGCCCAGTATTTCGTTCTTGGCCACTCGTGCGCCAAGGCGCACGCGCGGGCGCAGGATGCCGTCGATCGGCGCCCTCGCCCAGCTCGACCCGTTGGCGACTTCCGCCGCCGGAGGCGAGCGTCGACGCCCCTCGGCCGGCAGCATGCCGATCAGCCGCATGACCCGACGAATGCCACGCACGCCCGGCGCGATCGCCCACTCGTCGAAACGTAGCGCCTCCCCGGCCTCATAGGTCAGCACCGGTACGCCGCGACTCTGGGCGTATTCGCGCAGGCTGCCCTCGCGCAGTTCGGCGTTGAGGATCACCGGCACCCCGAACGCCTCGGCCATCGCCTGGGTCTCGGGATTCTTGCGCAACTGCGAACGGATCTGCGGCAGATTGGTGCGGTGGATGGCGCCGGTATGCAGATCGATGATGTGGGTTGCCCGATCCACCATTTCTTCGCGTAGCAGCGCCGCGATGCGCGAGCCCAGCGACCCGCCCTCGCTGCCGGGAAAGCAGCGGTTCAGATCGCGCCGGTCCGGCAGATAGCGGGATTGCTGAACGAAGCCGAAGATATTGACCACGGGTACCGCGATCAAGGTACCGCGTAGACGCGACAGCACCGGGAGCTTGAGCAGACGCCGCACGATCTCGACGCCATTGAGCTCATCGCCGTGGATCGCGCCGCAGATCAGCAGCACCGGGCCGGGTTGACGGCCGTGAACGACTTCGACGGGAATATGCAGCGGCGTGTGGGTATAGAGCTTGGCGACGGGGACCTCGAGCTGGCGTCGAGTGCCGGGTTCGATGCGTTCATCGCCCAGCCAGAAAGGATCTTGCGCCATGATCAGCCTTACTGATGAAGATCACCCGATCCTAATGGCATGAGGCCGGCGTCGCCACAACCAGACGACATCCCGCGCGAACGAGACGAACAGCAACAGCGCGGCCAGCAGTGCCAATGCGTGTGCCAATATCGCATCGACTTGTGGCAACAGACATAGCAGCAGCGTAGCGACCTGCCACACACAGACCGCCTTGCGGAAGACGCTGCCTCGCAACTCGCGGTGCAGCCACGGCCAGTACATGCCCGCGCCCACGAACAGGTAACGCGCCAGCCCCAGGAGCAGTACCCAGCTCCCGACTTTCTCCAGCGCCACCACCGCGACACATAGCACGGCGATGAAAAAGGCATCCAGTTCCATGTCGAAGCGCGCGCCGAAAGCCGTTGCCGTGCCGGTTCGCCGTGCGACCCAACCGTCGACGCCATCCAGCGACAACGCCAATAACGCCAGCGCGGCGATGCCTTCGACATGACGCTGCATGAATGCCGGGTAGGCCACCAGTCCGGCGAAGATCGCGATCAACACCGCCCTCAACAGCGTGACCCGGTTGGCCCAGCCCAGACCAAGGCGTGCCGACGGCCAGGTCCACAGCAGTACGGTGGCGATCGCCACGTAGACGCCCCCTGCCGTGAAGCGCAAGCCGCCGGGAGCCGCAAAAGCCCAGTGCACCCACTCCGCCAGGAGAGCGACCAGCGCCAGTCCGGCGGCCAGATCGAGCCACCCCCATGGACCGGCTGCACGCTGGCGACGAACGGTCGGCGCTCTCATCGATGAATGAGACATGACGGCTCCTCCCGCAGCCTCGATGTCCGGGGCGCACGGTCCCGCTCACGTGGGGAACGATGCGTCTCCGTACCGATATATTCTGGACGCAATTCCGTGATGTTGCCTACAGCGCTAAATCACCACGCTCTGCCATACTTCTCGTAAGCAAGGGCACATGCCCCTTTTCAACCGGCGACGGCACGAGGAAGCAGACACGCCATGACGATGCCCTACGCACACGCTTTCTGGTCGCTCGGCGATGGCAACGGCGAGATACGCCAGGCCGAGCTGAGTCTTTGTGGCGACCTGATGGTTCGCACCTGCTACAGCGCGATCAGCCGCGGCAGCGAGACTCTGGTCTTCAACGGCCAGGTACCGGTCAGCGAATACCAGCGCATGCGCGCGCCTTTCCAGAGCGGCGACTTTCCGGGGCCGGTGAAGTATGGCTACTCCAACGTCGGCGTGGTGGAACAGGGTGCCCATGACTGGCATGGCCGTTACGTCTACTGCCTCTACCCCCATCAGACCCATTACCGGGTCACCGCCGACGACGTGGTGCCCCTGCCCGACGACGTTCCCCCGCGCCGTGCCATTCTCGGTGCCAACATGGAAACCGCGCTCAACGCCCTGTGGGACGCCGCGCCGGGGATCGGCGATCGCATCAGCGTCATCGGCGCCGGCGTCGTCGGCTCCCTGGTCGCCTGGCTCTGCGCCAGATTGCCGGGAGCCCACGTTCAGTTGATCGATATCGATGAGCGCAAACGCTTTCTCGGCGACGCGCTCGGCGTCGATTTTCGCACCCCGGCCGATGCCGACGACGAGCAGGACCTCGTCATTCACGCCAGCGCCTCGGACGCCGGCCTGCAGACGGCACTGCTCATCGCCGGTTTCGAGGCCAGCGTGGTCGAGATGAGCTGGTACGGCAGTCGCGACGTCAACCTCCCGCTCGGCCAGGCCTTCCATGCCCGCCGCCTGACCCTGCGCTCGAGCCAGGTAGGCAGCGTCTCCCCCAGCCATCGCGCGCGCTGGGATCACAAACGGCGGTTGTCGCTGGCGCTTTCGCTGCTCGACCACGACTGCCTGGACGTGCTGATCAGTGGCGAAAGTCATTTCCGCGATCTGCCGCAGACGCTCAAGCGCCTGAGTCAGGGCGACAATGACACCTTGTGCGAACGCATCCGCTACGATTGATATAGAACAACGGTGCAACAAGGAAGCGAGAAGGAGACCAGGGATGTTCAGCCTGACCGTTCGCGATCACATGATGATCGCCCACAGCTTCGACGGCGAGGCCTTCGGGCCGGCCCAACGCCTGCACGGGGCCACCTACGTGGTCGACGCCACCTTCAAGCGCCCCGAACTCGATCATGACGACCTGGTGGTCGACATCGGCCTGGCCAGCGAGACGCTCAAGCGCGTACTGAGCGAGTTCACGCTCGACAACCTCGACGAGCTCGAGGAATTCCATGGACGCAACACCACGACCGAATTCATGGCCAGGATCGTATTCGACCGGCTCTCTCACGCCATCCGCGAGGGAGAGCTCGGCGAAGGCGGCCGTCACCTCACGGCAATGACGATCACGCTGCACGAATCCCACATCGCCTGGGCGAGCTACGAAGGTGGCTTATGAGTGACTTCACGCTGATCGTCGCCGGCGATCCCGGCCAATTGACCGGTGGCTATATCTACGACGCACGCATCGTCGAAGCGCTACGCGAGGCCGGCTGGACAATCGACGTGGTCGGTCTCGAGGGCCGTTTCCCGGAGCCCGACGCCGTCGCCTCCCACGCCCTCGACACCGCCCTGACCGCGCTAGCGGACGGCAGCCGCGCGGTGATCGACGGACTCGCCATGGGCGGGTTGCCGGCGATCGTCGAGCGCCACGCCACGCGGCTGGCGATCACCGCGCTGGTGCATCACCCGCTGGCCGACGAGACCGGCCTCGGCGTGCCCGAACAGCAGCGTTTCCGGATCAGCGAAACCCGCGCCCTGGCAGCCGTCGAGCAGGTCATCGTCACCAGCCTCTATACCGCCCGGCGGCTGGCCGACTTTGCGGTCCCGGCGGACAGAATCTCGGTGATCGAACCCGGCGTCCAAATCGGCCCGCTGGCCGAAGGCGACGGCAGCGGCATCCCACGCCTGCTGTGCATCGCCACCCTGGCGCCGCGCAAGGGCCAGGATCTGCTGGTCCAGGCGTTGAGCGAGCTGACGGAACTGCCGTGGCAGTGCGACCTGATCGGCGCGCTCGATCGCGCTCCGGACTACGCCGACGAAGTGCGCGAGGCCATCGAGCGTCACCGGCTGGGCGAACGTATCCGTCTACTCGGCCCACAACCCAACCACAGCCTGAGCGAGCGCTATCGCCGGGCCGACCTGTTCGTGCTGCCCTCCCACTACGAAGGCTACGGCATGGTGATCACCGAAGCGCTGGCGCATGGCCTGCCGGTGGTGACGACCACCGGCGGCGCGCTGGCCCACACCCTGCCCGACACGGCCGGAATCAAGGTGCCGCCCGGCAACGTCCCGGCGCTGCGCGATGCGTTGAAGCGGATGCTGACGGAGCCCGAACGCTACGCAAGCTATCGCGACGGCGCCCGGGCAGCGCGTGGGGCCCTCAATGATTGGACGGCAGCGGCCGAGGCCTTCGGCAAGGCGATGCTGGAGACGACATGAATGCAATACCCGATGCCGACAGACGATTCAGCGATCAGTGGCTGATGCTGCGCGAATCGGCGGATCATCTCGCCCGCGACAGCCAACTGACCCACGCGGCGGATCGCTGGCTGAGCGCGCGTGCGACGCCGACACGCCCGCTCGTCACGCAGCGAACCATCGTCGATCTCGGTTGCGGCAGCGGCTCGAATCTGCGCTATCTGGCACCGCGGCTTCACGGCACGCAGCACTGGCGCCTGATCGACCATGACGCCTCGCTGCTGGCCCGGGCCCGCCTGCGTTGCGAGGGCT
This sequence comes from Salinicola peritrichatus, assembly GCF_003206715.1. GTDB lineage: Bacteria > Pseudomonadota > Gammaproteobacteria > Pseudomonadales > Halomonadaceae > Salinicola > Salinicola peritrichatus. The sequence continues at coordinate 15,162 of NZ_PZJU01000021.1, read as the reverse complement.
TGCGGAGCGCCGATGCCCGGCCGGTTCATCTCGAAACCTGCGAAATGGACCTCGACACCGCCATCAGGCGCGGCCTCGAGGGCACCGATCTGGTCACCGCCTCGGCGCTGTTCGATCTGCTTTCGCCGGGCTGGGTCGAGGCCCTGGCGAGCCGCTGCCAGGCGCAGGGCTGTGCCGCGCTGTTTGCGCTCAGTATCGACGGCGAGATCCATTTCCACGACACCACCGGCACCGCGGTCGAGAACGACGACGACCGCTTCGCCTTTGCCGCGCTGGCGGCCCATCAACGTCGCGACAAGGGCCAGGGCCCGGCGCTGGGCAGCCAGGCACCGAACCATCTCCGCCAAAGCTTTTACCGCCATGGCTATCGCGTTCGCGAGGCCACCACGCCGTGGCGACTGGGCCCGGAATCGTTACCGCTGGCCGAGGCGCTGCTCGCCGGCTGGCACCGGGCGCTGCACGAGCAGGTTCCCGAGCAGCGGGAGCGTGTCGACCGCTGGCACGGCGCAAGACTCGACGCCGTGATGCGCGGCCGGCTGACCCTGACCGTCGGCCACCGCGACCTGTTCGCCATCCCGGGCGGAGCATCGGCATGACGCGCCGACGTGCGAGGCACGAAAGGGAACTGCCGGGAGGCGACATCGGATGATGACGATGCCTTCAAGCATCCGCGCTGCGGCGCAGATCGAGATCGAACAGCCGATCCTCGCCCAGGGCGAACTGGCGACAGGCCGGACGCAGCGCCCGATCCAGGGTGTCGATCTCCGGCAGGATCACGGCGGGGCGACCGGAGCCGATGATCATCGGCGCCACCACGCTGTGCAAGCGGTCCAGGCATTCGGCCTGCAGAAACCGCGAAATGGTGACACCGCCGCCCTCCACCAGGATGCGCCGGCAACCCTGTGCCGCCAGCAGCGCGATCACCTGTTGCGGGGCAATGCCCGCGTCTTCGACAGGCAGCCGATGGCAGCTGACGTGTTCGGCCGGGACGGCCGGCGCGGTGCCCTCGGCGACCAGATGCCAGGTCGGCGCCGCCGGCTCGCGGAAGACCCGCCGCGACGGCGGCACGCGGGCCTGCGGATCGAGCACCACGCGCAGCGGGTTACGCCCCTCCACGTGGCGCACGGTCAGCTGCGGGTCGTCCGCGTCCACGGTTCCCGCCCCCACCACCACGGCATCGACCAGCGCACGCAGGCGATGAAGATGCACCAGGCTGGCCCGCCCGGTGACGTAGTGCGAGGCGCCACTGGCCGTGGCGATCCGACCATCGAGACTCTGCCCGAGCTGGGCGATCACGCGCGGACCGGCGCTAACGTCGGCCACGCACCACGGCAGCCAGATCGTCAGCAACTGCGCCGCATCGGCAGCGGCCGGATAACTGGCTCGCCATCCGCCCCGGGCATCGATCTCGAGCCGGTAGCCGCCGTCGGCAACGATGCCCGTGAAGCGATTCTCGCCAACTTCGTCGGCGATGCGGCGAATCCAGCGCCAGGCGAGCGCAGTATCGATATCCGGAGTCATGGCCACTCCCTTGCCAAACGAAACCCAGAGCGTAACAAAGATCCTGCACCCGCGGTCACGCACGGCAAGCCTCATGACAACGCCACCACGGCTCCGAGAGAACACCCTTCGCTCATGGACGACAGACAAGGAGACGCAAATGCGACAGGTAGAGCGCGCAATCTTCGATTTGAGACGCGGCCTTCCCGTGCTGGTACGGGCCGCCGCTGGCGACCTCCTCGTTCACCCATTGGAGGGCTGTGACGACGAGGCGTTGGCGGCGCTACGCACGCTGAGCGGTTCCCGGCCAGCCCTGGCGCTGACCCGCCATCGCCTGGCGCGCCTGGGCATCGAGATCGGCGCCCCGGCGGCACGGATGCCGATCGACGCCGCCGATACCGCCGCAGACGTGATCGCCCGGGCCAGCGCCGAGTATTGCAAACTGCCGCCGACGACCCGCTCGGCCGAGGCCGACCAGGCCACCGTTTCAGGACTCGATCTGATGCGCATCGGTCTGCTGATTCCCGCCGCCGTGGTCGCCGATGTCGCCGCCGCACAGCGCGCCCGGGTGGAGACGCTGGTGGCGGACGGCACGATCCTCGCCCTCGCCGCCGAACAGATCGCGGCCTATGCCGAACTGCGCGGCCATTTCCTCAAGCGCATCAGCGAAGCGGAAATCCCGCTCTCCCACGCCGAACGGGCCAGATTCGTGATGTTCCGCGAGGCGGACGGCATGCGCGAACACATCGCCATCGTGATCGGCGAGCCGAGCGAGTGGAACGACGCCGTGCCGGTACGCCTGCACTCCGCCTGCCTCACCGGCGATCTGTTCGGCAGTCTGCGCTGCGACTGCGGCGAACAGCTGCGCGCGAGCGTGCGCACCATCGATGAACGCGGTGGCGGCGTGCTGCTCTATCTCGCTCAGGAAGGGCGCGGCATCGGCCTGGCCAACAAGCTGCGCGCCTATACCCTGCAGGACGGCGGACTGGATACGCTGGATGCCGACCAGGTACTCGGCTTCGGCAACGACGAACGCACCTACGGGGTCGCGCTGGAGATGCTCGAACAGCTCGAGATCAGCCGCATCGAACTGCTGACCAACAATCCGGAAAAGCTCGCCGCCATGAGTCAGGGCAGCATCGAAGTGATCAACCGCCGCGGCGTCTACGGCAAGTTGACCCAGCAGAACCGGCGCTATCTCGACGCCAAGGCCAAGCGCGCCGGCCACTGGCTGGAAGAGGTCCTCGACAGCGAAGAGGATGGCGGGCGCATCGCCCCGTTCAAGCGCCCGCTGGCGCGTTGATAGTCTTGCTTGGCCAGTGTCTGGTAAGTGCCGGCCGGTTGGCGACGACCTCTAATCGCCGTAGAGACGAATTCAAGCGTGGCCGGCTTACCACTGTCTAAGCCCCAACCCGCCTTGTGCTTTGATTGTGAGGGGCAAGCCCCTCACGCTCCCCTTCTTCGACGCCCCAGACGGCGAAACCTGATCGCCAATCGCCTTCGCTCGGGTCGGCGCGAAAGGGCATCCATGCCCAACGCGCCTCTTGCGACCTGCTACACTAAAACTTCCTGTCTCGCTTGCAGGGCCGGGGTTGGCCATCCATGGCCAACCCCGGCCATCCATGGCCAACCCGTTCGGCAAACCGGGCATCACTCAGATGCCGGGCTCGCCTCACCCCTGTCGCAAGACCCGGTTTGGCGATTGTCGTTCAGCGCCGTTCTGGAAGGCGTCATAGGGAGGAGAATTCGACCATGCCGACTTTCAGCAGTTTCAGAAACGATGCTTGGGTATATACGCCCGGCTTCCATGTTCAGATACGCCTGAGCGTCTCCAAATCAAACCGTCCCGCCTCGTCGATCACCTGGGCCAGGCGCGTGGCGAAGTGCTCGACCAGGCGACGGCCGGTGTCGGCGTCGGCCAGGGTGGCGTTGCCGGTGCCCCCGGAAGGATGCAGATCCTGCGCCATCCACGCATAGCCGGCGTCGCCCTCGGGACCCAATGTCGAGCCTGCCAGCTCCTGGTTCAGGCCTTCCGAGACGGCATCGACGAGATGCTCGCGGCGCACTTTCTCCGGTGCGAGATACAGCATCATCGAGGTTTCCAGCGCGCCGCCGTGCAGACCGTGGCGCAGTTCCGCGGCGGGCAGTGTGTCGGCGGGCGGCGCGAAGCGGAAGTAGTTGGCCTTGACCACCAGCATGGCGTGGGCGGCACGCAACTTGAGCGCGGCCAGGTCGATCACCGCCTTGTTGCCGCCGTGGCTGTTGAACAGCACCAGGCGGCGGATACCGGCGCGCGCGACCGCTTCCCCCAACGCTTCGATCACGCCGATGGCGGCTTCCGGCATCAGGCTCAGGGTGCCGGCGAAGTCGCGATGCTCCAGGCTCGAACCGATCGCCAGCGGTGGCAGGATCAGCACCGTTCGCGCGCCATCGAGGCGCTCCGTCGCCGCCGCCAGCAGGCCAAGGCCGATGTCCAGATCGGTGGAGAGCGGCAGATGGGCGCCATGCTGCTCGATCGCCGCCAGCGGCAGCACCGCCACGCTATCGTCGCCGGCCAAGGCGGCGAGTTCATGGCTGGTCAGATCCTGCCAATGAAGCACCGGATTCGCTTCCCTCACGCCCCTCTCCTTATCATGCCCTTTCGTCCGCAGCTCGTAGCTCGTAGCTCGTAGCTCGTCGCTCGTCGCTCGTCGCTCGTCGCTCACAGCCTATGCCCCCAGCCGCCCGGCGATCGCGCTTTCCCGCACCACGCGGCGCTCGACCGCCTCTTTCAGCATGCCTCCTTCGCCGTCGCCCCGGGCCTGATTCCGGGCCAGGGCGAGCGTCAGGCGCGATCGCGCCCGGGTGATGCCAGTGTAGATCAGCTCCCGCGTGACGATCGGATTGGACCGTGCCGGCAGCGCGAACAGCACGTGCTCGAATTCCGAACCCTGGGACTTGTGCACGGTCATGGCGAAGGCAGTGGCGGCGGCATCGAGCCGCGAGGGCAGCACCTGTCGGATGCCCTCGCCCTGGATGAAGCAGACCCGCAGGCGGCCGGCGTCATCGGCCAGGGTCAATCCCAGGTCGCCGTTGTAGAGTCCCAGTTGCGGGTCGTTGTGCGTCACCATCACCGGGCGCCCGGCGAACCAGCCGTCGGTACGCGCGATCCAGCCTTCCCGCCACAGCGCGCGGGCGATGCGCTCGTTCAGCCCTTCGACGCCCCACGGGCCACGACGCAGCGCGCACAGCACCTGGAAGCGCCCCTGCAACGCCAGGATTTCCGCGACCGGCGCCCCGCCCCGCAGCGACGCGAACAGCTCGCGATAGCCGGCGACGATGGCCCGCTCGAAGGCCGGCCCGTCGATATCCAGCGTCGCCACGTCCCGGAAACCGGCCGCGAGCGCCCGGCCGAACACCCTGCCGTCACCGGCATTGGCACTCCGCGCCAGTTCGCCGATGCCGCTGTCGGCGCGGAAACGAAAGCTCTTGCGCAGCATCGCCACATGGTCGGCCAACGGATTGTCGGTCGCCGCCGGCGGCAAGCGGTCGCCGGTCATGGCCGCGAGATAGTCGCGGGTCGCCGACGAATAACCGGGCTGTCCGCCAGCGCCGCCGTCGACCTCCGCGCCGGTGCACAGATCGCCGAGTACCGAACCGGCCTCCACCGAGGCCAACTGGTCCTTGTCGCCGAGCAGGATCAGCCGCGCCTGCGCCGGCAACGCTTCCAGCAGCGCCGCCATCATCTCCAGATCGACCATCGAGGCTTCGTCCACCACCAGCAGGTCGAGGCTCAATGGCGACTCGGCATGGTGGCGGAAATGGCGCGTGTCGGGCCGCGCACCCAGCAGTCGGTGCAGGGTCTGGGCTTCCTGCGGAATCGCCGCGCGCACGTTTTCCTCGACCGCCAACCGGCTGACCGCGCCGGCGATCGACTCGGACAGCCTCGCCGCCGCCTTGCCGGTAGGCGCCGCCAGGCGGATACGCAGCGGCTCGCCATCGCTGGAGAGCGCCTGCTGCTGCAACAGCGCCAGCAGCCGGGTCACGGTGGTGGTCTTGCCGGTACCGGGGCCGCCGGAGATGATCGTCAGCCGCTGGCGCAGCGCCAGCGCGCAGGCAACCCGCTGCCAGTCGGGCTCGTCGCCCTCGCGCTGGTTGCCGGCGAACAGCGCCTGCAGCGGCTCGGCCATGGCCTCATCTACCGCCAAGGGCCGCCCGAGACGCTGGCGCAAACGCATGGCGACGGCGTTTTCCGCCTGCCAGTAGCGGCGCAGGTAGAGCCGTCCGCCCTCCAGTACCAGCGGCGTGGCGCCGCCCCGGGCATGCTCGGCCCGGGCCACCAGGCGCGAGGCCGCGAGCACTTCGACCCAGTGCTCAAGCGTCACGCCGTCGAGCAGCGTTTGCGGCAGCGTCACCGGCGTGTCGGGTTCGGCGCCGCCATCCAGTGGCGGCAGCGAGAGTGCAGTATGTGGTGCCGCGAGCGCGCGCTCGAGGGAAAGGCAGACATGGCCGCGCCCGACCTGATGGCTGGCCAGTGCCGCCGCCAGCCATACCAGCGGATCGGCCTCGGGATCGCGACTGGCCAGGAATGCCGCGAAGTGGCGATCGAGCTGGCGCAGCCAGCCCAGCTCGACCCACAGCGCCAGGGTCGTCAACAGCGTCTCGCGGCTCAGCGCAGGGGGGCGCGCATCGTCGAGCGCCAGCGAGAATTGATCCGGCTGCGACAGCTTTGCGGACGGCTTGCGACGACTCATGGGCTGCTCTCCCACTCCCGACTCCCCCATTCCCGACCCGCCCGCTGCTCGCGCAGCAACGCCTTGGCCGGTTCGCTGTCGCCGCCGAGCCAGGCATCCAGCGCCTCGATCAGTGCCCGCGCCGGGCGCCGGTGGAACACGCCGCGCGCTGGCGTGCTTGACGTGCTTGACGTGCTAGGCGCGCTTGGCGTGCTTGGCGTGCTTGGCGTGCTTGGCGTGCTTGGCGTGCTTGGCGTGCTTGGCGTGCTTGGCGCGGCTTCGGGCGCCATAGAAGGCGGTGCCATAGAAGGCGGTGCCATGGAATCAGGCTCCGGCAGGCCGCGCAGGAAGACATAGCAGGCGCCACCGACATGACGGTCGTAGTCGTAGTCGTCGAGGCGCGACTTGAGCAGACGATGCAACGCCAGCACGTAGAGCACGTACTGCAGGTCGTAGCGGTGATCGACCATCGCCGCCGCCAGCGCCTCGCCCTCGTAGTCGGCCGGGTCGTCGCCGAGATGATTCGATTTCCAGTCGAGCACGTACCAGCGGCCGTGGGCTTCGAACACCAGATCAATATAGCCCTTGAGCATGCCGTCCAGCTTGCGCGGCGCCAGTCGTGGGCGCTGTCCCGGCAGCGCTTCGAAGCGGCCGACGAGCCGATCGAGCGGTTCGCTCCAGGCATCCCGTGCCGGCAGCCAGAACTCCAATTCGGTCCGCCAGGCATCGAGCCGATCGAGCCGCACCGGCTGGCCGTCGCGGATCAATAGCGGCTGACGCAGGCGCTCGCCGAGCCAATCCTGCAACAGCGGCGCCCAGTCCGCCTCGAAACCGCCCAGCGCCAGGCCCCGCTCGATATCGCGACGCAGCGTGACGGCATAGCCGGGATCGCCCAGGCAGTCGAAATCGAGCCGTTCGAGCAGGCCATGCAGGAAGGTGCCGGGACGCGGCCCGCGGGGAAAATCGAGCAGCGTGCGAATCCGCGGTCGCGGCACCGGGTCGCGCTCGCCGCTGACCTCGACGTCCAGCGTCGCCGGCAGATCTTCGCCAGTCGTATCGCCGACAGCACCGCGCTCGCCCCAGGAGACGCGACGGGCATCGGCGATCAGCGCGGTATAGGAAGCGATCCACCAATCGTCGTCGATCCGTCCCCGAAAGCTCCGGGCCGGTTTGGTGGCCGGCGTCGCACTGGCGAGTCGCAGGCGATGCTCCGGCGTCTCCGGCGGTGTCTCGAGCGCCAGCCAGCCCTCGCGTTCGCCCTCCCGCAGCCGGCCGAGCAGCGTCTCGCCGTCGTCATCCTTGTCGCAGCCCAACAGCCGCCCGAGTGCCGTCTCGTGCAGACAACCCGCCTTGCCCCTGCCTCGCCCGAGATGGGCGACGCCCATCCGGCAGGCGTAGGCCGCCCGGGTCAACGCCACATAAAGCAGGCGAACGTCCTCGTCCAGGCGCGCGCGATCGGCCTCGCGCTTCTGATCGTCGTCGGGCGAGGCGACCATCACGCTGCCTTCGCCATCGGCCGGACGCAGCTCCAGCAACTGGGTACGGCGGTCGAGGTCGGCCGGGCGATGCGAGCAGACGAACGGCAGCAGCACGATGGGATATTCGAGCCCCTTGGACTTGTGCACGGTGATCACCCGCACCAGATCCTCGTCGCTTTCCAGACGCTGGCTCAGGGCCTGGCTGTCCAGGTTTTCGTCGCCCCCCTGCAGCGCCCGGTGCCACCAGCGCAGCAGCGCCTGCTCGCCATCCAGCCGTTGCTGGGCGTTCTGCGCCAGTTCGCCCAGATGCAGCAGATCGGTAAGCGCTCGCTCGCCGTCGGTACGGGCCGCCAGCCGCTCGGCGATACGGAAGTCGCGCATCACCGTACGCAGCATCGGCAGCACGCCACGCCGCTGCCACTGGCGGTGATAGTCGCCGAAGCGTTCGACCTCGCGCTCCCAGGCCAGTTCATCGGCGAGCAGCGGCTCCAGCGCCTGCGGCGTGTCGTTGAGCAGTTTCGACGCCAGCGCGGCCTTGAGCCGGGCGTCCTGGCGCGGTTGTGCCACCGCCTCGAACAGTTGCAGCAGCTCGAACGCCAGCGGCGTATCGAACACGCTGGAGCGTTCGCTGAGATAGACACTGCGGATGCCGCCCTCGGACAACGCCCGGCGCACCTTGAGCGCCTCGGGGCCATTGCGCACCAGGATGGCGATATCGGCCGGCTGCACCGCACGTTCGCGCTCTTCCCCGGAGGCATCCGACGCGAAGCGCCACTCGCCTTCCAGCAGCCGCTGCACCTCGGCCCGCGTTGCCGCCGCCATCCGCGCCTGGTAGTCGCCCTGGCTGTGGCGATCCGTGCCCGGCCACCACACGCCCAGCGCCGGCACCGGTTGGCCCCGGCGGTCCACCAGCCGGGTCGTCTTGGGGTTGGATTCGACCGCCACGAAGGGAATCTCGTCGCTGCCGAAGGGCCGGGGGTGGCGCTTGAACAGCGCATTGGCCGCCGTCACCATCGCCGGGGTCGAGCGGAAGTTGCGCATCAGGGTGAAGCGGCTCGGCGTTCCCCGCCGGGCATGCAGATAGGTGTGAATATCGGCGCCACGGAAGGCATAGATCGCCTGCTTGGGGTCGCCGATCATCAGAAGCGCGGTGGTCGCCGGATCGCACTGCGGCGCCCGATAGATGCGCGAGAAGATACGGTACTGGACCGGATCGGTATCCTGGAACTCGTCGATCAGCGCCACCGGCAGCTCGTGGCGGATGCGTGCGGCCAGCCGCAGCGCGGCATCGCCGCCATCCTCGTCCTTGGCCGGGGACAGCGCCGCATCGAGATCGTTGAGCAGGTCGGCGAATTCCCACAGTCCACGGCGGCGCTTCTCCCCAGCGAAGGCCGCCGCCACCCGGTCCCGGGCATGGGCGAGCACCTGCTTGGCGATGGCATCGAATGGCCGGCCGCCCGCCGCGAGGCGATCGAGGCAGGCGAAGAACGGATGCGACGGCGCCTCGCAGCCCTTGTTGGCGGCCGCTTTCACCAACGCCCCCGCGAGCTTCTCCTGGCCGAGCCAGAAACGTCCACTGCTATCGGTGACTTCCTCGGCGGCATCGAATTCCCCCTGGGCGATCCAGGTCTCGAACGCCGCCAATCGGGCCGTTAGCTCTTCCGCCTTGTAGCTGCGCTTGTTCAGCGTGCCGGCGTCCAGCGCTTCGCGCATCAGGCGCTCGATGGCATCGCGATCCCAGGCTTCCACCAGTGCCGCCTCGCAGGCCTCGCGCTCGCTCAGCTCGCGCGCCAGCGTCTCGAACAGTTCATCCAGCGATGCCGGCGCTTCCACCCGCTTTCCCGCGACCCACAGCGGTTGCGGCTTGCCGTCCCGCAACAGCGGGCGCAGTGCGGTGGCAAGCGCTTCGGGGCCGCTCCACTGACGGCGGATCTGGCGCTGCCAGCGCTCGTCGAGAGGGTAGAATTCGCGCCGCCAGTAATCCTCCACCGCCCGGGTCAGCAGCGCCCGGCCATCCTGCAGCAGCTCGGCGGAGAAGCGCGCGCCGGCATCGAAGGCGTGACGAGTCAACATGCGCTGGCAGAAGCTGTGAATGGTGAAGATCGCCGCTTCGTCCATCAGCCGCGCGGCCTGGTCGAGACGCCGCGCGCCCGCGCGGCAGGCCTCCTCGCCGGCCGACGCCAGCGGCGACAGCAGCTTGGCCAGCACCTTGTCGTGGCGCTCCTCGCCGGCCGCCAGCAGCCAGTCGCGGGCCTGCTTGAGGCGCGCCCGGATACGCCCGCGCAGCTCGGCGGTGGCGGCCTCGGTGAAGGTCACGACCAGGATCTCCGGCGGCGTCAGCGGACGCGGAAAATCGACCGTTTCGCGGCCCGGCAGCGGACCCAGCACCAGCCGCACGTAGAGCGCGGCCAGAGTGAAGGTCTTGCCGGTGCCGGCGCTGGCCTCGATCAGGTGGCGGCCGGTCAGCGGCAGGCTTTCGAGCTCGAGGGGAACGACCGCATCGCTCATGATTCCGGGCTCCCGTTCTTTTCACCAGAATCCGCGTCGCCGGCGCGCGCTCGACCGGCATGCGCGCTCTGGGATGCGCGCAACAGCGCCTCCAGCACCGGCTGGTAGTGGCGGACACTTTCGCCCACGCCGCCGGCCGCCTCGAAGGCGTCGAAGCCGGACCACAACTGGCCGAGGCCGCCTTCACGCCGGATCAATCCCTCCACCTGGTAGTCACCCGTCTCGAACTGGGAGGCCAACCGCTCACGCAGCGCCGGATCGAGCGGCTCGCCCGCGGCCAATGCCGCCAGGGTTTCGCCGTCGCAGTGGTTCCACAATGTCTTGACCAGTTCGCCACTGGCCGGCAGCGGCTCGCACCAGGCCCGCCACCAGGCCGCCAGCCAATCGTCGAGACGGCGCCGGGCCTCGGCCCGCTCCAGCGCCGGAAATTCGAGCCAGCGATCCTCGAAGATCGCGGTCCAGCGGCACGGCATCTCCAGGCAGGCATTGGCCAGCAGCCAGCGCAGGTATCCGGGATAGAGCCGATGCGGCTTGCCCAGTTTCTTCCATGGACCCTCGACCTCGGGACGGAAATGCCCGAAGTGACTGGTCTCCAGCATGACCAGGCTCAGACTGCCATCCTTTTCACGGCTATTTTTTTCGCGGCTGTTGCTCTCTAAGTAAAGCCCGTCGACGCGGGCTTCCAGTGTCAGCGCCGGACACTCGCCGCGCCCGTCGATTTCGTAACGCAGCAGCGCCGGCGCCAGCGCTTCGCCGTCGCCGATGCGCTGGCGCCAGCTTTCGAGCTGGGTCTGAAGACGTTTCAAGGATGGCTCGATCGCCGCCAGGCCGAACCCCGCCGCCGGCAGCCGTCCGGCCAGTCGCAGACGCTCCGCCACCTGGGCCAGCGGCACGTCGCGGCATCCGGCCTCGAGCAGCTCGCGCTTGAGGTTGTGGTCCTCCAGCGCGTCGAAGGTGAAGGGCTCGCTATCCTCGTCGGGCGCTTCGGGGTCCTGAAAACGTATCCCCAGGCGGCCGAGATAGACCTCCCACGACCGGCGCAGCAGCCGCTGCAGGTCGCCGAGAGCGAGCGGCTCCGCCGGCGGTTCCGGCAGGCGTCGCTCGGGCGACGCCGGCTCGTCCGTCGTCGACGTCGAAGACAGATGCAGCGCCTCCCAACTGCCATCGAAGGTGAAACGTCGATCGTCGGCCAGGAAGTAGCGCCGTGAGAATGGCTGCAGCGGGTGCGTCTCGATCAACCGCTCGGCCAGGGCCTTTTCGGGGTCGTCGGTGGCGGCGCTGGCCGGCCGCCAACCCTGTTCGAGCGTATCGAGCAGCTCGCCGATCAGCACCGACGGCGGCCGCGGAGTATTGTCCCGCTGGTCGAAACCGACCCAGGAGAGCGTCAGGCGTTCGCGGGCCGAGAGCAGCGCCTCCAGCAACAGATAGCGGTCGTCGTCGCGGCGCGAGCGATCCCCCGGCCGCGGCCGTTGCGCCATCAGGTCGAAATCCTGGGGCTGACGGCTACGCGGGTAGGCGCCGTCGTTCATCCCCAGCAGATAGACCTGGCGGAACGGAATGGCACGCATCGGCATCAGGGTGGCGAAGTTGACCTTGCCGGCCAGAAAGCGTTGGGCCAGGCCGCCCTCGTCCAGTTCGGCCTTGAGCGCGTCGCGCACCACGGCCAGCCCGACGGGTTGCGTGAAGGCCGCCAGTTCGCAGCTCTGCTGCCAGCGATCCAGCGCCTGGTCCACCCGCGCCAGCACGTCGTGTTCGTCCAGCGCGGTGGGCAGGAAGACCGCCTCCAACAGCCCGCGCAGCCGCGCCAGCCAGTCGCCGGGCGTGGCCGAGGCGTTCAACGCCTCGCACTGTTCATTCATCACCCGCAGCAGCTCGGCCAGGCGGCCGGCGAGATCCGCCTCCAGCCCGCCGACCTCGTCATAAGGCACGATGCCGTCGAATTGCCAGCCCACCTCCGCCGACCCCGGGTCGCCGGTATCGTCCGGCGGCCACGGGCCGGTTGAATCCGGCGGCAGCGGGCCGGTCGAATAGCCCAGCAACATGCGCTCGAGCCCGAACGCCCAGCTGTTCTCGTGCAAGCACGGGAAGCCGAGGGATTGCCGATGCTCGCCGGAAAGCCCCCAGCGCACGCCGCTCTCCGCAAGCCATTGGCGCAACCTCGGCAGCTCCGACTCGTCGATGGTGAAACGCGCACGGAAGGCCGGCACGTCGAGCGCATCGAACAGTTCGCTGACGCCGAACCGGCGTTCGGGCAACTCCAGCAGCGCCAATACCAGCGCCATCAGCGGATGGGCCTCGCTGGCGACCTGGTCGGCGATGGTGTACGGGATGCGGCGCGGATCGTCCGGCGGCAGTTGGCCGAACACCGCTTCGATATAAGGTGCGTAGACATCGATCTCCGGCACCATCACCAGCACGTCGCGCGGGCGCAGCGGCTCGCCCCGGTGGCTGGCCTCCTCGAATGCCGCCAGCAGGCGATCGTGCAACACCTCCACCTCACGCAGCGGCGAGTGCACGCTGTAAAGCGCCAGCGAGGCATCGTCCTCGGCGATGATCCGCCGGCCGCCCTCCTCCCGCGCCCGTTCACCCGGGGGATGTAGAGGATGGCGGAGATCGAGGATGTCCTGCTGCAACTGGTGCAGCAGCGGCGCCTGCCGCGGATCTTCCCCGACGAGATCGCGAAACAGGTCGGTTTCGACGTCGAAACCGCCATCCTGGCTCTCGAACTCGTACAGGCCGACGATGAAGTCGCGTCCCTGGGCGCCCCACGCAGCCAGTAGCGGATTGGCCTGCAGGTGCAACGCCTCTTCATCCAGCGCCGCCAGCCAGGGCGCCTCCGGGTGACGCGCCTGCTGCCGCGCCATTGCCTCGCTGGAGAGCCGCCCGGCACGCTTGATCGCCTCGCGATCGGAGACGATGTCGCCCCAGTAGTGGCGGCAGGGATTGGTGATCATCAGAAAGATATCGATCACCCCGGAGAGCGCATGCAGCGCTTCCAGCGTCTGCGCCGGTAGCGCCGAGATACCGAACACGAACAACCGCGGCGGCAGGCCTTCCGGGCACTCGCGCAGCTCTCGCGCGGCAGCGAGAAAACGTCCATGCACGCTGGCACGGTGCAATTCCCGCTCGGCGGGATCGGCGTCCCGGATCAGCGCCCGCCACAGCGCCGGCTGCCAACGCTGATCCGGCGGCAGGTCGGCGGGGGCTTGTTCTCCCGCCTCCCATGCCGCCAGCCAGTCGGGACGGTAGTTGAGGTACTGGTCGAACAGATCGGCCAGGCGCACCGCCAGCTGCCAGCGCTTGCGCTCGACCTGCTCGGCCGCCAGCCGATCCGGCATGTCACCGACATCGGCGCCGGAAGCGCCGGCGACACGGCTTTGCACTGCGTCTCCGGCGTCGGCTTTGAGGTAGTGGGCCAGGGGAGCGTAGGTGCGCGGGTCGTCGGCGATCTCGCCTTCCAGCAGGCGCAGGATGCGCCATGCCAGCGGCCGCTTGTCGAACGGGGAGTGTAGCGGGATCGACTGACGCTCCCGCTCCACCACGGCATGCTCCAGCACCGCGCGATAGGCACGCCAGACGAAGCTCGAAGGCAGCGGAAAATCGACCGAGGCGGCCACCCCGTCGGCCTCGGCCAGTGCCAGCCTGAGCCACTGCGCCATGCCGTTGGATTGCACCAGGAAGGTCTCGGGGACCAGTGGCGGCAGTCGGTGACGGTGAATCAGCGCCAGCGCCAGGTCACGCAGATCTTCGAGGTGATTGGCATGTAGGACGCTGAACATCGTCTCTCCATTGACCGAAGCATGATCGAATCAGCGTCACATCCTACCTGTCCTGACACGTCCCATCATCTGCCATCGACGCTTCATCATTGGTTCGGCATGATATGACAATTCGATGACAGTCGTTGCGCGACCCGAACGGCGCATTCGCGATGGCGCAGCCAAGGAAATACATTGACCACTCCCGTCTTTCTCGCCGTGCTGGCCGGTGCCTTGATGCATGCAAGCTGGAATGCGCTGGTCAAGATCGGCCTCGATCGGCTGCTGGGCATCTCGCTGATTCAGGCAGCCTGCGCGCTCATCGCGCTGGCAGGCGTGGCGTTCGTTCCGCTGCCCCGGACCGATGCCTGGCCCTGGCTGGCAGGGTCGGCGCTGCTGCACATCGGCTACAACGTCTTCCTCGCCCGCGCCTATCGGGTCGGCGATCTGGGCCAGATCTACCCGATCGCTCGCGGTTGCGCCCCGTTGCTGGTGACCTTGATCAGTGTCTTCGCCCTCAGCGAGCATCCCTCCTGGCTCGGCTATCTGGGCATCGGGTTGCTGGTGCTCGGCATCTTGTGCATGGCATTCCAGGGCGGGCATCGACATCGCCTCGAACGGGCGTCCCTGATCAACGCCCTGACCACCTCGGCCTTCATCGCCGGCTATACCCTGGCCGATGGCAGCGGCGCGCGCGTCAATGGCGACGTCGCCAGTTACGTCGTGTGGCTGTTCCTGCTCGACGGCTTCGGCATGCTGCTGGTGCTGATCGCCCTGCGTGGCGTGCGGGTGTTGCCGCAACTCGGCCTATACTGGCGGGTCGGCCTGATGGGCGGCGCACTCTCCCTCGGCGCCTACGGTATCACCATCTGGGCCATGACCCAGGCCCCGATCGCGCTGGTCGCCGCCCTGCGCGAAACCAGTGTGCTGTTCGCCATCGCCATCGGCGTGGTCTGGCTCAAGGAGCCACTGCGGCGTGAGCGTCTGCTGGCCGGCGGGCTGATTCTCGGCGGCGTGATGCTGACGCATTGGGGATGACCCAACGACACACCCCACCGCCTTGCCCCACATAAAACATGCCCCCCGATGCGGCCGTGCAGGAGACATCAACAGCGCCTAGGCTTCGAACAGGCATTGTGGTGCCGTCATCGTCGTTTGACTATCGATTCGAAGGCCGGAAACCAATCGCCGACGTAACTATTCAGG
>NZ_PZJU01000020.1 GCF_003206715.1 Salinicola peritrichatus | reverse complement strand
CAGGTCGAGCAGGGTTCGCTCCTCAATGTTGGTCAGAATGCAGCGGTAGCGCTTGTTCAGGTATAGCTCGTCAATGCCCAGGATGCGGGGCGTCTCGAAGCGGTGCCAGCGCCCCAGGAACTCGGCGCGGGCGTTGAAGATGTCGCGCACCGTCTTCTCGTCCAGGCCGGTCTGTGCCGCCACAAAGGTGTAGGGGTGGTTGAAGGATTCCTTCTCCACGTACTCATGCAGCCGCAGTGTCATACGGAATCCGTCCACCATCTCCGGTAGCTGGGGCCTGAATGTTGTCTTGCAGGCCCGGCAGGTGTATCGGCGGCGGACCACCCAGAGAGTGACCCGCTTGCCGTGGATGGGCAGATCACGATAGGGAACGTCACGCTTGCCGAACCGTACGAACTCACCTGATCTGCCACCGAACCTTCATCCAACGGCGATTGGAGTCCGATCAGTCTTCGTGCCGATGGGCACGCCTGTGAGTGCCCGCGCATAAGCGGCTGGCGTTTCGTAGCCCAGTGCCGAGTGCGGACGCTCGGTGTTGTAGTCATTCGCCCAAGCCGTGATGACGGCTCGCGCGTGGGCCAGGTTATGGAACAAGGTCTCATTGAGAAGCTCATCCCGCATCCTGCCATTGAAGCTCTCCACGAAGCCATTCTGCATGGGCTTGCCCGGTGCGATGTAGTGCCACGCGATCAGGTGCTCGGCACACCAGTGCAGGATCGCATTCGATGTCAGTTCCGTGCCGTTGTCTGAGACGATCATGCCGGGCTTGCCTCTCCGCTCGATCAATGCCGTCAGTTCCCGCGCCACGCGTCGCCCGGATATCGAGGTGTCGGGGATCGCGGCAAGGCATTCCCGTGTCACGTCATCGACGATGTTGAGAACCCGGAAGCGTTGTCCGTACACCAGCTGATCATGAACAAAGTCCAGTGACCATCTCGCATTGGCGCGCGCTTCGACCAGAATGGGCGCTCGGGTACCGATCGCCTTGCGCCGAGCTTTTCGCTTGCGCACCGTTAACCCTTCTTCGCGATAGAGCCGATAGATACGATTGATGCCGGAGAGCTCACCCTCGCGACGCAGCAGGACGAAGAGGCGCCGATAGCCGAACCGGCGACGCTCGTTGGCCAGCTCCCGCAACCGATCACGCAGTGCCGTGTCCGAGGCGCGGCGAGGAACGTAGCGGATCATCCTGCGATCCGCTCCGACCAGCCGACAGGCCCGGCGCTCGGATAACCCAAGCAATTGCTTCAGATGCGAGACGGCGTCACGCTTCTCGGCGGGCGTCACCACTTTTTTGAGACCAGTTCCTTCATCGCCGCCAGGTCGAGCATCTGCTCGGCGAGTAGCTTCTTCAGCCTGGCATTCTCGTCCTCGAGCGTTTTCAGCCGTTTGGCTTCCGACACGGTCATGCCACCGAACCTGGCTTTCCAATTGTAGAAGGTGCCCTCCGACATGCCGTGCTTGCGGCAAAGGTCAGCACACTTCGCCCCTGCCTCGTGCTCGGCCAGGATGCCGATGATCTGTTCTTCGCTGAATCTCGCGCGTTTCATGGTCCGTCCTCTGGTTAGGTCGGACTCTAGTTGACGATGGAGGAAAAATCCCGTGGCAGGTCACACCCTGCACGCCGCATTCCTCGCAGGCGATGGGATCGGGCACGTCCACCTGGAAGTGCATTTCGTCGTCGGTTGATTTGCAGCCCAGTACTTGGTATTGCGGCAGGTGAAGGATGTTGTCGGGAAGTTCGGTCATGGTGTTGTATAGGCGTAGGTGTCAGTCAGATCCATCCGGCTCGGCATTGGTTTTTGCTTTTTTACCCAACAAACTGCTGGAAACGAAAAGTAAGGCACCGAGGACAATTGCAATATCAGCCAGGTTGAAGGCCGGCCAATGCCAATCTCGCCAATAGAAATCAAAGGAATCCACAACATAGCCGCGAAAGACCCGGTCAATCAGGTTGCCCATGGCGCCACCGAGGATAAGACTGTAAGCGATGGCTTCTCCTTTATGACGATTTTCAAGGATCAGCTTGATCAGAAAAATCGAGACCACTACCGCGATTCCGATAAAAAAGTAGCGCTGCCAGCCTCCACCATTCGCAAAAAGACTGAATGCGGCACCGGTGTTCCATAGGTGCACCCAGTTAAAGAACGGGGTCACCGAAACATACTCGCCATAGGCCATTGATTGCTGCACCAGCCACTTTACAGCCTGATCAGACGCTGCCAGCAGGCCCGATATGGACAATAGGGCATACGGCGAGAGCTTTTTGCCAATAATGAGCATTATTTAACCCTTCAACGCCAAAATGCGTCTGGCACCGTTAAGTACAATGCCCCCCGCGATGGTGCCGATAATCAGATCCGGATAATTGGAACCGGTCCACGCGACCAGGGCGCCGGCGGTGATGACCCCCAGGTTGATCACCACGTCGTTGGCCGAGAATATCCAGCTTGCCTTCATGTGCGCCCCGCCTTCCCGATGTTTGGATATGAGCAGCAGACAACTGGTATTGGCAATCAATGCGACGAATGCGATAGCCATCATCACCAGCGATTCAGGCTCACTACCGAATACAAAGCGTCTCACCACCTCTACGAGCACGCCCACAGCCAAGATCAGTTGCAGTACACCAGCAAGATGCGCGGCACGTACCTGCATTTTCACGCTATGTCCAACCGCATAAAGGGCAAGCCCGTACACCGCCGCATCGGCAAAATTGTCCAGGGATTCTCCAATCAGGCCGGTGGACTGGGCGATCAGACCGGCAGTCATTTCCACCACGAACAGAAGTGCATTGATGCCGAGCAACCAGCGCAGGGTCCCGGATTCTTGCTTAGCAGAAGCTGCCGAAAACTCGGCGGCCTTGATGGTCTCCGGATTTGCAGCGACGGTTTCCTGAAGCGAGGCGCCTAGCCCCAAGGTCTTCAGTTTCGAGGTGACGGGCTCGACCTCGCCGTCATGCACGACCTTCAGCCGGCGGTTCGACAAGTCGAAGGACAGCGCCCGAATCTCCTCAAAGCCGTTCAGGGCTAGGCGAATCATTCGTTCTTCTGATGGACAGTCCATCTTCGGCACGGCATAAACACTGACCCATCTCCCTGGCGCCTCGGAGGAGGCCTGTATATCGGTATCCGCTGCGGACGTTGCATCACCGCCACAGGCGCCACCACAGGATTTGCTCATGATACGACTCCACTTGAACAATGTTGTGGTACCATTTAAAACTATAAAGCTACTATAAGGTCAATAGAGTAAAGAATCCGTTGGGGAGGAGGCTGATGCGCATTGGTCAGTTGGCGCAGTTGGTAGGGGTCGAAACACAGACGATCCGCTTCTATGAACAGCAGGGCTTGTTGCCGCCGCCTGATCGGCAGGACAACGGTTACCGTGTCTATACCGAGAAGCATGGTGAGGGGCTGGCCTTCATCCGTCGCTGCAGAATCCTGGGCCTGTCACTGGCTGAGATTCACGAACTACAGAGCTATCAGGACGACCCTCATCAGCCTTGTACCGCCGTCAACGCCTTGCTCGATGATCACATCTCTCATGTGCGGTCGCAGATAACCGCTCTGCAAGCGCTTGAGAAACAACTCGTTTCACTGAGAGCGAGTTGCAACGATGACCGGGAAGTTGAGGCGTGTGGGGTTCTTGCTGGAATTAGCGAAGGAAACATGCACCAGCAGTAGGTGAAGCATCAACCAGATAATCCGATGAGATGCCGGTCTGTCTCACTCTCATGCAAAGGTAAGATCAACCATTTAATCCGCTTACCCAGAAAAAACCAAAACCAGCCTGGCTTTGCTTGAAGCTTGCGACGCGAACCCCGAGACTGACGATCCCAACAACCGGAGACCACGATGACCGCCATGCACTGGGAGCGTCTGCTCGATCCCGTCCGTTTGCACGATGGCCGGACCTCGCGTGGCGAAATCGGCCGTAGCCCGTTTCACAAGGATTACGACCGCATCGTCTTTTCCGGCTCCTTCCGGCGCCTTGGGCGCAAGACCCAGGTCCACCCGCTGACCGACAACGATCATATCCACACCCGGTTGACTCACTCGCTGGAGGTCGGCTGCGTCGGCCGCAGCCTGGGCATGATCGTCGGCGAACAGTTGCGTGAGCGCCTGCCCGAATGGGTCAGCCCGGCCGACCTGGGCGTGATCGTGCAGGCGGCCTGTCTGGGGCACGATATCGGCAACCCGCCGTTCGGCCATGCCGGGGAATATGCCATTCGCGACTGGTTCAAGTGGACCGAGCAGCAGGGCAGTGGACTGCTCGACGGTCTGGACGAGGCGCAGCGTCGCGATCTGCTGACCTACGAAGGCAATGCCCAGGGCTTTCGCGTCGTCACCCAGATCGAATACAACCAGTTCGGCGGTGGCATGCGTCTCTCCGCTGCGACGCTCGGCACGCTGCTCAAGTATCCCTGGACCGTGGAACATGGCGGCGCGATGGGAAAATTCGGCTGCTATCAGTCGGAAAAGCATCTGCTGACGGAAGTCGCCGAGCGCCTGGGCATGAAGTCGGTCGGCGACTCCAAGTGGTGCCGCCACCCGCTGGCTTACCTGGTCGAGGCGGCGGACGATATCTGCTATGCGTTGCTCGATCTCGAGGATGGCCTCGAGATGGGGATCCTGCGCTACGAGGAGGTCGCCAAGATCCTGTTGCAGATCGCCGGGGAACCGCCGGCTGGCTACGAACAGATGGCCGCGACCGGGGTTTCCCAGCGCCGGCGTATCGCCGCGCTGCGCGGGGCGGCGATGGAGCGGGCGGTCAACGAGGTTGGCGATGTCTTCGTTCAACATGAGACGGCGCTGCTCAACGGCGCGCTCGAGGAGGACCTGCTCGAGCTGTGCCATCCCGATCTGACCTGGGGCGTCTCGTCGGCCAAGCAATTGGCCCGCGAACGCATCTTCCGCAACGAGCGCAAGGCCAAACTGGAGATCGGCGCCTACACCACCCTGGGCATCCTGCTCGAGGCCTTCATCGGTGCTGCTCACGAGTTGCACCACACCGGCCACTCCTCGTTCAAGCATCAGCGCGTGCTGGCGCTGATCGGCGAGAACACGCCGAAACCCTCCTGGTCGCTCTACGACAGCTACCGCCGCATGCTCGACTTCATCGGCGGCATGACCGATCACTACGCGGTCGAACTGGCGCAAGAGATGGGCGGCCGGCTGAAGGGCGAGTAAATCCCGCTTCCCGTCGTTCGTTCCGGTCATCCCGCGAGCAGCGCTGCATTCCCGTTCCGTCCGCCAGCGGCTTGAACCGCGCCAGCATCCACCGAAACAAGATGTCGATTCCGCGACGGCGCCGGGCATGAGCCCGGCGCCGTCGTTTTTTCGGACATCGGTGCGGACCGCGGCGTGGCAAAGTCGGAGGACGGCGGTTGAAAGGCGATCCATAACGCCGTATTTTAATTGAATAGGCAATCAATAAAAACTGGTGTGCTTTTTACTGTTCGCTATCACCAGCAGCGGTAGCCAGAACGCCGACATGGCCAGGCTTGACGGCAATCGAATCCACCTTGGCGGGACGGCCCGACCGTTGGAACTCGGAAGGCCGCCTGCGAATGGCGGTAGTGTAGCGATGAGGCCTATCGTTGAAACGCTTTCTGGATTCGCTGACCAAAGTCGACTTAACTCAAGCCGAAGCCATGTGAGTTCGCGATGAACAGGAGATTGGCGGAGCACCGCATTGCGGGGCTTTCGGCGCTTACGCGCGTTGGTGCCGCGCCGAGTGCGCCAAGCATGTCACTATCCAACATGACGGGAGCCGCATGAGTACCAGACCCGATAATGATTCCCACACCCAGGACCGACTGAATCCCGTCGTTTTCTATGGGTCCGTCATCGGTATCGTGATCTTCTCGGTGTGGGCGATGGTGGCCACCGATCAGGCCAACGCGATCATCAACGCCCTGCTGGGCTGGATATCCAACACTTTCGGTTGGTACTACTTCCTCACCGTCGTCATTTATCTCGCCTTCGTGATTTTCCTCGGCGTTTCGCGCTTCGGCAAGATTCGGCTGGGGCCGGAACACGCGCGACCCGATTTCAATATCTTTTCCTGGTCGGCGATGTTGTTCTCCGCCGGGATCGGCATCGGGGTCATCTTCTTCGCCCTGGCCGAGCCACTGACCCAGTTCTACACCGCTCCCGACGCTCCCGTCGATCAGGTCGCCGCGGCGCGGCATGCCATGCAGATCACGTTCCTGCACTGGGGGCTGTCGGGCTGGGGAATCTACACCCTGGTGGGCATGTCGCTGGCGTTCTTCAGTTATCGCCACAACCTGCCGCTGACCATCAGCAGCGCGCTCTATCCGATCTTTGGCAAGAAGATCTACGGACCGATTGGCCATGCGGTGGATATCGCGGCGGTGCTCGGCACCGTGTTCGGGATTGCCGCCAGCCTCGGCATCGGGGTGATCCAGCTCAACTACGGGCTGGATTACATGTTCGGCATTACCGAAAGCGCCTGGACCCAGACCGTCCTGGTGCTGCTGATCGTGCTGTTCGCCACCATATCGGCGGTCACCGGGGTCGAAAAGGGGATTCGCCGCCTCTCCGAATTCAACATTCTGCTGGCGATCGCGTTGCTGCTGTTCGTGCTGTTTGCCGGCAAGACGATCTTTCTGCTCAATGCCCTGGTGATGAACGTCGGGGACTATCTCTCCGGCTTCATCTCGATGTCGTTCGATACTTACGCCTTCGATCGTCCCACCGACTGGCTGAATGCCTGGACGCTGTTCTTCTGGGCCTGGTGGATCGCCTGGGGGCCGTTCGTGGGGCTGTTCCTGGCGCGTATCTCGCGTGGGCGCACCATCCGTACCTTCGTCGCCGGTACCCTGACGCTGCCGATCGCCTTCATGATGATCTGGATGTCGATCCTGGGTAACAGTGCCCTCGACATGGCGATCAACGGTGCCAGCGATTTCGGCCAGCAGGTCATGGACACGCCGCCGGCGGGCATCTATCTGTTCCTGCAGGCCTATCCTTTCCCGGTGGTGACCACCATCGCGGTCAGTATCCTGGCGATCGTGTTCTTCGTGACCTCGGGAGATTCCGGGGCGCTGGTATTGTCGAACTTCACCTCGATCCTCAAGGACGTCAACAGCGACGCGCCGATCTGGATGCGTATCCTATGGTCGGCGGTGATCGGGATCCTGACGTTGGCGCTACTGCTCGCCGGGGGGCTTTCCACGCTGCAGAGTGCGGTGGTGATTACCGGACTGCCGTTCTCGATCGTGCTGTTCTTCATGATCGCCGGCCTCTACAAGGCGCTGAAGGTCGAAGCCTTCAAGGAAGACAGTCATCGTCTCAGTCTCTCGGGTTCGCTGTCGGGTCGGATGTCCACGGGCGGCGGCCGGGATCGTTCCTACAACTGGCAATCACGACTCAAGCGGGCGATGTCGTTCCCCAATCGGGAACAGGCGCGCCGATTCCTCAAAGAGACCGGCCTGCCGGCCATGGAGGCCGTGCGCGACGAGTTGGTACAGCAGGGCGTCGACGTCGAGATCAAAGAGGGCTCGCAGAACGACGACGACTATCTTTCGTTCTATGTCGACCTCGGCAACGAGCAGAACTTCGCCTACCAGATCTGGACGCAGCCGTTCTCCACGCCATCGTTCGCCATGCGTACGCCGCGTAGCAGCGGTCGGTACTACCGTCTGGAAGTGTATCTGCTGGAGGGTAGCCAGGGTTACGACCTGATGGGCTACACCAAGGAGCAGGTGATCAACGATATTCTCGATCAGTACGAGCGTCATCTGCAGTTCCTCCACCTCAACCGGGTGGAACCGGGCAGCATCAACATGCCGGACAGCCCCGAGCAGCCCGCGGGCTGATAGCGGATAGCGTTTCCCCTTGCCCCGGCCAATGGCCGGGGTTTTTCGTTCGGGCCGGTCAAAACGGGTTCACTGGGCGCCCGTGAGTGACGTGCTACGCTTGGTTTGTCGGTAACAAAATCGAGGTGGAGATGTGGGCGCTTTCACTTGGTGGGACACCGTCGTCCTGATCATCTACGTCGTGGGCATCGCCTGGGTCGGGGCCCGCTTCGGCAAGGATCAGGAAAGCACGCAGGATTACTTCCTCGGCGGCCGCAAGATCCCCGGTTGGGCGATCGGGCTCTCGGTAATGGCGACCCAGGCCAGCGCGATCACCTTCATCGGGGCGCCCGGTTGGGGCTTCGAAGGGGGCCTGGAGCGCCTGGCGACCTTTATCAACGTGCCGCTGGCGATGGCCGTGCTGATTCTGGTGCTGGTACCGGTCTTTCATCGCGCCGGCATCTACAGCATCTATGAATTGCTCGAGCGGCGCTTCGGTGCGTTGACGCGGTCGCTGGCGGCGTTGCTGTTTCTGATTGCGCGCGGGCTGGCCACCGGCGTGGTGCTGTACGCCCCGGCACTGGTGCTCTCCGTGGTGACGGGATGGAACGTCAACCTGACCATCGTGCTGATGGCGGTGATCGCCGTGAGCTACACCGTGCTGGGAGGAATCAGCGCGGTGATCTGGACCGACGTGATCCAGATGTTCGTACTCTGGCTCGGCGCCATCCTGAGCATGGTGTTGATGGTTTCCAGCCTGCCCGGCGGTTGGGGCGATGTGTTCGAATTCGGCGCCGCCAACGGCATGTTCAACACGATCGATTTTTCGCTCGATCCGACGGTGACCTATTCGATCTGGGCCGGTTTGATCGGCGGCGTGGTGATGCACATCGCCTACTTCGGTACCGACCAGAGCCAGATCCAGCGCGTGCTGACCAGCCCGACGATCGCCGAGGGGCAGCGATCGCTGCTGATCGGTGGCTATCTGCTGGTGCCGCAGATGCTGCTGTTTCTGTTCATCGGCGTGATGCTGGCGGCCTACTACCAGCAGCACGGGCTGACGGCGCCGGAGAATCTCAACGAGCTGTTTCCGCGCTACGTGGTCGAGGCCTTCCCGGTGGGCATCACCGGACTGGTGATCGCCGGCGTGTTCGCGGCGGCGATGTCGAGTCTCGACTCGGCGCTCAATTCGCTCTCCGCGGTCACGGTGCGCGATTTCTACGCCCGCTACGTCAACGCCGATGCCGACGAGCGCCACTATCTCAAGGTATCGCGCTGGGCGACCATCTTCTGGGGGCTCTATGCCACGGTATTCGCCTTCTTCGCCGGCAATCTCGGCCCGGTGATCGAGGCGGTCAACCGCATCGGCTCCTGGTTCTACGGCGCGCTGCTGGGTGTCTTCCTGCTGGCGATATTGAGTCACCGCAGCAACGGACGCGGGGCGGTGGCCGGCATCGTGCTGGGAATGGCCGCCGTGTGGGCGGTATCGAATACCGACGTTTCGTGGCTCTACCAGAATTTCGTCGGACTGGTGGTCTCGCTGGTCGTCGGTTACGGCGTCAGCCTGACGGCGCCGGCCCCCTCGCGGGAACAGCTGGCCGATGTCGTCATCGAAGAGACCGCGCCGGACATGCAGGCGATCCTCAAGGGGCGCAGCGACGCCGCCGAGATCGTCGGCCGCGATGCGCGCCTGACCCGCTGGCGTTGCATCGGGCTGGTCGTCTGGTTCTTCATGGCGCTGGCGCTGCTGGGTGGGCTGCAGCTGTGGGCCAATGGTTAGGCTGGCGCGGCGGCTCGATGTCTCGGCGGCGCGAGCCAAGCTCGAACGCTTCGGTGCGCAACGTTTCGAGCCGGCCTGGTTGTCGCTGTGGGCGGTGGCAATCGGCAGGCCGGCGCAGGCACCACGAGCCTGGTTGATGGCCGCCGAGCACACGCCACGCGCACTGTTATGGCCAGGAGCACTGCCCGCACAGTCGACCGACGCCGAGGACGGCACGGCGCTATTGGATGGCGGCGATTGCCCGTCGACCGCCGAGTTCGAACGCTGGTGGCTGTGGGAGCGCCTGGCGCGGCCGCGACGCTGGCCGCTGCGCGTTCAGCCGCAGACCCGCTGCGCGGTCCAGCTACCGCT
This sequence comes from Salinicola peritrichatus, assembly GCF_003206715.1. GTDB lineage: Bacteria > Pseudomonadota > Gammaproteobacteria > Pseudomonadales > Halomonadaceae > Salinicola > Salinicola peritrichatus. Next base: position 27,454 of record NZ_PZJU01000020.1, on the reverse strand, counting down.
GTGGTTGGGCTATCGCGATGGACGCCAGGTGCGACTGATCGTGCTGAGCGGACTTTCCGGCGAGGCGTTGGGCGCGCTCAAGCCCGCCGTGCTGGCGGCGCTGCGCGAAAACTGGCTGTGCTCGCCCATGCGTCGTTAAAAATCGGCTTAGAAGATTCATTTACAACTCCGTAAACTCGAACACGAGCCCGGTCCTTTCTGCGCCGATTTTGATTCGCTACGCTCCCCCCTTCGGGCCAGCCTACGGCTGTGACTCCCTACGGTCGTTGCGCCTAGTCTGGCCTTCGCTCGCCGACTTTTCGTAAACCACCTTGCACTAGGCTTAGATCGCCTCGCCGCTGGACTCCATGGCGACCAACTCTTCCCGGCTGGGCAGGCCTTCCATGTCGCCGATCACCTGTACCTGACGGGCGCCGATGAGGTTGCCTCGGTTGAGCGCCGCCTGCCAGTCGAGGCCGTCGAGATAGGCGCTGATGATGCCGACCGCGAAACCGTCGCCGGCACCCACGGTATCGATCACCGTCTTGACCGGAGCCCCTTTCACGCTGCCTTCGGTCTCCGCCGTGCGGAAGTAGCTGCCCTCCGGGCCCAGCTTGATCACCACCGCGCGGGCACCGCGATCCAGGTAGTCGCCGGCGATGTCGTAAGGCGTTTCGCGGCCGGTCAGCAAGCGCCCCTCGCTGAGCCCCGGCATCACGATATCCGCCTTGGCCGCCAGCGCGTTGAGGGTCTCGATCATCACCGCCTCGCTCGGCCACAGGGTCGGGCGCAGGTTGGGATCGAAGGAGATCGACAAGCCCGCGGCGCGGGCACGCGAGAGCAGCTCGAACGAGAGTTCGCGGGCGGTTGGCGACAGCGCCGGCGGAATGCCGGTGGCGTGGAGATGGCGGGCGGCGTCGAGTTCGACATCCGTGCAGTCGTCGATGCACAGGTGGCTGGCGGCACTACCGCGGCGGACGTACTCGACATGCGGGTCGGCGCCATCCACGGCGCGCGCCTTGAACACCAGCCCGGTGGCGTGGTTCGGGTCGCGCTTGAGGTGTCGACAGTCGAGGCCTTCGGCTTCGAGCGCGCGTTGCAGGAAAGTGCCGTTGTGATCCTCGCCCACCCGACTCAGCCAGCGAACGTCGAAGCCCAATCGTGACAGGCCGATGGCGACATTGGTATCGGCACCGGCGGTGCGGCGGTGAAACTGGACGACCCGATCCAGCGGGCCGCTGTCGTCGGCCACGAACAGGGCCATGGCTTCACCGAAGGTGAGTACGTCGTAGGCGGTGGCGGAACGGGGCATGGCGTCTCCTGGGATACAAGTGTCGTCGGGGGGGGGCGAAAGTGTCGTCAGCGAGTCGACGGTTTGCGATCGAATCGTTGATAGCGGGCATTGAGCGTTTCGACCAGATGCTGGCGCTGAGCGTCGTCGATCGCCTCGTCGGTGGCGATGCCCAGTTGCGCGGCGAGATCGAAGCCGTCGACCACGCGCACGTCGCGGGTATCGCCGAGATGTTCGGTCTCGTCGTCGATGTTCCAGCCGGGCAGCACCAGGATACCGTTCACCGAGACGCTGAGGTTGGCGTGCCGCGTCAGCCACTGGCGCAGCCACACGGTCGCCATGCGCACCTTGCGCAGCATCTCGCGCTCGTGCCGATCGGGGAAGCGTAGGCGCTCGGCTTCGACGGCAACGGTCTTGCGCGGCTTACCCTCGAGATCGAGGGGGAAATCCCGCGCCATGGTCTGGATCACGAAAACGCCCTGTGGCGTCACCAGCACGTTGTCGATGCTGTAGCTGTCGGCGGGGAAGTCATGGAATACGAAATAGGGCTCGGCCGCCGGACGGATGAGGTGATCGAGCGCCTGGCCGACCGCGAGTTCGCAGGCAAGACTATGGGTGAGACGACGCACGCGTTGCACGTCGCGGAGAATCAAAAAGCAGAACACCACCGCCAGCAGCGTGCTGACGACGCCGTAGAGCGACCACTCCAGCCAGCTCTGCTCGTCGGCGAACAGCATTCTCCCCATGCCGTAGACCAGCGGCGTCAGGGTCAGTGTCGGCGCCAGCGTCGCATCGAGGAAAAAGGTCACCCGAGCCCGCTCCAGGCGGTCGCGATGCGCCTGCGCGATCTCGCGTATGGGCTCGCCGGTATGCGGCGAACGCAGGCCCACGCTTTGCAAGTCGCGCAGGGTAATGGCCACCAGCGCGGCTGCGCCCAGTGGCGCGAGAAAGATCAGCGGCAACAGGTATTCCAACCAGGCCATGGGCGATTGTCCTTGCAGTGGCGTGGGCGGGACGCCCTATTCTAGCCGAGGTCGAGCACGCTCCGCGATGTCGCGGCCGGCGTTCGCGGTACGGTGCAGGATATCCATGAAGCGCTAGGGAGCTGGCCCGCATCAACCTGGGGGCCACCCGCGCCGAGGCGCTGTTCGTCACCGCGCGGTGTTCGCGCCGGTGGTCTCGATCGGAATGTCGAGCGTTTCGGGATCGTCGACGCCGAACACCGATACCGGCTCCGGCGAGAGATAGATGATGCGGCCGCCGCTGCGTACCTGGGCGCTCAGCCGATAGATATCGTCCGCGACGATCGCCTCGGGTGCATAGCGCAAGTTGACCGGGATCGGCAACTGGCCTAGGCGTTCATAGCGGCTGCTGGCGAGTACCGAACCGGTGGTTTCGTCCTCGAGCTGCACTTCGAGGGTGGCGTCCGTTGGCAGTGTCACCGGTTTTTCGGAAACGATCCGGGCTTCGAGCGTTTCGAATTGTGGCCCGCTGGCGCAGCCGGCGAGTACGCCAAGTAACAGTATTGCCGCGGCGAGGCGATATCGACGCAGCGCAGTAGATAGGAGCATTGCGATTCTCACGACAGGAAAAAGGCGGTTCCGCTGTGACAGACGAAGCGGGCGGAAATTCCACTGGAACGAGGATGCTGACAAACGTCACGAGCGATGGCCAGGCAAGGCGAAATCCATCGAAGAAGCGCAGTTTACATGTCGTAAATGAGCATTTTGAGGTGGATTGACTCGCTTCGCTCGCCCTTCGGGCCAGCCTTTGCTGTTGTCTCCGCTGCGCTCCGACTCAACGCTGCATGGGCGAGCGCAGTAGTTTGCCAGCATTCTCGAACGGTCTTCGGCCAGTTGCTCAGCCACCAGCCAGTTTGACCCGATAGCCACGGGATTCGAGCTCGGTCTTGAGCACTTCGCGATGATCGCCCTGGATTTCGATCACGCCATCCTTGACCGCGCCGCCGGTGCCGCAGCGCTTCTTCAGTGCCTTGGCCAGGGTTTTCAGCTCGTCATGGGTCAGCGGGACGCCCTGGATCGTGGTCACGCCCTTGCCCTTGCGACCGCTGGTTTCGCGGCGGATGCGCACGATGCCGTCCAAGGCGGCGATGCGCTCGGCCTCCTCGCGTTCGTGGCAAAGGCAGTCGGCCCGTGGCCGGCGGCAGTCGGGGCAGGTCTCGCCGTGTTCGGTGGAGTAGACCAGGCCGCGTAGCTGATCCTGTAACGAAGGCATGAGAACTCCGAATCAAGACATGAAAGGCGCATGATAACGCGGCCGTTCGCGCGAAAACGACCGATTCCGAAATGACCGCGGCCCGAGCGGTTGGCTCGGGCCGCGAGTCGAGATTCATGCCAAGGGGGTCAGAGATTGCTGGCGGCGAGGGCGGGGATCAGCCTGTCGATGGCGGCCGGCAGTTCATCCATCTGACGGATGCCGATGGCACCGGCGGGTGTCGCCTCGCGCTCGGGGAAGCGGTTGATGTGGACGACCCGCATGCCGGCTGCCAATGCCGCGCGTACACCGACCTGAGCGTCATCGATGACCACGCAGTCGGCGGGCGCGAAACCCATGTCCCGCCCGGCGTGGAGGAACAGGCCCGGCTCCGGTTTCCAGCTGCCCACGGTATAGGCGCTATAGATGTTGTCGCCGAAGAAACCGCTCAGCCCGGTGCTGTCCAGCGCCCGGCGGATCTTGTGCTCGGGGCCGTTGGAGGCGACGCAGCGCGGCAGCGCACCGAGAGCGTCCAGTGCTTGTGCCACGCCATCGAGGGGCTGAAGCTCGGTGGCCATGCGTTCGTGCATTTCCTGGCGCATGGCGGTCTCGGCCTGCTCGCGGACCCCATCTTCCAGGCGTCCGTAGACACGCTCCAGGTGCGCGACGATGTTGGCAAAGCGAGTGCCACGGAAATCGCGCATGTAGTCGCTGGCCTGAAAAGGGAGCCCGGCCTGGGTCAGGCATTTGGCCATGATTTCGGCCAGCAGCGGTTCGCTGTCGACCAGGGTGCCGTCGCAATCGAATAGCAAACAGAGCGGATCGGGCATGATGGGTCGCCTCGAGGGCGCAGTCGGTGAGTTCGAATTGGCAAGCGAGTGGGGCCCGCCTGTCGCTGAAAATCGCTCTAGGGAAACACTGATTAACTACTGCGCTCGATAGCTTGATCGCTGGCGGTGCTGGTGCGCCAGCCCGGTCAGAATCCTCATTTAACACCGCGTAAACTCCGGTTCTTGCGCACCGGCAGCGACCAATCTCCCATCGCTCGCGACGTAAATCAGAGCTTCCCAGTGTCCCGATTATCGGCGCCGTAACCGGAAACCTTGAACATAGGATTACGGAACACTGTTTTCAATCTCGATTTCAACTTTAGTCGTCCCGATTCACCTTGACAAGCCGGGATGGGGAAAATGCTCACTCGCTGCACATTCCTGCTGAAACCCATCATTTTCCGATGAATGCCTTCGATTCAGTCGCGCTCCCGCTGCAGGTTGAGTTATATCCCGCTGAAGCCTTTCAACGTCCTCGCCAATGGCTTCTCCTCATGCGTTCGAGCCGCTAGACCAGCACGCTGACCTTCACGTCGCCTTCGCGGTGGGTGACGTTGACGCTGACATCGTTGGCGTGCCGGGCCAACGAGAGATCGAGGGTGGCGTCGCCGACGCGCAGCCGCTGGATCGACAGGTGGTTGATCCACACCGGCAGGCGGGGATAGTCGAAGCGCAGATGCGGAGATTCGGCGCTGAAGGTCAGACCGAGACACGCCTGCAGCATCTGGAATACGCTGCCCGCCGCCCACGCCTGGGGCGAGCAGGCCACGGGATAGCGCGTCGGCCCTTGCGAGGGTTCGCGCGCGAAGCCGCAGAAGAGTTCGGGCAAGCGGTAATCCTCCATGTGCATGGCGGCCTCGAACAGCCCGGTCATGATGCGGATAGCGGCCTCCTGGTAGCCGTAGCGGGCCAGCCCCTGGGCGATCATGGCATTGTCGTGCGGCCATACCGAGCCATTGTGGTAGGACATCGGGTTGAAGCGAGCCTCGCCTTCGGCCAGGGTACGAATGCCGAAGCCGTTGAAACCTTCTGTGGAAAGCAGTGTTCGCGCCAGCGTGCTGGCCCGCTCCGGTAGCGCGATCCCACTCCACAAGGCGTGGCCGGCGTTGGAGGCGCGAACGGCGCACGGGGTCTTGTCGCCATCCAGTGCCAGGGCGTAGCTGGCGATGTCGTCGCGCCAGAAGGCGGCATCGAAGCGCTGCTGCAACGTATCGGCTTCCCGCTCCAGGCGCGTGGCCATCTCCGGCTTTTCCAGCAGCCGTGCCAGCCTGGCGGCACCACGCTTGGCGGCGAACACGTAGCCCTGAACCTCGCACAAGGCGATGGGACCCTCGGCACTACGGCCGTCGGCATGAAACACGGAATCGGCGGAGTCCTTCCAGCCCTGCTGTGTCAGTCCGCCATGACGGCTGGCCTCGTATTCGACGAAGCCGTCGCCATCGAGATCGCCATATCGATCGATCCAGTGCAGTGCCTGTTCCAGCGCCGGCCACAGCTGGCGGATGAACGCCGTGTCCCCGCTACGCGCCTGATAGGCGTCGGCCAATACCACGAACAGCGGCGTCGAATCGACGCTGCCGTAGTAGCGTCCGAAGGGAACCTCGCCGAGCCGCGCCATTTCGCCGTCGCGGGTTTCGTGCAGGATCTTGCCGGGGGAGGCGTCGGACTGGGCATTTTGGTCCTCGGCCTGGGTGGCGGCGAGAAACCCCAGCACGCCGCGCGCCAGATCGGGAGCCAGCCACAGGGTCTGCAGCGCGGTGATCAGTCCATCGCGCCCGAACGCCGTACTGAACCAGGGCACCCCGGCGTAGGGATAGGGCCCATGCGGCGTATCGCTGACCAGCATCTGCAGATCGGCGGCGGAGCGTGTCATCCACTCGTTGAACTGCTCGTTGTCGGAGTAGAGCGAGCCGACCAGGGCGCGATCGTGGGCCCGCCGGGCGCCGATCCGATGCACGGCGGTGTCGAAGTCCAGTGCCTGTTCCGGTGCTTTCCCTTCCTCGCAGGCGACACTGAGTTCGAGCGTGACCGTCTGCTGGGAGGCCAATTCCAGCTCATGAACCAGATACTGGCCGTTTTCCGCCTCATCGACACGCACCGGGCGGTCGCATCGAATGCGCGTCTGACTCGTTCGGCCATCGAGACCACGGTAACGGAAGAGCACGGCCTGTCCGTCCCGGGTCGGCGCGAGCCGCTCCCCGCGCTGGGCGCGCTGGCGTCCGCGGATTTCGAAGATATCGGCGTAGTCGGCGGCCACCAGCACACCGAGCCGCAACCTGGCGGTGGCAGTGCCGTAGTTGGTGATGCGGATACGCTCGTGCAGCACCCCGTCCCAGAGCACCTTGGTGCGGCGCAGATGCACCGTATCCTTGGCTACCTCGGCGCTGGCCGGCACGGTGAGGTCCACGCTGAATCCCTGGTTGTCGCGGTTGACCGCCGAATTGAGCAGCAACGGCCGCTGGCCATCGACATCCAGCTCGAGCCGCGACAGATAGCGGGTTCCCTCATGGTAGAGCCCCTGTTCGCCGAGGCCGACCGGCTGGATGTCTCCCAGCCGATCGAAAAGGGCGAAGGTCTCGCCCTGTTTGAGCACCTGGGTGCGTGAATCCGCGCGTGCCGAACTGGCGTTGACGTACCACTGATCGTTGACGCGAATCGTATCGTTCATGACCGACTCCTCAAGCGACGGCGGTATGCAGGGGAATACGCTGGCGGGGGCCATGCGGGCCGTTCCCGGAGTCGAGCAGGCGCTGATAGCAGCTCAGGTAACCTTCGGTCATCGCCGAGACCGAGAAGTGCCGCTCGAAGTAGCGCCGACATGCCCGGCGGTCGATCTTCTCGATATGCGCCAGCGCGGCGACTGCCTGATCGACGTTGTCGACCACCCGGCCGCTGACGCCATCGCGCATGACTTCGGGCACCGAGCCCCGCCGGAAGGCGACGACCGGAGTGCCGCAGGCCATGGCCTCGATCATCACCAGGCCGAACGGTTCGGGCCAGGCGATCGGGAACAGCAGCGCGCGGGCATTGCCGAGGAAATCGTTCTTTTCTCTTTCGCCGATCTCGCCGATGTATTCCACCTGCGGATGGGAGAGCAGCGGTTTGATGCAGCTATCGAAATAGTCCTTGTCGCCCTGGACGTCGGCGGGCTTGGCGGCCAGCTTGATCGGCAACCCGGCGCGCAGGGCGATTTCGATCGCCGTATGCGGCGCCTTCTCCGGCGAGAAACGGCCGATGAAGGCGAGATAGTCGCCACCGTCGGGATTGAGACGGTAGAGCGACTCGGGCACGCCGTTGTAGACGGTATCGAGCCAGTTGACGCCACGCAGCGGCTGGCGCTGATGATTGGAGATCGATACCAGCGGCTCGTGGGGGAAACGCGCGAACAGCGGATAGGCGTCGCTGATGTCGAGCCTGCCGTGCAAGGTGGTGAGATGCGGCACGGACAGATAACGCAATGGCAGGAAGTGAGCGTGATAGTCGGTATGGAAGTGGATCACGTCGAAATCGTCGGCGCGTTCGAGCACGCTGTCGATCTGGGCGAGCAGGGGCGAGATCCTGTCGACCACCAGCTCGTCGCCGCGCATGGCGCGCTCGCACATCGGCACCAGTTCCGCGGCGGTTCGCGAATCGCCGCTGGCGAAAAGCGTCACTTCATGGCCCTGGGCGACCAACGCTTCGGTGAGATAGGAAACGACGCGTTCGGTACCGCCGTACTGCTTGGGTGGAACGGATTCGTTGAGGGGAGCGACTTGGGCGATTCTCATCCTGATATTCCTCCGATCGCTAAACGGAAAAACGCAGCCACAGAATGAACGCGGCGCTGGCGGGGCACGCCAACGCCACCAGCCAGGCCGAAACGAAACGGGTTATAGGGACTGTCGACAGAAATTCAAGCGCGCCGTGTCGAAAAACGGCCCTAGCCGCTATCGGGGCCGAAGGTCTGCGGCAGATAAAGCGTCAGCTCGGGGAAGGCGATCAGCACACCGATCACCACCAGCATCACCAGCAGGTAGATCATCGTCGTGCCCAGTGCCTTGAGCAGCGGAATACCGCCGATCTTGGCCGCGATCATCAGGCACAGGCCGTAGGGTGGGGTGATCAGGCCCAGGCCGAGCGCCATGACGCTGATCACGCCGAACTGCAGCGGATCGACGCCGGCCTGGGCCGCCAGCGGCTGGAAGATCGGCGCCAGGATCGCCATCGCCGGCAGCGAGTCCATGAAGGTGCCGACCAGCAGCATGACGATGGTGGCGACGATCAGTAGTGTGGTCGGATCGGTGATCTCGACACCCGCCATCAGCGACGGCGGAATGCGGTAAAAGCTGATCAGATAGCCGAAGATCGCCGCGCCGACCAGGCTGAACAGCGATAGCGAGCAGAGCCGCACGGTATCGGTGGAGGCATCCAGCACGCTCCTGAAGGTCAGTTCGCGATAGACCACGAAACCCAGAATCAGCGCGTAGAGCACGGCCATCACCGCAGCCTCGGTGGGCGTGACGATACCCAGGGTGATGCCGCCGATGATCAGTACCGGAATGCCGGCGGCGAGCAGGCCATCCTTGCCCGAGCGCGCCAGTTGCGTGAAGGAGGCACGCTGGCGCGTGGGCACATCGTAACGGCGCACGTAGCCGAGGTTGAGCAGCAGTTGAGCGATCGCGATCAGGATGCCCGGCACGATACCGCCGAGAAACAGCCCGGCAATCGAGGTGCTGGTGAGCGCGCCCCAGACGATCATGTTGATCGATGGCGGAATGATGATCCCCATCACCGACGACGCGGCCGTCACCGCGACGCTGAAGTGGGTCGGATAGCCCTCCTTCTTCATTGCCGGAATCAGCACCGTGCCGATACCGGCGCTGTCGGCGGTGGAGGAGCCGGAAACCCCGGCGAACAGCATGCTGACCAGTACGTTGACATGGGCCAGCGCGCCTTTGAGATGGCCGACCAGATTGAGGCACAGCGTGATCAGACGGTCGGTGATGCGCGCGGCGTTCATCAGATTGCCGGCAAGCAGGAACAGCGGCACCGCCAGCAGCACGAAGGAGTCCATGCCGTAGTACATGCGCTGGAACATGACCCACGGAATCAGGCGCGGGTCGAGCGCGATGATGGAAAACGACGTCAGTACCAGCGACATGGCGATCGGCACACCCAGCACGATGAGCACACCGAGCAGCACGAACAACAGCCACGGCAGCATGGGTAACCAGTCGGTAGGCATCATGGCGTCTTCTCCTGGTTGCGGTCGGCGGCAAGCGGTGAATCGAGCTCTTGGGTCGGCGGTGCGCTCGGATTCTCCGGGTCGATCAACTCATCGATCTCCGAGGGGGTATCGAGCTCGCGCTCCATCGCTTCCACGCCACGGCTGGCGGTCAGCGACAGACGCTGCAGGCTGAACAGCACGATCAATACCCCACAGACAAAGAAGGCCGAATAGGTCACCACCATCGGCAGCTGCGAGGCACTGGCAATCCGGTTGAAGCCGGAAAGCGCAAAGTTCCAGCCGAACACGACGAAGATCAGGCCGACGATCAGGCAGGCAACATCGCGGATCACCCGAGTCATCCGGTCGGGGCGGGAGCCGCGGGGGAAGGCTTCGAGCACGAAATGATCGGCATGCAGCACGCCGATCGCGGTGCCCAGCATGATCATCCACTGGAAGGCGAAGCGGCTCATCTCTTCGGTCCAGTAGAGCCGGGGTAGAAAACCGAGGTTGCGGCTGACGATCTGATAGACGATCAGCACGATGAAGCTGGCCAGCAACAGCAGCAATACCCCTTGAAGGAGGCGTTCCAGCTGGCGGTTGACGCGGCCCAGGGCCGTTGCGAATGCCATGACGTGGCTCCTCACTGAGTATCGATGATCATCTCGTACAGATCGCGCAGGCCCATGTCGTCGATCACCTTGCCCAGCGGGCCGGCGACGATTTTCTGCATGCGCTCGCGATCCATCGGGTAGAAGGTGGCACCCTCGGCCTTCAGCTTGTCGCGGGACTCCTTGTCGAGCCGGATCTGCAGGTCGCGGGCGTACTGCTCGCTCTCGTCGGCGGCGGCCTGCACCGCCTGTTGCTCCTGCGGCGAGAGCGAATCCCAGGTGTCGTCGGAGATCGTCAGCAGGCGCACGGTGATGTCGTGCTCCGAGAGCCCGATATACGGTGCCACCTCATGAAAGCGCATGCGGTAGATCCACTCCGCCTCGTTGAGCAGGCCGTCGATGGCGCCCAGCTGCAGCCCGGTATAGATCTCCTTGTAGGCCATCACCGTCGGCTGGGTACCCAGCGCCGCCCAGGCGGTGATCACCGGGCGGGTCGGGTTGGTACGCAGCTTCATGCCCTGAAGGTCGTCGAGGCTTTCCAGTGGGCGCGTGCTGACGATCTGGCGCGTGCTGCCGCCGTAGTAGGCGAGCACCTTGACGCCGGTCTCGTCCTCGATGCGCTTGGCGATTTCGCGTCCCGGCTCGCCGTCGAGCACGTGCCGCCAGTGATCGAGATCGCGATAGAGAAACGGAATCGAGAAGATGCTGGCGGTACGCGAGAACTCCGAGATCAGCCCCGGATTGATGATCGAGAAATCCAGCGCACCGGCGGTCTGTTGCTCGAACATCTCGGTCTCGTGACCCAGCACCGAGTTGCTGTAGATGCTGACCGTCAGGTCGCCGTCGGTTTTCTTCTCGAGCAACTGTTTGAAGCGCTCCGCGCTCAGGTGGTAGGCGGTATCCTCCGTGGCGCCGTGGCCGAAGATCAGCTCGCGGGCTTCGGCCGGCGTGGCGAGCGCGGCGAAAAGAAGGCCCGTGGCGACGATGAGCCGCCAGCCGGACAGATAGCGTGGAACCTCGTGAAATCTCATGGTGACTCCTGGGGGCGATCGAGCGAGGGTTGGGAGCTGGCGCGAACCATCAACGGTGCCTCGAGGACGATGCGTTCGCGTTCGCCGTCGGGCGTCCGTATCCGCTTCAGGGCCAGTTCGGCGGCGCGGCGGCCGATCGATCGAGGGTGGGTCGCGATACTGGTCAATGCGGGGTCGGTGAGGGCGGCTTCATCGATGTCGTCGACGCCGACCACCGCGCAGTCCTGCCCCGCGCGCAGGCCAAGATGGGAAAGCGCCAGCAGCGCTCCCAGTGCGACCAGGTCGTTGTGGCAGATCAGGGCCGTGGGCACGTCGTCGCCACGCATCAGCTCGAGGGTGATTTCGCGCCCTGCGCAACGAGTCAGGGGGCCGCGAACGATGCGCGACAGGTCATCGAGTCCGGCCTCGTGCATGGCCTGTCGGTAGCCCGCGAGACGTTCGCGGTCGGCGGAGTGGTCAGCGGTTCCCGCGAGCAGGGTGACGATGCCCCAAGGCGATCAGGTGACGAACGGCGTTGGCGACGCCCGCCCGAAGGTCGGCACCGACATAGTCGCCGAGCGGTGACGGGCCGACGTGCCGCATGACCTCGATGCAGGGCATGCCCCAGTCGGCGATCGTTTCGATCAGTGACGCGGGGGTTTCCTCCGCGGGGCACAACAGCAGCGCATCGACCCGATGTTCCCGCATGCGTGCCACGCTTTGTCTGAAAAATGATGTCTTGCTAGCCTTTCCTCCCTCAGACTTGGAGGTATTGTCATGGCAGGACGTTACGAGATTTCCGATCAGGGTTGGGCATTGATTGAAGATATCGTTTCGCCTGACACGCCCGCTGGGCGTGGACGCCCACGGCGCGATGACCGGCAGATGCTCAACTGCATCTTCTGGATCCTCTGTTCCGGTGCCAAATGGCGGGATCTGCCCGAGCGCTTCGGCCCGTGGAAAACGGTCTACCAGCGCTTTCGTCAGTGGCGAGATGACGGCACGCTCGAACGTATCCTGTCACGCCTTCACCTGAAGCTGCGGGAAGATGGCTATATGGACCTCGATACTTGGATGGCCGATTCCACCTCGATTCGAGCGACTCGCTCTGCCGCTGGCGGCGGTAAAAAGGGGGCTCTCAGGAACCGTTAGACCATGCCCTTGGGCGAAGCCGAGGCGGCCTGACGACCAGGATCCACCTGGTTTGCGATACCAACGGTGTGCCCCTGAGCTTCCTGCTATCGCCTGGTCAACATGCCGATTCACGCTATCTCGTTCCTGTCATGGAGCAGATCCGCTTGCCAGGTCATACGGGACGTCCACGCAAGCGCTGCCGCCATCTGCTGGCCGACCGAGGTTACGATAGTGATCGATTGAGTCGATACTGCGACCGATGCGGAATACGACCGATAATCCGGCACCGCCAGATGCACCGCCGCCACAAGCCAGGGCTACCACGCCTGTTCGAACGCCCGCGTTATCGGCGTCGCAACGTGATAGAGCGTCTATTTGGCTGGATGAAAGAAAAGCGGCGACTCTGTACTCGCTACGACAAGTTGGCGAAAAGTTACCGTGCCATGGTCACGCTGGCCTGCATCGAGCGCTGTTTGCGGATCTATTTTTCAGACAGAGCGTAAGACCGTCGGTGCTCAACGAAGGAGCTCACGAAGTGCGTTGATGCCCTTGCGCGTCAGCGCTGTGAATTGAGCGTTGAGCGGCAGAGGCTGCGACGAGAATTTAACGATAACGAGATCGCTTGCTGGCTCGATGAAGACGTTCTGACCGAATACACCGATCCCGAACACCATGGGGTGTTCCCCGTGCTCGACGTACCATTGGTTGCGGTAGTGCATTGGAACGCCAGGGAAGAGCTCTATGAAATCGCCCCGATCCCACGCGTCGCGATCACCCGAAGTCATGATGTCGATCATCCAAGCTTCCGGCACGACCTGCTCATCGCCCACGCGCCCGTTGGTAACAAAAAGCCGTCCGATCCTTGCTAGATCGCGCACGGTGGCGCAGAGCCCACCGGCGCAGCGCGGCGCACCCAACCGATCCACGGTAATGTAGGCGTTCTCCTCCGCACCGATCGGCGCCCACAGGTATTCGGAGACCAGATCAGCGTAACGCTTTCCGGTCAGTCTCTCCATTACCCACCCTAGGAGATCGGTATTTGGTGAGACGTAGTGGAAACGATCACCGTGATGGCCATCCGTTTCAGACAATAATTTGAAGAAATTGCGCAGGTCGGTCGGCTCTTCTCCCGGCCTTAGTGGGTCCCATCCCTGGGCCTTACGATACGCAATAATCGGCCCGCCATCGGCGAGGTAGTTTTCCTCGAATAAGACACCTGCGCGCATATCCAAGAGATCGCGTAGGGTGGCGTTGTCATACGCAGACCCGCTCACCTCTGGAATGATAGAGGTGACCTTGGCGGACGGATCGAAGACTCCCTGCTCGACGAGAACACCCGCAAGCAGACCAAGTACGGATTTTGAAACCGACATGAGGATATGGGGGAGGCGACGATTCATCTCCCTCATATATTGCTCGTGAACGATCTCGTTCCCGCGAAGAACGAGCAAGGCGTCGGTGTAGGTATCTTCTAGCCATTGCTCCAAGCTCATAGCGCCGGACGTGGCGCCGATCCGGAAAGAGGAAAGATCGGCTGCCGGCCCTTGTTCGAGAGGTTGTACGCGTCCGGGATCATTCAGGATGAGGCTGGACGGGACGATCTCGCTGACATGGCTGAACGACCAGCGGTTAAACGGCGGCTTGCGCCAGTTCGCGAGCGTGACCTGCGTGTCCACGGTTGGGGGGAACGGGGCCATAACTTGGGTATCCATTTGTTTACATCGCTTGTTGTCTGAAGAGGTCGAATCTGGCGCTAGGCCAAGTACTTGGGAGAGGACGCGTTGAATATCATACGCTTTGACTCCATCGGTGATAAAGAGAAGTCGCGAGCGGTGAGCCATCCCCAAGCTAGGTGCCCAACTGCTAGTGGTTGAGTGAAGTTCTGGGTGACGTTTCAGCGTCAACGGGCCGAAATGACCCCAAACCCTACATGCAGGGATTCGCCGAGTGCTTCGCAGTGGTAACGGCTAAAACATTTTTCTTTCCCTGTCAAACGCTTATAACAGTTCTTCGCTGCAACCATGCGCATTTTAGACTAGCGTCCCGCTTGGGAGAATACGTACTGGTAGGCATTGAACTTTAGTGTTGCTCCGCTGGAATGCGCTTGACCGGAAGGCAAGCGCTATTTAGCGTGAGGTTGCATGCTCTGGTGGTCCTACCATAAAACCATATAAGCATGAGACTGCTCGGGAGGTGTAGCACCTTGCTCAATATCGATCCTTTAGAAAGAAAAAGCTTGAGTGATTTTGTGGTCGCCCAGCTAAAGAGCCTGATTTTGAGAGGGGAACTGCAAGAGGGCGACCGGTTGCCAAGTGAACGCGATCTAGCCGAGCGCTTTAGAGTCAGCCGAGTCTCGATTCGGGAGGGACTAAAGATTCTTTCCTTGCAGGGTTTGGTCAAGCGCACCAACGCGGGCACTGTCGTAACCGCCAATTTCTCCGCCATCATTGAAGACACGCTTACGCTGAAGATTCTGCTTGATGAAAGCGCTTATGAGGAGATCATCGAAGCACGACTCATCATGGAAGAGCAAATGATCAGGCTGGGCGCTACTCGCATCGAGGAGAGCGGTATTCAGGAAATTACTTGGCATGTCCAGGCCATGCAGCAGGCTACATTAGAAAAGGACATGGACAAGTTTGTGTTATCTGATATGGCCTTTCATAAAAAAATCGCTGCCACATCGAAAAACAGCGTATTGATTAGCCTGTATAACTCCATCTTGGGTCTGGTGTTCAAGATTCAGACGCAAGTCTCCTATGACAAAGAGGTTATGCAGTCTTCGCTTGCTCACCATCAGACTATTTTAGAAGCATTGAAGCAGCGAGACGCTACATTGTCTGCCAACGCAATGTGCGATCACCTTACCGATGTTCAACAGCGGCTTTACCACATAGTTCGTATAGAAAATCTGAAGAAAGGAGAAGTGTAAATGTATATTCGTTTCATGCACGACGGTCAAGAAAAGCAGGGATTTTTGACGCAGGGGATTATTCGAATTCTAGATGGCGATATGCTACAGGGCGGCAAAATTAGTAACGAAACCCTCGATTTTGACGAGGTAAGTCTTTTGGCACCGTGTTGCCCATCCAAGGTCGTTTGCATCGGTCTCAATTATAAAGACCATGCTAAGGAAATGAACATGGATATGCCTAAGGAGCCACTACTGTTTATGAAGCCGTCAACCTCAGTTATTGGCGATAAAAATCCTATCGTTGCTCCGCCACAAAGCCAGCATTTGGAATATGAAGCTGAACTTGCCATCGTTATCTCCCAGCCGGCTAAAAATATTAGTGTAGAAGATGCTGAAAATTATATATTTGGGTATTCTTGTGCCAATGATTTTACCGCTCGCGATCTTCAGTTGGCTGATAAACAATGGACGCGCGGTAAGTCCTTCGACACGTTCTGTCCAGTTGGTCCCGGCATCGTCAATACCCTGAAGTGCGAAGATGCCGTCATTGAACTTGCGGTAAACGGTGAAGTCCGTCAGCGCTCAAATCTCAACCAACTCATTTTTAATGTCCACGAAATCGTCAGTTACGTCTCTTCACAAATGACCCTGCTTCCCGGCGATATCATCCTGACCGGAACGCCTCATGGCGTTGGCCCTGTGGAGCCCGGTGACGTAATGGCCGTATCCATTGACGGCATAGGTACGTTAACCAACCAATTGACAGCCAGCTGATATTAGCACCGAGTGCCAAATCTAAACACAATAGGGAGAGTCCCCCATGGCTTGTGGCACCGAACCTCTTATCCTCGGCACATGGGTACAGATCAACAGCCCCGAACTGGTCGAACTGGTAGCGCTCAGTGGATTCGACTTTGCCATTCTCGATATGGAGCACGGCAATATCGATTTTCCCTCACTGGAACATTTGATTCGTGCCTCAGAAAGTCGTCAGATGCGCCCCGTTGTTAGAGTGACCGAAAACGATGCCTTTCCTATTATGAAGGCGCTAGATCTGGGCGCGAAAGGAGTTCTGATTCCTCAGGTGGAAACGCCGGAAGAGGCACGGCGGGCCGTACAGGCGGCGAAATATGCACCACTGGGCACGCGAGGGGCATGTCCCTTTGTGCGGGCCGGTGGGCATCTGATTGCTCAATGGGAGGAGCACGCCCATCAGGCAAACCGGGACACGCAGGTCATCGCTCTCATTGAAAGCAAAACAGGGGTTGATCACCTTGATGCAATTGTGGCAACCCCCGGGCTCGATGCCTTCATGATTGGTCCATTCGACCTCTCGGTATCACTTGGCATTGCCGGGCAGGTCGATCATCCCCTGATTCATACCACTTTCGATCACGCCATGACCTTGGCGCATCACCATCAAAAGACTTTTCTCGCCGTGGATTTTCAAACAGACCGGGCCGGTGTTGCCGGCATGCTCGCCAACTGGCGGGAACGCGGTGTCACGACGCTCGTCTCGGGCGCGGACAAAGCCATGATTCTCACCAGCATGCGCACCCAAGTCCGTACGCTGCGCCAATAATATCAATCCCGCAAGGAGTACGCCGTGTCTAATATCAAGACTCCCGCACTTTCCGCGCTCGTTTCTGTCATGTTGCTAGCAGGATGCGACAATCAGGCAAGCGAAAACGAATCGGCTCAAAATGACGCCTCGAAGTCCAACGACTCGTCAGTCACCCTGTCGCTGGCACAGGCGTTTCCCAACAAGCACCCGGGCGGCATCTATTCCGATAAGTTCGCCAAGCTCATCAACGAGCGCACGGATGGCGCCGTTAACATTAATGTGCACCATAACGGTGTGTTGGGTAGCGAGGCAGAGGAAATTCAACAGCTGCAAGCCGGCAGCCTCGATCTAGCACTGCTCTACGGTGTGTCCAACTTTCAAAATCTGAATGCGAAGCTGGGGGTCGAGGAGCTGCCCTTCATCTTTGAAAGTAGCGAACACGCTCGACGTGCCTATGACGGCGAGTATGGCAAGGCTGTCTCAAAAATATTAAAAGACGAAGGATTCGAGGTGCTGTCGTATTGGGAAAACGGCATGCGCCATTTCACCAACAATGTCCGACCGATCGTCGATCCCGAGGACATGCAAGGCATTAAGTTCCGCAGTGCCGAGGTGCCCATCCGTCTGAAAATGTTCGAAATGCTCGGCGCCAGTGCCATACCCATGGGCTTTACGGAGCTGTTTACCGCGTTGCAACAAGGCACCGTCGACGGCCAAGAAAACCCCATTGCGCT
The DNA here is from genome assembly GCF_003206715.1 of Salinicola peritrichatus. Classification (GTDB taxonomy): domain Bacteria; phylum Pseudomonadota; class Gammaproteobacteria; order Pseudomonadales; family Halomonadaceae; genus Salinicola; species Salinicola peritrichatus. Next base: position 9,967 of record NZ_PZJU01000020.1, on the reverse strand, counting down.
TATTCATGCCAACAACTTCTACGAAGTACAGGATTACCTCTCGCTGTCAGGGCATATCTATAACTCGGCCGTCCTGACCGCCAGTCCCAAAGCCATGGCCAAGCTGACCCCCGAGCAACAAAAAATTCTCCGTGACACTGCTGAAGAGATGAAAGTCGAAGAGCGCCAGATGATTTCGGAGCAGAACGCCGAGCTGCTGGCGGATTTGAAAGAAAAAGGCATGCAGGTCAACAGCATCGATAAGCAAGCTTTTGAAAAAGTGGTCCATCCACTGTGGGACTCCTTTGCCAAGGAAAACGGTGATGAGTTGATCAAGCTCATCTTGAAGGCTAAGCCCAGCAATGCCGGCAATGCGTCCGCGCCTCAAGAAAGCACCAAGGCCGCCAGCGTGTCTCACGACGCCCAAGCATCTTAATCAAGAGGACATCCGATATGTTCGTCAACGTTGATAAAGTCAGCCAGTTCGCCATTGCGTGCCTGACCAAATGCGGCATGAGCGCTGAGGATGCCGATATCGTGGCACAGACGCTGATTGTGGCCGACCAAAAGGGCATCCACAGCCATGGCTTCATGCGCCTGCCGGTCTATATTCAGCGCATCAAGAAAAATATGATCGTGCCCGACGCACAGGTGGAAACCGTGCGGGAGACGGAGTCGACAGTCGTGGCTGATGGGCACTATGGTGCCGGTCAGGTCGTGGGCTACCGCACCATGGCGATGGCCATCGACAAGGCGCGACATCACGGTGCAGGCGTAGCTGTCGTCAAAAACAGCAATCATTTTGGCATCGCCGGGCATTTTGCCCAGATGGCGGCCGACCAGAACATGATTGGCGTGGTCATCAGTAACGTTGAGCCCCTCATGCCTGCCGTCGGCGGCGCCGAGAAGGTGATCGGTAATAACCCGATTGCCATCGCGGCACCCTCAAGTGGCGAGACGCCAGTGATTCTCGATATGGCCCTCAGCCATGTGCCCTTGGGCAAGATTCTTTTCACAAAGTCGCAAGGCAAAGACATGCCGGAAGGCTGGGGACTGGATAAAAACGGTGCCATGACTACTGATCCCGCCCAGGTCCATGACGGCGAATCCATGCTGGGTTCGCTGTTTCCAACCGGTGGGGCCAAGGGCTTCGGTCTTGCCCTCATGACCGAGGTGCTGACAGGTGTGCTCTCGGGCGGCGAGTTCTCCAAGCAGATCGCATCAATGTACGCCATGGAAGAACGCCAGTCGATTTCTCATTTCATGCTCGCCCTAGATATCGCTCAGTTCATGGATATCACGGAGTTCAAGCAGCGTATGTTACTGCTCGCCGGCCTCATCAAGAGCTCGGCCCGTGCAGAAGGCGTGGAAGAACTGTTTCTGCCAGGAGAGATCGAGCAGCGCTGGGCTGCAGACAACTTAGATAAAGGGCTGCCAATGGACCAAGGGATCTACGACGCGCTGCAGGCATTGGGGCAAGAGTTGGGCGTGGAATTTAACGTGTAAGGTGCCTGTGATTACGTGCCGGCATTCATTGCCGGTACGTGATGGCCTATATCTTCCCCAAGCGAAAATTTAAATAAAACGAGACACAACGGGGTACGCCATATGCTGAACACACTAGTAAAAGGGATTGACCACGCGGTCAAGCATCTGACCTTCTTGCTCTTTATTGCAATGGTCATCGCCGTTTTTGGTCAGGTGGTCATGCGCTATCTCTTTGGCACTTCGGTGTTCTGGGCGGAGGAGTTCGCCCGCTATGCTATGGTCTGGATTGCCTTTCTAGGCGCATCGATGGGGGTCGTGGAGGGTGCGCATACGAAGATCGACTTCTTTATCAATCGCCTTCCGCAAGGAGTAAAAAAAGGTGTTTTTATCTTCAACAACGTGCTGTGCATCCTATTTTTGTCGTGCATCTCTTACTACGTGGTAGCCGCGTTAAGCTACACGATGGGTACGCTAAGTCCGGCCATGCGCATCCCCATGGGCCTGATGCATCTTATTCTCCCTGTCTCGGGTGTTTTGATGTCTGTTTATCTATTGATCGATACCTATCGCCTCCTGCGTAATCAGCCATTCCCTGCCGAATAAACATTGTCCCAGTAAGCTTAAAATCCTTGTGAGGAAGGTGCGCCATGCTGCTATTTTTATTGTTGGGAATTCTTCTCATCATAGGCATGCCGGTAGGGTTTGCCATTGGCATTGCCTGTTTGCTGTTCATGTTCATTGATGGCGGACCCATCGCCTCCAATATTGTGGCCCTGAAAATGATTTCGGGTGTCGATTCCTTTCCCCTCCTTGCGCTGCCTTTTTTCATGCTGGCAGGCGAATTGATGCAATACGGCACGACGCCCCGGCTTATGCGACTTGCCAATGCGCTTTTTGGCTTTATGCGCGGCGGGTTGGCCGGGGTTGCCGTCGCGGCCTCAGCGTTTTTTGGTGCCATTTCAGGCTCAGGCGTGGCGACAGTCGCGGCAGTCGGATCGATTGTCCAGCCTGAGATGATCCGCAAGGGCTATGGCAGGGGCTTTTCCGCCTCTCTGGTCGCCGGTGCCGGGGTGTTGGGGATGGTCATCCCCCCTAGCATGGCCATGGTTGTCTTCGGGGTAAGCGCCGGGGTCTCGATCGGCGGTCTGTTTCTAGCGGGCATTATTCCCGGTCTGATCACTGCTGTGCTGCTTATCGTTTATGGAGTCTATATCTCAAAGAAGCGGCAATATGGTGGGGATGCAGGAAAGTTTGATCTTCATGAGCTGGCCCTAGCGGGCAAACAGGCGATCCTCCCGCTGCTGTTGCCGATTATCATCCTCGGCGGTGTGATGACAGGCATTTTTACGCCTACCGAGTCAGCTGTTGTGGCAGTGGTTTATGCCTTCGTGCTTGCCTTCTTTGTCTATCGCGAAATTAATCTCAAGCGTCTGATGTTGTCCGTCAACCGCTCCGCCGTGACCAGCGCCGTCATTCTTTTTATCATCGCCGCTGCCAGCCCCTTCGGCTGGATCATGACAATAGAACAGATCCCAGACACGCTCGCCAACCTGTTGACCACCCTTACACAAAGCGTAGCGCTACAGCTTGTCCTCATCAGCCTGCTTCTGCTGATTATGGGCACGTTCATGGAAACCATTGCCACCATTATCATCATGACGCCCATCCTTACACCTATCGCAATAAGCCTTGGTCTTGATCCCATTCACTTCGGCGTATTGATGATGATGAATTTGGCGATCGGGGGAGTCACGCCGCCTTTGGCTGTCGGACTGTTCACCTCGGCTAAAATCAGCGGCATCCAGATCGAGGATACCTTTCCTGATGTGCTGCACGTCTTGGCCGTGATGATTCTGGCTTACGCGCTGGTGCTGTTCATCCCCCCCTTGGCACTTTTTATTCCTCACGTTTTTTCATGAACGAAGGCTATTGGCCTAAAAGGATTGTGAAATTATGAAAGTATCGTTTTTTCATGCCAATAATTGCCCAAAAACTTCGTTCTCGTCACCGCACGAAACCGGAGCACTATATAACGGCGAGCGTCGCGTCAATGTTTCTGGACGCCCCGCGGTAATTCGGTTTATCAAGGGAGACCCCAAGAAGCCCTTGCTTGTCTTTATTCCCGGCACCAACTATATGGCCAGAATTGCCTACGGGGGACATCGTGGCAGTAAGCCGCAGGACTTCCTAGCCTTTTGGCTTAATCAGCAAGGCTACAACTTTCTCGCCATCTCTTACCCGCTCGGCACAGCCAGCAAGGCCTTTGAGTCCTCCCATACGGATTTAACTATCCAAGAATGGGGGGTGCAGATCATGAAGATTACACGTGAAATTATTGCTGAGCAGCAACTGAGCAATCATGTCATCCTGGTAGGATGGTCCATGGGAGGTAGAACCGCCCAATCAGTTCAGGAAGCCGCTACCCATCAGCGCGGCGTGCACCTGGACTTCTTTCTCTCCCTGCTGGAAAATCCTTCCATTCCCGGGATTACCGACCTAGATCGCACCATACCCAACAGTGGGTACGCTGACCGACGCGAGGAGCGTACTGTCCGGATTGATCAGCTGGCCAAGAATACAACAAAAGAAGGTCATAACATTATTCCTGAAGGAATTTTCATGAAGGAATATACCAGTGATATGCCCATCAACCTAAATGGCTACAAACAGCTTGGCCGCAAATTCTGAGTGCAACACCTGACCGAATCGGTAAGGTGTTGTACCCATGTCATATTCTGAACTCTGCATCGAAGAACGTGCGACGATCCAGGCCAGCCTCGCGCAAGGCTTGAGCATCAGGAAGGTGGCGGCTCTGCTCGAGCGGTCTCCGTCGACGATCAGTCGAGAGATACGTCGCAATGGGTCATCCGATGGCAGATATCGTGTGCCACACGCGCAACAGCGTCGCCAGGACCGCCGGGCAGTCTGTCGCCCGAGGCGCAAGCTGCTTCCTGGAAGCCAACGGTTCGCTTTGATTCAGCACATGCTGCATCAGCGCTTGTCCCCCGAGCAGATCAGCGGCAAGCTCAAGCATATGACGATCCCTGACCTCCGAGACGCCTACGTCTGCCGTGAAACGATCTACAGCGCTATCTATGCGTTGCCCGTCGGCGAGCTACGAAAAGAGCTGATCCACTGCTTGCGGCAAGGCAAAGCGACTCGCAAGCCGCGGCGTGGGCAAGTCGACCGGCGCAACCAGATCCCTGATATGGTCAGCATTCACCTCCGTCCTCCTGAGGTGGAAAAACGCGAATTCCCTGGGCACTGGGAAGGCGACCTGATCAAAGGCAAGGGCAATGCATCGGCTGTCGGCACCCTCGTCGAGCTGAAAAGCGGTTACCTGATTCTGGCGAAGATGAACGATGCAACCGCCACCGCTGCCGTGGAAGGCTTTAGCGCTGCACTGAACCGCATGCCGTTGGCGGCACGGAAGAGCATGACGTATGACCAAGGGCGTGAGATGACGCAGCACGCCCAGATTACCCAGAATACCGGTGTTGCCATCTATTTCTGTGACCCGCATAGCCCGTGGCAACGAGGCGCCAATGAAAATATCAATGGCCTGATACGGCAGTACTTGCCCAAGGGGACGGATCTCTCGGTTTACAGCCAGCAAGAACTGGATGAGATCGCGCTTGAACTCAACATGCGCCCGCGGAAGCGCTTCGACTTCAAATGTCCCATTGAAATGATGAGCGAGCTGATGGGTCAGTACCATGAGGCTCCGTCATCGACACATTGACGGTGTTGCACTCAGAACCTGCATCCGCCCAGTACCATCATGAAGATGCTGTCTTAGAGGGTCAACTCGAAGGCATCAAGGATACTAAGCCCTTCCATTTTGACAGCTTCCCGGCCCTCGCTTCTATTTTGGATAATTCTATGATTGACTTTAATCAGGTGAGTGCTGATCACGCTAACTGGAAGTTTTTGAAAACCAATACGATACTACACGGCTTTCTGAGCAAAGATGGAGCCGATATCCATAGGCTAAATGACACTCAGTGGTACAGAGTCATTGATCTTACGTGCAGCATGCCACAACGGCTCTGTGCTCAGACATCAGGCAACCATCTATTTTTTGTAGGCGAGAGGGGGGCGCGTGATGCAGCAAGGGCCATTGCAGAGCTGGGGCATAAAGTGCGTGCTTTCAAGCAAGAGCTGATATGGCATTTTTCCCTGTTATGTACGCCATGACTTTGAGAAATGCCTTACTCAATTGTAGAAAGTGACTCGAAGGTAAATTTCGGCGAGCCGACTAACATTGAGCCAATCCCCACTGCCAAGCTAGATGGAGCCTCAGCAGCTGTTAGACTCTGAACGATGTGGGGCGCGACGAGGTTCTGGTGAAGTGCCCCGACGAGCGCCGGGAGGCTATCCTTTACTACCGATTCCTCTTGGTATGCGGTCAGTTCTACTGTACATGATCATCGTCATCTTCAGCCGTAAGCTGTCGATGCCGCCTTAGTACTACAGTTGGAGATAAAGACTATACTTCGTTGAACGCCTGTTTCCGAACGAGGTGTGTCATGCTGAACGACCTCCTGACCCCTGAACGTCTGCGTGAGCAAGCCCATGCCTGGGAATCAGAACTCGCCTCTTGGGTGGTAGAACTGGGCCGTTACGTCAAGCGTGCTGAGGCCCGCGAGCACCTGGGTGCCTACCTGCGAGGCCTGCTGGGCGAGGTCACACGACGCAACAGCTGGCAACTGGCCGAGCACCAGGGCGATACACGCCCCTACGGCTTCCAGCACCTGATCAACCGCGCCCGCAGGGATGAAGACGGGGCCCGCGATGCGGTGCGACAACGTGTCTACCAGGCCTTGCGCGATGACGATGGGGTGCTGGTGGTCGATGAGACGGGATTCCTCAAGAAGGGTCGGCATTCGGCAGGCGTCAAACGCCAGTACAGCGGAACAGCCGGCCGGATCGAAAACTGTCAGATCGGCGTGTTTCTCGGTTATGCCAGTTGCTGGGGGCAGGGCCTGATCGATCGCGCCCTGTTCCTTCCTCGGGACTGGGCGGAGGATCGCGGACGCTGCCGTCAGGCGGGTATCCCTGAAGCGGTGGGGCACAAGCCCAAGACGGAACTGGCCCGGGACATGCTGGTACGCGCGCTGGACAGTGGCGTCACGGCCCGCTGGGTGACAGGCGACGCCGTTTATGGCGAGTCCTTCCAGCTACGCTGGGCCCTGGAGGAGCGCGGCCAGGGATATGTGATGGCGGTCAACCGCAAGACCCATGTGTGGCTGGGATTGAAGCAACGCAAGGTCGGTTATCTGCTAGCGACGCTGCAGGCGAATACCGAGTTCGGTTGGGCCCGGCTCAGCGCAGGCGCCGGGAGCCAGGGGCCTCGGCTGTCTGACTGGGTGTTTCTGGCCATCAATCCGGGACCGTTCGACGGGTGGCAGCGCGGAATGCTGGTACGTACGGCGCTCCTTGAATGGTACGCAGGAGATGACGGCGTACTTCACTTTCGCTCCCAATGGCACGTCACTTGAGGGCCTGGTACTGGCCGCCGGGGCACGGAGGAACATCGAGCGCTGTTTCCAGGAGGGCAAATCACAACTGGGGCCATGTCGCTCTGCGATTATTTACGACTATAGTAGTAGATTGGTGTCCATGATTGCTGGGCAAGATCACCCATCTCGACGCGGACAGAGCCATTGCAAGGAGATGTCCAAATGACTGGTGTAGGGTCCCGGATGATCAGATCGCCTATAGAAGTTATCCTCTGCTAGCAGCGAGGGAGCTTCTTCAGCAATTCATCCGGGAGCAAGTTCATGGACATCAAGCTGCATAAACAAGCGACCACGACACCGAAGATCCGTGCCGAGATCCAGGCAGCGCCCTCCAGCATCACGGATAGCAAGCTGGCCCGCCAGTATGGTGTCGCCACCACGACCATACGGCGCTGGCGGTACCGTGACGATGTCCATGATCGATCGCACACGCGTCACAACCTGCTGGCCACGCTCACGCCCGAGCAGGAGGAGGTGCTGATCGCAGCGCGCGAATTCCTTCGCCTCGGTCTGGATGATCTCCTCGTCGTGGCGCGTGAGTTCCTGAACTCCCGGTTGTCTCGCTCCGGCCTGCATCGCATGCTCCAGCGGCGCGACGTGCCGACACTAGCGGAACTGGCTCGGCAGGACGTCGGAGATGACGAGAAGCCGAGGCACAAGCCCTTCAAAGACTACGAACCGGGGTATGTGCACATCGACATCAAGCACCTGCCTCAGATGCCCGATGAGGAGCAAAAACGCTACCTGTACGTCGCCATCGATCGCGCCACGCGTTGGGTGTATCTGGAGATCCGAAGCAGTCAGTCCGCGAAGGATGCTCGCGCGTTCATGAAGCAGGTGGAAGAGAAGGCGCCCTTCAAGATCCAGACGGTGCTGACTGACAACGGCAAATCCTTTACCGATCGCTTCACACGTGCAGGTGAGCGCAAGCCCAGCGGCCGGCATCCATTTGACCAGGAGTGCCAGGCACATGACATTGAACACCGCCTGATCAAGCCGGGAAAGCCGCAAACGAACGGCATGGTGGAGCGCTTCAACGGCCGCATCAGCGACGTGCTGGCGACTCGGCACTATGCCTCAGGCGAGGACCTGGAACAGACGCTGAAACGCTACACTTGGCTGTACAATCACCACATCCCGCAGAAGGCACTGCACCATCAATCGCCTATTGCGATGATGAAAGAATGGCAGACTAAACGGCCTGACTTATTTACCAAGCGGATAGTTAATCACACGGGACCCGACAACTAGGCTCTAGCCTATGGTGAGTAATCCTTTTGAAATATTTCTGTCAGGAACACCTTGACTCTAGAAGAGAAAACCCTGCGCCATCTTGTTCTCAGAGCATCCCCCGGGTGAATTACGCGGGTTAAGGTTTAGTAGCTTGTCAGGTGTCACAGTCGATGGGTCCCGCATCATATTTTATAAGTGACAAAATAACATGACGAACAGAAACATAGACTTGAGGGCCATGAGGTATTTTGTGGCAGTGGCTGAAGAGCTTCATTTTAGCCGAGCTGCAGATAGGCTATGTATATCACAACCATCGCTTAGCATTCAGATAAAAAAGCTGGAGAGCAGCTTAGGTGTAGCCCTATTCGAAAGAACAAAGCGTAGCGCGAATCTTACAAAACCTGGAAAGGTTTTTTACCAGGAATGTATTTCGATTTTATCAGCCGCAGACCGAGCAATATCATTAACGCTAGCTTCATCAGAGGAAGCCGGAGCTAAAATAGTAGTTGGTTTTCAAGCGAACGCTGCTGCAGAACTTACACCTAAGATACTAAAGCATTTCAGCACTCTTTTCCCTCACGCAGAGATCCAGATGAAATCTTTTGATTTCAGCGATCCTACGGCCGGACTAAATGATAAAAAAACAGATGTTGCTTTTGTAAGGCCACCAATACCTACATCATTAGATATACAGCTTGAAACTCTTTTTATTGAGAAAAGGCTGCTGGTAACACCTGAAGAGTCCTACCTGTCAAAGCATGATAGCATCAGCATTGATGGACTTTTTCAAGAGCCCTTTGTTGCAAGGCAGTCTCCTGAGGTATGGAGAAATTTTTGGCTGGCTATAAAAGATCGAAAAGGTTTTCCTGTGCGCATCGGCGCAGAAGTAAAAACAGTTGATGAATGTTTTGAAGCCATATTGAGTGGCTACGGTGTAGCCTTCACCCCAGAATCAACCCAACGATACTATAACAGGCCAGGGCTTTCATTCATTCCTGTATTCGGCATCTCCCCGTCATGCCTTTCAGTAGCTTGGAGACAGGATAACAACAACCTTCTTGTTCCTGAATTTATAAATTCATGCAGAGAAATAACAAAAAAAAATCCGATTACATGCATGTCGCATGAAGACAAGATGGGCGCCTGGCCTGCCACGTCGCCAGAGCCTACTTGATTACCACCTCTCTGAGCTGCACAGGCTATAGCAAACTCGGAAGAGCGCCACTTCACGTGATCAAGGCACGTTGTTGTTGGTATTAAACCATGGACCCTCCATTAACAATGGTTAATCCAATCACCCAATGCTTCCGAAAGCATACACGCAGGCGTTAACCCTGACTTGGCATATACTTCGAGCTATCACTTACCCATTAGCATATATTTGATTTCGACATAGTCATCGATACCATAATGAGATCCTTCCCGGCCGATACCGGACTCCTTAATTCCACCGAAAGGTGCCACTTCGGTTGAGATGGCCCCTTCATTAATGCCTATGATCCCAGCTTCCAGCTTCCAGCTCCTCGGCAACTCGCCAGACTCGGCCAATATCGCGTGAATAAAAATATGCCGACAGCCCATAATCTGACTCATTGGCCATACTAAGGACTTCCTCTTCGCTGCTGAACCGATAACAAGCGGCCACAGGCCCGAAAGTCTCCTCGTGAGTGACCATCATCTTGGCATTGGCATTTCCGATCACCGTCGGCGGATAGAAGGTGCCGCCGAGTTCGCTACGCTTTGTC
>NZ_PZJU01000002.1 GCF_003206715.1 Salinicola peritrichatus | reverse complement strand
CATACACTCAAAGTCAGGTGGCCAGATTCACTGTGCCACTACACCCGCCTGTCGGTATGTGGCAACGATGAATTCATCATCAAGACGCCCAACGCGACCGGGCAGGGCTCGCTCAAGCCCGGACAGAGCGTCGAGATAGGCTGGTCGACGGCCGATTGCCGCGCCCTGGACGCCTGATTCCGGGGGAGGCGCAAGGAATCCTGTATCGGCAGGAGAGGTCATGCGAGCTGAAGGCATGATCAAGAGAAGTACAAAAACAAACGGAGAATCGAATGCTCAAATCAAGACTGTTCAAGGGAACGGCCATGGCCGCCGTCGGGCTGTCGGCGTTGTCGCTGGCGATCGGCGCTCACGCGCAGACGCTCAATATCGTGTCCTGGGGTGGCGCCTACAGCATGAGCCAGCAGAAGGCCTACAACGAGCCCTGGATGGAGAAGAGCGGCGACAAGATCGTCAACATCGATCGCAGCGGCAACGCCCTGGCGGGGCTGCGCGCCCAGTCCCAGGCGGGCAACGTCACCTGGGATCTGGTCGACATGTTGCCGGCCGATGCCAAGATCGCCTGTGCCGAGGGCCTGATCGAGCCGATCGACCACGACGCGATCCTGGCGGACGCGCCTGACGGCACGCCGCCCAGCGAGGACTTCGTCCAGGGCTCGCTGGATGAATGCTTCATTCCCCAGATCGTCTATTCCAACATCGTCGCCTTCAATACCGAGATGTTCCCCGAGGACCATCAGCCGAGCACCATCGCCGATGTCTTCAATCTCGAGGAATTTCCCGGCAAGCGCGCACTGATACGCAAGCCCATCAATAATCTCGAATGGGCGCTGGTGGCCGATGGCGTGGCGCCGGCGGACGTCTACGACGTGCTTTCCACCGAAGAGGGCGTGCAGCGTGCCTTCGCCAAGCTCGACACCATCAAGGACCAGGTGATCTGGTGGACGGAAGGGGCCCAGCCGCCGCAGCTGCTGGCCGACAAGGAGGTGGCCTTCGCTTCCGCCTACAACGGTCGCATGTTCAATGCCCAGGTCAGTGAAAACCAGCCGTTCAAGATCATCTGGGATGCCCAGGTGTTCGAGCTGGACGGCTGGGTGGTGCCCACCGGCAAGCTCGACAAGGTCAAGGACTATCTGTACTTCGCCACCGACACGCAGCGTCTCGCCGATCAGGCCAAGTACATCTCCTACGGCCCGGCGCGCAAGTCCTCGGCGCCCATGGTGTCGACGCATGCCGAAACCGGCATTCCCATGAAAACGCACATGCCGACCTACCCACCCAACTTCAAGACCGCCATTCCGAAGGACAACGAGTTCTGGGCCGATAACAACGACGAGCTGACCCAGCGCTTCGACGCCTGGCTGGCCCAGTGATCCGCTGATCGACGGGCTGTGGGCCGCGCCGGCATGGCGCGGCCCCGTTTCATCGTTAGTCTTTCCCGGAGGTACGCGTGTCCCAATCCGCTCCCTATCCCGACCCCGCCATGGGCGCGCCAGATGACGCGCCAACCGGGGCAGGGGCCCCGAGCGCCGGTTTGACCACGGCCGATGGCGTGCCCCTCAAGAAGAGCCTGCGCCGCGCGGTGCGCCGCTCGAAACTCAAGGCCTTGCTGCTGGTTTCGCCGTTGCTGGCTTTCCTGGTCATCGCCTTCGTCATGCCGATCTTCGACATGCTCTGGCGCAGCGTCGACAATCCGGAAGTCTCGACCACATTGTCGCGTACCGTCACCGCTCTGGAGGGGTGGGACGGTCAGTCGATACCCGACGAACCGGTATTCGCCGCGCTGGCCGCCGATCTGCGCGAAGGTCAGGCGGATCGCAGTCTCGGCCTGCTGGCGAGCCGCCTGAATTACGAAAAGTCGGGCATGCGCTCGGCGGTGATGGGCAGCGCAAGGCGCATCGCCCGGGTCGAGCCGCCCTACAAGGCGGCGCTGATCGACATCAACGACGCCTGGGGCGAACTCGATACCTGGCAAGTCATCCAGCGCGAATCCTCACCCTATACCCTGTCGTATTACCTGGCAGCGCTCGATCGCAAGTATTCTCCGAGCGGCGAGATCGTCCAGGTGCCGGAATATATGCAGGTTTACGTCAATCTGTTCTGGCGCACGCTGTGGATGAGCGCGGTCATCACTTTGACCACGCTGGTACTCGGTTATCCGATTGCCTTCCTGCTCGCCAACCTGCCGCTGCGGCATTCCAACCTGCTGATGATTCTGGTGCTGTTGCCGTTCTGGACCTCGCTGCTGGTGCGCACGACGACCTGGATCGCGATCCTGCAGTCCCAAGGCGTGCTCAACGACATGATGGTGGCGCTGGGCGTGATCGCCGACGATGCGCGCTGGCAGATGATGCACAACAAGATTGGCACCATCATCGCCATGACGCACATTCTGCTACCGTTCATGATCCTGCCGCTGTACTCGGTGATGAAGACGATTCCGCCGAGTTACATGCATGCGGCTCGTTCCCTGGGCGGGCGCCCCTTCCTGAGTTTCCGCCGGGTGTACTTTCCGTTGACCATTCCCGGCATGGCGGCGGGCAGCATTCTGGTATTCATCCTGGCGATCGGCTACTACATCACGCCGGCGCTGGTCGGCGGTCAGTCGGGAATCTTCATCACCAACTACATCGCCTACCACATGCAGACTTCGCTCAATTGGGGCCTGGCGGCGGCTATCGCGTCGATCCTGCTGTTCGTGGTCATCGCCCTCTATATGATCTTCAACCGCCTGGTCGGTGTCGACAAAGTCAAGCTGGGGTAATCCAATGGCCGTTCCTTCCTATGCCACCCGTGGCGAACGCATCTGGCATTACGTCTTTCTGGTGCTCTGCGCGCTGATCTTCCTGTTCCTGATCGGGCCGTTGATCGTCATCATTCCGCTGTCGTTCAACGCCGAGCCCTATTTCACCTTCACCCCGGCCATGCTGCATCTCGACCCGGCCGGTTACTCGTTGCGCTGGTACCAGGATTTCTTCTCCTCGAGTGACTGGCTGAATGCTATCAAGAACAGCTTCATCGTCGGCATTTCCGCAACGATCCTGGCCACCGTGCTGGGTACCGTCGCCGCTCTTGGACTGTCGAGCCATCACATGCCGGCACGTGGGGCGATCATGACGTTGCTGATCTCGCCGATGATCGTGCCGCTGATCATCTCGGCAGCGGCGATGTTCTTCTTCTTTTCGAAGATCAACCTGGCGCAGACCTATGCCGGGGTCATCCTGGCGCATACCGTGCTCGGCATTCCTTTCGTGGTGATCACGGTGACGGCCACCTTGTCGAGCTTCGACACTTCGTTGATTCGCGCCGCGCACAGCCTGGGAGCCAATCCGACTCGCACTTTCTTCAAGGTGGTGCTGCCGCTGGTGACGCCGGGGGTGGTGTCGGGAGCGCTGTTCGCCTTCATCACGTCCTTTGACGAGGTCGTGGTGGTGCTGTTCATCGCTGGCCCCGAGCAGCGCACCATGCCGATCCAGATGTGGTCGGGTATTCGTGAGCAGATCAGCCCCACCATCCTCGCCGTGGCGACGATGTTGGTCATCCTGTCGATACTGCTGTTGACCACGCTGGAGCTGCTGCGGCGGCGCAACGAGCGGATGCGTGGAATATCGCCCGGCTGAGCGGGCATTGGTAGAGGATTCGATTGGCGAATACCGGGCCCAGCCTCATGAAGGCGACAGCGAACGGTATCTCGATACCCGGTATCGATCGCGGCGGTGCTTCAATCGACGTACCCAGCGGCCGTAGCACCACAGATGACCACGCCAGGCGATATCGCGCAGGTCCCCCAGGTTGAGCGCCCGCCAGCCCATCCTTGCGGTGATGCAAGGTTCGAGGGCTTGGCCACGGATCGAGCGCTCCAGATTGTCGAGCAGACACTCTGCCTGCTCGCGTGCCGCCGCCGAACGGAGCGAGGCGTTGCGCAAGCTGGCGTGGGTCAAGAACAGCCGGGGATCGGCCTGGCAGCGTAGCGTGTCTTCCACCATGACGTCCCGGGCGGGCTCCTGGTCGATGAGCATGCGGTCCAGCAGCGCCGGGGGCCGGTCGGCATCGGTGACCAGCAGATAGTCAGCCTGGATCGGGCTGCCGTCATCGAGAATCAGGCGGCGCTCTTCATAGCGCGTTGCCTTGGCAACCAACTCTATCTGTAGGCCCCGGCGGGAAAGACGACGAACCAACCAACGATTGGCGCGTTTGGGCGCGTCGGGTAGCAAGCGGCGATCATCGCTGATCAACGTCACCGGTAGCCGCCTGCCGTAGCGTTCGCCAAGTGCCAGCAGGTTAGCCGCGAGCTCGACGCCAACGGAGCCTCCACCGACGACGACGACGCTGGGCAGAACCCTGGTTTCGCCCGCGAGTTCCGTTTCCAGGCGCTGGCGCAGCGTCCAAAGGTCTTCAGGGAAGGGCAGAAATACCGCTGACGCCGTATAAAAACCGGGAATGCGGCGCTCGTCGATACGCGGAGACAGATCGAGCGACAGCCAGTCGTAGGTTAGACGGCTACCATCGGTTAACGACAATCGCCGTTGCGCGAGATCGACCTCGCCAACATCGGCGGCGATGTGGGTACCACCCCGGGCGGTGATCCGATCGGCCGGCAGGCGGAGCTCATCGAGCTGCCATTCGCCGCCCAGCATGCCCCCCAACCAATCGCGGAACCAGAAGTCGTCTCGAGTGACGAGAGTGACACGTGCCCCGGCACGCGTCAGCCGGTCGACATTGGCCACGACATGGCGGTGCGCATCGCCGTTGCCGACGAGGACCAGATGCGGAGCAGCAGCGGGAGAAGGCTTGGCGTCTGACATGCCTCGGTCCGAACGGAAAATCGAGCTTCAGTCTAGGGCCTGTTGCCGTTTCATGCACGGCCGCGCTGAAACGGCAACAGGCCCTTGTGCTGCGCCTCCCGGCTTGGCTATCGGATTCTGGCGCCGACGAGGCGCCAACGGGCTTGAAGTTGCCTTGGCGCGTCTACACTGCAAGAGCGTAGAGTCATCATCGGAACACCCATTATCAGGAGCGATTACATGGCACGTCATATTCTGCCGCAACCCGGTCTGGGCACCTATCGTCTCAAGGAGCAGGTGGTCATCGATTCGGTGACTTCGGCGCTCGAACTCGGCTACCGTCATCTCGACAGCGCCCAGATGTACGGGAACGAAGCCGCGGTAGGCAAGGCAGTTCGTCAAAGCGGCATCGATCGCCGCGAACTCTTCATCACCACCAAGGTCTGGTGGGATAGCCTGAAGCCCAAGCAACTGACCGCCAGCCTGGAACAAAGTCTCGAAAATTTCGGCATCGACCAGCTCGACCTGGCGTTGATTCACTGGCCATCGCCCAACGGCGAAGTGCCGATGGCCGACTACATCGGTGCATTGGATGCCGCGCGCGAGCGGGGGCTGACCAAGCACATCGGGGTCTCCAACTTCACCATCGCCCAGATCGACGAGGCGCTGACGCTGCCGGGCGGTGAGAACATCATCACCAACCAGATCGAGGTGCATCCGTTCCTCGCCAACCGCAAGCTGGTGACGCATTGCCAGGCCAAAGGACTGGAAGTCACGGCCTACATGCCGCTGGCGGTGGGCAAGGTCATGGACGATCCGGTGCTCAAGCGCATCGCCGAGGCTCACGCCGCCACGCCGGCGCAGATCGCGCTGGCATGGATCGCCGCGCGTGACATCATCGTGATCCCGTCTTCCACCAAGCGCGAGCACCAGCAGTCGAACCTCGAGGCGCTGGAGATCCGTTTGCGCGAGGAGGAGATCGCCCAGATCGACCGGTTGGATCGTGGCGATCGTGTCGCCAATCCGGACTTTGCGCCGAAGTGGGATGAGTGAGCAGTTGCCGCTCGGCATCTCCACGGCAGGCGATGTCGATGCCCGCCGTTTCCCGACGGGCCGTCGCGATTCGACGCCGGAATTCGTATCGGCGAATTTTTGCCGCGCTTGCTGGTCGAAAGTACAAACCGCTTCAAGAGGATCAGCAATGCGAGTACGGACGCTCTCCCGACTGGGAGCATGCCTGATGGCCGGCGCTCTCATGCTGCCGGCGCTGGCCCAGGACACGGCCGGGCCTGCCGATGAGTCGGCGCTCGACGTCCAGGAAGACAGTGGTGAAACCCAGTCCCCAGCCAACGCCTCGCAGGTCGATCATGACTCGATCGAGAAGTCCGGTGGCGTCGGGCGCGAGAACGCGGGGTTCGCCGATGGCGGGGCGCAGACACCGGTGGACCAGCGCCCCAACGCGCTCAGCTTCGATCAACTCGATGTCGACGATGACGGCGTCATCGATGAAGACGAGGCGACCAGTGCCCGGCAGGAGGAGATGTTCCGGCAGCTGAACGACGAGCAGGCTGGTGGCGTCACCCGCGAGCGTTTCCGTGAGGCGATGGGAGCCGATACGCTGCAGGAGTGAAATATGCCGGCGCGCTCTTGGACGCCGCGCCGGTCGCAAACGCCCGGTCAAGGCCGGGCTTTCTGGTGTCTGGAACCGCTCAATCGACGACGGCAGCGATCGCCTTGGCAACGTAGGGCAGGTTCTCGCTGGTGAAACCGGCGACGTTGGCGCGGCCGGAGCCGACCATGTAGATACTGAACTCGTCGCGCAGGCGCTTGACCTGGGCGGTAGTCAGACCGGTGTAGGAGAACATGCCGCGCTGCTCGGCCACGTGAGCGAAGCGCTGATCCAGGCCATAGGGCTTGAGCGAGTCGACCAGGTCGCGACGCAGGCCATTGATGCGATCGCACATCTCGGTCAACTCTTCCTTCCAGATCCGCGTCAGCTCCTCGGATTCGAGAATATCGATCACGATGGCCGCACCGTGGGACGGCGGCGTGGAGTAGTTTTCGCGCGCCACGATCGCCATCTGCGAACGCACGTTCTCCATCTGCTCGGCGGTCTTGGCGATCACGATCAGGCAGCCGGTGCGTTCCCGGTAAAGACCGAAGTTCTTCGAGCAGGAGCTGGTGATCAGCATTTCGTCGAGGTTCTCGGCCAGCAGGCGGGCGCCGAAGGCGTCGACGTCCAGGCCATCACCGAAGCCCTGATAGGCAAAATCGACCAGCGGCAGCAACTCGCGCTCCTGCACCACGGCCAGCACCTGGCGCCACTGATCCCGGTTCAGATCGAAGCCCGAAGGGTTGTGGCAGCAGGCGTGCAGCAGCACCACATCGCCCTGCGGAATCTGCTTGAGCGTCGCCAGCATGCCGTCGAAGTCGAGCCGGTTTTCGCTGTCGACGTACGGGTAGCGCTGAATCGGAACCTCGGCACCTTCGAAAATGCCGATGTGATTGGGCCAGGTCGGGTTGGAGAGCCAGATGCTCTTGCCCGGCAACTGGGTGCGAATGAAATCCGCCGCCAGACGCAGCGCGCCGGTGCCGCCCGGAGACTGGGTGGCACTGGCGCGATTGGCGGCCAGAACCGGCGAGCCGGCGCCCAATACCAACGGCAGGATCACCTTGGCGTAGCGCGGATCACCGTGGGAGCCGATATAGCTCTTGGTCTGCTCGCTCTCCAGCAGGCGCGCCTCGGCCTGTTTCACGGCGCGCATGATCGGCGTGTTGCCGTTCGCATCCCGATAGACGCCGACGCCGAGGTCGACCTTCTGCGGATTGGGATCCTGGTTGTAAGCTTCGATCAGCCCGAGGATGGCATCCCCGGGGACGCGCTCGATCTTCTCAAACATGGTTTTCCTCAAACATGGCTTTCCTTAAACATTGGAGTGCGCTACCTCGTCGGTTCTGGCGGCCATGATGAAATCGTTGTGGTGCAGCCCCTTGATCTTGTGCGTCCACCAGGTAACGGTGGTCTTGCCCCATTCGGTGGTGAGCGCCGGGTGGTGACCTTGCGCCTCGGCGAGTTCGCCCACGCGGTTGGTGAATGCCAGGGCCTGCGCGAAGTTGCGAAACGTGAAGCTCCGCTGCAATTGCATGATGCCATCGCGCTCGATGATCCGCCACTCGGGGATCTCTGGCGTCAGCTGCTCGATTTCGCGCTGAGTGAGTCTCGGCGCATCCCGGTGGCAGGCGCTGCAGGCCTGCTTGGCGAGTGTGCTCATGATCGAGTCTCCCTGTCTCGTTATGCCTGGCTCAGACGAAGCCCACGACCTCATGCGGCACGTAGTGCGCTTCCAGCTTTTCGATTTCATCCGCGGTCAGCGTGATCTCCAGTGCGCCCAGCGCCTGGTCCAGATGATGGGACTTGCTGGCGCCGACGATCGGCGCGGTAATGCCCGGTTTCTGCAGCAGCCAGGCCAGTGCGATCTGGGCGGGCGAGACGCTTCGTGACTCGGCGATCTGCTGCAGCGCTTCGATCACCGGTGCATCCCGCTCCAGCCCCAGCTTCCAGGCGCGCATCCGCTCGTCGCTCCTGGCGCGCGTGGTAGTGCCCTCGCTGCCCACCGGCTTGCTGCCGGCGAGAATGCCGCGGGCCAGCGGGCTCCAGGGGATCACGCCGACACCCTGGTCCAGGCACAACGGGATCATCTCGCGCTCCTCCTCGCGGTAGATCAGATTGACCATCGGCTGCATGGTCGCGAACTTCGTCCAGCCGTTGCGCTCGGCGACATGCTGCGCCTTGGCGAACTGCCAGGCATGCATGCTGGAGGCGCCGATATAGCGCGCCTTGCCCGCCTTGACCACCTCATGCAGCGCCTCCATGGTCTCTTCGATCGGGGTGTCGTAGTCCCAGCGGTGAGTCTGGTAGAGATCGACGTAATCCATGCCCAGGCGTTCGAGCGAGGCATCGATGGCGTGATGAATGTGCTTGCGTGACAGCCCGCGTTCGTTGGGCGACTTGTTGCCGGTCGGGTTGTAGACCTTGGTCGCCAGCAAGACCTCCTCGCGGCGGGCGAGATCCCTCAGGGCCTTGCCCACGACCCGTTCCGACTCGCCGTCGGAGTACATGTCGGCGGTATCGAAGAAATTGATACCGGCGTCCAGCGCCTGCTGGATGAACGGGCGGCTGTGCGATTCGTCCAGCACCCAGTCGCGCCATTTGGGCGTGCCATAGGTCATGGTGCCGAGACACAGCGGTGAGACTTTGAGGCCGGTACGGCCGAGGCGACGATAATCCATGGGGTTCTCCCGATGACGCGTAAATGAAGGGCATTGTTCACCATAGCAGCCCGGCTCGCCATCGACCGCGACAATCGCCATGACCCGAACGGGTATCCTTGGCATAATGCGGCGCTTTGGAAAGGAAACGCACCTGCGCGGTCGAACGCACCGGCGGGTGTCGTCGTTTCCCCTTGGTTGTTCCCCGTCTGGAGTCGACATGACCGCCTGGAACAAGCTGCTGGTCGCGACGACGCGGCTGCTCGATCTTCACGACAGCGCCCACGAGCCGGGTTCCCCCTTCGTCCAGGTTACCCAGGAACAGCGCCGCGGGCTGCGCGACGGCTACTGGCTCGATCTCGGCTGCCTGCTGCTCGATTATCTGCTCGAGGTGGATTTCGCCACCAACAGCGCCTTCGTCACCCAGCGCCGTTGCCTGGCGCACCTGCGCGGCGAATACCCCGACCTGCCCGCCGACGACCTGAGCTTCGTCATCAACCTGCTGGCGACGCCGAGCGAGATTCACTACCGCGAGTGGCAGCCGGGCGAGCGACAACCGGGTGAGTCGGGGGATGCCGAGACGTTCGATCCCGGGGTTCGCGGCAGTCGCAGCACCAAGCGCACGGCACTGATCGAGAAGCAGGGCCAGACCGGCCAGGTACGCCTGACGCCGAGTGGGCGCCAGGCGGTGACGCTGGCCAGCCAGGTCGAGGATCTGCTCTATTCGGAGTATGACGCGGCCAAGGTCGTCGCCGCGCTCTCGCGTGGCGATTACGCCCGCGTGCCCGACATCACCCAGCAGATCCTGATGGCGATCCGCGCCTTGACCCAGGAACTGCGCCGGGTGCGCGAGAACCCGACCCACGAGGGCAAGCTGTCGGCGCTGATGGACAACCAGCGCCACTACCACAATGCGCTGAGCACGATCCAGAACACGCTGCTCAGCGCCCGCTCGCAGCTTGCCACGCCCACCCTGATCGAAAGCTTCGAGAACTGGGCCGAACGCCAGGAAGAGGAGTGGGACCTGCGCATGCTTTCCGGTGCCATCGGTCGCGTGCTCAACGCCATCGAGAACCTGTCGCGGCGGCTCTCGGAACTGCTCTCGGATATCGCCGAAGGGCGCATACAGTCGATGGGCGTGATCGATTTCGCCGGCCTGGCCCAGCGGCTGTTGCTGTCACCGCCGCCGCAGCGGCTTCGGGATGCCGTGGTCGCGCGCATGATGCCGCTCGGCATGCAGGTGTCGATGCCGCGCATCGAACCGCTGCTGCCGCTGGTGGAGACGCGCCGTGCCGAACGCAGCGGTGCCGCGCTGGTCTTCGACGAAGCCCGCGACACGCCGGCCGCCGACCCGCTGCTGGCGCGCTATCTCAAGGCCCGCGGGCCGGCCCTGCGCGAGCGGCTGCGGCGTGCGCCGTTGTCGCTGCCGGAAGCGCTCGATGAAGGCTGGCACCATTTCGAGACGGATGCCGAAACCCTCGACTGCCTGCCCCAGCTGCTCAACACCTTCGTCGACACCCAACTGCTCGATGAGCATCTGAGCGTGGGCATCGACGATACCCCGTTCGTCATCCAACTGCCCGACGGCCGCCGTATCGAGGGGGCCGTGACGCCATCGCTACGATTACGCGAAACCGCCGCACAACAGCGCGAACCGGCCGAAGAACAGGAAGTCTGATACATGAACATGATGGAAATGGGCGAGGTCGTCGCCTATCTGCTGCGCTATCGTACCGCCGAGCGCGTGCCCAGCGGTGGCCGCAAGCGGCGCGCGGCACGCGAAGGCCAACTCTCCGAGCGCGACGTCTGCGCGCTGATCGACGACGCCCAGGAGAGCGAGCGCGAGGCCTTGCGCGACTTCCTCGCCGGCCAGGGGCTGCGGCTCAAGGTGTTCGAGTCCGGCGACTACCCGGGCATCGCGCCGGGCTCGCGGTTCTTCGCGCTACTGCCGGATCCCGAACTCGAACAGCCGCCGCTCTACACCCGCGAGCCGGTGTTCGAGGCGCTCAAGCTACGCCAGGAGAGCCGCGCCGAACTGGCGCTCTGGTATCTGCAGTTGTGGCTGTTGCTGCACACCCTGATCTACACCCGGCTCAATCGCGCGCTTTCGGACGTCAGCCGCTACCAGGAGGCCACCTTCGTCACCCGCGAACTGGTGGAGCTGGTGCGCGACCAGCTCGAGACCCTGCGCGGCCTGGGCGAGCGGGCGCCGGAAAACAGCCGGGTGCTGCTCGACGAGCGCGGCGAGGACATCCCGCGCCGGGTCAAGGCGTTCATCGACCTGTTGCTGCGCGCGGGCCATCTCGAAGCGGTGCGCGAGACCGACGACGAGGACGTCTGGCAACAGACCCTGCTCGGCGCGCTGGAGGCCGAGCAGATCGGTGTCCATCACTTGACCCATCTGATCGAGTTGACGTCGAGCGAACGGGAGCCCGGCGAGACGATATCCCCGGAAATACCGCCGGCCGGGGAGGCCGTCGATGCCCGGAACGACGAGGTGCCGGTGGCGCAAATACGGGAAGCCGACATGTTCGGCGCCGATGATGCCCAGACCGAAGACGGCGCCGAAACGCCATCCACGGACGCCGAGGAGGATCGCCGGTGAGCGTGATCAATCGCATCGAGATCGCCAACCTGCTCAACAAGCACGGCGATATCGCCTCGCCCTGGGAAGCCAAGATGCGCCATCTGCTGCTCGACCTGCGCGGGCAGTCGAGCGCGATCAGCATGGAGAACGGCTTCGGCAAGACCACCATGGCCGAGGCGTTGATCGGCATGCTGTCGCGGGATCGCCAGCTGCTGACCCGCACCCGGCGCAAGTGTTCGCCGTCCAAGGTCAACGGCGAAGCGCGCAGCTGGACCCACCTGCGGGTCGAGTTCCGTGCCCAGGACGGTGCAGCACAGCAGGACGACATGCTGGCGGTGGCCGGCGAGGAGGTCGCCGGCGAGACCTTCGTATTCGGCATGTACGGCTACAGCGACGGCAGTGGCCTGGTGTTCTACCACTACCCGGGCAAGCTTTCCGACGTACCGGTGCATCACGTCACCCGCGACGGCAAGCTGGCGCTCTACGCCAACGCCGACTTCCAGAGCCTGATGCGTGCCCACGGCGCGACCCGCGCGCATAACCGCGAGGAGTGGCTGGAAGCGGTCGGCGTGCATATCTCGCGCCGTGAACTGGCGCAACTGGCGGCGTTTCAGAAGGAGGGCGGCGCCGACAAGAGCCAGATCTTCAACGCGATCAAGCCGCGTGCCGGTGAAAAGGCCGATCAGGCGTTCTTCTACGAGGTGCTGGCGCCCCAGATTCTCTCCGGCGCCACCCGTGGCGAGACCGACGAGGAAGAGGAACTGATCGAGGACGTGATCCTCAACTCCGGCACCCGCATCACCGAGCTGCGCCACCGTCTGGCCGAGGCCGAGAACGACCAGCAGCGCGCCGACGACAAGGTCGGACGGCTGGCCACCCTCAACCAGGAGGGTGAAGCACTGCTCGAGGCGCGGCATCAACTGGCGACGCTGGACGCCTCGCTGCTCGAGGCCGAGCGTCTGCTCGGCGGCCAGGCACTGGCACCGCTGCCCGGCCTGCCCGGCGATCGCGATGGCGGAGCTGCCGAGCTGGAAAAGGAAGTCGGCGAGGCGGTGGCGGGCTTCGCCTGGGCCATCGGCGATACCGAACGGCCGCGGGTCTCCACCTGGCTGCTGGCGAAGCTGACCCGCCAGGCCGAGCGCAACGTGCGCCTGGCGCTCTCCGAGCGGGGGGCGCGGGTGGACACACACCGACGCCTGATCCATCTGCCCGAGGCGACCTGGATCGTCGCCCGGGATCTCGGTCACGTGGCGTTCGAGCAGGCACGCGCCTGGCTTGCCGACAGCCACGCCTTCGCCGACGATGCCGCCCGCTACCGCGCGCTGGGCGTGCTCGACGATGCCGCCGAGGCTTTCGAAGGGCTCGACGGCAACCGCTTCCGCGAGGAGGTGATCGCCGATCGCGAATACCGCCGCTCGCTGCGCCTGGATGCCGAACGGCTGGACGAGCAGATCGAGCGCCTGGAGCAGGAGCGCGAGCAGCTCGAATCGCGCCAGCGCGACTTCGTCGACAACCAGAGCGTCTATACCCAGGCGCTGGCGGAAGGCCTGTTCGACGAGGCCGAACTGGAAACGCCGGAAGCGACTCGCGACGCGGCCCAGGCTCGACTGGCCGAGGCTCGCCGCGCCCACGCCGAGCACCTCGGCCGCATGGGCGAGCTCAAGCAGCCGGCGCAGTGGTACGCGGCATTCATTGCCGAGCATCCCGATACCGCGCCCGACGAACTGCTCGACGCCAAGCTGGAGCGTCAGCAGACCCTGGAAACCCAGCTCGCCGAGTGGGACGCCGAGGCCCGCACCCTCGACGGCCAGCGCGAATCCACCCGCGAGGCGTTGCAGGGCAAGCGCGAGCAGCGCCAGCGCCTGGAGGGCGAGCTGGCACCGCTGGCTGCAGGGCGCGACGCCTGGCAAGCGTTCTCCGAGCAGTGGCCGGAGCACTCCCCGGTGGGCTTCTGGAGCGCGCGCAAGAGTGCCCTGGCCGGGCACGAGCAGGCGCTGGCGGAAGCGCGGCGCGAGCTGGCCGACGCCGGCGCGCGGCTGGAACGCCTGACGCCGCTCGAGGACGCCGCCGAACGCTATCGGCAATGGCATGGCGAGGCCGCGCCGGTCCATCTGCGCGACACCCTCTACCGCCAGTCCCGCGAATGCCAGGATAGGCTGCATCAACTCGGGCAACAAGCCAGGAACCTGGAGACGCTGCAGCGGGGGCTGGAAGCGTTTCGCGACTTCAGCGAACAGACGCCGGCGGCCTGGCTCAAAGATGCCAAGGTACGCTATCCGCGCCTGCTGCGCGAGCGTGAAACCCTGGCCGGCATCCTCGAGGCCCGCGAGCGCTATCTCGACAGTCTGAGTGGCGATCCGCTGGCGCGCCTGGCAGCCGAGACGGAAGCCCAGCAGTTGCTGGAAGCGCGCGCAGTCGCCTTCCGGCCATTGCATGAAGTGCTCGCCGCGACCGAGGCCGACAGCGAGCGTCGGCGCGCCTGGTTGGCCCAGGCCGCCGGGCAGCTGTTCGCGCCGGTGATCGATGGCGAGGAGCACGCGCGCGAAGCCGCCCAATGCCTGATCGATGCCGGTTGCGGCGTGCCGGTGCTCGAAGCGGGCCGTTTGAATGCCGCGCTCGATCGGGGCGCATTGCCGCTCGGCGCGGTCCAGGGCGTGGAGACGCTGGCGGTGAAAGCGGCGCTCGACCCCGCCTATCTCACCGTGCTGCGCGACGAGATCCAGCAGCGGCTGGCGGTCGATCGCCAGCGACAACAGGCGTTGCAGGAGGAGATCGAGCGTCTCGATCCGCATGGCGAGCGCTTCCGTCTGGCACTGCAGGCCCAGGAAGCGTTGGAACAGGATGCCGAGGTGCGTCTTGCCGCCTTGGAAGCGCAGCGTCAGGCCGTCGAGGCCGAACTCGAGACGCTGACGCCGCGTCTCGGCGAGGAAGCGCTGAAGTCCATCGATGATTACCAGCGCTTCCTCGAAGAGGGCGGCGAAGCGGCGCTCGAAGCGGTACGGGAGGCGCGCGAAGCCGCACAGGCGCGGATCGAGAGCCAGAGCCCGCAGCGCGAGCAGGCGGCGCGCGAGTTGGAGAAGCACGGCGACCTGTGGCTGGCGGCGGAACGCTTCGCGGCGGCGGGCGGGGTCGAGCGCCTCGGTGAGATCGATGCCAGCCTGGCCGCGCTGGCCGAGGACGTGGCCGAGCTCGACGAGCGCTTCGCCGAGATCACGCTCAAGGGCGAGGAGCTCGGCGAACGGCGCGAGCAGTGCCGCGACCAACTGCGCCGGTTGTTCGCCGATGGCGAGCGCGAACGTCTGCGCCGGTTGTCGGCGTTCGTCGCCGAAGATGGCCCGACGTTCATGCAAGACGCCGAGGCCCGCGAGGCCGAACTGGAAGCCGAACTGGCCCAGGCCAGCCGGCGTGCCGATTTCGACTTCGCGCGGATTCGTGCCTACCTGCAGGTACGCGACGAGAAAGGCGGCAATCGCACGCTGGAACGCGACATCGGCCGTCTCAAGCAGGCGCTCAAGGAGACCCGCGACAAGCGCAAGGCCAACGTCCACGAGCAGAACGGGATCGAAACCCGGCTGGCGCGTCATCAGCAGGCGCTCAACGTGACCGACCAACTGGCGGTGGCCTGGCTCGAGGTGCTGCGCCAGCTGCCCGAAGGCTGGATCGATCGCGCCACTGCCGATGCGCGGGCGGGATGGCCGACGGATCACCCCGAGGCCGAGCGGCTGGACACGGCGCTGGCTGAATGGCGCTCCTGGCTGGCGGCGTCGCTCGATGTCGAGGACGCTGACGCTTTCGAGGCGGAAGCGTTCGAGACCTGCCAGCAGACGCTGCTGGAAGGGCTGGGCAGTCTCAATCTCGGCGAGCGCGCGCGCAACCGGGAACGTCAGGCGCGCGACGTGGCGGCGCGGGAAAAGGCACTGGCGCTGTCACTCGAAGCGGCCAGTGCCAGCCGGCTGTTCAACGACACCGAACGTGCGCGCTTGGGCACGCTGGAAGGCGTCAGCCTTGATGCGCTGGAATCGCTGCGCGGGCTGCATCGCCAACTGGATGGCCAACTCGACGAGCATCGCCAGCGGGTGGCGCGGCTGCATGCTTCCCGCGAGCAGATCGAGGATACGCTGGTCGAGCGCCTGAGTTCGATCATCATCGATGCCGCCGGCAACCTGGAGATTCTCAAGCGCGTGGCGCGGCGTTCCAGCGACGGCGGCGCCTATTTCGAGGTCAAGGCCGAGCTGATTGCCGACGAGGCGGTGCGCGAACTGATCCAGCAACTGCTGGCGGACATCGACGCCCACCTGGCGGTGCAGCGCCGGCGCATCGAACAGGCTGGCGAAGGAGCCAAGGGCGGCCGCGACGACGAGCTGACGCGCCAGATACGGCGGCGCATCTATCGCGGCCTGTTCCGCGACGTCACCATCCGCATTAAGCACGACGCCATTCGCCCGCACGGCCGGCTGTTCTCGCTCAACGAGGATATGTCCGAAGGTCAGCGCGAGGCGGTCTCGCTGATGTGGCTGGTGAAGCTCTCCGAGTTCGCCATCGAGCGCGAACTGCGCGAACTGCCGGGTAGCCAGAAGCGGCGCGCGCGTGCCAGTCGCGAGAGCGTGATCCTGCTCGACGGCTTGTTCTCCAAGCTCTCCCATCGCCGCCTGATCCAGGATTCGCTGGAGTCGCTGCGCAACACCCGTGGGCGCTTCCAGATGATCGGTCTGATCCACAACCCCAACTACGAGAACGATCCGAGCATCTTCCCGACCTACCTGGTCGGCAGCGTGATCGGCGGCCAGCAGGGGCAGGGCGGGCACGTCATCGTACGCGAGGGGCGCCAGGTCGCGCCGGAGGAAACCGGGCGCGGCAACGGCGAGGCCAGCCTGTTCGGGATTCATGTGACGCCGGCGGCGGTGGAGTGATCAACAAGGCCCGCCTTGGCGGGTCTTAAGGATAACGGACCCATGGTTAGATTCGGGTAGGATCAGCTCTCCGCGCTAATGTGGGCTACGAGCTACGAGCTACGAGCGTCACTATTATGGAATTTGCCACCCCTTGACGCCTTCCAGACGGCGCTGGACGACCATCGCCCGTGCCGGGTCTTGCGTCATGGATGACGCAAGAGGCGCGTGGGGCAGGGATGCCCTTTCGCGCCGACCCGAGCGCGGGCGATTGGCGTTCAGGGTTTCGCCGTCTGTGGCGTCGAAAAAGGGGAGCGCGAGGGGCTTGCCCCTCGCATTCACGAGCAAAAGGTTGGTCGATACTTCGACAGTGGTAAGCTGATCTGCTCGAATTTGTTGGCAAATGGAGCTTGTTATCAAGTTGAAGTCGGGCATGTCGAGTCTTGATATTTCCAGCCGAGAATTAGCGCGGTGAATCGTAGCGCCCGGCGTGATCGCGGCGGTGGAGTGAGGCAATGAGAAAAAGGGCCTGCCGCTATGGCAGGCCCCTTTTGTCCACTCGAGCAATACCCTTCAATAATCCTCGTAGCTCGTAGCTCGTAGCTCGAGATTCAACGCGGCGCGTCGTAGCGCCCGCCACGGCCGTTGGAGAACACCACCTGCCACAGCTGGATGTCGCGGGCACGGAAGGCGCCGGCACAGGAGCCGAGGTAGTAGAGGAACATCCGCTTGACCCGCTCGCTGTAGTTGTCGGCGATCTCGTGCCAGTGGGCGAGCAGGTTTTCCTGCCAGGCCATCAAGGTGCGGTCGTAGTCGGCCCCGAAGTTCTGCCAGTCCTCCATCACCAGCTTGTGTTCGGCGGCGTCGGCGATCTGCTGGACCGACGGCAGTACGCCGTTGGGGAAGATATATTTGTTGATCCAGGGATCGACACTGATCTCGTTGGTGTTCGAGCCGATGGTATGCAGCACGAACAGACCACCAGGTTTGAGCAGGCGTGTGACGGTATCGAAGTAGACGTCATAGTTACGCTGGCCGACATGCTCGAACATGCCGATCGAGACGATGCGGTCGAACTCGCCGGTCAGTTCGCGGTAATCCTCGAGAATGATCTCCACCGGCAGTCCCTTGCAGCGCTCGCGACCCAGCTTGGCCTGTTCTTCGGAGATGGTGATGCCGGTGACTTCGACGCCGTATTTGCGGGCCGCGTGCTCGGCGAAGCTTGCCCAGCCACAGCCGATGTCGAGTACCTTCATGCCGGGTTCGAGGCCGAGCTTGCGACAGGCGAGATCGAGCTTGGCGATCTGCGCTTCGTGCAGCGTTTCGGCCTCTTTCCAGTAGCCGCAGGAGTAGCACATGGTCTCGTCGAGCATGCGCGTGAACAGGTCGTTGCCGAAGTCGTAGTGTTCCTTGCCGACGATGTAGGCTCTGGCCTTGCTCTGCAGATTCATGAAGCTCGACTGCAGTTTGTAGATCACTCGCTCGGCGGTGGTATGGGCCGCGCCGCCGAGCCCGTGGCGCAGCAGCCGATGAATCATCTCGTCGATGCGGTCGCATTCCCACCAGCCATCCATGTAGGCCTCGCCGAAGCCGATGGAGCCCTGGCGGATAACGCGCGAGAACAGATCGGGATGGTGTACGCGGATGTCCCAGGGCTGGTCGCCGTTGAGGGCCACGCCGGAACCCTCGAGCATCTTTTCAATGGCTTGGCGGGCGCGGGTGTTCGGCAGTGCGACGGGGGCGATCGGTGTATTACTGGTCATGGTCTTTCCTAGCGAAGGGCACGCTACATTCCCTTGCCGCATGGAACTCTCGTACTGCGCAGGCGCTGAAAAACGACCTTGTAAGCTACGGAATCGACCGCGCTGATGCGATTTCTCGATCATTTTCCACTCGCTCGAGACGGTCCGAGGGATCGAACGACGGCGACGGAACGTGGTGTACCTCGGTCCCTGTTCCCTGATTTGTTGGCATTGAATACATTGCGTGCTAACGGCTTGGTCGTCAATAAGCCTAGCGCTATTACTGCAATAGTCTAGCTGCGCTTATGATTTTTGCCTGCGATCGTCGACAGGCGTTAATCGTACATGGGGACTATACGTGCCAGACTGCCTGACTGAGCCAGAACCAAGGAGGAGCATATGCACGTCATTATCGATCTATGCGTCGTACCGCTGGGCGTGGGTGTGTCGGTTTCGTCTTACGTGGCGCAATGCCAGCGTGTCATCGAGGCCTCCGGCCTCAACTACCGCATGCATGCCTACGGGACCAACATCGAGGGTCCCTGGGACGACGTCATGGCGGTGGTCAAAGCCTGCCATGAGCGGGTTCATGGCATGGGCGCGCCGCGCATCACCACGACGTTGAAGATGGGAACTCGGACCGATCGGGACCAGCGGATGGATGACAAGGTCGCCAGCGTGGAGACGCTGTTACGCGACGGTTGACATGAGCGGTGGTGACCGACATGACCGCTGGAATAGCGCTGCGTCATGGAATCAATGCCCGCGAAAGTCCGTGAACCGGTTCCGTGGGCATTGATCCGGACTGATTTGGTGAGAATCAACGGCAGCGAATCGTCCAGGTCGCCTTGTAGCCGTCACCTTCCTGCGTGGCCGCCTGCAACTCGGTATCTTCGTTCACCGTGGCGCCCTCGAGCTGGGAACTGGCGTCCGAACTTTTCTGCATGTTGTCGTCGGGCCCCATCATCTGCTGCTCGACGATCACGAACTCCTCGCGATCCTCGGACTCGCACTGCTCGAGTGCGCGCTGTTTGGCGTTTTCGAGCGCTTCGTCCTGGTCGTCTCCGAGGCCGGTCACGACATAGTCGGTACTGTCCTTCTCCACCGAGCTGCTGTCACTGGCGCAGCCGGCCAGCGTGCCTAGCGTGATTACCCCGGCGAGGGCCATCCATAGGGCGGTTTGTGGACGCTTGTGGGTCATGTCACTGTCTCCTTGTGTCATTCTCTTGCAGGCAAGTCTCCGGGCTCGCCGACTTTTCGCACACCGCCTAGTCTAGAACACCGATCTGGACGCGCAAGTAATTGGATCGCAAGAAGAAGTTGTCGTTCGCCGATGGCGATTCGCTGGCAACACGCATCAACCCGTGGCCAACACCGGCGTCAGCCAGTTATCGCTGACCGAGATCAGGTGATCGGTCAGTGCGTCGAGCAGTTCCCCCCCGTGGCGCCAGTAGTGCCAATACAGCGACACGTCCAGCGGATATTGCGGATCCAGGTCGACCAACTGGCCTGCCTCCAGCGCCTGCAAACCCAGACTCTCGGGTATCAGCCCGTAGCCGATGCCAGCAAGCGCCATGTGCAGAACGCCCTCGGAAGAGGGGCAGACATGATGGGGGAAAGAGCCCTTGAAGCCGCGAATGGCGAAATAGCGCTGATGTAGACCTTCATTGGGACCGTAGAGAATGGCCGGGGCGTGGGCCAGCGCCTGCGCGGTTATCCCGTCCGTGAAATAGTGTTTAGTAAACGCCGGACTCGCCATCACGCGGTAACGCATGTTCCCCAACTGGCGGGCCCGGGCGCCTTGCACCGGACGTTCGGCGACGCAGATGCAGCCGGTGACTTCACCATCGCGCATGCGCTTCAGGGCACCTTCCCGCTCATCCACGACCATGTCGAGCAGCACGCCGTGGAGGTGACAGAAATCGCCGACGGTTGGCGCCCACCAAGAGGCAAGGCTGTCGGCATTGATCGCCAGCCGTAGTCGTTGTGTGCCTTCTCCGAGCGCCGGGATCTGGTCGAGCAAGTCGTGCTCGAGCAGTTGTACCTGCTGCGCATGGTTGAGCAGGCGCTGGCCCAATGGTGTGGGCATCAGGCGAGGCGTGCGGACCAGAACCGGCTGGCCCAGGCGGGCCTCCAGCAGCTTGATGCGCTGAGACACGGCGGACTGGGTCAGGTTGAGTTGCTGCGCGCCACGCTCGAAGCCGCCCTGATCGACGATCGCCGCTAGTGCTTCCAGAAGCTTGTAATCCAGCATCAACACCGCCTCTAATGCCTTATGAGATACATTAATTTTTGATTAACGATCATATCATCCTATCCGGCGAAGCCGCTTAAAGCGGGATAACATCTGAGGTTTTTTGTCGTTCAGGGTTCATGGGCTGGCGTGGGTCCGAACATCGCCGGCCGACTTGAGATAAAGGCCTAGCCGATCTGGATCTCGCCCTTGGCATAACGGACTCCACGGGCCCGGCGGGTGGCGAGGAAATACCCCACCGAGAGCGGTCCGACGCGACCGAGCAACATGGTCAGCCCGAGCAACAACTGGCCAGGTAGGGAAATATCCTCGGTGATGCCACGTGAAAGGCCGACGGTGCCGAAAGCGGAAACGGTTTCGAAGGCCAGATCGAGGAAGGACTGGTCACGATCGGTGATGGTCAGGCCGAACAGCGTCAGGAACACGAGCAGGACTCCGGCCAGTGCCACCGTAATCGCCTTGATCACCGTCTCCTGAGAGATCGAGCGACCGAAAACGGTAGGATGCTCGGTGTTGCGATAGAACGCCCGTGCGGTTAGCAGCAGCACGACGAAGGTACCGATCTTGATTCCGCTCGCCGTCGAGCTGGAGCCGGCACCGATGAACATCAGCAGCATGGTCAGCAGCGTCGAGGCATCGGTGAGCGAGGCCGTATCCAAGGTATTGAACCCCGCCGTTCGCGGCGTGACGGCCTGGAACCAGGCGGCCTGAAGGCGCGCAAAGAGATCGCTCATGCCGCCCAGCGTATGCGGGTTCGACCACTCGAGGCCCAGCAGCAGCGCGGTGGCGATCAAATTCAGCCAAAACGTCGCCAGCAGGACCACCTTGGTCTGCATGGCCAGACGTGACCAGCGGCGTTGCCGATAAATGTCGCTGACCACCACGAACCCCAGACCACCGACGATGAACAGCAGCGTGACGACGGCGTTGACCAGCGGATCGTTCACTTCCTGGGTCAGGCTGTCCGGCCAGGTCGAGAAGCCGGCGTTATTGAAGGCCGACACGGCATGGAAGACGCTGTGCCATAGGCCCATCGGCCAGCCGTACTCGGGGACCCAGCGCATGGCCAGCAACGCCGTGCCGAAGCTTTCGACGAGCAGGGCGAAGACAATCACCAGCTTGATCAATTTGCGAATGTCGCTGAAGGCGATCTCACCGAGTGCCGCACGCACCAGATTCTGTTGTTGGAGCGGCAAGCGTGCGCCGAGCAGCAGCACCGTGAGCGCGGCGAAGGTCATGAATCCCAGCCCGCCGACCTGGATCAGCAACATCACTATCAGTTGCCCGCCGAAGGTCAGATCGCTGCCGACATCGATCACCGAAAGCCCGGTCACCGTCACCGCCGAGGTTGCCGTGAACAACGCCTCCGGCCATGACAACGGACGTGTCGCGCTGCCCGGCAGCCACAGCATCAGCGCGCCGGCGGCGCATAGCAGGGCAAAACCCAGCAGCAGGACTTCCGGCGGGGAGAGACGAATGATGCTGCCGTGGGGCGCGCGACGGAAGGGGTGTCTGAGTCGTTGCCAGCGCCTCATGGGTACACTCCGCGCCAAGCCTGGGCGTGCGAACCGCCGGATCGTGAAGCCGGACACATCATAGGTGCTTGCCGATTTCGCGCAGGGCCTGCAGGTCGCCCATCAGTATCAGATGGTCGCCGGCATCGAGTGGTGTGTCGTCGGCGGGGTTACGGATCACTTGCTGGCCGCGCTTGATCGCGACCAGGAAGATCGCCTCGCGATCGATGGGCAGATCGGCGACACTGGTGTACTTCTCGACCAGCTGCCCGGTGGTTTCCACTTCGATGATGAACTGGTGTTCGCCGAGGCGGATGAAATCGACCATGGCGTGGTAGTTGAGGCTCTCGGCGACGCGGACGCCGACGTCATATTCGGGATAGACCACCCGATCGGCGCCGAGGCGCTCCAGTAGCTTGTAGTGCGAATCGCTGTGCGCCTTGGCCCAGATCTCCTTGGCCCCGAGCTCCTTGGCGTGGAGCATGCAGATCATGCTCGTTTCCAGGTTGTCGTCGACATCGATGACGACGGCGTCATAGGCCTCGAGGAAGAGCTCGGCGAGGGCCTTGTCGTCGGTGAGATCGGCGATCACCGCATGGTCGAGTACGTCCGCCACGGCCTCCACCCGGGCTTTATCGCGATCGACACCGAGGACCTGGTTCTGATGGCGCTTCAGTTCGCGGGCCACGGTAGTGCCGAAGTAGCCAAGGCCGAGAATGGCAAATTGTCGGGACATCGGAAACTCCTCGTATCGCTTGCCGCCGCGCGGGCCTTTTCCGCTCAAGCTTTGCATAGGCCAGCCCAACCCTCCAGCGGTGCCACTCCCCGCGGGTCGCATGCCGGGCAGGCCGAAGGTACAATCCCGCCGCATTCACGCTTGCCCGGGCGGTTCGGCACGACCGTCCCGACCGGGCTTGACTTCGCTTTTGTCGCCTGCCGTCAGGCGGCTTTCGTGTTCGAGGAATCATGACCGCAATTGCACGACCCAAGGCTCTTTGGCTCGGTCGCTGGGGCTTCGTCCTGGCCGCCACCGGCTCGTCGGTGGGCCTCGGCAATATCTGGAAATTCCCCTACATGACCGGCGAATACGGCGGTGGCGCCTTCGTCCTGGTCTATCTGCTGTGCATCGCCGCCATCGGCATTCCCGTGATGATGAGCGAAATCGCGCTCGGGCGCCGCGGACGCGGCAGTCCGGTCGACGCCATTCGTCGCGTCGCGCGGGAATCCGGCCGTAGCGGGCTGTGGGCGACGCTGGGCTGGATGGCGATGCTGTGCGGTTTCATGGTCCTGTCGTTTTACGTGGTGGTCGCCGGCTGGTCGGTTTCGTACCTGTGGAAGGCGCTCAGCGGCGGGCTCGCTGCCGATAGCGTCGAGGGCATGGCGGCGATCTTCACCGCCAACAATGCCAACCCCTGGAATCTGGGCTTCTGGAGCACCCTGGTGACCGTGGCGACGATGGCGATCGTCGGCAAGGGCGTGCAGGCCGGCATCGAGCGCAGCGTACGCTGGATGATGCCCGGGCTGGTCATCATGCTGGTGATCATGATCGTCTACGCGCTGTTCAGCGGCGGCTTCAAGGCGGGCTTCCTGTTCCTGTTCGCCTTCGATCCCGGCAAGCTGACCGGCGCAGCGGTACTGGCGGCGATGGGGCATGCCTTCTTCACGCTGTCGCTCGCCTCGGGTGCGATCCTGACCTATGGCGCCTATCTGCCGGCGGATCAATCGATCGGGCGTACCACGCTGACGGTGGCGATCTGCGACACCCTGGTGGCGCTGATGGCGGGACTGGCGATCTTTCCGGTGATCTTCGCCAATGGCATGGACCCGGCGTCCGGGCCCGGCCTGATCTTCATGAGCCTGCCGCTGGCGTTCCAGCAGATGCCGCTGGGCGGCGTGATCGAGGTCGTGTTCTTCCTGATGCTGGCGGTGGCGGCCCTGACCTCCGCCATCTCGATGATCGAGGCGACCGTCGCCTGGTTGAACGAGAGCCATGGCGTATCACGCCGCCGCGCGGCCTGGGGTGTCGGCATCGTGCTGTGGATCGTCAGCACGCTGGCGATGCTGTCGTTCAACGTCGGCGCGGACTGGAAACTGGCCGGTCGCCACTTCTTCGACTGGCTCGATTTCCTGACTTCGCGTCTGATGATGCCGCTGGGCGGCCTGGGCATGGCGATCCTGGCCGGATTCGTGATGCATCGCCAGGCGATCCGAGACGAGCTGGGCCTGCCGCCGTGGCTCCATGTGCTATGGCAGTTCGTCATTCGTTACGTCAGTCCGCTGGCGATCCTGGTGGTGTTCCTGGATGCCCTCGGCTGGCTGGGAGCCGGCTTCGACTGGCGCTGGATCGCCGCGATTCTCGCCCTGGCGCTGGTGGGAGAGGCTGTCATCAGTCGTCGATCTCCCACACCACGCTGACGCCGGCGTCGATGCTGATCTCGCCACTGCGATATTTCGGCGCGGCGTCGCTTTCCGACTTGGCCATGGCACGCATCATCTGCGGTTGGTAACGCGGCGCGGTGGTCTCCTCGATGCTGACGACGTCGCCGAGGTCGACGTTCAGCGTCTCGGCCATCATCTCGGCCTTTTGGCGGGCACGCTCGAGGGCCTTCTTCAACGCCTGGTCGTCGGCGGCGTTGCTGTCCTGCAGTCCATAGCTGACGCCGTCGAGAGAATCGACGCCGGCGGCGGTCAGGGCATCGAGCACGCGGGGCAACTGGTCGAGGTCGTTCAGGGTCAGCGAGACCGAGCGTTCGACCTGGGTACGAACCTGCGGCGGCGTGTCGTCGTCGCCATTGCGCGGCGCCTGGATGTAATCGGGACGCACGCTCAGCGAGCCGGCGCGAATGTCGCCGCTCTCCACGCCGGCGTTTTCCAGCGTGCGAATCAGCTCGCCGGTGCGCGATTCCAGGCGATCGCGCGCTTCCTTGATCGCATCGCTGTCGCCGCTGGATTCCTGGCCCTGAACCTGCGCGGGGGTACGCTCCCACAGGCGCGCGTCGAGTGTCGCCATGTCGGGGGCGACGTCCAGTGTCGCGTCGGCCTGAACGTGAATCTGGCGCGGGGTCTTGTCGGCAAGCGCCGGCGTGGCGAAGACCATGGCGGCGAGCAGGCCGGCGAGGCCCAGACCTTGGGCCAGTGACAAGGGGCGCGTTAGAGGGCGGTTGGCGAGAGACATGGCGTTTCCTCTGTCGATAAAGGACATACTGCATCGGGAACGAGCACTGCAGCGAGTATCGTTCGGTTCCCATGCTATGCTCGGCCGTTCGTTTTTCCCAAGTGACCACACGAAGATGCGCCGTCTTTCCCTACTGTCGCGACTCCTGAAGCCTGCCTTCCTTTCAATGGCGTCGGCGTTACTGATGGCGCCGGGTTGTTTTCCGGCTCGGCCGGCCTGGGCCGATATCCGTGTCGTCGACGATGCGGGCAAAGCGATCGTGCTGACGCAGCCGGCCGAACGGATCGTCGCCCTGGCGCCGCATCTGGTGGAGATGAGCTACGCGGTGGATGCCGGTCGGCAACTGGTCGGTGTGATCGATGGCAGCGATTACCCGCCCGCGGCGCGCCGGCTCGACCGCATCGGCAGCTATCGCGGCATTCCGCTGGAGCTGGTGCTGTCCAAACGGCCGGACCTGGTGCTGGCATGGGGCAGCGGCACGCCGGCGGCACTGGTCGAACAGCTCGAACGATTGGATATTCCCGTCTATCGCAGCGAGCCGCGCCGGCTCGGGCAAATCGCCGACGATCTGCGCGACATCGGGCGCCTCAGCGGTCATCCCGAGGCCGGCGAGCGGGCGGCCGTGCGCTTCGAGCACGGGTTGGCGACCACCGCCCAGACCTTGTCGCCGCCGCCTCGGGTTTTCTATCAACTGGGCCAGTCACCCTTGACCACCTTGGCCGGCGGCCAGATCGTGACCCAGGTGATCCGCCACTGCGGTGGCGAGCCGCTGTTCTCCGACGCGCCGGTATTGGTACCCCAGATCGGTTGGGAGTCGCTGATCGAGGCGCAGCCGCAGGTGATTCTGGCTGCCGGCAACGACGATCGCTGGCGGGATTTCTGGCGCGATCACGACGAACTGCCGGCGGTGCGCGAAGATGCGCTCTACACGCTCGACCCGGACGCCATCAGCCGCCCGGGACCGCGCATGCTCGATGCCGTGCGGCAGGTGTGCCGCGCCCTTGGGCGAAATCAGTAGTCGATGCCGCGGCGCGCCTGTATTCCCGCATCGAAGGCGTGTTTGACGTCGTTCATCTCGGTGACGGTATCCGCCATGTCGATCAAGGCGCGATGGGCGTTGCGGCCGGTGACGATGACGCTCTGCTCGGGTGGTCGCTCGGCGATGGCGCGTTGCACGCTGTCGATGTCGAGATAGCCGAACTTGAGCATGTAGGTGATCTCGTCGAGCACCACCAGGTAGACCTCGGGATCGGCGAGCAGGCGCTCGGCTTCCCGCCATACCTCGAGACAGGCGGCGGTGTCGCTCGCGCGATTCTGGGTCTCCCAGGTGAACCCGGTCGCCATCACATGCACTTCGAGATTGGGGTCCTCGATCAGCCGCTCGCGCTCGCCGCACTCCCACAATCCCTTGATGAACTGGATCACGCCGACCCGGTAGCCGTAGCCCAGCGCGCGGGTGACCGTGCCCCAGGCGGCGGTGGTCTTGCCCTTGCCGTTGCCGGTGAAGACCAGTATCAGCCCGCGCTGTTCGGTGGCGGCGGCCACCTTCTCGTCGACATGGGTTTTGAGCTTCTGCATGGCGCGTTGGTGGCGCTGCTGGCGATCACTCACGATAGACTCCGGTCAAGGCGGTGGCGGATAACCGAGGGTGCGGGCGAGCTCTTCGGCATGGCGGGCCACCCAGTCCGGCGCGATCGGGCCCCAGTCGCGGATCACATAGCGACCGATCCGATGGCGCTCGCCTGCGGCCTGCTCGAATTCGCAGCGGATATCGAGCTCGGCCAGCGCCGCCAGGGTGTCCTGCGCGGTGCGCCGGGGCATGCCGGTAGCCTCGACGATCGCCGGCACGCTGCTGGCACGGCCGCCATCGATCAAGTGGGCGACATAGAGTCGGCGATAGAAGCTGGTGCGGGTCTTGCTGATCGACATGAACGGACTCGTCGGGTGGCCGGTGACGTCATCCTACGCCATGCCGGCCATTCCGACGAGACTCGCGGCCGGTGCCCGGGTTCTCAAGCGGCCATCGCATCGAGCAGCAGACCGCGATAGTCCAGCAGCCAGGCGACGAAACGTTCGATGCCCCTTTCCAGCGGGACCCGCGGGGTGTAATCGATCGCCGAGCGCAGCTTGCCGGTATCGGCCCAGGTCCGCTCGATGTCGCCGGGCTGCATCTGCTTGAAGTGCCTGATGGCCGGGATGTCGAGGGCGCGCTCCAGGGTCTCCACGAAGTCGAGCAGGGCGACCGGTTCGCCGCGGCCCAGGTTGTAGATATCGTGCGGCGTGCCACCGCGCCCGTCCGGGGCAAGCGGCAGCAGGCGCACGATGCACTCCACCACGTCGTCGATATAGGTGAAATCGCGCGCCATGCGGCCGTGGTTGAACACATCGATCGGCTCGCCCCGCAGCAGGCTGGCGGCAAACAGACACGGTGCCATGTCGGGGCGCCCCCAAGGGCCGTAAACGGTGAAAAAGCGCATGCCGGTGGCCGGCAGCCGATGTAGATCGGCATAGCTATAGGCCATCAACTCGTTGGCGCGCTTGGTGGCGGCGTAAATCGAGGCGGGCCGGTCGCACGGGTCCGTCTCGCGGAAGGGCAGCGTCTCCTGGCGGCCATAGACGGAGCTCGACGAAGCGTAGAGCAGATGCTCGATCCGGTAACGTCGACAGAGGTCCAGCAGGTTGAGAAAGCCGGTGAGATTGCTGTGGCCGTACTGATGGGGATGTTCGACCGAATGGCGCACGCCGGCCTGGGCCGCGAGGTGCACGACGTGGCTGAAGCGCTCCCGGGCGAACAGCTTCTCCAGTGCCGGCAGATCGGCGATGTCGACGGCATGAAAGGGCACGCCGGATAACTGCTCGAGACGTGCCTGCTTCAGTGACACGGCGTAATAGTCGTTGAGATTGTCCAGCGCGACGATGTCGTGCCCATCCCGGGCGAGGCGGTCGGCAAGATGAAAGCCGATGAATCCGGCCGCGCCGGTAACGAGTATTTTCATGATATTTCCTGAATGGTGACCCAAGAGCGATGAGTTTCGTTTCCCTGTTAGCGGCGATCGGGACAGCCGGCCTCGTTCCCGCTCGGGAAAAGGGCGCGGATCGGCGCGATGTCGAGTTTCCCTCCGCGATATTCGAAAACGTGAACGGCGTTGTCGTTGACGATGAATGGGCGCATATCCCGGTCACGACCGACGATCCAGCCCGTGGGTGTCTGGCGACGGAACCCGCAGAGCGCGGTCGACGAGCCGTCCAGTGTCGCGAGCGGTCGCGTCAAGCGTCCGGCGAACTGGAACGTCGCTTGATAGCCGTTGCCGTCGAAGGCGACCGGCACGCCCTCGAGTTCGAGCTTGGCCAGCAGCGCACTTGGCCGGCCGACGTCGTAACGGCTCCACAGCGGGCCCAGCATCGCCTGGG
This sequence comes from Salinicola peritrichatus, assembly GCF_003206715.1. Lineage (GTDB taxonomy): Bacteria > Pseudomonadota > Gammaproteobacteria > Pseudomonadales > Halomonadaceae > Salinicola > Salinicola peritrichatus. The sequence goes on along the minus strand of NZ_PZJU01000002.1, from coordinate 105,386 downwards.
TGACGATCAACACGGCGACACCCGTACCCAGGGCCAGACCGCGCGCCGCCACGCGCGGCGATGGCCAGCGCCGCCGATAGAGCAGCCAGCCCCAGGCGATCAGCGCCACCGCACCGAAGGGCGACAGCGTCGAGCGATCGAGCGCGCCGACACCGATGACCGCCAGGATCAGCCCGGCCACGCCGAGAGCGACGATGGCTAGCGCGGCAGCGCGTGCCCGGCCGGTATCTCTACCGTCCTCTTGCGCTCGACCGAGGCGATCCATGATCAGCAGGGCCAGCGCCGGCAGCAGCGGCATCAGATAGTGGACCTGCTTGCCGCTGATCAGCGAAAACGCGATCAACGGCACCACCAGCCAGATCCAGGCCAGGCGTTGATGTCGGTAGCGCGGCAGGCGGGGCCAGGCCGCCGGCCACAGCGACCAGGGGAAGGCTAACAGCGGCAGCCAGGGGAGATACCAGCCCAACGGTTGGGCATGGGCCATGGAATCGTGGAGCCGGTCGACGCTCTGACCCCAGAGCAGGTCGCGGGCATAGTCGCCGCCGCCCAGCCAGGCCGCCGGGAGCGCCCAGCACAACAGCACGACGATACCCAACAGCAGCGCCAGCCCCAGCCGCCAACGGCCATCGGCGCCCAGGCGGGTTGCGCGCCACCACGGCATGCCGAGCACAATCGGCGCCAGGGTGACGAATACCGCCGGCCCCTTGGCCAGCAGCGCCAGCCCCAGCCAGAGCCCGCTGACAACGCTTTTGCGGGTGGTCAGTTGGCCGGCGATCAACGGACTGATCGCTCCCAGCAGGCAGGCGCTGAGCAGAATGTCGAACATCAGCGCACCGCTGTAGAGGTTCCACATCAGCATCGCCATCAGCGCCATGGGCGCGAGGCGCGCACGGCTGCCGGCATAACCGAGACGACGGGCAATGCGGTAGAGATGCCCCATGGCGACCAGCGCGGCCAGCGGCGCGATCAGCCTGGGCCACCAGTCGTTGACGCCGAACAGCATCCAACCGGCATGGATCAGCCAGAACAGCAGCGGCGGCTTGTCGGCGTAGGCCTCGCCGTTCATCAGCGGCACCCAGCCGGCATGCGCCTGCCACATTTCCCAGGCGACCGAGACATAGCGGGTTTCGTCGATCGGCAACAACGGCCGTGCCAGCGCGCCGACGAGCGCCATCAACCACAGCAAGGCGATGATCAGCGTGTCGCGATGGCTCGCCTCCCAGCGCAGGGGATGCAGGTAACGCGCGGTTTTCAGAGCGGTGATCACGATAAGGCACCCAAGCTCGACTCGAGTCGTCACCCTGCGCGCCCAGCCTTAAGGAAATATTATCGACATCGGACGGCGGAACATGGCGAATGTCATCCCAGGATTGGGTGGCGATAAGAAAGCGTTAAGCTAGGTGTGCCTCAATACGCTGACCGGCTCTTTCGAGCCCGATGGCACGGTTGGAAAACGGACACGGCGATGCGCGTACTGTTGGTGGAAGACGATCCCCTGCTGGGAGACGGCATTCGGACGGCACTGATTCGGGAAGGCTATGTCGTCGACTGGTTGACCAAGGGTCGCGATGCGCTGGAAGCGGTGCGTGTCGAGCCATTCTCGCTGGTGATCCTGGATCTGGGCCTGCCGGATATCGATGGCCTCGCCGTGCTCAGGGAGATTCGGCGCCACTCTTCGCTGCCGGTGATCATTCTCACGGCCCGGGACGCCATCGAGCAGCGTGTCCAGGGACTCGATGCCGGCGCCGACGATTACGTGCTCAAACCTTTCGATCTGCATGAACTGCTCGCCCGCATGCGCGTGGTGACGCGGCGCGCGGAAGGGCGCTCGACGCAACTGCTGGCCATCGGCCGGCTGAGCATCGACGAAGCGCAGCGCGAGGTCTGTTGGGAGGGCAAGCCGATCACCCTCGGCCGGCGCGAGTTCGCGCTGTTGCTCGAGCTGGCACGGAATCGCGACAAGGTGATGTCGCGGCCCAAGCTCGAGAGCCTGCTCTATGGCTGGGGCGAAGAGGTGGGCTCCAACGCCCTCGAAGTTCACGTGCACCATTTGCGGCGCAAGCTCGACAAGCATCTGATCACCACCGTGCGTGGCATCGGCTACCGGCTGGACAGCCGCGTGGCATGACATCGATTCGTCGCTACCTCAATCTGACACTGGCTGGCGTGTTGCTGGTGGTGATGGCGCTGGCCGTGACGGCGGCCTACTACATCACGCACCATGAGATGGAAGAGATTTTCGACGCCCAACTGAGCCTGCAGGCGCGGGTCGTCTCGGCGCTGGTCGATGTCGACACCACGCCGGCGGAGTACGCGGCGATCGCCGAACGGCTCTCCCAGCCGCAGCATTTCGCGCGCTGGTATGGCCAGACCTCGACCCTCGTCGACAAAGTTGGTGACCCGAAACGTTACATCCATGAAGAGAGCATGCTGTCGCTGGGGTTCTGGGACGCCCAGCGTCAGCCGGTCCTGATGGGGCCGCGCTGGCATCGGGATGCCGAAGCCTTCCCGGCACCGGCCGAGGAGGGATATCGCTGGCAATCCTTCGACGGTCATCGCTGGCGCGTGTTCAGTATGCCGATCGAGGGCGGGCGCTGGCTGAGCGTGGGGTTGCGGGAAGCCTTCCAGGACGAACTTTCCGACAAGGTGGCGTTGGGCAACTTCATTCCGCTGCTATTTGCGTTACCGATACTGCTGTGGCTGATCGCGCGTTTGATCCGGCGCGGCCTGCGACCGATCGATCAATTGTCGCGGCAGGTCCAGACGCGCGGCGAAAGGGATCTGCGCCCGATCCGCGTAACCCTGCCGCGGGAATTGCAGGCGCTGCGCGCGGCGCTCAACGATTTCATCGGGCGCCTGGGCCAGACCCTCGAGCGCGAGCGGCGCTTCACCGTCGATGCCGCCCACGAGCTGCGTACGCCGCTGGCGGCGATGAAGATTCACCTCGACAACGCCCGCTACGGCGAACCGAGCGCGTTGGACAAGGCCTACAACGGTATCGAACGCTTGCAGCGGGTGGTCGAGCAATTGCTGTTGTTGGCGCGGCTGGATTTGCACGGCGAAGGGCCGGACTTCGAGTCGGTGGAACTCTCATCGCTGGTACTCGACCTGGCGGCCGATCTGTGGCCGCTGGCGGAAGCCCAGCGGCAGAATCTGAACGTGAAGGATGGCGAACCGATCACGGTGCGGGGCAATCCTACCGAGCTGGGGATCCTGATTCGCAACCTGCTCGACAACGCCCTGCGCTACACCCCCGAAGGGGGAGCGGTGACTGTCTCCATGGGGTGCGGGAACGCCCGGCCCTGGCTGAAGATTGTCGATACCGGCCCCGGCATTCCCGAGGCGCTGCTCGAAGCGGTCACCCAGCGTTTCCAGCGCGCCGCCGATCAACGCATCAGCGGCAGCGGGCTGGGCCTGGCGATCGCTGTGGAACTGGCCGAACGCCAGCGGGTGACGCTGACGCTGGCGAATCGGCCCGGCGGCGGCCTGGAAGTGCGCCTGGAATGGGATCAGGGAGCCGATCCTTGATACGCTCCGCGCCCTTTGTACCTGTAGCGTTTTCCTAAACCTTCGGCGCATCGCCGGATTCCTCCGGCAAGCTGGTCGGGGCGATGAACAGCGGCGCTGCCCGAGCGTCTCCCCGGCAGGCCTGCACGGCCGTCGCCGGAACCAGCCACCAGTGGTCGCCGTTCTGGATACCCAGGTCATGGATCTGGCCACGGTCGATACAGGGGTAATTCTCCGCCTGGCGTTTCATCGCCAACATCCACCGGTCGGGGTCGGCCTGAAGCCAGGCGAAGGCACGCCGGAACTGCGCTTTTGCCGGCGTCTTGTCGCCGAACTGGACGGAAGGCTGACGCGACTGCAGCAGGAACTCCTCGTCGAAGTCGGGTAGCGCCAGCCACGCCGTCGGCCCGGTAATGGCGGCGACTTCGGTCATCATGTCGCGAGGCGAGCGGGCGTGGTCCTGCAACGCATAACCCCAGGTCGACCAGCTGATCCAGAACACGACCAGCCAGCTACCCAGCGCATAGAGGCCCCGACGCGGCCGCGCCCATGCCAGCAGCCCGATGGCGATGGCACCGATGACGATCCACCAGCCCCAGGGCGAGACCGCGTGGCGCGCCGCCAGCTCGGCCAGCGCGGGCAACCCCGCCGCGCCGAGCACGCCGGCCACCAGCAGCACGCCGCCCAACAGGGCCAGCAGGCCGAAGCCGAGCCAGTGTAGCCGGCGTTTGGCCAGCAACCCCGGCAGCAGCGGCGCCAGCGCCATGACCAGCAACGGCAAGGTCGGCAGCATGTAGACGCCACGTTTTCCGGGCGATAGGGAGAAGAAGATCACGACCAGGACGACCGAACTGAGCGGGAGCCATGTTCGCGCGTCTAACCGTCGCAACCGGCGCCACCAGGCCGGAATCGCCCACGGAAACGCCAGAGTCAGCGGCATCCAGGCCCAGGGCAGCACCTTGACCAGATAGTAGTACCAGGGTTCGAGATGGGCCCAGGAATCGGCATAGCGCTGGCCGGTCTGCTTGAACAGGATATCGTCGCGATACGCCGCGAGGCCAGGATCGCCGCTGAAGGTCGCGATCAGAATCATCGGCACGCCCCAGACGGCGATGCACAGCAGCAATACGCCGACGCCCTGCAGCAGGTCCTTGAACGCGAGGCGCGAGACCTTGTCGCGATGGGCGAACCAGAGCCAGGCCGGCAGCAGCGTCAACGGCAATATGCCGACGCCCTTGGTGATGATGCCGATCCCCATCGCCGCCCAGCCGATCAGCCACCAGCGCCGGGCCGGGCCGAGCAGGGCATGGCGCAGCAGGCCGTAGCTGCCGAGGGTAGTGAAGAAGGTCAGCATCATGTCGATCTGCGCGGTCTTGGCCTGCAACACGAACTGGAATGCGCTCAGCAGGGCCACGCCCGCGAGCAGCGCGACCCGGCGACCATGCAGGCGACGACAGAGATCGACCACCAGCAGCAGCGTGCCCAGAGCGCCGAGCGCCGTCGGAATCAGAAAGCCCAACCGGACCGAGCCGGTCAGCCAAATGGCGATCGCCGAGGCCCACATGAACACCGGCGGCTTGTCGGGATAGAGCTCACCGCCGCGATGGGGAAACCAGAACTGGCCGGTCCTGAGCATCTCGAGCGCGTTGAGGGCAAAGCGGGGCTCGTCGGCGGGCCAGGGATCGCGCAGACCGATACCGATACCCAGAAGCACGATGGAGAACAGCACGAGCAGCAACCAGGCGCGCCGGTATTGCGTTTGGGTGGGATCGGTCCAGAGGCGTCGCATGAGAACCTGTCTACGATCTGCTGCGCGTCGGCCAAACATTGTTGAAAACACTTTCGGAATGCTCATTTAACCCCATGTAAACTCCGCTTTCTCAAGTGTTTTCGCCCCGACTTATCCAAAAATAGAGGCTTTAGCTCGCGAGATCGTAAACAAATTCTGAGCGAGGTTTCCGTCAGGAATGACTTTTATACGCCACGCTTGCTGGGCGCGCTGGCGTCATGGCGTTTTTCCCGTCGGATCAGCATCAGGTTGCGGACATAGATGATCAGCCCGGCTCCCTGGCCGGCGATGAACACCGGATCGCGCCGGTAGATCGCGTAGGCCAGCAGCGTGGCACCGCCGCCCAGGCTGAAGAACCAGAACGTGACCGGGACGATGCTGCGCCGGGCGCGTTCGCTCGCCAGCCACTGGATGACGAAACGGGCGGAAAACAGTGTCTGGCCGATGAAACCGATGACGATCCACAACCACTCCTGGCTCATCGCGTTGATTCTCCCTGAACGCTGGGCGTGCCCGGCTCAGTGTGAACGTCGGTCCGCGCCGGCGCGCCCTCGAACGTTGCCGGCAGCCGGCTCCGTCGGCGCAGCCACATCACGCCGAGCATGTCGACGAGACCGACCCACAGACGGTTGTTGAGTCCATAATGGGATTCGCCTGCACCACGCGGGCGGTGGTTGACCGGCAGCGATACGCAGGTGCCGCCCTGGGCCTGGATCAGCGCCGGCAGGAAGCGGTGCATGTGATCGAAGTAGGGCAGGGAGAGGAAGGCCTCGCGGCGCACCACCTTCAGCCCGCAGCCGGTGTCCGGCGTGGCGTCCTTGAGCAGCGCCGAGCGGACCCGGTTGGCGACTTTCGACGACAGCCGCTTGAGCCAGTCGTCACGGCGGTTGGTGCGATGGCCGGCGACCAGGGTCACGTCGCCGCGGCGGGCGCGCTCGAACAGGGCGGGGATATCGGCCGGGTCGTTCTGGCCATCGCCATCCAGCGTCGCCAGCCATTCTCCGTTGGCGGCCCATGCCGCTTGCCATAGCGAGGTGCTCTGCCCCGCGCTACACGCATGACGCAGGGGGCGCAGACGCCGATCCGCCGCCGCACGCCGTGTCAGCAGCGCCCAGGTATCGTCGGTCGAGGCATCGTCGACCACGATGACTTCGTGATCGACCCCCGCCAATGCATCAGCGATTTCGTCGAGCAGGGCGGGCAGGTTGCCGGCCTCGTCCTTGGCGGGGATGAGTATGGAAAGCAATGGCGAGTGCATCGAAGCTGGGTTCCTGACGATGGGCCTGGGAGCCGTCGCCGAAACGGCGGTGGCCTTGAGCCCTGCCATGGTGGCGAGACAACCTTAAAGCAATCTTAATGGGCCTCGATGCCGTTATGAAGTGTCGCTGACGGGCGTGAACCGCGCGGAATCGGCGAACTCAGACGAAAAGATCTCCCTGGGCGCGGGGAGGCCGGAAACGGCTGACGTCGAGGCCGCGATCCGGCCGGCGGTCGAGGCAGTGTTGGCGTGCCGCGCGACGAAAGCGCTGGCCGATCATGTCGACGAACAATCCCTCGCCACGCATGCGATGGCCGAAGCGGCTGTCGTTGTCATTGCCGCCTCGGGACTGCCGGATCAGGCTCATCACCTTGCCGGCCCGCTCGGGATAGTGCTCCTCGAGCCAGGCCTCGAACAGCGGTGCCACCTCCCGTGGCAACCGCAGCAGCACCCAGCCGGCGTTACCGGCGCCGGCCTCCGCGGCCCGAGCCAGAATCGTCTCGATCTCGCTGTCGTTGATCGCCGGGATGACCGGCGCGACCAGCACACCGACCGGAATGCCGCAGGCGCTCAGTTCGCGAATGACCTTCAAGCGAGCCGCCGGAGAGGCCGTGCGCGGTTCCAGCGAGCGTTTCAGTCCGTTGTCCAGCGTGGTCAGGCTGACGAACACCCGGACCAGCCGCTCGCGCGCCATCTCGGCGAGCAGCTCGCGGTCGCGCAGAATCAGCGCGCTCTTGGTCACCAGCGTGACCGGATGGCGGCACTCGAGCAGTAGCTCCAGCAGTGCGCGTGTCGTGCCGTACTCGGCCTCGATCGGCTGGTAGCAGTCGGTATTGCCGGAGAGGTTGATCGGACGGCATGCATAGTTCGGCTTGCAAAGCTCCTCGCGCAATCGCTCCACCATGCCGGTCTTGGCGATCAGCCGGGTCTCGAAATCGATACCCGGGGAGAGATCCCAGTAGGCATGGCTCGGGCGGGCGTAGCAATAGATGCAGCCATGCTCGCAGCCACGGTAGGGGTTGAGCGAACGGTCGAAGCCGACATCGGGTGACTGGTTCCACGACAGTGCCGAGCGCGGCGTTTCGAGCTGGACCTGTGTTGCCACGCGGGCGGGTAGTTCCTCCTGCCACCAGCCGTCGTCCTCGGCCACGCTGTGGGTCGGCTGGAAACGGTTGTCCGGATTGTAGGTCGCGCCGCGGCCTTTCAGGGCATGATGACGTTGCGGATCGTGTGGCATGGCGTTTCTCGGATGCTGTTTATATGTACAGTATCACTCCGCGCGGTCGGGGAGAAAGTGTTTAAGAGGGAAGAGGGAAGAGGGAAGAGGGAAGAGGGAAGAGGGAAGAGGGAAGAGGGAAGAGGGCGCCGGTTTTGGGGCTGTAAAATGCAGCTACGAGCTACGAGCGAAACCCCAAAACCGGCTGTTTTGCTGAATGGCGCGAATATCCCGACCTTCGCAGCTTAGAGGCTGAGTTTCACGCCGGCCTCGAAATAGCGGTCCTGGGTGTTGTAGCCGTCCGCCAGTTCGTAATCCTTGTCGAAAACGTTTTCCAGCTTGGCCGAGAGTTCGATCTTTGGCGTGACCTGCCAGGCCGTGCGCAGGTCGGTCACGCCGTAGCCGGCCACGCTGGTGTCTCCGTAGGGATAGGAGAACTGGGTGTCCCGACGGTCGCCGGCGGCACGCAGCGTGGCGCCGAAGGACCAGGCCGCCAGACTGTAGTCGGCGTCGAGGCGGCCGAAGGTCTTGGCACGCCGCTTGAGGCGCTCGCCGGTGTCGCGGTCCTCGGGGTCCTGGTGGGTCAGGCTGGCGCGCAGCGCGAAACCATCGCGTTGCCAGCCGCCGCTCAACTCGATGCCACGAATGCGGGACTTGTCCACGTTATACGGGATATAGGTCACCGAATCATAGCTGATCAGGTCGTCGATGCGGCTCTCGAAGGCCGTGATACGGGCATTCCAGGGCCCATGATCCAGCGCCCAGAAGGCTTCCAGGTTCTTCGAGGTTTCGGCATCGAGATCCGGGTTGGTCCCGTAGGGGCCATAGAGATCGACCAGGTTGGGTGCCTTGAACGCCGTACCGTAGCTGACGCCGATACGCTGTGCCTGGGTCAGATGATAAGCGTACCCCAGATTGCCGGTGGTTTCGTCGCCGAAGCGGGAATCGTCGTCGTAGCGCAGCGAGCCGGAGAACTCATGGGCACCGTACTGACGCTGGGCCATGGCATAGATGCCGTAGTTCTCGCGACTCTCCTTCTGGTATTGGGAACCGTAGGCATAGTCGTCGTAGTCGAGCCGTTCCTGACGATAATCGATCCCCAGTACGTCCACGCCATTGGTATGGCTGAAGCGGTGCTGTAGCCCGAGTTCGTTGCGGTGGGACTCGGTGCTGCTGTTACGGATATCGTCATAGCGCTCTTCGCGTTTTTCATCGAAATGCCCGGCGGTGATCACCATGTCCCAGTCGCTGTCGAGAGAGACATCGAGCTGGCCGCCGAAAGTCTGCAGATACCCCTTGGTCCGGCAATCCTGGGAAGCCGCGCCGGCCGGATAGCAGTCGTCGTACTCGGTGTCGACGTTTTGGCGCAGGGCGTTGAAACTCAGGCTGGTCCGATCATTGAAACGGTACGACAGGCCGATCTGGCCCCCGCTGCGCTCGAACCCGTCGCGTTCGCCACTGGTATCCGCCTGGGTGGCATTGAAGCCGTCACCGTCGCGATGGAACAGGCTGGCGTTCAAGCGGGTATCGGCATCGCCGGTGGAGACGAACAGGTTCTGTTTGCCGGTACTGTCTTCCCCGGCTCTCAGGTTAAGCGTGGCCTGGGTGCCTTCGCCGCCCCGGCGGGTGAATATCTGGATCACGCCGCCGATGGCATCGGCGCCATAAGCCGCGGCCCGGGGGCCACGCACGATCTCGATGCGCTGGATTGCCTCGACGGGCAGGAATTCGAGGCTGGCGCCGCCGCTGGTAGCCGAGTTGATGCGCACGCCATCGACCAGAATGACGCTGTGATCCGACTCGCTGCCACGCAGGAACAGGCTGGTAAGGCCGCCCGGCGCACCGGTCTGGGCGATCTCGACCCCGGCGCGCCCTTGCAGCAGCTCGATCACGCTATCGGCCTGGCTGCGCTCGATCTCGTCGCGGTCGATGATGGTGGTGCTGGCCAGCACGTCGGTCTGCGACTGCGGCAGGCGGTTGGCCGTGACCTGGACGTCATCGAGTCGATCGGCGGCCTGAACGGCCAGACTAGAGAAGGCGGTTGCCAGCGCCACACCCCGGGCGATGGAACGTTTATTGGAACGCATGTATTGGATCCCCAAGCGCGTATCGGCAACGCCGCCCACGGTGGATGGCGGCGAGCATTGCCGGTTATTCGAGTACGCGATGGGAGGACATGAGGTGACGAGGCCGCCGCCCAAGCTCGACCGAGGGGCGCAAGGCGCGTCGCCACTGGATGAGCCCTCCGCATCAGCCAGTGAGGAGAAACGCGCCGGTCTCCGGACTCTCGCGCGATGACCCTGGGTCATCCGACATTCACGCCTTCCCATGATGACGGACGTTCCCTTGAGCGTTGTCCGTCGGTCACAGTGGCTGGATGGCCTGGCGGCGCATCCCGGTGATGTCTGACGCGATTACCGTTGCGGGGGCAGTACGGGGTTCTCACCCGTTTCCCGAGGAAAACACTGCCTAAATGTCTGCGCAGTCAAATCGCTTCGCTATGACCGCCATCCCTGGCGGTCACCGAAGGCCGGCCTGCGGCCGTTCAAATTCGCTCCCGGCGAATTTGTGCGCGCTGCTGGAGCGCCAGCCCGGTCAAAATCCTCTCACCTATACCCCATAGGCTCCGGTTTCTGCGCTGCGTGCGCCTTGCGCTTTATACCGCTCGCCAATTTATTCAGCGTTTTCCGAGCACACGTCTCTCGACGCGCAGAATTGTCGCAGCTTCCCGCTTGCAAAGGAATCGCCGCGACCCCGGACAGCCACCATCCGCCTATCGGGCAGGCCCCGTGGTTTCCTGCAACACCAGTTCCACACGCCGGTTGCGTGCCCGCCCGTCGGGGGTATCGTTATTCGCCAGCGGCTCGGTGGAGGCATAGCCGATCGCGCGCAGGCGGTCGCCGTCGATGCCGGCCTGGCGCAACACGCGCACTACCGCCGAGGCGCGTGCGGCGGAGAGCTCCCAGTTCGAGGGGAAGCGGGCGGTCGAGATCGGCACGCTGTCGGTGTGGCCCTCGACGGAGATGGTGCTCTTGAACTCCTGCAGCATCGGAATCAGCTTTTCGACCAGCCGTCTTCCACTATCGCTGAGTCCGACGGCACTGCTGTCGAACAGCAGGTGATCCTGGATGCGCAGGTTGAAGCCGTGGGGAATCGCCGTGACCTCGACACCGTCGATCTGCGGCAGCGCCGCCGTCGGGGTATCCGGCAGGTCGAACAGCGGCACGTGGAACAGCATGGGGAGTGTCGCGCTGACGACGGCTTTCGGTGGCGGCGTGCTTGCGGGGGAATAGAATCCACTGTCCAGCGCTACTGGTGCCGGCTGCAACTGCCGGGGTGGCCGATAGAACTCGCCAATCGGTACGAAGGCGGGTTTGGGTGGGACGACCGTAGCGGGCGCCACCGCCGGTAGTGCGGTGATCGTTGGCGTCTCGGCGCGGTCGGGTTCCATCAACTGACCGCCGTAGAGCGCCAGCATCAGCACGAAAAAGGTGATCAGCAGCATGAGCATGTCGAGATAGCTCATCAGCCAGGAGTCGTTCTCGCTGCTGCGTCCGCTATCGTCGAACGGGCCGTCGCCGAGCAGCAGGTCGGCGAAAGGTCCGTCGGGGGCGAAGGAAGGCGATGCGCTCATGAGGCTTCGGTGGCGACCGGCTGGCGCATGTCACGCATCTCGTCGCGGTGCTCGATGCGATAGGTGTTGAGCGCCTCCTCGATGAAGGTCGGCAGGCGCCGCTTGCTGACCATCATGATGCCTTCGAGAATCAGGGTCATGGCCATCAGGCGGGCTTCGGTGCGGCGTTCCAGCTTCACCGCAATGGGCTTGAACACCAGATTGGCGAGCAGGATTCCGTAGAAGGTGGACATCAGCGCCACCGCCAGGCGCGGACCGATGACCGCGATGTCGCCGGCCTGGATCACTTCCAGCATGTTGATCAGTCCGACCAGCGTTCCCAGCATGCCGAACGCCGGCGCGTAGATCGCCATGGTGCGCAGAATATGCGCTTCGGTACGCTCCTGCGCCTTTACCCGTACCATGCGCCAACGCAGCATTTCGCGAATCTCTTCTTCCCGGCTATTGGCGATCACCATCTGCATGCCGGTGCGCAGAAAGGGATTGGTGGCGCTCTCCAGTGCGCCCTCGACGGCGCGAATATTGCCCCGGCTCCAGTGGCGCGACATCTCGATCAACTGCTCGAGATCGGCATCCAGCTCCGCGGCCTGCGCTTCGCGCCGGAACACCACGGCGATCTGGCGACACAGGCGTTGCATCTCCTGCAGCGGATAGCTGATGAAACTGGCTGCCAAGGTGCCGGTGAGCACGATCGCCAGCCCGGGCAGGTTGAAGAAGCTGCTCGGGGCCTGAGCGGTGAACAGCACCACGGTCGCCAGCAGCAGGGCGCTGGCGATCATGCCGATGAGCGTAGAGGGATTCATTGACGGCTCGCTACCTGGAAAACGGGCATGCTCGCTAGTTTACGTCCAGTGGCCCGCCGCCAAAGGTGTTATTTGGCATGACTGGCAGGCGCTTTTCGGCGCTACGCACTGGCGAAGAGACCTGCGCCTTTGCGCTGCGGCGGGACTCGCTCGAGCCGAAGGATTCAATGCCGCTTGGCGAGACGCTTGCGCCGCTTGTGGCGTGCACGGCATACCACCGCACCGAAAAGCACCGCGGCGCCCGCGGCAAGGCCGATCTCGCGGCGATGAGTGGTCATTTGCAGTTGCATGCTGCCGGCGTGCGCCTGGCGATTAAAACGCCCGCGCGCGCCTTGGTCCCCCTTGACCGGTTGCCATAGGTTGTCGGCGCGCTCGGGCATTTCGTCCTCGGATGTCTGCTGGCCGCCGACCGCGTTGCGGGCCAGGTAGCGGTCCAGCAGGCCCGGCGCAATCCTGTTGCCCCAGATCGTCAACAGCGACGAAATGCCTACATAGAGTTGACGGCGGCGATGATGCGCCGCCCAGTAGATCGCGCGGGCACCGACTTCGGGTTGATAAACCGGGGCGACGGGGCGAGCGCGCTTGGGCAGGTGATTCCTGCACCAGTCGAACTGCGGCGTGTTCAGCCCCGGCATTTCGACGATCGTCACATGCACTTGGCTGCCTTCGCTGAGCAGTTCGCAGCGCAGCCCTTCGGTATAGCCCTTGATCGCATGCTTGGCGCCGCAGTAGGCAGTCTGCAGCGGGATCGGCCGGTAAGCGAGCGCCGAGCCGACCTGAACGATGGTGCCCCGGTCACGCGGGCGCATGCGCTTGAGCGCCGCCCGCGTGCCGTTGACGTTGCCCAGATAGGTGACTTCGGTCACGCGCTGGAACTCCTCGGCGCTCATCTCGTGGAAAGGGGAGAACACCGTGGTCATGGCGTCGTTGACCCAGATATCGATCGGGCCGAGTTCGGCTTCGATGCGCTCGGCGGCCCGTTCGACCTGACCGGCATCGGCAACGTCGGCGCTGATCGCGACGGCACGGCCACCGAGGGCTTCCACCTCGCTCTTGACCGCCTCCAGCCGCGCCTGGCTGCGCGCGATCAGGCCGAGCTGCGCACCGTGCCGGGCGAACTCGCGGGCCGTGGCACGTCCGAGCCCGGCGCCGGCACCGGTGATGACGACGATTTCCTGACGCTGTTGGGATCGCATAGGGACTCCTTTCCGCTGTCGAAAACGCATGGTTGGCAGGCATTCAGCCCCGGCGGCCTCGATTCAGTTTCCATAGCAGCAGGCCGCCGGCCACCAGCGCGCCGGTCGCCAGCGCGGCCCGTTGATTGGCGCGTTTCTGCGCCGCCGCGCGGCGGTGTTCGATCTCTTGCTCCGGCGGGCCGGCGGTGACCGGTCCGTGATGCAGCGCCATGCGCAGCACTTCGGCGATGTGCAGGGCGCGCCGTGGCGTGGTCTGGGCGATCTGTTCGCGGCAACTGAAGCCGTTGGCGATGATCAATGTCTCATTGTCGGCATCGCGCACGCGGGGCAGCAGCACGCGTTCGCCGGCAGCGATCGAGACGCCGTATTTCTCGCGCTCGAAGCCGAACGAGCCGGACATGCCGCAACAGCCCGAGTCGAGCACTTCATAGTCGAGGCCCATCTTGTCGAACAGCTTCTTCTCGGCATCGAGATGCACGATCGCCTTGTGGTAGCAATGCCCGTGGATCAGTGCCTTGCGGTGAAATCGGGGCGGCTCGTAGCCTTCGGCATGGTGAATCAGAAACTCGCTGAGCATGAGGCTGTTTTCCCGGAGCCGCTGGGCGCGGTGGTCATCGGGAAACAGGTTGGTGAGTTCGTCGCGGAACACCGAGATGCACGAGGGCTCGAGGCCGATGATCGGCATGCCGCTATCGATCTGCTCGCGCAAGACGTTCATGACGTTGTGCAGGTAGGCCTTAGCGTTGTCGAGCATGCCGAAGTCGTAGAAGGGGCGACCGCAGCAGAGCCCTTCCGGTGGTGGCACCACGCGGTAGCCCGCTGCCTCGAGCACTTCGGTCGCCGCCTGGGCAGTGTCCGGGTAGAAATGGTTGTTGAAGGTATCCACCCATAGCATGACCGGCGTGCCTTGCGGGTTGACCACCGCACGCTTGGCGAACCAGGCCTTGAAGGTTTCCGGCGCGTAGATGGGGACCCGGCGTTGCTCGGGCATCGACACGGCACGCTTGGCGAGGCTGCGCAGCACGGGCGCCTGGGTGACGAAGTTGGTCAGTGCGGGTAGCTTCGAGGCCAGCCGCGACCAGCGGTCGATGAAGCCGAAGGCATAGTGGGGAATCGGCCGCAAGCGCCCCTCGTAGTAATGGGAAAGGAATTCCGCCTTGTAGGTCGCCATGTCGACGCTGACCGGGCAGTCGCCCTTGCAGCCCTTGCAGGCCAGGCATAGATCGAGGGATTCCTTGACCTCCTCCGAGCGCCAACCGTCCTTGATCACGCCACCGTCCATCATTTCGAACAGCAGCCGCGCGCGTCCTCGTGTGGTGTGCTTCTCCTCGCGGGTGACCATGTAGCTGGGGCACATGGTGCCGCCCTCGTCGCTGCGGCACCTGCCGACGCCGACGCAGCGGATCACCGCTTCCGAAAAACGCCGTGAATCGTCGGGAAAGGCAAACCCGGTCTGGGGCTCGATCGGGTGGTAATGAATCAGCCGCAGGTTGTCGTCGAGCCGGTAGGGATCGACCACCTTGCCGGGGTTCATCCGCCAGCGCGGATCCCAGATGCGCTTGAACTCACGGAAGGCATCCACCAATTGCTTGCCGTACATGCGATCGAGCAGTTCGGCGCGTGCCTGGCCATCGCCGTGCTCGCCGGACAACGAGCCGCCGTAGGAGACGACCAGCTCGGCGGCTTCCTGCATGAAGGCGCGGAATTTGGTGACGCCTTCCTCGGAGCGCAGATCGAAGTCGATGCGCGAGTGAATGCAGCCCTGCCCGAAGTGACCGTACAAGGCCCCGACATAGCCATACTTGTCGTAGAGCTTGTGCAGGTCGCGCACATAGTTGCCGACATCCTTGGGCGAGACCGCGGAATCCTCCCAGCCCGGCCAGTGCGGGTGCTTGTCCGGCGGCGGAAAGGCGGTCGCGCCGAGGCCCGCCTCGCGCACGGTCCACAGCTGGTCGGCGTGGGCCTTGTCGTCGATGATCTGATAACCGGTGGGCGCACTCCGGGTCCGCTTCATCTCCTCGATGAGATCCCTGGCCTTGTTGTCGGTTTCCTCGGCGTCGGCGCCACCGAACTCGACCAGCAGATAGGCACAGCCCTCGGGAAGATGACGCAGCACACCTTCGTGCATGTGCTGCTTGATCTCGTCGCTGAACAGCCGATGGTCGATGCCTTCCACCGCGATCGGCCGGGCCTTCATGATCTCCTCGGCATGATCGCCGGCGGCGGCGATGTCCTCGAAGCCGATCACCGCCAGGGTGCGATGCTTGACGTTCTCGGTCAGCTTGAGGGTGGCGTGCAGCACCGTCATGCAGGTGCCTTCGGTGCCGCACAAGGCGCTGGCCAGATTGAAACCGTTTTCGGGCAGCAGATCGTCGAGGTTGTAGCCCGACACGCGTCGCGGCATGTTTTCGATCCGGGGGTAATACTGGCGGATTTGCTCGGCGTACTCGTCGCGCAGTGCCTTGAGCCTGGCGAAGATCTCGCCCTGGCGCCCGCCGGCGCTGATGATCGCGTCGATCTCGTCTTCGCTGTAGCGATCCTTGAGCGTCATGCGCACGCCGTCATAGGTCAGGATGTCCAGCGAGTGGACGTTGTCGCTCGAACGTGGCCCGTGGCCGTAGAACTGGGCCTGCACCGAGTGGATGCCGCAGGAGTTGTTGCCGACATTGCCGCCCACGGTGCACCACTTGTGCGTGGATGGGTCGGGGGGGAAGACGAGTCCGTAGGGGCCGAGCGCCTGGTTGACCTTGTCGTTGATCACGCCGGGCTCGACCGTGACGAGGCGGTTTTCGGCGTCGATGTCGACGATCTTGTCGAGATACTTGGAATGGTCGATGACCACAGCGTGGTTGACCGTTTCCCCCGACAGGCTGGTGCCGGCGCCGCGCGACAGGATCGGTACGTCGTGGGCGCGGCAGATGCGATGGATGGCGATCACGTCGTCGATCGTCCTGGGGATGGTGACGCCGATCGGCGGCTGGCGGTAGTTCGAGGCGTCGTTGGCATAGAGCGCGCGACTGCCGGCATCGAAGCGGACTTCACCGTCGATCGCGGCGGCGAGTTCCCGGGCGAGATCATGTCGCTCGTCTGGCGGGGCTTTGGGACTGCCGTGTAAGGCCTCTTGAGGGGCGCTGGTCTGTAGGTCGGTCATCGCTGACTCCTTGGAAACACTGCCTAAATGTCTGCGCAGAAGAATCGCTGCGTTGCGCGGTGCTCGAAAGCTCGCCTAACCCCATGTTATGTCTCGCCTTCTGCGCTCCGTGCGCCTTGCGCTCCATCCTGCTCGTCAATTTATTCAGCGTTTCCCTTGCGATAACGTCACGCGAAAGCGAGGCCGGCGAGAAACAGGGTACGGCGAAGACCGGCGTGCTTGCGGTGGCGTGCGGTGATGTGGTGGATCATTGCCTGTAACGTTCGGCTTCCTCGCGCTTGAATGTCAGGCCCAGGCCGGGGCGTGCGAGGTTGGGCTGCAATTCGCCGTCCACCGGGCCGACGATGCCGTCGAACAGCATCGCCTCGATCCGTGCGTGGTCGTGAAAATATTCCAGGTGGCGTACTTGCTTGGCGCAGCAGCCGGGATGCATGTGCAACGCCGGTGCCGTGTGCGACGACAACGGTACGTTATAGGCATCGCACAGCGCGGCGACATCGAGAAAGCCGGTAATGCCGGCGCAGCGGGTGGCGTCCGCTTGCATCACGTCTACCGCCTCGGCTTCGAGCATGCGACGGAAGTAGGGCAGGTCGTAGCCATATTCACCGGCGGATATCTCGATGCCGCCGGGCACGCGATCGCGCAGCAGGCGAAGCCCCGCGAGGTCATCCGACGATACCGGCTCCTCGTACCAGCTCACGCCGTAGTCGCGAAAGGCGTCCGCCTTGGCCAGCGCTTGCTTGCGTGAATAGGCGCCGTTGGCGTCGACGTACAGTTCGGCCGCCGGGCCGATGGCCTCGCGTGCCGCACGGATACGCGCGAGGTCGTCCTGCGGGCGGCGGCCGATCTTCATCTTGACCCGTGGGATGCCGGCGGCGACCCAGCCGCCCAGCTGCTCGCGCAGTTGTTTCTCCGAATAGGAGGTGAAGCCGCCGCTGCCATAAACCGGCACCGAGGAACGAACGCCGCCGAGCAGCGTCACCAGGGGCAGTTCGAGCAGGCGTGCCTTGAGATCCCACAGCGCAACGTCGACGGCGGCGATGGCCATCGAGCCGATGCCGGGGCGACCGAGGTTGCGAATCGACTCGACCATCGCCAGCCAGCACTTCCGGGTCGCCATGGCGTTGCGCCCTGCGACCACGCCCGCCAGCTTGCCCTCGATCAGGGTGGCGCAGGCGGGGTGGCCGTAGGTGTAGCCGAGCCCGGTCTTGCCGCCGGCGCTGAGCTCGACCAGTACCATGCCGGTCGAGTCCCAGACGAGCGTGCCGTCGGACTCGGGCGCGTCGGTGGGAATCTCGTAGGCCGAGACCCGGACATCCTCGACCGGAACATGCGTCGTCTCCAGCATGGCGGTGCCTTCTTGAGCCTTATGAATCAGTGCTTGTGGAGCTTGGGCACGATGTCGCGGGAGAACTGCCGGAACGATGCCTTGATGATGCCCAATGCATCGGGATCGCCATGCAGCAGCGCCGACATGTAAGCCTTGGCCTGTTCACGCTTGATATGGGGCGGAATGGGCGGCACGTCGGGGTCGGTGACGACTTCCAGCACCACTGGCCGGTCGGCGTTCAGCGCACGGTCCCAGGCGCCGGCCAGTGCGTCCGGCTCGTCGACCTTGATGCCCTTCAGTCCGATGAGATTGGCGTATTCGGCGTACGGAAAATCCGGCAGATCCTGCGACCCGGCGTACTTGGGGTCGCCGACCTGGGCGCGCATTTCCCAGGTGACCTGATTGAGGTCCTGGTTGTTGAGCACCATGATCACCAGGCGCGGATCGCTCCAGCGCTGCCAGTACTTGGCGATGGTCACCAGCTCGGAATTGCCGTTCATCTGCATCGCGCCGTCGCCGACCAGGGCGAGTACCACGCGGTCGGGATGGGCGAACTTGGCAGCAATGGCGTAAGGCACGCCGTTGCCCATCGTCGCCAATCCGCCGGAAAGCGACGCCTGCATGCCCCGGCGCAACTTGAGATCGCGTGCGTACCAGTTGGCGGCCGAGCCGGAATCACTGGTGATGATGCAGTTGTCGGGCAGTTTGGGCGAGAGCTCCCAGAACACGCGTTGCGGATTGACCGGATCGGCATCGGCCAGGGCGCGCTGCTCGAGCATTTCCCACCACTGGCTGACGCTTTTCTCGATCTGTTCGCGCCATTTGCGCTCGGACTTGCGTTGCAGGTGCGGAATCAGGGCCTGCAGTGTCGCCGCGCTGTCGCCGACCAGGTTGACCTCCATCGGATAGCGCATGCTCAACATGCGGCCGTCGATGTCGATCTGCACGCCGCGCGCCTGTCCTTCCTCGGGCAAGAACTCCGAATAGGGGAACGCCGAACCGATCATCAAGAAGGTGTCGCAGTTCGCCATCAGTTCCCAGCTGGGGTTGGTGCCGAGCAGGCCGATCGAACCGGTGACGTAGGGCAGATCGTCCGGCAGCGCCGCGCGGCCGAGCAAGGCCTTGGCGACGCCGGCACCGAGAATATCGGCGACCTCCATCACTTCGTCGGTGGCCTGCAACGCGCCGGCGCCGACCAGAATCGCGACCCGCTCCCCGGCATTGAGCACCTCCGCGGCACGTTCGAGATCGTCCTCGTGCGGGATCGTGCGCGGCGCAGCGTAGCCGACACCCGAATGCACCGTGCCGTGGGCGTGCGGCGGTGTCTCGACGGCGGGCTGGGTTTGCAGGTCGTTGGGAATGACCAGCGCGGTGACCGTGCGCTCGGACAAGGCGATACGCACGCAGCGGTCGATCAGATGACGGACCTGGCCGGGCGTGGTTGCCATGTGCACGTATTCGTTGGCGACATCCTTGTACAGCGAGACCAGATCGACCTCCTGCTGATAATCACCGCCCAATGAACTGCGTGCTTGCTGGCCGACGATGGCCACCACCGGAGTGTGATCCTTCTTGGCATCGTAAAGGCCGTTGAGCAAATGGATGGCACCCGGACCGGATGTGGCGAGACAGACGCCCACTTCGCCGGTGAACTTGGCGTGGGCACAAGCCATGAACGCGGCCATTTCCTCGTGACGGACCTGAATGAAATCGAAGCGGTCGCCGGCGCGGTCGAGAGCTCCCATGATGTCGTTGATGCCATCGCCGGCGTAGCCGAAGACTCGCCGGATGTTCCACTGCGATAGACGCTTGAGAAGAAAATCGCTGACCGTTTCGCTGCTCATTCCTGGCCTCCACGCTTGAATCGGTTTGCTGAAAAGGGTGACGCCAATATCGAAAAGCATCTTTCAAGATGGTTCATCAACGCGGTTTGGGGCAAGACGAAAACTGCGTGAATCACGGCTATAATTAACAAGCGAATAAATGGAAATCGACTGACTGCGTTTGGATTGATTTGCGTTAAACGTGACGCGAATTCTTCCCATGAAGCAGAGAACGTTAACGTTGTCATGGGGAAACGACAGCCACCCAGAGGCGACGGAAAAGCGAATACGAGGAAGCGGGACATGGATGGACCGAAGAGAATCGAGGACTACGGCTTCATCGGTGATATGCGTACCGCCGCACTGATCGATCGGGAGGCCACGATCGAATGGTTATGCCTGCCGCGCTTCGATTCCGACGCCTGCTGTGCGGCGCTGTTGGGCAAGCCGGAAAACGGTTACTGGCAACTGTCGCCGGCGGCGAAGGTGATCTCCCGCTCGCGTCGTTATCGCGGTGAGACGCTGGTACTGGAAACCGTGTTCGAAACCGGGACCGGCAGCGTGGCGGTCATCGATTTCATGCCGTTGCAGCAAGACGACGAAACGACGGTCGATCTGGTGCGCATCGTGGAAGGGCGTGAAGGCGAAGTCGAGATGCGATGCGACGCGCTGTTCCGCTTCGGTTACGGGCAGGTGTCGCCCTGGGTACGCTATGACGAATCGGGGGCATTGGCGGTCTCGGGACCGGACGGCCTGCGCCTGCGGACGCCGGTGGCGCTGAGGGAGTGCGGCGGTCGCATCACGGGTAGATTCCGCGTCGCCAAGGGCGAACGCGTACCGTTCGTGCTGACCTGGTTCCGCTCTTTCTGCAAGGCACCCTCTCTCCGCGATGCCGAGCGTGAGCTCGACGAGACCGAACGTTGGTGGCAGGCATGGAGCGCCCGCTGCGATA
Source organism: Salinicola peritrichatus (assembly GCF_003206715.1). Classification (GTDB taxonomy): domain Bacteria; phylum Pseudomonadota; class Gammaproteobacteria; order Pseudomonadales; family Halomonadaceae; genus Salinicola; species Salinicola peritrichatus. The sequence goes on along the minus strand of NZ_PZJU01000002.1, from coordinate 84,727 downwards.
TCGACGAAGCGTTCCGCGAGCCCGTGGTGCGTTCGCTGATCACGCTGAAGGCTTTGACCGACAATCTGACTGGCGGCATGGTCGGCGCCGCCAGTTGTTCCCTGCCGGAGAGCGTCGGCGGCAGCGACAACTGGGATTACCGCTATACCTGGCTGCGCGACGCCACTTTCACGCTGTACGCGTTGCTGTCATCGGGCTACCAGGAGGAGGCATACGTCTGGCGCCAATGGCTGCTGCGCGTGGCGGCGGGCGACCCCGGCAAGCTTCAGCCTGTCTACGGCATCGCCGGCGAGCGTTGGCTGCACGAGTATGAGCTGGACTGGCTCGAAGGTTTCAATGGCTGTCGGCCAGTGCGTATCGGCAATAGCGCGTTCGAGCAGGTTCAGCTGGATATCTATGGCGAGATCATGGATGGGCTGCATTTCGGACGCGTTCACGATATGCAACCCGACGAGGATCTGTGGCGCATCCAGTGCGAGCTGGTGGAATATCTGGAAAGGCACTGGCAGGGGGTCGGCGCGAGTCTATGGGAGCTGCGCGGCGAGGGCCGGCGTTACACCTATTCCAAGGTCATGGCCTGGGTCGCCGTCGATCGAGCGATCAAGGGCGTCGAACGGTTCGGTCTGGAAGGCGATGTCGAACGTTGGCAAGCGCTGCGCCGGAAGATTCACGACGAGGTCTGCGAGAAGGGCTTCAGCCGTTCGCGCAATGCTTTCGTCCAGTACTATGGCTCCGATGCGCTCGACGCTTCGCTGCTGTTGCTGCCGCTGGTGGGTTTCCTGCCCGCCGACGACCCCCGTATCCAGGGGACCGTCGACGCGATCCAGCAGGATCTCGTTCATGACGGATTCGTCTACCGCTTCGTCACCGCCGACAAACGCAATGATCTGACCCAGGGCGAGGGCGCCTTTCTGGTCTGCTGCTTCTGGCTGGTCGATGTGCTCGTCCTGCTCGGTCGTCGGGACGAAGCTCGCACGCTGTTCGATCGACTGCTGGGCGTGAGCAACGATCTCGGGTTGCTCGCCGAGGAGTACGATCCCGTGCGCCAGCGCCTGATGGGCAATTTCCCTCAGGCCTTCTCGCACGTGGGGCTGGTCAATAGCGCGCACAACCTGCAGCGCGCCGAATCCGGGGAACGACGCAAGGGGCCGGCGGAATCGCGGCGCCGGCACTGACCGTACATCGCCTAGCGCGAAGCCGCTTCCTTGGCATGGGTCACGAAGCGGGTCGGGTCGTCGCTGATCACGCCGTCGACGCCCCAGTCCCACAGTTTCTCGAAGGTCACCGGATCGTTGGCGGTATAGCAGAATAGCTTGATCTCTTCGTCGGCGATCTCGCGGGCCCGCTTGACCTTGAGCTTGCGCCAGTCGAGATGAAGGCTATAGGCTTCGATGCGCTCGGTTTCCCGCCACCACTGCTTGGGCGCCTTGTCGTCGAGCACGCCGAGACGCAGGCGATCGGGGTCCGACTCCAGCGCCCGGGCCGCGGTCAGCGCGTGGCGGTCGAACGAGGAGACGATCAGTTTGTCCGCCGGCAGCGCCTCGAGGGTCGGCGGCAAGGCGGCCTGAACCAGCTCGATGGCGTTGCGTCCGCGACACACCTTGAGTTCCAGGTTGAGCCCGAGCCCCAGGTGCTTGATGAGTTCGAGCATCGCTTCCAGCGTGGCCATGCGTTCGCCGCGAAACTGGGCCCCGAACCAGCTGCCGGCATCCAGCTTGGCGGCGCTCCCGGCGTTGAGCTTGAGCAGTTTGCCACGACCGTTGGAGCAGCGCTTGACGCCGGCGTCGTGCCAGATCACCGGGGTGCCGTCGCCGAGTAGCTGGACATCCAGCTCGACCCACTCGCAGCCGGCATCATGGGCAGCCTGAACCGCCGCCAGGGTGTTCTCGGGGGCGCGCGCCGACAGGCCGCGATGGGCAATGTAGCGGGGCGTGTTGTCGTGGCGAGAAACGTCGCCGTGGGAGGCGTCGGAGGGGCGTTCAACGGTGCTCTGGGTCATACGATGGAGGTCTCCGGCGAGTGCCACGGCAGGCGTTCGCCACTGTCCAGGTCGAAGAGGTGCAGGCGCGAGAGAGGCAGTTTCACCGCCAGGGTCTGACCTTCGGCTAACGCGGCCCCGCCGTCAAGACGAATCACCAAGGGCAGCGACAGCCCCGACACGCGGCAGTAGGCCAGCGTATCCGCGCCCAGCGGTTCGAGCATCTCGACCCGTGCGGTCAGATCGGCTTCGCCCGCGTCGACGACGCGCAGATGTTCGGGGCGGATGCCGACCGCGATGCTGCCTTGAATATCGGCGGCGGGCGCCAGAACTGAACCGTCCCCCACGATGATCTCGCCGTCTTTCACGCGGGCCTCGAGGAAGTTCATCGCCGGCGAGCCGATGAATCCGGCAACGAAGCGCGTGCGCGGTCGGGCGTAGAGCTCCAGCGGCGTTCCGACCTGTTCGATACGGCCGCCGTTCATGATCACCAGCCGGTCGGCCAGGGTCATCGCCTCGACCTGATCGTGGGTGACGTAGACCGAGGTGATGCCGAGTCGCTTCTGCAGCCGACGGATCTCCAGCCGCATCTGCACGCGCAGCGCGGCATCGAGGTTGGAGAGCGGTTCGTCGAACAGGAACACCCGCGGCTCGCGCACGATCGCCCGGCCCATCGCCACCCGCTGACGCTGGCCGCCGGAGAGCTGTCCCGGCTTGCGCTCGAGCAGCGCCTCGAGGCCCAGCAAGCTGGCGGTCTCGGCCACGCGGCGCCGGCGTTCGGGCTTGGGCACGCCGCGATTCTTCAGCGCATAGCCCATGTTGTCGGCCACGCTCATGTGCGGGTAGAGGGCGTAGTTCTGGAACACCATGGCGATATCCCGTGCTGCCGGTTCCAACTCGTTGACGCGCTGGCCGGCGATTGCCAGCTCGCCGCTGCTGATGGTCTCCAGCCCGGCGAGGCAACGCAGCAGGGTGGACTTGCCGCAACCGGAAGGACCGACGACCACGACCATTTCGCCGTCGTCGATCTCCAGGTCGATGCCGTGCAGGGCGCGGTGACCATTGGGGTAGGTCTTTTCCAGCGCTGTCAGTTTCAGCGTCGCCATGGCGTGCTCCTGATTCCCTTCGTATTCATTTCTCGCTGTCCACCAGGCCTTTGACGAAAAAGCGTTGCAGTACCACGATCACCGCCACCGGTGGCAGCATCGCCAGCAGGGTGGTCGCCATCACCTCCTGCCATGGGATCAACTCGTCGGAGGCGGCCGAGATGCGTTTCAGGCTCACCACGGTGGTCAGGTAGTGGTCGTCGGTGGTGATCAACAGCGGCCACAGGTACTGATTCCAGCCGTAGAGGAACATGATCACGAACAGCGCCGCGATGTTGGTCTTCGACAGCGGCAACAGGATATCGCGCAAGAAGCGCCAGGGGCCGGCGCCATCGACCCGCGCGGCTTCGAGCAGTTCGTTGGGCACGGTGAGGTAGAACTGGCGAAACAGGAACGTCGCGGTGGCACTGGCGATCAACGGCAGGATCAGCCCGATATAGGAGTTGAGCAGGTTCAGATCGGCGGCGACCTTGTAGGTCGGCATGATGCGCACTTCGATAGGCAGCATCAGGGTGATGAAGATCAGCCAGAAACAGGTGCGCCGCAGCGGGAAGCGGAAGAACACGATGGCGTAGGCGGCCAGGATCGAGATCGCGATCTTGCCCACGGCGATGCCGAGCGCCATGACCGTCGAATTCCACAGCAGGCGCGCGGCGCTGGCGCCGAGGCGATCCATCGGCGCGGTCAACACGCCGATGAAGTTGCTCAAACCCTCGCCGCCGAACCACAACGGCGCGGTGCCGGTATAAAGCGCGGTCTGGGTATGGGTGGACGCGGTCAGCGCCATCCACACCGGCAGACAGAAGGCGACCACGCACAGCAGCAACAGGCCGTGACTGAGCCAGTCGAGTGCGGGGCGGCGATAGCGCATGAATGAAAACTCCTATGGCCCGTGGCCGGTGATCTATGAAAAGCGCGATCAGTACTGCACGCGCCGCTCGACGTAGCGGAACTGGATCAGCGTCAACAGGCCGACCAGCAGCATCAGAATGACCGACTGCGCGGCGCTCGAACCCAGGTCGTAACCGATCACGCCATCCTCGTAGACCTTGTAGACCAGCGTGCGCGTGGCACCGCCGGGGCCGCCGGCGGTGGTGGCATCGATGGTGCCGAAGGTCTCGAAGAAGGCGTAGACGCTGTTCATCACCAGCAGGAAGAACGTGGTCGGCGACAACAACGGAAAGGTGATGCTCCAGAAGCGGCGCCACGGGCCGGCGGCGTCGATCGCCGCGGCCTCCAGCAAGCTGCGGGGAATGGCCTGCAAGCCGGCGAGAAAGAACACGAAGTTGTAGCTCATCTGCTTCCAGATCGAGGCGATGATCACCAGTGCCAGCGCCTGGTCGCCGTGCAGATGGTGATCCCAGCGCACGCCGACGCCAGCCAGCAGATGGCTCACGATCCCGAGCCCCGGATCGAACAGGAACATCCATAGCACCCCGGCCACCGCCGGAGCGACCGCGTAGGGCCAGATCAGCAGGCTGCGGTAGACCCGCGCGCCGCGGATGACGCGATCGGCGAGTACCGCCAACAGCAGCGCCAGCGCCATGGCACCGACCGCCACGCCGACGCCGACCGCCACGGTAACGCCCAGGGCACGGTGATACTCGGGCGAGGCCAGCACCCGAGTGAAGTTATCGAACCAGACGAAGCTGCGCCCGAGGCCGAAGGGGTCCTCGACATAGAAGGCCTGTTGCAGCGCCTGGAATGCCGGCCAGAAGAAGAACACCGCAACCACCAGCAATTGCGGTGCGAGCAGTATCCAGGGGGTGACGCGGTGATTATCGAAAGTGGTCATGAACGATCATCATGGAGGAGCATGCCGTCGCCGCGCCTTCCGTACGAAGGCACGGCGTTCGCCCTGGCCTATTGTCGTGTCAGCGCTGGTTGGCCTGCTGGAAACGCGCCAGCAGTTCGTTGCCGCGCTCGACGGCACGATCGAGCGCCTGCTGCACGCTCTGTTGGCCGTTGAAGACGTTTTCCATCTCTTCGTAAATGATATTGCGGATCTGCGACATGTTGCCGAGTCGCAGCCCTTTCGAATTGGACGTCGGCTGGCTGGCGGTCAACTGCTTGATCGCGACCTCGCTTTCGGGATGCTCGTCGTAGTAACCCTGTTGCTTGGTCAGCTCATGAGCCGCTTCGGTGATCGGCAGATAGCCGCTGAATTGGTGCCAGTCGGCCTGGACTTCCGGCGAGGAGAGATACTGGAAGAACTTGGCGATGCCGTCGTAGACCTCGTCGCTCTTGCCGTTCATCACCCACAGCGAGGCACCACCGATGATGCTGTTGTGGGGCTTGTCGACCAGCTCGGCGTCGTAGGGCATCGGCGCGACCGCGAAGTCGAAATCCTTGGCGTTGCTGCGGATACCGGCAAGCGATGCCGAGGAGGCGAAGACCATGGCGCACTCGCCGCTGTAGAACAGCGGCAGGGCGTCGGAGAAGCGGCCGCCGTAGCGGAAGCGTCCATCCTTTTGCCACTCTGCCAGACGCTTCAGGTGATCGACGACGGCGGTGTGGTTGAACTGCAGGCGCGTATCGAGCCCGGCAAAGCCGTTCTCCTCGCTGGCGAAGGGAATGTCGTGCAGCGCCGAGAAGTTCTCCATCTGCGTCCAGGAGAGCCAGGTGGCGGTCATGCCGCACTGGGTGGCGCCGGAGTCGACGAGCTTGGTCAGGGCCGTGTCCATCTCCTGCCAGGTACGCGGAATCTCGTCCACGCCGGCGGCATCGAGTTCGTCGCGATTGACGTAGAGAACCGGCGTGGACGAGTTGAACGGCAGCGACAGCATGTTGCCTTCGGTATCGGTGTAATAACCGGTCACGGCGGGCAGGTAGACGCTGGGATCGAAGTCGGTGCCGTGCTCTTGCATCAACTGGTAGACCGGCACGATCGCGCCCTTGGCGCTCATCATCGTCGCCGTGCCGACCTCGAAGATCTGCACGATGTCCGGCGCCTTGCCGGCACGGTAGGCGGCGATGGCGGCGGTCATGGTGTCGCTGTAGTTACCGCGGTACTCCGGCTTGATCACGTACTCGTCTTGAGAGGCGTTGAAGTCCGCGGCGATCTCGTCGACCTTGCGTCCGAGATCCTGGTTCATTGCGTGCCACCAGGTGATTTCGGTGGCGGCCTGGACGGGCAGGACCGCGCCGGACAGGGCCAGGGTCAGGACGGTGGTGGACAGGCGGGGCATTGCGGCTCTCCGGATTGTTTTTACGGACAATGACATGTGTGTTTGGCGAGCAATCACAGGGCATCGAAGCGAGCCACAGGCTAGGGATGAATGATGGCAAATTGATGACACCGGCGAGGTACGCCGGTGGTGGAATATGCTAGGCTGCGCGCTTTTGACCGGGCGGCGTCGATCGTCGTCGCGGCAGTCATTATTAGCGTGGAAAGTCACTCTAGAAAGTCACCCTGGAGAGCCCGATGAAGGTCGTACACGTCAAGAACCCCGAGAGCCGCGAAGCCTGCCTGGCGCAGTTGTGCGCCAATGTCTACGGCCAGCAGGCCGGTCTGACGCCGTTGATTACCTTTGCCGGTACGTTGGGCGTGCTGTTCGAGCAGGAGGCGGCGCGGCTTTTCGCGTTGACCGACGATGAACGCAACGTGCTCAGTCTGGCGCTGGTGTCCACCGACGTGGACGGCAGGACCATGGAAGTGGCGATGCTGTCGACGCCGGAGGCCACGGGCGAGACCCGGCACAGCCGGGAGCTGGTCAAGACACTGGCGGGGAAAGCGCCGCTACGGGTGACCGCCAACGACGAAGCGGGCGAGACCTTTTTCCGCAGTTGCGGCATCGAGCGCTGGATCGATGCCGAAAACGGCCTGCGTGTCGGCCTGGGGCCGCTGCATCCGGCACCCAGCGATGGAAGGCTACCCAGCATGGTGCGCTTCGATGGCGAGGGAATCGTACGCACGTTCAAGCAGGAGCCCGAGACCTTCGAATCTTACAAGACCCGGTTCGTCAAAGCCCTCGAGCGTTATCCGAACGTCATATTGTGAACTCGGCACCGTTGACGACGGCATTCTTCCGACTTGACCCGCCTACGGATTGGCGCTTGGATGTCAGGCCGAGAGTCATCAGCCAATAAAGGAAACGTCATGGCCAAGCGCATTCAGATCGCCCGCCCCGGCGGGCCGGAAGTGCTCGAGTACGTCGATTTCGAACCCGCCGCGCCCAAGGCGGGTGAAGTTCGGGTCAAGAATCACGCTGTCGGGTTGAACTTCATCGATATCTATTTCCGCACCGGGCTCTATCCCGTGCCGTCGATGCCCTCGGGCCTCGGCACGGAGGGCGCCGGCGTGATCGAAGCGGTGGGAGAGGGCGTCACCCACGTCAAGGAAGGCGATCGCGTTGCCTATGCCCAGGGGCCGCTGGGTTCCTATTCGGAACTCCACGTGCTGCCGGCGGCCAAGGTGATCAAGCTGCCGGAAGACATCGCTTTCGAGACGGCGGCGGCCGGCATGCTCAAGGGGCTTACCGTCCAGTACCTGCTGCGCCAGACTTTCCCGCTCAAAGGCGGTGAAACCATCCTGTTCCATGCCGCGGCCGGCGGCGTCGGTTCGATCGCCTGCCAGTGGGCCAAGGCACTCGGAGTCAAGGTCATCGGCACGGTGGGGTCTGCCGAGAAAGCCGAACTGGCGAAGAAAAACGGTGCCTGGGCGACGATCAATTATCGCGAGGAAGACGTCGTCGAGCGGGTCAGGGAATTGACCGACGGCGCCATGGTGCCCGTGGTTTACGACTCCGTGGGCAAGGATACCTGGCTCACCTCGCTCGACTGCCTCGCACCGCGTGGCCTGATGGTCAGCTTCGGCAACTCCTCCGGCGCGGTCGAGGGCGTCAATGTCGGTATTCTCAACCAGAAAGGCTCGCTGTTCCTGACCCGGCCCAGTCTCAACGGCTATGCGGATACCCGCGAGCGCTTCGAGGAGATGTGTCTCGATCTGTTCGACATGCTCGAGAGCGGCAAGGTCAAGATCGACATCGCCCAACGCTTCAAGCTGGAAGAAGCCGCCAAGGCCCAGGAATCGCTCGCCTCGCGCCAGACCACGGGATCGACGATTCTGATTCCCTGAGCGGCTCGGTACGCACATCGCCTACGCTCTGTCTGAAAGTCGGCGGACGATTCAGACAGAGCCCGGATTTCAGTCAGAGCTTGGAATGAAGAAACCGGCGGCGCGGAGCACGGGGCCGGCTTTTCCGATGCCTGCACGGCAACGAAGCGACGAGCCGATATTGCGGATTGCCGCGGGAATCGTTTCCCCGCATGGTGGTGGCGATTCCTCTGATTTTTCTCATTTGGCCGCCATGGCGAGCCGACTATCGCTTATCATGTCGTCATCTTTGGTCATGGCGTTGTGCATGCTGGGTTAGCGAGATGAATTCCAACGTTTCCGACGATACGGGTCCTTCGCCCGGGCGCTGCGGTCTGGGCTTGCGAGCACTGTTGGCCGGCGTCGCCGCTGCCGTCCTGCTGGTGGGTTGCGCCTCGACGGACAACTCCCCGGGTCGGGATCGAACGGCGCCGGCACAGCCCACCGCCACGGCACCGGCCAAACCCGGCGTGAAGTCGAGTACCAGGCGCAAGGCTCCCGGGCCGGTCACCGGTCAGGACGAATCCGCCGCGCGCGAACCGTCCGCGCAGGCCGCCGAAGCGCCGCGGCAGCGGATAGGGGAGGCAACCTACTACGCTCCGTATTTCGAAGGTCGTTTAACCGCCAGCGGCGAGCCCTACGACAGCCAGGCGATGACCGCTGCCCACAGAACCTTGCCGTTCGGCACCAAGGTCAAGGTCACGCACCTGGATACCGGCGAGACGGCGGTGGTACGGATCAACGATCGCGGCCCGTTCGTCGACGGCCGGATCATCGATGTCTCGGAGAAGGCCGCCGAACAGTTGGGGCTGCTGCACGACGGTGCGGCCGAGGTCCAGTTGCAGGTGCTCGGACCCTAGCTCTCTACCCGTCATCGGGACCGTATCGGATCGTAAAAGCAGAGGCTCCTGCTTGATGAAAAACCTTTTTGCCAAGGCAACATATTTTGGCAAGGTAAGCTTACAACTGTCGAAACCTTACCTCTCTATCGCTCGTGATGACGAGGGGGCTTAACGCTCGCCCCCTCGTCGCTCCCCCTCTTTATAGCGTCACAAGACCGTGAAACCCTGGCCGATCAATCGCTTGCGCCTTGGGTCGGCATGCAAGGACATCCCTGTCCCGGCATGCCTCTTGCGACATCCCTGTCCCGGCATGCCTCTTGCGACATCCTTGTCGCAAGACCCTGCTTAGCGATTGTCGTCCAGCACGGTCTTGGAAGACGCTTGGGGTGGCTCTGGCAGCGCTCGGAGGCTTTGTCCGCATTCTCAGGCCCCGCTCGATGAGCGGGGCCTCTGTCGTCTGGCGGATTCAGGCTGCGGTTTCGTCAGCCTGGCGGCTGACGTTTTCGCTCGCCTGCCGCATCGCGAAGGCGTCGAAGGCGAAGTCGTCGACGGTCAGCATCTCCAGCACTTCCGCTTCGTAGGAACGCATGAACGCGGCGTCTTCTGCACTCAAGAGCCCGATCTCCAGGCCGGCGTCGATCCACTGTTCGGGATGCAACGCGGTTTCGGGGAGGGCTTTCCGGGCCCGGGCCTTGTTGAGCGTGCGATAGATCGTCTCGGCGCGCTCGGCATTGGCCAGCAGCGCGTTGTAGCGCGCCAGGGCGTTATCTTTCTGGCCTTCCTCCCACGTATCCCAGGTATTGCGCGTCAGCTTGTGGCGCAGCGCACTGTCGGTGGAGATCGCCCTGGCGATTTTGCGGGTCAGGCTGTCCTGCGGCTTGCGCCAGCGGCGGCCCAGCGGCATGGTCACGCAGGAGAGCGTGTTGGCCAGCGCGCGGCTGGGCAGGTTGTCGAACAGGTCGATCAGCGCCTGCTCGGCGCGATGCAGCAACAGGCGGCAGCTGTAGTGGAACACGGCGGCCTCGTTGTCGACGCGGTCGGTCTCGTGCCACTGCTTGAGCACCATCGACAGCAGGTAGAGATTCGACAGCACGTCGCCGAGGCGCGCCGAGAGCATCTCGCGCTGCTTGAGCCTGGAGCCCAGGCTCGCCATGGCGGCATCGGCGCACAGGCTGAACGCCGCAGAGAGACGCGCCGCGTCCTGGGCATAGGGGCGGGCGATGGCGTCGAACGGTACCGCCGGCCTGCCGATGCCCAGCGCCTGGGTGAAGGCGCGCGCGGCATTGCCGAAAATCAGACCGACATGGCGGAAGAACAGACGCTCGAAGGCATCGAAATCATCGGCATCCTTGGCGGCCAGTTCCTCGAGTACATAGGGGTGACAGCGGATCGCGCCCTGGCCGAAGACCATCAGATTGCGAGTCATGATGTTGGCGCCCTCGACGGTGATCGAGACCGGATTGGCGCTGTAGCCGATGCCGAGATAGTTGCGCGGGCCGAGGGTCACAGTGCGGCCGCCGTGGACGTCCATGGCGTCGGCGAGCATGTCGCGCTGGAATTCGGTGAGCTGGCTTTTGAGAATCGCCGACGGCACCGCCGGCTTGACGCCGTGATCGATGGTGTTGGCGGTCTGCATGACCGCGGCCTGGGAGATGTAGGCCTTGGCGGCGATGCGCGCCAACGGCTCCTGCACGCCTTCCATGTCGGCCACGGCGATATTGAACTGACGGCGAATGCGGGCGAAGCCGCCGGTCCAGCCCACCGCGTAACGACCGATCCCGGCGCCGCTGGAGGGCAGGGTAATGCAGCGCCCGACCGACAGGCACTCGACCAGCATGCGCCAGCCCTGGCCGGCCATGTCGAGGCCGCCGATCAGGTAATCGAGCGGAATGAACACGTCCTTGCCGCGGATCGGGCCGTTCATGAACGGGCTGCCGATCGGATGGTGGCGGCGGCCGATCTGCATGCCCTCGGTCTCGCGGGGAATCAGCGCGCAGCTGATGCCGATGTCGCTTTCGCCGCGGCCGAGCAGGTTGTCCGGGTCGAACATGCGGAAGGCCAGCCCGATCACGGTGGCGACCGGTGCCAGCGTGATCCAGCGCTTCTCGAAGGTGAGTTTCAGGCCGAGCACTTCCTTGCCGTCGTGCAGGCCGCGACAGACGATGCCGACATCCGGAATCGAGGTGGCGTCGCTGCCGGCACGCGGGCCGGTGAGCGCGAAGCAGGGAATCTCGCGACCGTCGGCCAGGCGCGGCAGGTAGTGGTTCTTCTGCGCTTCGGTACCGTACTTAAGCAGCAATTCCCCCGGACCCAGGGAGTTGGGCACGCCGACGGTACTCATCAGCGTCTCGTTGACGGCGAGCTTCTGCAGCACCACCGACTGCGCCTTGGCGGAGAATTCCAGGCCGCCGTACGCCTTCGGGATGATCATGCCGAAGAAGCGCTCCTTCTTCAGGTAATCCCATAACTCCTCGGGCATGTCGGCCCGTTCGCGGGCGATTTCCCAGGCGTTGCACATCCCGGCGGCGACCGAGCACTGATGATCGACGAATGCCTGCTCCTCCTCGCTCAGCCCTGCATTGTCGAAAGCGAGCAGGCGCTGCCAGTTGGGGCGGCCGCCGAACAGCTCGCCGTCCCAGGCCACGCTGCCGGCATCCAGGGCGACGCGCTCGGTTTCGGAAACGCGCGGTGCGATCTTCTTGAACAGCGCGAACAGGCGCGGCGACAGCCACAGCCGGCGGAGCGGCTTGAGCCCGCAGATGGCCACGCCGACGGCGGCGAGCAACAGCAGCACGCCGATGATTTCGGCATCCAGCACCAGGCCCAGAATGCCGAGCACGGCGAGAACCACGAGCGTCGCCGCGGCGCCGGCTTCACGGCGCATGACGACCAGACAGCCGATGACGGCGGCAACGAGAAGCAGCAGTGTGATCATGTCGGACTCCGAGGGAGAAAACCAAATTCAGACGAGCGTTTGAATTTTGGTTTTCAGCCTAGCGGATCGGGCGACGGCTGGCTAGAGCCGCCGATCTTATCCTTTGGGCTACGGATTCCTTAAGGCGATAAGCGCCGCTACGCGGCTAGAAGAGAGAAGAACGGCGCTATGCGCCTGAAGAAGGAAGAAAACTTCTTCCCTCTTCCCTCTTCCCTCTTAGTTCTTCCTTCTCGGGCTTACTCAGCCTTCCACCGGCGTCGGCAGGCGACGGGGGCGCAGGCGCCGGTGCAGCCGGTCGAGATAGAGATAGACCACCGGAGTGGTGTAGAGCGTCAGTATCTGGCTGACGACCAGCCCGCCGATGATGGTGATTCCCAGCGGCTCGCGCAGGGCGGCGTTCTCGTCGGTGCCGAGCAGCAGCGGCACGGCGCCGAGCAGCGCCGCCAGGGTGGTCATCATGATCGGGCGGAAGCGCACCAGTGCGGCGTGGCGTATGGCTTCCAGCGGGGTCATGTTCTGCTCGCGTTCGCACACCACGGCGAAGTCCACCAGCATGATGGCGTTTTTCTTGACCACGCCGATCAGCAGGATGACCCCGATCAGCGCGATCAGCGTGAACGGCGTGTCGAGCGCCATCAGCGCGAGCAGGGCGCCGATACCGGCCGAGGGCAGCGTCGACAGGATCGTCAGCGGATGGATGTAGCTCTCGTAGAGGATCCCCAGGACCAGATAGACCGCGACCAGCGCGGCCAGAATCAGCCAGGGCATCGCCTCGACGCCGCTCTGGAAGGTGCCGGCGCTGCCCTCGAAGTCGACCTGAACCGCGGTGGGCAGGTGCAGCTCGTCGACCGCCTGGCGAATGCGCTCGGTGGCCTCGCCCAGCGAGACGCCGTCCTCCAGGTTGAACGAGATCGTCGACGCGGCGAACTGGCCCTGATGATTGACGCTGACCGGCGTGGTGCTGCGCTCGACATGACTGAAGGCGGAGATCGGTACCATCTCGCCATCCGTTCCACTGACGTGGAGATCGCCGATCGCCTCGGGCGCCTGGCGGTAGGGCGCGGTGACTTCCATCACCACGTAGCGCTGCTCGTCGGCATCGTAGAGGCTGACCACCTTGCTCTGGGCGAAGGCGTTGCCCAGCGCGGTGTCGATGGTGCTCATGTCGACGCCGAGGCGCGAGGCGGTGTCGCGGTCGACCACCAGCTTGGCGGCCAGCCCCTCGCCACGATTGTCGCTGTCGACTCCGGTGATGCCGTCGACGTTTTCCATCGCCACCTGCACCTGCTTCGACCAGTCATCGAGCAACTCGAGGTCGTCGCTCTTGAGCGTGATCTCGTATTGGGAAGCGCTGCTCTGGCGGCCGCCGACGCGAATGTCCTGCATCGCGAACATGAAGGTGCTGACCCCGGTTAGCCCTTGCAGACTGGCGGTAAGACGGTTGCCGATCGCCTGGGTCGACTGCTGTCGGTCCTCGTTCAAGGTGATGAACAGCGTCGCCGACGAGCCGCCACGCCCCGGCCCCCGGCTGCCCATGAAGCCGAGCACGCCGGCGACGTCCGGGTCGGCGGTGAGGCGTTCGCGCACCTGGCGCAGCTTGTCGGATGAGGCTTCGAACGACAGCGCCTGGTCGACCCGCATGGTGCCGATCAGGCGGCCGGTGTCCTGATCGGGAACGAAGCCTTTCTCGACCGTGGCATAGAGATAGCCATTGAGGCCGATGACCGCGATCAACGACAGCAGCGTCAGACGGCGGTGCTTGAGCGCAACGTCCAGCGTTACCGCATAGGTCTCGACGAACCAGTTGCCGATGGCTGTGAGCCCGCGATCCCAGGCCGACTGGCGCTCGCGACGGACGTGCGGCTTGAGCCAGCGCGCGCAAAGCATCGGCGTCAGGGTCAGCGAGACGATCAGCGACACCAGAATGGCCAGCGACAGGGTCACGGCGAACTCATGGAACAGCCGCCCGATGAAGCCGCCGAGCAGCAATAGCGGGATGAACACCGCCACCAGCGACACGCTCATTGCGGTCACCGTGAAGCCGACCTCCCTGGCGCCCAGCAGCGCCGCCTGGAATGGCCGCTGGCCCTGCTCGATATGCCGGGCGATGTTCTCGACCACGACGATCGCATCGTCGACCAGGAAGCCGATCGACACGATCAGCGCCATCAGCGACAGCGTATCCAGCGAGAAGCCGAACACCCACATCATCGCGAAGGTGCCGACCAGCGATACCGGAATGGCCACGCTGGGGATGATGGTGGCACGGGCGTTGCGCAGGAACAGGAACACCACCAGCACGACGAGTACGATCGCCAGCAGCAGCGTCAGCTGGGTTTCGTGCAGCGAGGCCTGAATGCCGGGCGCACGATCGAGCTGGACGCGCAAATTGACGCTGCCGGGCAGCAGGCTGCGGATCTCGTCGAGGCGCTCGCGCACGCCGGCGATGGTGTCGATGATATTGGCGCCACTGGTGGTGTGAATCACCAGCAGCACCGCCGGCAGATCGTTCTCGAAGCCGACGTTGTAGCGATCCTCGACGCCATCCTGGATCTCGGCGACGTCGCCCAGGCGCATCTGCGAGCCATCGTCGCCGCGCCCGATCACGATCTGCCGATAGTCGCTGGCTTCGAGTAGCTGCGAATCGGTGTCGACTTCCCAGCGGTGTTCGACGCTCTGGACGAAGCCGGTGGGGGATTGCGTCGTCGCCGCGCGCAGGGCACCGGCCACGGCGTCCAGGGTGATCCCGGCGTGATTGAGGCGTCTTGGATCGAGCGAGATCCGTACCGCCGGCGAGGAACTGCCGCCGACGCTGACGTCGCCGACGCCGGTGACCTGGGCGATCGGGGGGGCGATCTGACTGTCGGCCAGGCGATAGAGCTCGCTGGTCGGCAAGGTATCGGAGGTGACCGAGAGGATCAGCACCGGCGCCGCCGCCGGATTCAGCTTGCGGTAGCTGGGACGGCTGGTCATCGCGCTCGGCAGCAGCGGCTGGGCGGCGTTGATCGCGGCCTGCACCTCTTGCGCGGCGACGTTGATGTCCTTGTCCAGATCGAACTGCACCACGATGCTGGTGGCGCCGTCGCTGCTCGACGAGGTCATCTCGGTAATCCCCGGAATCCGACCCAGCGAGCGCTCCAGCGGCGTGGCCACGGTGGAGGCCATGGTTTCCGGATTGGCTCCGCTCAGGCTGGCGGTGACCATGATGGTCGGGTACGAGACGTTGGGCAGCGGTGCCACCGGCAGGCGTTCGTAGGCGAGCGAGCCGAGCAGCACCACCGCCAGCGCCAACAGGATCGTCGCCACCGGCCGCCGCACGAAGGGCGACGACAGGCTCACGGCTCGACCTCTCGGGTATCGGTGCCGGATTCATGGCGCCAGCGCGCCGCGAGACGATCAAAGAACAGATAGACCACCGGCGTGGTGAACAGCGTCAGCAACTGGCTCAACAGCAGGCCGCCGACCATGGTCATGCCGAGCGGCTGGCGCAGCTCGGCGCCGTAGCCGCTGGCGAACATCAGCGGCAGCGCACCGAGCAGGGCGGCGAAGGTGGTCATCATGATCGGCCGGAAGCGCAGCAACGCGGCGGTATGAATCGCCTTGTCCGCCGACATGCCGCGCTCGCGCTGCGCCTCCAGTGCGAAGTCGATCATCATGATCGCGTTCTTCTTGACGATGCCGATCAGCAGGATGATGCCGATGATCGCCACCAGGCCCAGCGAATTGCCGCTCAGCTGTAACGCCAGCAGCGCGCCGATCGCCGCCGACGGCAGTGTCGACAGGATGGTGAGCGGATGAATGTAGCTCTCGTAGAGAATGCCCAGCACGATATACATGGTGATCAGCGCCGCCGCGATCAGCCATAGCGTATCGCTGGTGGAATCGGTGTAGGCGAGCGCCGCCCCGCGATAGTCGAGCTGGGTCTGGTCGCTCAAGCTCTCTTGCGCGGCGGCATCCACGGCGGCGAAGGCATCCGAGAGCGAATAACCATCGGCCACCGCGAACGACATCAGCGCCGAGGGAAACTGATTCTGACGCTGCAGCGACAGCGGGGTGGTGCGCTCGGTCAGCGTGACCAGGGTCGAGAGCGGCACCAGTTCGTCGTCGTCATTGGTCACGTAGAGACGCGACAGCGCTTCGGGGCCGTCGCTGTCGGTGGCATTGGCGGCGAGTACCACGCGGTACTGACTGGCCTGGGTGAAGATGGTCGAGACCAGACGCTGGCCGAAGGCGTCGTAGAGCGCGTCGTCGATGTCGGCGACGCTGATGCCGAGTTGCCCGGCGCGGGCGCGGTCGATGGTCACTTCGAGCTTGCGCCCGGCGTTCTGCACGTCGCTGCTGACGTTGGCGATCGCCGGCTCCTGGCGCAGCCTTTCGAGCATCTTGGCCGCATCGGCGTTCAGCATGTCGCGATCGCCCTGGGTCAGCGCGAACTGATAGGGGTAGCGACTGATGGTGTCTTCCAGGGTCAGGTCCTGCACCGGCTGCAGCGCCAGCGACAGGCCGGGAATGTCGGCGTCCGCCTGGCGCAGGCGGGCGAGAACGGTATCGAGATCGTCGCGCTCGTCCAGCGGCTTGAGGTTGATCGATAGCCGGCCACTGTTGAGCGTGGTGTTGGTGCCGTCGATACCGATGCTCGAGGAGAGACTTTCGACGGCGGGATCCTGCAACAGACGGTCGACCAGTTGCTGCTGGCGCGCCGACATCGCCGCGAAGGAAGTCGACTGGGTCGCCGTGGTGATACCGCGGATGACGCCGGTATCCTGCACCGGGAACAGCCCCTTGGGCGTGGTCACGAACAGCAGCGCGGTCACCGCCAGCGTGCCGAGCGCGACCATGAGCGTCAGCGTCTGGTGGCCGAGCACCCAGTCGAGGGCGTGTTCGTAGCCGCGCGTGACCCGCCCGAACAACCCCTGGCGGCCGCGTACCAGGGCTTCGTCGTCGGTTTCCCCGGCGGCCTCGGGGTGATGTTTGAGCCAGCGCGCGCAGAGCATCGGCGTCAGCGTCAGCGAGACGAAGGCCGAGATCAGAATCGAGATCGCCAGCGTCAGCGCGAATTCGCGGAACAGCACGCCGACGACGCCGCTCATGAACACCAGCGGGATCAGCACCGCCAGCAGCGAGACGGTCAGCGAGAGGATGGTGAAGCCGATCTGGCGCGAACCCTTGAGTGCCGCGTCCAGCGGTTTCTCGCCCTTCTCGATGTAGCGGGTGATGTTCTCCAGCACCACGATGGCGTCGTCGATGACGAAGCCGGTGGCGATGGTCAGCGCCATCAGCGTCAGGTTGTTGAGGCTGAAGCCGAACACATACATCGCACCGAAGGTACCGATGAGCGACAGCGGCACCGCCAGGCTCGGGATCAGCGTTGCCGGCAGGTTGCGCAGGAACAGGAAGGTGACCATCACCACCAGCGCGATCGCCAGCATCAATTCGAATTGCACGTCCTCGACGGCGGCGCGGATGGTGGTGGTGCGGTCGGTCAGCACGCGGACATCGACGGCGCCGGGCAGGGTGTTCTCCAGCCCCGGCAGGCTCTGCTTGATGGCGTCGGCCACCGCGACGACATTGGCGCCGGGCTGGCGCAACACGTCGATCAGAATCGCGCCCTCGCGATTGGCCCAGGCCGAAAGATAGGCGTTCTCGGCGCCATCCTCGACCGTGGCGACGTCGGAGAGCCGCAGTACGCTGCCGTTGTCCGCCTTCAGGATCAGATCGCGATAGCCATCCGCGGAGAGCAACTGGTCGTTGGCATCGATGGTGTAGGCGCGATAGGGGCCGTAGAGCGTGCCCTTGGCCCGGTTGACGTTGGCGGCATCGATGGCACTGCGTACCGCCGCGAGATCGAGCCCGTAGGCGGCCAACTGACGCGAATCGACGGTGACGCGCACGGCGGGCTGATGGCCGCCGGCCAGCTTGACCTGGCCGACGCCACTGATCTGGGCGATCTTCTGTGCCATGCGGGTATCGACCAGATCGTAGACATCGGTCAGCGGCAGGGTCTTGGAACTGACCGCCAGGGTCATGATCGGCGTATCCGCCGGATTGACCTTGCTGTAGCTGGGCGGACGCGGCAGGTCGTCCGGCAGCAGGGTTTCGGCCTGGCTCAGCGCCGCCTGCACCTCCTGCTCGGCGACGCCCAGGTCGGAGTCCAGCGAGAAGCGCAGGGTAATCAGCGATGCGCCGCCGGTGCTGGTCGAACTCATGTCTTCCAGCCCGGCGATCTCGCCCAGTTCGTCCTCCAGCGGCGAGGTGACGTGGGAGAGCATCACGTCCGGCCCGGCGCCCGGATAGAGCGTGGTGACCTGGATCGTGGGGAAGTCGACTTCCGGCAGCGACGAGATGGTCAGCAGACGATAGGCCAGGGCGCCGGCGATCAGGATCGCCAGCATCACCAGCGAGGTGGCGACCGGGCGCAGGATGAACAGGCGGGAGGGATTCATGAGGCGCTGCCGTCCTCGCCTCCGGTTTCATCCACTTCGTCGCTCGATTCGCCCGGCAGCGCATCGCTGACCACGCGAACCTTGGCGCCTTCGCGCAGGCTGTCGACGCCGTCGACGACCACGCGCTCGCCGGGATCGACGCCGCTGGCGATGGCGCTCTGGGTGCCCTGGGTGGTGGTCAGGGTGACGTCGCGGCGGCTGACGGTGTCGTCGTCGTTGACCACGTAGACATAGTTGCCGTCCTGGCCCGTCTGGACCGCGGGTTCGGGAACGATGACCCGGTCCTCGAGAATCTGCGATACCAGGCTGACATCGACGTAGGCGTTGGGATAGAGACCGCCCTCGGGATTGTCGAGCGTGGCCCGCAGGCGAATGGTGCCGGTGGCACTATTGATGTTGCTGTCGATGCTGGTGAGTTCGCCGCTGAAGGTCTCGCCGTCGGTGCCGGTCACGCTCACCGAGGGTTTGTCGCCGGTGGCCAGACGGGCGCGCACGGTATCCACGTAGCGACTGGGCAGCGAGAAGATCACCGAGATCGGGTCGAGCTGGGTGATGGTGACGATGGGGTCGTCGTCACCCAGTTGCACGATGTTGCCGGGATCGATGTTGCGAATGCCGACGACGCCGGTGATCGGCGCGGTGATCCGGGTATAGTCGAGCTGAACCTGAGCGCTCTGCACGCTGGCCTGGTCGCTGGCCACGGTGCCTTCGTACTGGCGTACCAGCTGGCGCTGCTGCTCCAGTTCCTGGCGCGAGACGTAGTTGGTCTGGATCAGCTTCTCGTAGCGCGCCAGGTCTTCCCGCGCCGAGGCCAGCTGGGCCTGGTCCTGGGCCAGCTGGCCCTTGGCCTGGTCGAGCTGCGCCTGATAGTCGCGTGGGTCGATTTGCGCCAGCACCTGGCCCTGCTGGACCATTTCTCCTTCCTCGAAGTTCACCTCGATCAATTCGCCCTCGACGCGCGGGCGGATCGCGATGCTCGCCAGCGGTCGCACCGTACCCAGCGCGCTCAGCCTGATCGGCAGGTCGCCCTGGCTGGCGGCAATCGCCGACACCGCCGTTGCCGGGGCGCCACCCATGCCGTTCTGATTCGCCGGCGTGTTCTTGTCGCCCGAGAAGAAGCGATAAGCGACGGCCGCGGCAATGACGACGAGGACGAAAATCACTACCCAGCGCAGGGTATGGCGGGAACGAGGAGAGGACGAAGACGGCATGGATGGCATCAATCCTGTGACGGCAAGCGTTGGCAACGGCGCGATGGAAGCCCGGGCATGAGCCAGGCAAGGCCAAGGTTCTCTCGGCCGGACGCGTGCCCCATGCTAGACAGATTCGCAGTCTAACGGAACAGTGTTCGAGAAATGCGCAAGTAGTGCGTAAAAAACAGCTGGAAGTTGGAAGAGCGGCACTTCGTGCCTGAAAGCTGGAAGATCGGCGCTGTACGCCTGAAGAGAAAGCCAGATCAAAAGCAAAAAGCAGCGACGAGACACGAGCAGCGAGCTTCGAGCAAAACCAAGGGCAAAAGCGAAGACCCGATGGGCTGCGGGCTACGAGCTGCGAGCCATGAACGACAAACCCGACTCGGGGCCGGGTTTGTGTGTCGTGATGAATCGCTAAGCTAAGGGCGTGTACGAAAAGTCGGCGAGCGCAGACAGTTTTCGTACATGACCTAAGATGCCCTGGCCGGGGCCTGGCGCGCCGGCGCGCCATTGGCCACGTAGTAGGGCACCTCGGCCGCCGGCAATGGCGCGCGCCCGCGCACCCGATCGGCCAGCTTCTCGGCAATCATGATGGTCGTGGCGTTGAGGTTGCCGGTCACGATCTGCGGCATGATCGAGGCGTCGATGACGCGCAGCCCCTGCAAGCCGTGCACGCGGCCCTCGGTGTCGACCACCGCATCCTCGCCGGTACCCATGCGACAGGTGCCGCAGGGATGATAGGCGGTCTCGGCGTGCTGGCGCACGAAGGCGTCGAGTTCTGCGTCGGACTGCACGTCCGGCCCCGGCGAGATCTCGCGGCCACGGTAGGCGTCCATTGCCGGCTGGTTGATGATCTCGCGAGTCAGCCGGATCGCGGCCCGGAACTCTTCCCAGTCACGCTGGGTGGACATGTAGTTGAACAGAATGCTCGGCGCGCTCCTGGGGTTGCCGTCGCGCAGTCGGACCCGGCCGCGGCTTGCCGAGCGCATCGAGCCGACATGGGCCTGGAAGCCGTGGGCCTGGACCGCGCTCTTGCCGTTATAGCTGATCGCGATCGGCAGGAAGTGGTACTGAAGATTGGGCCAGGCTTCGGCTTCGTCGGTGCGAATGAAGGCACCGGCTTCGAAGTGGTTGCTGGCGCCCAGGCCACGGCCCAGGAGCATCCACTCCGCGCCGATCTTCGGCTGGTTGTACCACTTCAGCGCCGGATAGAGCGAAATCGGCTGCTTGCATTCGTACTGGATGTACATCTCCAGATGATCCTGGAGATTCTCGCCGACGCCCTTGAGGTCGTGAACGACGGGAATGCCATGCTGCTTCAGTAGCTCCGGGTCGCCGATCCCGGAACGCTGCAGGATCTGCGGCGAGGCGATGGCGCCGGCGCACAGCAGCACCTCGCGCCGGGCCAGGGCCTGACGCGGTTGGCTGTTGTTGAGATGATCGTGCAGGTAATTGACGCCGATGGCACGCTGATCCTCGAACAGAATACGGTCGGTGGTGGCGTGGGTGACGATGGTCAGATTGCCACGCTGCTTGGCGATGTCGAGATAACCCCGCGCGGTGGACGAACGGCGGCCGTTCGGCGTGGTGGTACGGTCCATCGGACCGAAACCTTCCTGCTGGTAGCCGTTGAGGTCGTCAGTACGCGGATAGCCCGCCTGAACGCCGGCCTCGATAAAGGCCTGGTAGAGCGGGTTGTTGCCATCCTTGGGCGTGGTCACGCTCAGCGGGCCGTCGCCGCCATGGTAGTCGTTGGGGCCGATATCCCGGGCCTCCGCCTTCTTGTAGTAGGGCAGACAGTCGAGATAGCGCCAATCCTCCAGCCCCGGCTGCTTGGCCCAGTTATCCAGATCCAGCGCATTGCCGCGGACATAGCACATGCCGTTGATCAATGACGAACCGCCCAGGCCCTTGCCGCGACCGCACTCCATGCGACGGTTGTCCATGTGTGGTTCGGGATCGGTCTCGAAGGCCCAGTTGTAGCGCTTGCCCTGTAGCGGATAGGCCAGTGCCGCCGGCATTTGCGTGCGGAAATCGGCGCGATAGTCCGGTCCGCCCGCTTCCAGCAGCAGCACGCTGACATCGGGATCCTCGGTCAGGCGCGTTGCCAGCACGTTACCCGCCGAGCCGGCACCAATGATGATGTAGTCGAATTCGCGAGCCTGTTGCATGGACGCGCTCCTGAGAAAAGAAAGTTAAGAGACAAGAGGGAAGAAGGAAGAGGGAAGAAATAAGAAGACGTACAGAGAAGTAAACTATATGTTTTCTTCCTCCTTCAGGCGCGCAGCGCCGTACTTCTCTCTTCTAGCCGCGCAGCGGCGCTTCACTTCGTACTTCTCTCTTCTAGCCGCGCAGCGGCGCTTCACTTCGTACTTCCTTCTTCTAGCCGCGCAGCGGCGCTTCACTCTTCCTCGTCAAAACACCGAAACGAACGGCCCCATCTCGACCTGGACGGATTTGGTCTGGGTGTAGTGCGCCAGCGTCTCGACGCCGTTCTCGCGGCCGATACCGGACTGCTTGTAGCCGCCGACCGGCATTTCGGCCGGGGAGTCGCCCCAGGTGTTGATCCAGCAGATGCCGGCTTCGATACGCTGGATCACGCGGTGGGCGCGGTTGAGTCCTTCGGTGAACAGGCCGGCGGCCAGGCCGTACTCGGTGTCGTTGGCGCGCCGAATGACCTCTTCTTCGTCATCGAAGGCCAGGATCGCCATGATCGGCCCGAAGACCTCCTCGCGGACGATGCGCATGTCGTCGCTGCAGTCGGTGTAGACCGTCGGGGCGACCCAGGCGCCGTTGGCGAACTCGCCATCGGTCATGCGCTTGCCGCCGGCGAGCAGGCGCGCGCCGTCCTGCCGGGCGATCTCCAGATAGCTCGAGACTTTTTCCAGATGCTCGAAGCTGACCAGCGGACCGAAGTTGGTCTCCGGATCGAGCGGGTCACCGGCCTTCACCCGATTGACGCGTTCGACGATCCTGGCTTCGAACGCCTGCTTGACCGAGCGGTGCACGAACACCCGGGTGCCGTTGGTGCAGACCTGGCCGCTGGAGTAGAAGTTGGCCATCATCGCGGCGTCGGCGGCGCGGTCGAGATCGGCGTCGTCGAACACGATCAACGGCGATTTGCCACCCAGTTCCATGGTGACGTCCTTGAGCGTGGAGCCCGCGGCGGCGGACATCACCTTCTTGCCGGTGCCGACCTCGCCGGTGAAGCTGATCTTGGCGATGTCGGCGTGCTCGGTGAGCATCGCGCCGACGCGGCCGTCGCCGTGAACGACGTTGAAAACGCCATCGGGAAGACCGGCTTCGGTAAAGATCGCGGCCAGTTTCATCGCCGTGAGCGGGGTGACCTCGCTCGGCTTGAATACCACCGCGTTACCGGCGGCCAGGGCCGGCGCGGCCTTCCAGCAAGCGATCTGGATCGGGTAGTTCCACGCGCCGATGGCGCCGACCACGCCCAGCGGCTCGCGCCGGGTATAGACGAACGAATCTTCCCGCAACGGAATCTGCGTGCCTTCGATGGCCGGCGCCAGCCCGGCGAAGTACTCGAGAGCGTCCGCGCCGGTGACGATATCGACACTGGCGGTCTCGCTGATCGGTTTGCCGGTGTTGAGCGTCTCCAGTTCGGCCAGTTCGTCGTTGCGCTGGCGTAGCAGGGCAACCGCCTTCAACAGAATGCGCGAGCGCTCCATGCCGGTCATTGCAGCCCATCGCCGCTGGCCGCGCCGGGCGCTGGCGACGGCCTTGTCGACGTCGGCGGCGGTGGCCTGCTGAACACTGGCGATCACCTCGCCATTGGCCGGATTGATGGCATCGAAGGTTTCATCGCCGCCGGCCGGCGTGCGACGGCCGTC
Organism: Salinicola peritrichatus; assembly: GCF_003206715.1. Taxonomy (GTDB): domain Bacteria; phylum Pseudomonadota; class Gammaproteobacteria; order Pseudomonadales; family Halomonadaceae; genus Salinicola; species Salinicola peritrichatus. The sequence continues at coordinate 61,284 of NZ_PZJU01000002.1, read as the reverse complement.
GATATACAGTGTTTGCGTCTCGAGTCGTGTCATGGTGGCTCTCCTTCGTATGGAGTAAGGGAAACGCTGCATAAATGCCTGCGCAGGCGAATCGCTGCGTTACGCGGTGCTCGAAGACTCGCCTAACCCCATGTTATGTCTCGCCTTCTGCGCTCCGTGCGCCTTGCGCTTCATCCTGCTCGCCGATTTATTCAGCATCTCCTAAATCTGTCGCTGACGTGCTGATGCGGTTACGGGCCGTCAGGCGTATTCGTTGGCGCGCGTCTGATAGCGTCGCGTGTCTTCGAGCTGTTCGCGCACGTAGTCGTAGGCGAGTTGTCGCGCGCGGTCGACATTCAAGCCCTCCGGTGCCAGGGCGCCGCGCAACCACAAACCGTCGATCAGCGCGGCAAGGCCGCGGGCGGCGTCCCGGGCCTGGCGCTTGGGCAGCACGCGCCGGAACTGACAGCTCAGGTTGGAGTAAAGCCGGCGATCGTTGACGCGCTGAAGACGCTGCAGCGGAGGGCGATGCATGCTGCTGGCCCAGAACGCCAGCCACGTCTTCATCACCGAGCGGCTGGTCTGGCTGCGATCGAAGTTGCCGTCGATGATCGCGTGGAGATGGGCCTGCGGCGGCGCATCCCCCAGTGCATCCCGACGTTGACGCACGGCCTTGCCCAGATCGGAAAGAATGTGCCGCATGGTGGCTTCCAGCAGGCCATCCTTGCCGGTGAAGTAGTGGCTGATGATCCCCGTCGATACACCGGCACGCTTGGCGATACGCGCGATGGTGGCATCGGCGAGGCCGACTTCGTCGATCGCTTCCTGCGTCGCCTGAATCAGTTGACTGCGCCGGATGGGCTGCATTCCGAGTTTTGGCACGACACGCTCCTGTTCTTTTATCTCTTTCGATACTGCCAAACTTTCAGTTCGGATCGATTCTGCCAGGCCTTCGGACGTGGCGCCCCATCGCGGGTCAACCTCCTCTGGCATCGGCCTCGACTCGTGAATTTCGGCGCGCAGCTTCTGATCGGATGCGCCCCTGGAAGCAACAACGAGCAACACCAGGCGAGCAAATCAAGGAGCCGTTCGTATCACGGAGCTGTTCGTTAAGGACCGCGTCCTTCGATGCCGGTGCGTTCAACGCTCAAAGCGAGGCAAGGTATCCATTCCAGGCGGGAACAATTATGAGATTTTTTTATTGAACGGTCAATCAATAAAAAATAGAGTATGTTTGTCTGGAATGGAACGCTGGCGTTTCAATAATGGGCGGTTATCCATTCCTGGCGGCAGTCGGCTGCAAAAGGGTCAAGACGAACAACGACTGATAATCAACAACGGGAGTTCAAGCGAGATGAAACGTCATTATCTGATTCTGGGAACGATCGCCGGCGCCGGGCTGGCCGCTTCGAGTCTGGCGCAGGCGCAAGAGGTGCCGGAAAGCTGCCGGAGCGTGCACTTCGCCGAGGTCGGCTGGACCGATATTCAGGCGACCACCGCCATGGCGAGCGTGGTGCTCGATGGCCTGGGGTACGAGGCGAGTTCCGACACGGTCTCGGTGCCGGTCGCCTACGCAGGCATGACACAGGGCGATTTCGATGTCTTCCTGGGCAACTGGATGCCGTCGATGAAGTCGATCAGCGATCCCTACATCGATAAAGGGCAGGTCGATCGGCCGCGCGCCAATCTCGAGGGCGCCAAGTACACGCTGGCGGTGCCGCAGTACGTGATCGACGCCGGCGTCACTTCGGTAGCGGATCTCGACGCCCACGCCGACCAGTTCGGCCACAAACTGTTCGGCATCGAAGCGGGCAACGACGGCAACATGATCATTCAACAGATGATCGACGACGATGCCTTCGGCCTGGGCGACTGGGATCTGGTCGACTCCAGCGAAGCCGGGATGCTCGCCGAAGTGAAGGCACGTACCCAGAGCGACGAATGGATGGTCTTCCTGGGATGGGCGCCGCATCCGATGAACACGAACTTCGACATCGGCTATCTATCGGGCGCCGATGACTACTTCGGACCGGATTACGGCGGGGCGACCGTCTATACCAATACTCGTGCCGGCTACATGGAAGAGTGCGGTAACGTCGGCCAGCTGCTGCAGAACCTGAGCTTCACTCTCGATATGGAGAACGAAGTCATGGGTGCCATCATGGACGACGGCGAAGACGCCCAGGATGCCGCGCGTGACTGGCTGAAAGCGCACCCGGACACGCTGGATGCCTGGCTCGAAGGCGTGAATACCGCCGATGGCGAACCGGGTCTGCCGGCGGTGAAGCAGTCTCTCGGTCTTTAATCCATCAAACCATGTCTGCAGGCTTGTGATCGAGCGAGTCCGCAGGCATAATTCGCCCCCGTTGCGCTGGCGAGATTTCCGCCAGCGCCACCTTCCTTTCGGATGGCTACGTAGCTCAGCTGGTTAGAGCACATCACTCATAATGATGGGGTCCCCTGTTCGAATCAGGGCGTAGCCACCAACCGAATTCCTTACCCAATAGCTCGAAGAGCGGTGCTGCGCACCTGGAAGGGCGGCACTTCGCACTCTTCACTCTTCGTTTGCCGCCCGTTCCCCTAGTTTGCGCATAAACCGTGCGCCTTGTTCCAGCTGTTCCTGGCTGATGAATTCGTCCGGCTGGTGGGCCTGGCCGATGCTGCCCGGCCCGCAGATGATCGCTTCGATTCCCGCTTGCTGGAACTGACCGGCTTCGGTGGCGTAGGCCACGGCCTCGGGTTGCTGGGGGCCAAGCAGACGCTCGCACAGCGCGATCGCTTCCGCGTTGCCGCTTCCTGCCAGGCCCGGCACCGTCGGTGTCAACCGGATGGTTTCGATACCGAAGCGTGAATCGCGGGCCTGCAGTTCGGCCTCGAGCCGGTTGCTGAAAGCCGTGAATCGATCGAACACCGCCTCGAAGCCATCTTCCGGCAGGTGGCGGATTTCCCACTCGAAAGTGCACTCTCGCGCCATGATATTGATCGCGGTACCGCCATGGATGCGGCCGACGTGAAGACTGGAGTGCTCGACATTGAACGCCGGGTTGCAGCAACCGGCCTGGACCAGTTCGCTCATGATCTCCTCGATCTTGCTCACCAGGCGGGCGGCCACGTGGATCGCCGAGATGCCCTGGTTGACCTGGCTCGAATGCGACTCCACGCCATGTACCACGGTCTTCAGCGAGGTGATGCCTTTTTGTTGCGTCACCGCTCGCATCATCGTCGGTTCGCCGACGATCACCGCCGCCGGGCGGGGGCAGTCCGCCACCATCCGTTCGATCATCCGCGGCGCGCCCAGGCAGCCGATCTCCTCGTCATAGGAGAAGGCCAGCCAGATCGGCCGCGAGAGCTCCCGCCCGACCCAGTCGGGGACTTCGGCCAGGGCGCAGGCGATGAACCCCTTCATGTCGCAACTGCCTCGGCCGTAGAGCTTGCCGTCACGGGCGGTAAGGGTGAACGGGTCGGTGGTCCAGGGCTGGCCGTCGACGGGCACCACGTCGGTATGGCCGGACAGCACCACGCCGCCCTCGACGTTCGGCCCGATCCTCGCCAGCAGGTTGGCCTTGCTGCCGTCGTCGTTCGCGATGCGCTGACTCTCGATGCCATATTCGGCCAGGTACTCTTCGACGAACTCGATCAGCTTCAGGTTGGAATGGCGCGACACGGTATCGAAGCCGACCAGTTTGGCCAGCATCTCGGAGGCGGTCGGCAGTTTCATGGGCATTGGGATTCCTCGCTGTCATGGGTGGCGGAGCGTGCGGCAGCGCGGCTCGTGGCCAGGGCGGTCACCTCGGCCATGTAACGCTCGCCGGCCTCCATGTGTTCGTACATCAATCGTCCGGCGCGCTCGGCATTGCGCTCCCGGAACGCCTCGATCAGTTCCAGGTGGTAGTCGTGGCCATGGTAGTTGAGGTCGACCCCGGCCAGGGCTGGGTCGAGATGTTGGGCGGCCACGACCTTGAGCAACAGCCCGTTCAGGAACTCGACCAGGAAGCGCAGCAACGGGTTGGGGGAAACGGCAGCCAGCAGGTTGTGGAAATTGAGCTCATCCTCGCGTTCCGAGACGCCGCGCCCTTCGTGACGGTAGCTGCAGCAGCGATCCGCGGTGGCGGCCAGTTGGGCCAGGGTCCGCTCGTCCAGCAATGGCGTGACCTGACGGGCCAGGGCCGGCTCCAGCAGCTTGCGCAGCGCGTAGATGTCCGGCACCGACAGATCGCGGCTGAAGCAGAAGTTCCATAACAGTTCGTTGGCCGTTGCGGCACTCACTTCGGTGATGCTGGCCCCGCCTCCGGGGCCACTTCTGACCCGCACCAACCCTTGGGTCTCAAGAGATTTCAGTGCCTCCCTCAACGTCCATCTGCTGGTTTCCAGGCGAGCGGTCAGCGTCGCCTCGTTTTCCAGCCGGGCGCCGGGGGGAAGCTCGCCCGAAAGGATGCGCTGGCGCAGCCCCTCGGCGATCTGGTCGGAACGCTTGCGGCTCATGCCGGCCCCCAGCCGATCGCGACCGCAAACGCCAGCACTCCCCAACTGAGCAGGAAGGCCTTGAGCAACAAGGGAAAGAAAAAGCGTACCCAGCAGTCGTAAGGAACGCGGGCGATGGCCAGCATTGCCAGCGTGCCGCCCGAGGTCGGTACCACCAGGTTAGTCAGGCCATCGCCGACCTGGAAGGCCAGGATCGCGGTCTGCCGGGTCATGCCGATCAGATCCGACAGCGGAATCATGATCGGCATGGTGGCCATCGCCTGTCCGCTGCCGGAGGGAATGAAGATATTGATGATCGAATGCACCAGCGTCATCGCCAGGGTCGAGATCAGTACCGGCAGGCCGGCCAGTGGTTCGGCCAGGCCATGCACGATGGTATCGCCGATGGCGCCCTGTTCGGCAGTACCTGCAGCGCCCGGGCCAGACCCACCAGCAGCGCGCCGGTGGCCACCGAGGCCGCGCCTTCGAAGAAATACTGATTGATCTTCGCCGGCGAGAGTTTCGCCACCAGGCCGATGGCGATCGACATGGCCACGAATACGCCGGAAATCTCGTTGATGTACCAGCCATGGGCGAAAACGCCATACAGCATGATGCCGAGGCCGACGACGAAAGTGCCGATGACGCGCAGATCCGAGCCCGACAGGTGGTAGTCATGTAGCGGCTTGTTCAGGGCGGCATCCTGTTCGTCCGGTTCGAGCAGCGACGCCTTGGCGTCCGCGCGCAGGCGCTTCATGTAGCGGCTGGTGTGATGGGCCAGCAGTGCCAAGGCACCGAGGCACAACACGCTTCTCAGCCCGGCGCCGGAAAACATCGGCAACTGCGCGATCTGATCCGATACGCCCACGGTATAGACGTTGATCGGCGAGGTCGCGAAGCCGATGCCGACGCCACCCAGGGCGATCGCCGTGCCGACCAGCCGGTCGCCGCCCATGGCGAGCCCGAGGAGAACCGCGATCGGTATCAGGGCGATATTGTTCTCGTAGCCGACCGCAATGCCCAGCACGCCGAACACGAAAGTCATCAACCAGATCAGTAGTGCCGGTCGCTCGTGCCCCAGCTTCTTGACCAGAGTGCCGACCAGGTTCTCCAGTGCGCCGGTCGCCTCCATCACCCGGAACAGGCCGCCGCCAATGAAGACGATGAAGATGATGCTGGCGGCACCGATCATGCCGAGCGGAATGGCATGGAATATCTCCAATACTGACGGTGCAGCTTGATCGATGAAGTGGAAAGTACTGGGTATTACCGCGCTGCGGCCATTGACCTCGTGACGTTCGTAACTGCCGGCGGGGATAATCAGCGTCAGCGCCCATACCACGCAGAGCAGGCAGAAGATCAGGATGGCGGGGTGGGGAATACGTTGGTACCACGGTTTACGAGTAGCCGTGGTAGTGGCATGCGCTGTCATGCGCACCTCCTTGTCGATGACGTTGTTGTTGTTCACGGCCGAGGGGACCGCTGGCCCGGGTCGTCCTCGGGCGCCAAGTCGCTGCAAATTGTTATAATAAATTTCACGCTAAGGCGACCGGCTGGCCGTGTCAATGCCGTTCTGCCTACGTGGAGGACAGGGTCGCCAGGGCATGCTATGGCGCGTTCTGTCGAGGTGCCGGGAGCCGTTATGCAGCGTATTGATTGTGCAGGGGAAATGCATTCGGCGGTTTTGCGGATCCGACGGGGATTCGCTCTTGACGCAAACAGTCCAGCGCGTATACTACGCCGCGTGCTGAAGGATGGTCCCCGATAGCTCAGTTGGTAGAGCAAATGACTGTTAATCATTGGGTCGCAGGTTCGAGTCCTGCTCGGGGAGCCAACATTCATCAGCCGACGGTGAAACCGATCCCCGATAGCTCAGTTGGTAGAGCAAATGACTGTTAATCATTGGGTCGCAGGTTCGAGTCCTGCTCGGGGAGCCATCACCGCCTTCCATTGCCGTTGTCATATCGTTCCCCGATAGCTCAGTTGGTAGAGCAAATGACTGTTAATCATTGGGTCGCAGGTTCGAGTCCTGCTCGGGGAGCCATCGGCGTATGCCGAAAAATTTGTGTTTCATAAGTTGCAGTCTCTACATTCATTCAATTCACGATTGGATGAAATGCAGTTACGCGTATTTCTGCAACGGTGGCGGATATAGTTTCTGAGAGCAATACCGTCAATGCGTCGATGACGGAGCCTCATGGTACTTCGCCATCAGTTCGCTCATCATCTCAATGGGACACTTGAAGTCGAAGTGCTTTCGCGGCCGCATGTTCAGCTTAAAGCGCTATTTCATCGAGTTCCTTTTGGCTGTAGACCGATAGGTCCGTTCCCTTGGCAAGTACTGCCGTATGAGCCCATTGATATTTTCGTTGGCGCCTCTCTGCCATGGGCTGTGCGGATCACAAAAGTAGCTGGCGACACCGGTATTCTGGTTAATCTTGGCGTGTTGCGCCATCTCGCGCCCTTGGTCATATGTCCATGCTCTTCCGTGCGGCCAACGGCATGCGGTTCAACGCTGCGCTAAAGCCTTCCACGGCAGAGATGGTGGTTGCTGCGCCTTGGCCGGCAAACTGTCCGGCGGTCATGGCGACGCTATTGAGCGTGTGGCACGCGGTATCGGCCATCGGGCGATCGATTGCGGCGTATCTCTCGACTCATCGTCGGCGGAGACCGCTCGAGCAGAGCCGCCACCGTCCTGAGGCTCAAGCTTTGCTCGAGGCTGATCTGGATCGTCGCACGTTCTCCGATGCAGAGTTCAGAATATGACGTGGATACAATAACTTACCGATGATTTGGTCAGGTGTTGCACTCAGAATTGGCGGCCAAGCAGTCTTGGTAGCGCAACCGATCAATGACTAGCCGAAGGCCAGAACTGACTTGGCGCCGGCCGGAAAAAAACAGATGATAGCCATCGAACTTCGGGCACCAATCCGCAAGAATTCGACGCAAGCTGCCGTCTTGAAGATCCATGATGACTTCTGGCTCCGTGACAAATGCAATACCATGCCCCGCTTTACAGGCTTCGAGACAAATATCGCTTTCACTGAAAATAAAAGAGCCGGAAACTTTTTTCACGATCTGCTCCCCATTCTTCTCGAATTCCCAATCGTAAGGCGCGGCATGGGGGCTGAAACGAAGCGCAAGACAATCATGGGCGTTGAGGTCGACGGGGTGTTCGGGAACGCCATGCTTTTTAAAGTATTCCGGTGTCGCGACGGCTGCAATGCGTAACGGTGGCCCTACCTTGACCGCGATCATGTCAGGTCCGACGAATTCTCCCAAACGTACGCCAGCATCGAAGCGATCCTCGGCCAGGTCCGAGAGGCGCCCATCGAGGTTCAACTCGATTCGTACTTCGGGATAGTCCTTGACGATTTGGGACAGTACCGGCATGAAGCTCGTTCGAGCAGCCGGCTTGCTAGCCGTCAGCCTCACGAGACCTTGAGGAGCGTCGCCGAGTAAACGCAACTCCTCGATTCGTGCTTGTATCTGGCCAAATCCGGGACGCAACGCCGCGAGCAGCTTTTCCCCCGCATCGGTGACCGTTACCCGCCGTGACGTGCGGTTCAGCAGTCGTAGGCCAACGGACACTTCCAGTCGCCGAATGATGTGACTGACTGCTGATTGTGAGATACCCAGCCGGACTGTCGCACGTGAAGTTCTTTTCCTCCGCCACCGCCACGAAGGCGGCCAAGTCTCCTAGCTCTTCCCGTTGCATCGATTATCTCCGATAGATCCATTACTGAGTTTACGCTGATACACCGGCTTTGGAATCACTTATCCATGCACTGTATTCATTAATACAATGATTCCAGACGGGTTGTTGTCTTTGACGACCGGCCTATTATTCAATCTCACCGATTGATCGATATCTGCTGGCGGAATTCAACCAGCAATCCGAATCGTCAAGAGACCACTACGACCCCAGTAAACACGATAACGGCGGGCCATATGCAGGCCAGTGCGTGGGGTGCCGTCGCGGCGATGGCGCTTCTGGGCTCTGGCCACTGCCGTCATCATGCGTCTGGTTTCTGAGGAGCGCTTAGTGCGTGCGTTGGCACTCATGTATACCGGACAAGCTACGGCCGCCGCTTTCGCTGCGTCCATCGGAAGCTGTTTGGGTGGGTCACCGGTTGACGGGGCGTATCACACAGGACGCGTCCGAGGGCATGACGCCGGTAGCCGTGCTGGATGATCACCCATTGCGGGTAGTGTGCTGGCCGTCTGGTTCGCGCAAACCCCAGCGTAGACCAGACCCCACGGGTCGCCGCATCCCAGTGGGTTAGCGCGATATCTCCCATTTAGCTATAGAATAAGAGCATTCTATGACCATTGTATCCGGTAACGTGGCGGTCGACAGGTGCCGCCAGTGGCATCGGATTAGCCGCAGCCAAGCGGCTGGCCGGTATGGGGATGCGGGTCTGCCTGCTTGACAAGGCGCCGAATGTGATCGATCTCGCTCGGCAACTGGGCGAAGGCTGCGAAGGCTTCATCATGGACATGAGTAATCCGTGGACATGAGTAATCATGCGGGCGTCGATGCGTTGGCGGAAACTATCCGTTCACGCATCGGTCCGATCTTCGTATTGATGAACAACGCCGGAATTATCGGTGGGTGCGATGCGCTGCCGAATCCTACACTCTGGGATGATGTCATCGGGGTGCGCTCTCGCGTTGGTATGCCGATTTCGCGCCAGCATTCGATGCTTTCATGCAAGGCGAAGTTCGGTGATTCGGAAATGGGGTATGTCGAAGACATGCATGAACAAAGTTCATGACTACCATTATCTCAGCCATGGTTCTCATCTTTACAGATGATATTAGTCTGTAATGACAGCGATAAGGATCACCGTGCTACCCATAAAAATTCAACGACATCGCGTACGACAGGATCTAGCTTATGAGCCCTCCCATTCGATTCGAGATGCGTCGACGAACCTTCCTGGTGGGAACCGCCAGTGCCGTCGTTGCCGCCAATATTCCCTGGCGCGCCAGCGCCCAGCCGACCTCGCTCGCGGGGCCGGACCGCTCCACCTTCACGCTCGTCGTCAACGGCGAGACGCGCGAGCTGGCGGTGGACAACCGCACCACGCTGCTCGACGCGCTGCGCGAACACCTTGAGCTGACCGGCACCAAGAAGGGCTGCGACCATGGCCAGTGTGGCGCCTGCACGGTCCACGTCAACGGCGAGCGCATCAATTCCTGCCTGAGTCTCGCGGTGATGCATCAGGGCGACGAGGTGACCACCATCGAAGGTCTCGGAACGCCCCAGCAGCTCGACCCGATGCAGCAGGCGTTCTTCGATCACGACGGCTTCCAGTGCGGCTACTGCACCCCCGGGCAGATCTGTTCGGCCAAGGCCGTGCTGCAGGAGATCCGCGACAACGTGCCAAGCCATGTGACGAAGGATTTGACGGCGCGGATCGAGGCTACCGACGAGGAGATTCGCGAGCGCATGTCGGGCAACATCTGCCGCTGCGGCGCCTATGCCAACATCCTCGAAGCGATCCACCAGGCGGCGGGGGAACAGGCATGAGAGCGTTTTCCTACGAACGGGCCAGCGAGCCGGCGCAGGCCGCCTCGCGCGCGGCCGAGATTCCCGGCGCCAAGTTCATCGCCGGTGGGACCAATCTGCTCGACCTGATGAAACTCGAGATCGAGACGCCGATGCACCTGATCGATGTCAGTGGCACGGGGCTCGACGGCATCACCGCAACCGAAGACGGGGGCCTGCGCATCGGCGCGCTGGTCAGCAATACCGATCTGGCGGCCAACGAGCGGGTACGGCGCGACTACGGCGTGCTGACGCGGGCGCTAATGTCCGGCGCCTCCGGGCAATTGCGCAACAAGGCGACCACTGCTGGCAACCTGCTGCAGCGCACCCGCTGCCCGTATTTCTACGACACCGCGATGCCGTGCAACAAGCGCTCTCCGGGGGCCGGCTGTGCAGCCTTGGGGCAGGGCGCGTTCTCGCGTCAGCTCGGCATCATCGGCACGTCGGACGCCTGCATCGCCACGCATCCTTCCGACATGGCGGTGGCGCTACGCGTGCTGGATGCCGAGGTGGAAACGATCACGCCCTCCGGTGCCTCGCGCACGATTCCGCTGGACGAGTTCTATCGGCTGCCGGGCGATACGCCGGATGTCGAGACGGTTCTGATGCCCGGCGAGTTCATTACCGCGGTGACGTTGCCGCCGCCGGTCGGCGGGCGGCAGGCGTACCACAAGGTGCGCGATCGCGCCTCCTACGCCTTCGCCCTGGTTTCGGTGGCGCTGGTGCGCCAGGCCGATGGCAGCGGGCGTGTCGCCCTGGGGGGCGTGGCACCACAGCCGTGGCGTCGGGCTGCCGCCGATGCCGCGCTGCCCGATGGGGCCAACGCGGTGATGTCGCGCCTTCTGGATGGTGCCAGCCCGACCGAAGAGAACGCTTTCAAGATCCGTCTGGCCGAGCGCACGCTCGCCGGCATGCTGGCCGAGGGGTGATCCATGGACTTCAATCAACCGGCAGACCAGAACCTTTTCGACCGTGCCACGGTCGTCGGCAAGCCGCATGCGCGGATCGACGGCCTGCTCAAGGTAACCGGCACGGCGCCCTATGCCTATGAACGGCACGATGTGATCGCGGGCCAGCTCTACGGCTATCCCGTCGGCTCGGCCATTGCGAAGGGGCGTATCGTGGCCATCGATACCGAAGCCGCACGTGGCGCGCCCGGCGTGCGTAGTGTCGTCACCACGCTGGACATAGAGCCGCTCGGCATCTGGGACTACAACGTCGCCCGGCTGTTCGGCGGCGATGTGGTCGAGCACTACCAGCAGGCGATCGCCGTGGTTGTTGCCGAGACCTTCGAACAGGCGCGCGCCGCCGCGGCGCTGATCGAGACCACCTACGAGCGCGATGACATTGATGTCGACCTCGAGGCCGGCTGGCAGCGCCTGCAAGGCACTGGTGAGCCCTCGACCCAGGTCGGCGACGTCGACGCGGCGTTCGAGAGCGCCGCTGTCACGCTCGACGAGATGTACCATACGCCATCGCAGAGTCACGCCATGATGGAGCCCCACGCCTCGATCGTCGACTGGGCCGACGGCGGTCAGATGACCGTCTGGACCTCGAACCAGATGATCGAGTGGAATCGCCAGTCGCTGGCGACCACCTTCGGCATCGAGCCCGACCGCATCCGCGTAGAAAGTCCATACATCGGCGGGGGCTTCGGCGGCAAGCTGTGGCTGCGCGCCGATGCGGTGCTCGCCGCGATCGGCTCGCGGGCCGTCGGGGCGCCGGTCAAGCTGGCGCTGCCGCGACCGTTCATGATCAACAACACCACGCACCGCTCCGCCACGATCCAGCGCATCCGGCTGGCGGCGGGTGCCGACGGCAAGCTGACGGCGATCGATCACGAGGCCGCGTCTCATACGTTGCCGGGCGGACGCGGGGAGAACGCCACCGCACAGACGCCTTACTTCTACGCCGCGCCCAACCGCCGCGTGATTCACCACCTGGTCGAGATGCATCTGCCGGAAGCCTCGGACATGCGCGCGCCAGGCGAGGCGTCGGGGCTGATGGCACTGGAGATTGCCATGGACGAGATGGCGGAGAAGCTCGAGATGGATCCGGTCGAGTTCCGTGTTCTCAATGACACCCAGGTCAATCCGAGCGATCCGTCGATCCCGTTCTCCGAACGCCACTTCGTCGAGTGTCTGCGAGAGGGGGCGGAGCGCTTTGGCTGGGCCGACCGCAACCCGACGCCGGGCGGGCGCCGCGAGGGCATGTGGCTGATCGGTCACGGCATGGCGGGCGCCTATCGCGGCCACTTGAACCTGAAGTCCGGCGCGCGAGCCACGCTCTCCAACGGTCGGGTGGTGATCGAGACCGACATGACCGACATCGGCACCGGCTCCTACACCATCCTTGCGCAGACGGCGGCGGAGACGATGGGGCTACCGTTGGGCCGAGTCGAGGTGCGCCTGGGCAACAGCGCCTGGCCGGTCTCTTCCGGCTCCGGTGGGCAGTTCGGCGCCGCCAGCTCGACCGCCGGCGTCTACGCGGCCTGCGTGGCGCTGCGCCAGCAGATCGCCGAGCGTCTGGGTGTCGAGGATCCCGAGTTCCGTGACGGCAACGTCATCGCCGGCGATGACGTCACGCCGCTCGCCGCGATCAGCGAAGAGTTGAGTGCCGAGGACTCGATCAACTTCGGTGGCTTCCAGACCGAGGAGTACCTGATGGCGACCTTCGGCGCACACTTCGTCGAGGTCGGCGTACACGTCGCCACCGGCGAGACGCGTGTGCGGCGGATGCTGGCGGTGTGCGATTCCGGGCGCATCCTCAACCCGATCACCGCGCGCAGCCAGGTGATCGGCGGCATGGTGATGGGGACCGGTGCGGCGCTGTCGGAGGAGCTGGCAGTCGATCTCGAGCACGGCTTCTTCGTCAATCACGACCTGGCCGGCTATGAGGTCGCGGTGCACGCCGATATCCCGCGCCAGGAAGTCGTCTTCCTCGATACCGTCGACGGCGTGGCGACGCCGCTCAAGGCCAAGGGCGTCGGCGAACTGGGGCTCTGCGGCGTGGCGGCGGCGATCGCCAACGCGGCCTACAACGCTACCGGCATCCGCGTGCGCGATTATCCGATCACGCTGGATCGTATGATCGATCGGCTGCCGCCAGTCTGATCCCGTCTGTCGGCAGAGCCGGCAGACACGGTAACGCGCAGGCGGGGTGAATCGCCACTGGATCCGATGGACCTCGGTAGCACAGGGGACATGTCGGAAGACATGTCCCCTGGTCGACGTTGTCGCGCGTTATCGATATCACGGACTCAAGATTCAGAGCTCGGTGCCTTGGCATCGTAACGAGCCTGTGCCGCTTCGATCTGCGCCAGGTGACGGAAGGCCCATAGACCGAGCGTCTGAATCGGTTCTGCGAGCGAATGCCCCAATTCGGTCAGTGCGTAGTCGACCCGGGGCGGGATCGACGGCGTGACCGTTCGTGTGACGAGTCCATCCCGCTCTAGGTTGCGCAGCGTGCGCGTCAGCATCCGCTGCGAAATGCCGTCGACGCCGTGCTTCAACTCGCTGAAACGCCGTGGCTGTTCCCGCAGCAGCATGACGACGAGTACGCTCCACTTCCCGGCGATGCTCGAGAGCACTCGCGAGACGCGCATGCAGTCATCCATCCGGTGAACAACGGGCTCTGTTTCTTCCATGTGACCTCGGTATCAAGATTGTGCCGTCTTGCGGCGCCTGGTGAAGGATCCATACTGTACCGAGTTACCAAGAGGAACCAAGTGCCGATGCGGAACATCGACTTGGTGCGAGCGGTCCTTGGAGTGTCGAACTTGCCTCCCGGCCAACAAGACCATGGCTTCGTTGGCCACCGGTCGCCGGCGATCTGCGCCGCCTCCAGTGAATGTCACCAAGATGAGGTCGAACATGAGCGAAATGAGCAAGGTTGCCGTGTTGGCGGGTGCGACGGGGAATCTGGGATCCTTGATCGCGCAGGCGCTGCTGGACAAGCCCGGGGTGCAACTGCGACTCCTCGTGCGCCCCCAAAGTGTTACCAAGGTCGCGGCACTGCGTGAGCGCGGCGTGGAGGTCGTGGAAATCGATCTGGATCGCCAGGATCAGGATGAACTCCTGAACGAGGCGATGCACGGTGCTTTCGTCGTAATTTCGGCGCTACAGGGCGGTCCCGACGTCATGATCGACGCGCAGCGCCGTCTTCTCGAGGCTGCTCGTCGGGCCGGCGTGCGGCGCTTCATCCCCTCTTATTTTTCCTACAACATCTTCGGTCTGGGGGAGGGCGAGAACCTCAACTCGGATATCCTGCGCACCTTCGCGCGTGTCGCCGACGAGGCCCGGGGCGACGTGGAGGTCGTCCAGATCCAGATCGGTGCCTTCCTCGATCGCAGGATCCTGTTCGGTTTTCTCGGCGCCTTCGATCTCGACGCCAGGCAGGCCTTCCTGTGGGGTGACGGCACGGCCGAGATGGATTTCACCACTTATGCTGATACCGCCCGCTTCACGGCCGAGGCGGCCGTCGACGAGGAGGCCCTGCCGAGCGTCTTGGCATTCGCCGGCGATACCCTGGACTTTCATCAACTCGTGAAGGCCTATGAGGGCGCTTCGGGGCACTCCGTGACCGTCAGCAGGATGGGCACGCTGGCCGACCTCGACGACGAGATCCAGCGACGCCGGCAGACCGAACCCGACAACCTGTTCGACTGGCTGCCGCTCATGTACTGGCGCGCGATGCTCTCGGGGAAGGCCAAGCTCCATGCGATTGCCAACGACCGGTATCCACACATCGAGCCGGTCACGGTTGCCGACTATGTTCGAAACGAGGGACTGTGACATGAGCGAGACCATTAACCTTGACAAGGCACGCTATCCGGATCTCGGCGATCGCCGCGTCGTCATCGCGGGCGGTACGGGCGATGTGGGCGAGGGCGTCGTCCGCGCCTGGCTGAAGACCGGCGCGCATGTGATCGTGCCGTCACGTACCGAAGACAAGATCGAGCGATTCCGCCAGGTGCTGTCCGACATCGGCAAACCCGAGAATCTGAGTTTCGTGACCGGCCGTTACACCGGTTTCGAAGCGGCTCGAGCCACGGCCGAGCAAATCATCGCCGAATACGGCGCGGTCACGGATGTCGTGGCCTCGATCGGTGGCTGGTGGCAAGGCGAGTCGCTGTGGGAGATCACGGAAGACGATTGGCAACGCTATTTCGTCGATATGAGTACCGCCCATGTCTCCACGGCCCGGGCCTGGGTGCCGCATCTGCCGCCACACGGCAGTTACCAGTTGATCCTTGGCGGCAGTGCGGTCGAGCCCGTGCCCGGTGCGTCGATCATCAACATGCAGCAAGCGGCGCTGCTGATGATGCGCCACGTTCTGTCGGCCGAGCTCGGCGACCGGACCCGCGTCGCCGCCCAGGTGCTGGGGCCGGTCGTTACTCGGGCACGCCGACGCTACGAGCCCGACTGGGTGTCCAATCGGGAAGTGGGGCTGGTTACGACCGGCATCGCCGCCGACCCCGCCGCGACGGACAAGGATTACGTCTCCTACGATAAGACGCAGATGCTCGAGACCTTGCAAAAGCTGGGGGTATATCCGAATTGAGCACGATGTTGAGCCAAGGGCAGACAAATCCGACGGGCCATAGGCAGTAGCCCCTGCGGTTATCAGGTGGTGGCGGACCGAATCTTCAAGGCATCCGAGCGCACGGCATCGAGGGCCGTGCAATCCGGCTATGCATTCGCCGAACATCGACAGATGTCGGAACTCATGCCGATGCTCGACAGGGTGATAATGTGGCCGCTGCGCTGGTCGCGTAGAAATGGCAGCGCCGCCTGGATGACGGAGAGCGTCCCGAAGACGTTGGTATCGAAGTTCGCCTGGGCCTCGACGAGGTCGATCTCCTCGACCGCGCTCATGTAGCCGTAGCCGGCGTTGTATAGGATCGCGTCGAGGCGGCCGAAGTGCTGGTAGACGCAAGAATCCATCGCCATCGATCGGTTGATGCACTCGACCGAGGCGCTGCGTGCGCGCAAGAGCGCCCTCTACGTCGAGATGGAGCGGATTCTGGGGGAGGCGATGGACGAGCTATGGCCGGCGCCGCAGCGATCTCGAGGCGTCATCCGTCCAACTGCCCAAGCTTGAATGGCGGGCCGATACCCGACCGTATCCGAGGACTGATCCGCGGGTAGGGTGCAGTCTCCCGACGTACCGCCAGCAACCGTCGTTACGACGGTTGCTGCGCACTCATGCGTCCGCGGCCGGATCGGTGCGGGCATCCCACCCCAGCATCGCGACCCGGGCCACATCTTCCAGCTCGGCGCGATCCGCCCCATCGCGCGCCAGGATGGACATGCCGTTCTGCACGGTCTGCACGAAGCGGGCAAGCGCATGGATATCGACCGAAGTCGGGATCTCTCCATTCGTCATGGCCTGACGCAGTCGGATCTCCAAGTGGTCCAATGTGGCGGCACGCGCTGATCGCACCTGCTCGCCCAATTCCGAATGCCCCTCGCTGCCGACTGAGGAGAGCGTCACCATGCAACCGAGAGGCATGTCGCCGAGACACCCCGTCAAGGCGGCGGCGGAGTCCATCAGCAGGGATCTGACGGCCTCGCGGGCCGTGTCCGCAGCAAAGAACTTGTCCCAGACAAGCGCCTCGTAATGCTTGCGGTAATGGTGCAACGCCTCCGCGTAGAGCGCGTCCTTGGAGCCGAAGGCCGCGTACAGACTGGGTGGACCGATCCCCATTGCCTCCGTGAGGTCGGCGATGGAGGTCGCCTCATAGCCTTTGGACCAGAACAGCTGGGTCGCCCGCGCCAGAGCCGCTTCGCGGTCAAAGGCGCGGGGACGGCCGCGGCCGCGCGCCGATGTCTTCTTGTCGACTTTTATCGGTTGCTTTGATTTCTGCATCGTTCGCTACAAAAATTATTGATCCATCTCGGAAGCATGTTAAGCTATTTATGTATCGATCGCTAATTAATAATACGATTCTGAGTGAGTGGCTCATTGGCGGTCACGCGATGTCCCCGAACATCGAACCACTGAAGGAAAAGAAATGGCAAAGACGTCGAACCGTCAGATCCTGTTGGCGGCCCGCCCCAACGGCATGGCCAAACTGAGTGATTTCGAACTGGTGGAAAAGCGAATCCCCTCGCCCAAAGACGGTGAGGTCCTGTTTCGCAACACGCTGGTCTCGGTTGATCCTTATCAGCGCAACCTGATGGGCAACGGCTCATCCGAGCTGCCGCCGATCGACGTCGGCACGCCGATGTCAGGGCCGACCGTGGCCATTGTCGAGGAGAGTCGGAATCCTGCGTTCGCGGTGGGCGACCATGTTCAGACTTGGTCGGGCTGGCAGGAGCACGCAGTGTCCGATGGGTCGGATCTGAGAAAGCTCGATCCAAATGTGGCACCGATATCGACAGCCTTGAGTGTGCTGGGACACACAGGGCTTACCGCCTGGGTCGGCATGACCAAGTTCATGAACCCGAAACCTGGCGGTACGCTGGTCGTTACCGCGGCGGCGGGGGCGGTCGGCTCGCTCGCGGCGCAGATCGGCAAGCAGCGCGGGCTGCGCGTCGTCGGGATTGCCGGCGGGCCCGACAAGGCCGCCTATCTCAAGGTCGAGCTCGGCCTCGACGCGACCGTCGACTATAAGGCCGACGATTTCGAAGAGCAGCTCAGTCGCGCTCTGCCCAACGGCATCGACGCATTCTACGACAATGTTGGTGATTACATGTTCGAGGCGGTCATGAACGCTTTCAACGAGAGGGCGCAGATCGTCATCGGCGGGACGATCGCGGGCTATAGCGACACGACCATGCCAAAACGGTCGGACCATCTGCCGCGTCTGCTCAATCTGTTCCTCTATCGGTTCCTGCAGGTCCAGGGATTTTCGGTCACCAACCATCTGGACTGCTATCCCGACTTCCTCGCCGAGGTGGCGCCGTGGGTTGCCGACGGTAAAGTCAAATACAGTGAAGAATTTGTGGACGGGTTCGAGAAGATTCCTTCGACTTTCTTCAGGCTGTTCGACGGCAGCCATCGCGGCAAGCTGATCGTCAGGCTCGGGGACGCCCACGACCAATGAGAGGCGGCTCCAGTTCTCGATACCGGGCGGCTACCGTTTGAACGCGTCCACTTCAAGGGCTGCAAGCATAGGCCAGCAGCCCTTCCAGGAACGGGGCGCCTATCCATTGGGAAGAGAGGACGCGACATGCGGATGCGAAGGCTCGGCGAGAGCGGATTGTTTGTATCGGAACTGTGCTTCGGCGCGATGACCTTCGGCGGGTCCGAGGGCATATGGGGCCAGGTCGGAAAACTCGGGCAGGACGAGGCCGATGCACTGGTGAAGGCCGCGCTCGATGCGGGCATCAACTTCATCGACACGGCGAACATCTATGCCGCCGGTCGGAGCGAGGAAATTCTCGGCCAATCGCTCAGGAATCTGGGCGTTGCGCGAGACGATGTCGTGATCGCTACCAAGGTCGCGGCACCCATGGGCGAGGATCAGAACAGGCGTGGTGCCTCGCGGCGGCATATTCTCAGTCAGTGCCGCGCCAGCATGGCGCGGCTCGGCCTGGGCTATATCGATCTCTATCAGATCCACGAATTCGATCCCGCGACGCCGATCGAGGAAACGCTGGAAGCGCTCGACACGCTCGTTCGGGCAGGCGACGTTCGCTATGTCGGCCTTTCGAACTGGGCCGCCTGGCAGATCATGAAGGCGCTTGGCATCGGGCGCGCGCGAAACCTGGCGCCGATCATCTCGCTGCAAGCCTATTACACGCTCGTGGGTCGCGATATCGAACGCGAGATCATGCCGATGCTTGCCTCCGAATGCGTCGGCCTCATGGTGTGGAGCCCGCTGGCGGGCGGCTATCTGACCGGCAAATATGCGGATGACGGCGACAGCGTTGGCGGCCGGCGGACGGAGCTGGATTTTCCGCCGATCGACCGGTCGCGCGGTTCGGTGCTGATCCCGGTCCTGAGAGACGTCGCGCAAAAGCATGGTTGCAGTCCGGCGCAGGTTTCCATCGCCTGGCTGCTGAAGCAATCGGCCGTGTCGAGCGTCATCATCGGCGCGAAGCGTGTCGAGCAGTTGGCTGAAAACGTTCGAGCGACCGAGGTGCAACTGGATGACAGTGACATGACCGAGCTCGACGCCGTCAGCCAACTGCCTATCGAATATCCGGGGTGGCTTTTGAACCGACCCAGTGATCGGAATCCTTAGGTCTTTCTTGTGTGCCCATGCAGCATCCGACATTGAAAGAGGACGCCAGATGAGCATTCAGGACAACAAGCGCATGGTCGAAACGTTCTGCGGCCACTTCGAACGATCCGCCATCGACCAGGTGCTTGCCATGATGAGCGAGGATGCCACCTGGTGGGTCAATGGCAAGCCGCACCTGTTCGCCGATGCGGGAACCCGGACCAAAACGGAAATGGCCCAGGCTTGGCATTGACCTTTACGCCTCGCTGCAAGGCGGGCTGAAGATGGAGGTCGTCGGCATGATCGCGGAAGACGATCGCGTGGCGGCTGAAATTCGCTCTTATGCCACTACCAAAACTGGAAAGATTTACGAGAACGACTATCACATGATTTTCAGGATTCGAGCTGGAAAAATCGCCGAAGTGAAGGAGTATACCGACCTCATGCATGCAACTGAAATTTTCGGTTGACTGTGTGTCCGGTACAACCAGCGGTTCTCCTCGATATTTCACAACTCATGCTGAAAATCGTGTTCAGTTACGGCCCATTGAAGAGAACAGTGGGAGGGGATGAAGCGATTGTACAGGTCTCATGATATAAGCCACTCAAGTCAAGCTTTTCAGAAACTCGACAAGTGCCGTATTGCATGATTTTGGCGCTTCTAGCTGCGGCCAATGGCCCACGCCGTCGAGTTCAGCGAAGCCGCGTAGTCCGGGTACGCTATGGCGAAGCGATTCCTCCGTCGGCTGAAGGAGAAGGTTGAGGCCGTCGGCCTTGCCCGTGAGAAAGAAGCTGGGCTGATGGATCATGGCGCCGGAAAATGCCCGGTTCGCAATCACGAAATAATCATCGATTGAGCGGTAATAGTTTAGTGGCGCGTGGAAACCAGTCTTACCGAACACGCGGATCATCTCTTCGATATAGTCGGGCGCAATACTTTCCGGCGGATTGGCGACTGGACGAAGCATGTTCTTTTCTGGATCGAATGGATCCCAGCGTTCATCCGCTGGGGCCTCGCCTGACAACCAATAGAGAGAGGCGGGAATGGTTCTTTCGGCATCGGCCCATTCGGCATCGGCTTCGGCGCGCATTTGCCCGAACATGTAGAAATCGGACTTTCCGGCGGCTCTGATCTGATCGAGAAAGCTGGCTTCCCCCAGTACGCGAAAACTGACGCTGATGGCGAAAACGGCCCCAACGCGATCCGGCCTCATCATGGCGGCGTTCCAGGCGATGCTCGCGCCGAAATCGTGTCCAACCAGGATGGTGGACTCTATGCCAAAGTAGTCGAGAACCGCGACGAGATCGCCGACGGTGTGAAAGGCCGTGTAGAGATGCGCCGCCTCGGGGGCATCGCTGTCACCATATCCGCGCATGTCGAGCGCAATCGCGCGAAATCCCGACGCAGCCGTTGCCTCCATTGCCGAGCGCCAGCTATACCAAGTCGTTGGAAAGCCGTGGCAGAACAGCACGGCAGGGCCGCTGCCCTGTTCGACGACGTGCAGGCTGATCCCTCGTGCGTCGACCTGGTGATGAGTGACTGGAGGCATCATGTGGTTATCTCGCAAAAGGGCAATACGACTGTAATTAGCGTAGATTGACATATGCGTCAATGCAGTCGTATTAAGCGTGATGCATGATTTTGATCACACAGTGCGCGTATCTCATCGAAACCGCCACGCGCGAGATCGCCTCGCCACCGTAGACTTCGATCGGTAGAGGGCCACATCACAATCTCATAGGACTTCCACCGCTCGTGTCCGGATAAACCGACTCATTCAAGCGGTCCAACAAGAGGCCTACGCTCTGTCTGAAAAATAGATCCGCAGACAGCGCTCGATGCACGCCAGCGTCACCATGGCGCGGTAACTTTTCGCCAGCTTGTCGTAGCGAGTACAGAGTCGCCGCTTTTCCTTCATCCAGCCAAACAGACGCTCTATCACATTGCGACGCCGATAACGCGGTCGTTCGAACAGGCGTGGTAGTCCTGGCTTGGGGCGGCGGTGCATCTGTCGGTGTCGGATCGTCGGTCGTATTCCGTACCGGTCGCAGTATCGACGCAATCGATCACTATCGTAACCTCGGTCGGCCAGCATATGACGGCAGCGCTTTCGTGGACGTCCCGTATGACCTGGCAAGCGGATCCCGCTCCATGACAGGAACGAGATAGCGTGAATCGGCCTGCTGACCAGGCGATAGCAGGAAGCTCAGGGGCACGCCATGGGTATCGCAAACCAGATGGATCTTGGTCTAACGGTTCCTGAGAGCCCCCTTTTTACCGCCACCAGCGGCAGAGCGAGTCGCTCGAATCGAGGTGGAATCGGCCATCCAGGTATCGAGATCCATATAGCCATCTTCCCGCAGCCTCAGGTGAAGGCGTGACAGGACACGTTCGCGGGCATATCAGGCGAAACGATATCTTCAATCAATGCCCAACCCTGATCGGAAATCTCGTAACGTCCTGCCATGACTACACCTTCAAGCCTGATGGAGGAAAGGCTAGCAAGGCATCATTTTTCAGACAAAGCGTAGCGTTAGCGGACAAGGGCGCGGATGTGGCCATCAGTTATGAGCATTCGGTCGATCGCGCAGCCGAGGTTGTCCGGGGGGATCGAGGAAAAAGGTCAGTGCGGGTTCGCCATTCAGGCCGACAGTGCCGATCCGGCGGTCATGAAGCGTTTGGCCGAGGAGGCCGCCAAAAAGCTGGGCGGCCTCGATATCCTCGTCAACAATGCTGGGATTGCTCACCATGGCGCGTTTGAGGACATGAGCCTCGCCGATATCGACGCGCTCCTGAATGTCAATGTGCGTGCGGCCATACTCGTCGCGCAGGCAGCCATCCCGTATCTCGAGCAAGGGGGGGCGTATCATCTTCATCGGTTCGTCTCTCGCCGATCGCATCGTCTCTCCGGGCGTGACGAGGTATGCAATGACCAAATCCGCGCAAGTATCCTTGACGCGAGGTCTCGCCCGCGAGCTTGGGCCTCGTGAGATCACCGTGAATCTGGTTCAGCCGGGAGCGACCGATACCGACATGAATCCCGCCAATAGCGATCACGCCAACGAACTGCGCGGCATGACGCCTCTTGGCCGCTACGGCATGCCGGAAGACGTGGCGGCCGCCGTGGCTTTTCTGGCGAGCCCAGCAGCAAGACAGATTACCGGGATCTCCGTCACGGTGGCTGGCGGCTTGAATATTTGAAGGGGACCGTCACCCCATGCGTGAAGGGAAATACTGTACAGGGACTGACGACCGGCCCTTCTGTTGCGCATAAATATGCTCTGTACCTTCGGTCGAATCCAACGAATTACGTATCGGGACGACAGCCTTGCGCGGCGATGGAAATGTTGGCCCGTGCGCTCCAGACACCGAGTCGTTCTTCAGCGCCTCTTGACCATGAGAAGTAGGTACGAATTGAGGCGCGGGCGCAGCGGCGCGAGACGCACAAGCGGATCGTGGCAGTGGGCCTGGAACTGTTCATGAGAAACGGCTTCCAAGCCACGACGCTGGATATGGTCGCGGCGTCAGTGGGAATCGCGCGCCGGGCTTTTTCTACTTCAAGTCGAAGGGCGATGTGCTGCTAGTGAGAGAGGGCGGCGGTTTTCCGCGAGTTCTTCGGCCACGATGCCGAAGGAGTCCCCGGATAAGACTCCGCTCGCCGAAGCCCAGGCGGGAACGATAAACTCGGAGTCCGCTGGTGTGTTCAAATGTTCTGTCAGCGTAGGCCGCATGGTCTCGAGACATTGCCCCCGCCGAGAAGCAACAATCTGACCGAGCGAATCAGAAAATGGCTGCCCGACGGCGTATGACTCAGCGGTTCTCCAGGGCGGACTGTCTCTTCATCGATCCAGCACCGCCAGGCACATGGGGTGCTCGTCGAGATAGGCATCGTCCCAATCGAGCGGTATGCGTTGCCAGGTCTCCTCGCGCCCGCGTTGACAAAACACCCCGTGATTATTGAGGGCATAGAACGTCCCCGGTTGCTGCGGGTCGGCGGCCAGAACCGCGATAAAGCTGTCCTCGATGGGCAAGCCGTCGCTATCTCGCTGCCAACCCTGTTCGACGTTGCAATACACGCTTGCGGACCCGAGGCGACCGTGTGCCGTGCGCGGACTGGAGGCGGCGGCCACGCGGATATCGTCGGGGTCGGCCGGATTGACGGCCAGCCCGTAGAGGTAAGGCTCCTCCTCCAGGCCCGCGCTCGTGTAATGCCAGCTATCGCCGCCATCCCGGCTGTCGCCGAACGAATAACCCTGCTCCATGTAGCCGTCTCCGCAGGCTGCGTATAGCCGCCCGGGCGCGCGCGGATGAGAGAGCAGGACATGGGCGTCCTTCGGGCTATCGGCTGTGCGATCGTGCCAGGTCGAGCCATGATCAACGCTGCGGAGCAGCGCCCCAAATTCGATCGAGACGTACAGGCAGGCGCTATCCTCCGGGCTGGAGTTTATCCAGCGCACATGGTGGGTATAAGGCCGCGGCGGAAACTGCCATTGCGCCTTGGATGGCATCGACTGGATCCCGGTCAACTCTTGCCAGTGATCGCCCCCATCGTCCGAGTGGAACAGGCGGCTGGGTTCGGTCCCCACATAGAGATCATGCCACTGCTTGCTGTTGGGTGACGGCGCAATGGCCACGCTCGTCATCTCGAGCAAAGGAATTTCCGGTCCGTTGTGCGGCTCGTGGTAGGGCAGCGGCCCGCCGATCGGACGCCAATGGTCGCCGTGGTCTTCGCTGCGCCACAACCCACGATTGTACGTCGCGCAATACAGGCGACCGGGCTTGCCGGGGTCGACCGCGATAGCTGTCGGTTGCATGCCTTCCAAGCGGCGGCTGCTAAGCCAACCCGTTTCGCTTTCGTCGGCGACGATCAGACCGCTCTGCATGCCCAGGAGAAACCGTTTCATCTGACCTCCGTTTAGTTTGACTTCGTACGTCGACCATGGCTTCAACTATGGCAGAGCCTTGCGAAACCTCAAATTCAGAGAGCCGAAGTCTTGCTCGGCACTGATCGATAGGGCGTCCTATGGTGATGTGAAGGAGAGAGCCCGACATCTGCTATGCCAACGACAAGGCGTAGCGCGGCTATTGTTGCCCAAATCTTCGAGTTGTCCCGTAACGGCGATCCGAGTCGACGGCAATGTTTGTCGAGGGTCGCCCTATTGGCGTGGGCGGATGCGAATCGTCGCGGCCCGGGTCCGCTCGCCGATCATTGCTGGCAGATAGGCGCTGTCTGCGTACTTTTGCCGGTAGGCTGCATCGATGCGATCGTTGAGACCGGCATCGTCGATCGGCTCGAACGTGACATCGTAACGATCCCCCGCCGCGACGATCTGGCCGGCACCCTGGTCACGGGCGGATCGATACCAGCGCGAGCGGGTGCCGTTGTAAGCGCGCACGTAGAGCGCACCGTCGACTTCGATCGCCCAGATCCAGGTCGGGGTGCCGGGCGTCTGACCGTCTCCACGGAAAGGCGCGACGTGAAGGTCATCGGCTTCGACGATACGTGACAGCGTATTGCGATCCCAATCGCTCATGCCGTTACTCCTCGTGCTGGATGCGAACCGACACCGGCCCGGAGCGGTCGATGGGGCCGAAGTCCGAGGTGAACCGGCCCAGCTTGATCAGTCCATTGGCATGGCTGAAGCCCTTGCGGAAGATCGCCAGATTGCCCCAAGGTGAGTAATAGGTGATGTCGCCGGCCACCGGCTTCATGCCGCTCGGGGCATCGTTCGTTGGAAGGCTAGCGGGGAGGTCGGCGATTTTCTCGACGCCGCCACCGAAGTCGCTGAGTTCGAGATCGAGCGGTAGCATCTCCGCGAAAGCACGGGCGACGGGGGTATCGTCCAGGATGGCGGTAACCCGCTGATCCTCGACTTCGAAAACGATATTCATGGATGGTGCTCCTGGAGCATGAGAAGGCTCGGCCGCCTGCGCAGCGCTGCCGAACCACAGGGCGATCAGGCCCAGCCGGACGAGGCCACGAAGGATGCCGTTCATTCGCGACGCTATCCCGGCAGATCCGTGGGTTTGTAGCCGGGCTTCCTGTAGAGATTCGGCAGCGCGGGCTCGATCTCGGGTTCATATACGCTGCGGCGCCAGTCGCCGATATCGACATCCTCGATGGCCACCGAGACCTGTGCCTCATTCGCGCCGGCTAGATCGACCAGCGCACGGGTGAAAGGCCAACTGCTGCTTGACTTGTTCGGAACGGCCCGAGGCCAGCTTCAATGTGACATGGGGCATGAGACATTCTCCTGTTTGGACGGCGTGCACATGCATGCCCGCCGGACGTGCTCGTTCAGAGCGGTTGCGCTGTCGGGCGATAGAGGATTTCGTTGATATCGATGTCATCGGGCTGCGAGATGGCGAAAAAGACCGCGCGCGCGAAAGAGTCCGCGGGAACGGCCGCCGCCTTGTAGAAACTGCCGATCGCTTGCGAGGATTCCGGATCGGTGATGTGGCTGGGCAGTTCCGTATCCACGGCGCCGGGAGAGATGATCGTCGATCTCAGATTATAGTCCTTGACCTCCTGGCGAAATCCTTCACTGATCGCGCGCACGGCATGCTTGGTCGCGCTGTAGACGGTGCCGGCCGGTGTGACCTTATGACCCGCGACCGACGAGACGTTGATCACGTGCCCGAATTTCTGCGACTTCATGTGCGGCAGCGCCGCGGCAATGCCGTAGAGCGTGCCCTTGACGTTGATGTCGATCATGCTGTCCCACTCTTCGACCTTCAACTTCTCGAGCGCTGACTGCTGCATGAGACCGGCATTGTTCAACAGCACATCGATCTTGCCATAGGTCGAGACGGCGGTATCCACCAGTGCCTGGACTTGTTCCCGATGCGTGACGTCGGTCTTGATCGCCAGTGCGGTACCGTCAGCGGTATTGATCTCATCGACGATGGCCTGCAGACGATCCAGACGACGTGCGCCGAGCACGACGATGGCACCGTGGGCGGCGAGGTGGCGCGCGGTGGCTTCGCCCAGCCCGCTGCTGCCCCCGGTGATGACGATGACCTTGCCTGCGATACTGTTGCTCATGACTGACTCCTGTGGCATGACGGGATTCGGTGAATTCTCGGCGGCGCGCGGCCTACGCTTCGAGAGCGTACGTCGAGGGTTGCCCTAGTGGGCGGTGAAGCCGCCGTCGACCGGTAGCGAATGGCCGATGACGAAGGTGGAACCCGGGCCACACAGCCAGACCACGGCGGAGGCGATCTCCTCGGGTTTGCCCAGACGGCCGATCGGCTGTTCGCGCAGAATGTCCTCCAGCGGCAGGTCGCCGCTCTCGACCATCTTCGCGACCATCGGCGTATCGATGGTGCCGGGACACACCGCGTTGACCCGGATGCCACGCGAGGCATACTCCAGCGCCGTGCTCTTGGTCATGCCAACCACGCCATGCTTGGTGCCGTGATAGATCGAGCGGCCGGGCAACCCGACCAGTCCGCCGAGCGAAGAACAATTGACGATGGCGCCGCTGCCTTGCTTGCGCATCTGGGCGAGCTCGTACTTCATGCAGCACCACACGCCGAACAGGTTGATCGAGTTGACGCGGGCGAACTCCTCGCTGGTGGCATCGGCGGTCTCGGCGGCGTCGCTCTGCACGCCGGCATTGTTGAAGGCTGCGTCCAGGCGGCCGTAGGTGGCGACGGTCCGTTCGACGAGATTGGCGACCTGTTCTTCCTTGGCTACGTCGCAGAGAATGCCGGTCACGTCGTGACCTTCGTTCTTGAGCGTCCGCACCGCCTCGTCGAGTGCCTTCTGGCTGATGTCGGAGAGCACGACCTTGGCACCTTCCTCGGCGAACGCCCTGGCTGTGGCGAAGCCCATGCCCATGGCCGCGCCAGTGACCAGGGCGACCTTGTCGAAAAAGTAGGTTTCCATGTTCATTGCCTCCTTTGGATGAACCGACAAGGCTAGACCTGAGGTATTGTTTTGATAAGGCCGCCAAGGCAATAGGACTTAGTAGTTGGCTTCATGAATGATAATCCGCTCTCATAGACGGGAGAATGAACATGTTTATCCGTCGATAACCCATATGAAATGCCGGTGCGATGTCTCACTCATATCCCCTTGCGAATGATCGATAATGACCACCGCTCGAAGATCAAGCAGCCATTTCAATAATGGGATTCTCGATCGATATGAGGCTTTCGAACGACGCCTCTCAGCTTTCCAAGCCCCGGGACTCGAAGACCGATTTGAATACTGGCAGCGCGGAGAAGACCTTCGGCCATCCTGCATAGAACGCCAATTGCGTGAGGGTTTCTGACGCCTCTTCCTTGGTCAGACCGTTGTCCATGGCACGATTGAGGTGGAAAGTCACCTGTTCGGGTTGGCCGGCGGCAACGAGCGCGCTGACGGTGACCAGACTGCGATCCCGTGGCGCCAGACCGGGACGCAGCCAGAGATCGCGGAACAGCGCATCGGTGGTGTACTGGACCACGCCGGGGGAGACATCGCCGAAGCGCTCGTCGACCAGCGCTTTGCGTGTCGCCTCGGCTTCCTCGTTCAGGGGGAGGCGCTGCGTCGGCTCGGAAGGCAACGACGAATTGTCGATGCCGCGCTCCTCGAAGACATCGTTCAGGATTGCAACGGCCGTCGTCCCATTGCCCCAACCCGTGTAGAAGGCCAGGTGAGTGATGATTTCCGACAGCTCGTTGGGGGTGACGCCGTTATCGAGTGCCAGGTTGAAGTGATAGGGCAACTCGGCGACCTGCTGTTGCGTAATGAGCGCCGACAGCGTGACGATGCTGCGGTCCCTCGGGCTCAACCCGGCGCGATGCCAGAGATCGCCGATGACCATGTCGTCGCTGTAGTGAGCGAAAGCCGGCGAGACGCGCTTCATCTCCGTGGCATCCGGCGCGGGTGTGTAATCTCTCACCGATTGGGACTCGGGAAGCTGGCTGCAGGCCGTTAGCAGACCCATAAGCGGGAATACATAGAGACTTTTCGAGCGCATGACGTCGATCCTCTGGGGAAACCGTGGCTGGGGAGAACGACGGAGAACGATCACGACATCCGGCCCATCGTTCGTGGGTCGGATGTCGGAGGGAGCGGTATTTCCGATCAGTCTTGGTACTGATCGTCGCTGACCGGCTCCATCCACTCCACATTGTTGCCATCGACTTCTTCCTGGATGGCGATGTGGGTCATGGAGTTGTCAGCCGATGCCCCATGCCAGTGCTTGACGCCGGGCGGTATCCAGATCACGTCTCCCGACTTGATCTCACGTTTCTCGCCACCCTCATCCTGAATCCAGCCGGAGCCGGAGGTCACGATCAAGGTCTGACCCGCGGGATGGGTGTGCCAGTTGGAGCGCGCGCCGGGAGAGAAGGTGACTTCTCCAGCCGTTGCCCGTGTATGTTCGGTACTTCCGAACAGCGGATTGATCAGAGCATGCCCGACGAACAGATCGGAACATCCCACGACGGTCTGACGCTCCTCGTTATGCGTGATCTCCATGTTTTGAGCGTGTGCCATGCCTGCCATTATCGTCAGGCCTAATGCCGCTATCAGCTTGCTGGTTTTCATGAGGTTAACCTCCACCTGTCAGTGACTCATTGAAGTTTCAAATGTTGAAGAAGTTGAAGATCTTAAGAAAAACTTAAATAAAATAATCATCTAAAAGAACCCTGGAGAACCTTCGCATAGCTCTCCAGGGGCGGCCACATTGAATTCATGAAAACACTCATGAGGAGATTTCATGAATTCAGGCAGTTCCAGTGCACTGAAAAGTCGATGACCTCGATCGCTCGTTGACGGGAGGCGGAAGGTTATGACGGGAAGACGTCGTCTCCGAATGCAAGGTTCAATCCACGCATAGTGCCTTGATCAGTATCGAGAAGGCGGGAGAAGACTGTCTTCGATGAGGATAGTAGAGAAAATAGCCGGTGAATGGAGGAGACCACTCCTCGAGTACGGCTTCGAGTTCCCCTCGGGCAATGGAATCCGCCGCCAGGCCATCGGGCACGTAGCCGATCCCATAGCCGTCGACGGCCGCTCGCAGAACGGGGTCGATCGTGTTGAACGTGAGTTGTCCTTGAACCTTGACCTTGATCTCCCGACCGTCTTTTTCGAACTCCCACGCGTATAAACCGCCATGCGTGGGCAATCTTAGATTGATGCAGTTGTGTTTTGTGAGTTCCTGTGGCGTCTGGGGTTTGCCACGCTCCTGAAAGTAGCTGGGCGCGCCTACGGCACGCATGGCGAAATCGGGTCCGATGCGCACCGCGATCATCCCTTCGCTGACTTGTTCTCCAAGGCGAATGCCTGCGTCGAACTGTGATTCGACGATATCCGTGAGTTGGTAATCCGTGATCACCTCGACACTGATATCCGGATACTGCTTCAACACGGGGCGAAGTTTCGGCCAGATGAGCGTATCGGCCGCGTAGTCGGTCGTCGTGATGCGGAAATGACCCATCGGTTTTTCCCGCGTATCGATCACCGACCAGAGCTCATCCTCGAGTTCGTCGAGCATCGGCACCACGCGTTCCAGCAGCCGTTGGCCCTCGACGGTAGGGGCGACCTTGCGCGTGGTCCGGGCCAGGACACGAACGCCCAATCTCTCTTCGAGATCGCGAACGGTATGGCTGAGCGCCGATTGGGAAACGCCCAACTGCGCCGCCGCCTTGGTAAACGTGCCCGCCCTGGCAACCGTGGCGAATGCCACCAATCCCGTCATGTTCTCTCTGAGCATTTATGAGCTCCTTTCATAGGTGCTGCCGAGGTTCGTCCATTATCACTCGAGAACGGGCTGCTAAGATGGACGATGCTATCACTATGAATCGACACTTCATCCACTGTGTTCAGGAGGAGATTATGAAAATCAACCGAGTAGGGACACAACCCTCCGTGCCGGGGCCGGAAGACTATTTTACCGGTACGGTGCGCATCGATCCGCTATTCAGTGCCGAGGAGCCTGGCCGGACCGGCGGTGCGGCGGTGACGTTCGAGCCTGGCGCGCGTACTGCCTGGCACACTCATCCCGCCGGGCAGACATTGATCGTGACGGCTGGTTTCGGCAGGGTGCAGCGCGAGGGCGGCCCTATCGAAGAGATCCGCCCCGGCGACGTGGTGTGGTTCCCGGCCGGCGAGAAACACTGGCATGGCGCCGCGCCGGATGTCGCGATGACTCATATCGCCATTCAGGAGTCCATCGACGGGAGCCCGGTCACTTGGCTGGAAAAGGTCAAGGACGACGAGTACGAAGGCAAAGCGTAAGAACCCGCGCCGCGTCGATTTGACGCATAGAGAGCGTGTTGGAGGAGATGGTGGGTTCGGCCCAAGGGCATCTCTCACACGATCATGTCGCTGGGTGGCTGGCTGCTTGGAAGGAGGCGCCTGGTCCATGGGGCGGTACATGATCGATTTCATCTGTCTCTACAAGGGATGCAAGAGGACGCCTGATGTCATCTCCTTCACACACCCCGCACTGGCTGGGTTTCTGGGCGGCGTCGTTATCGCTCATTGTGGTTTTCGCCGCCTCGGCGACGCCCATTCCATTGTATGCGATCTATCGCGCTGCCGAGGGGTTGTCCTATTTCGACCTCTCGTTGACCGCCGTCTTCTATTTCGCAAGCGCGATCACGGCACTCTTGATTTTCGGCCGCTTGTCGAACTATATCGGCCGGCGTCCGGTCGTGTTGCTCTCTGTCGTTCTGGGCACGCTGGCATGCGTGGTGTTCTTGAACGTCTCCAGCGTGACGCCGTTGATCGTCGGCCGGGTTCTACAAGGATTATCCTGCGGCCTGGCGTCCAGTGCCGCTGCGGCCTTCGTCACCGATAACGCCCCGCATAAGCCGGCCTGGCTCGCGCCCGCCGTGACCGGCACCGGCACCATGATCGGCCTGACGATCGGTGCCATCATCTCCGGCGCGCTGTTCGAATATGCGCCGCTGAGAACGGTCGTGCCTTATCTGACGATCATGGCCGGCCTGGCGATCTGCGCCGTCTTGGTGCTGCTGAGTCGTGAGACATCGCCTCGCCATGCGGGTGCGTTCGCCTCCCTGCGGCCCCGATTCGCGCTGCCGCACGCGAGTTGGAAGCTGTTTCCCGTCGCCAGTTGCATCTTCGTCGCTACCTGGGCGCTGGGCGGATTCTTCCAGGCGTTCGGTCCATCGTTGGCGACGGACCAACTCGGCACGTCGAGCGCTCTGATCGCCGCCATCGTCTTCTCCTCCTACATGGCACCCAGCGCGTTGGGCGGTCCCTTGAGCAGCAGGCTATCTCCCGCCGGGGCGCAACGCATCGGGACCGTGGCCTTTGCCGTCTGCGTGGGCGGGCTGCTGGCATCGTTGATGTCGAGCCTGGTCGTCCCGTTCCTCGTCGCCAGCGCCTGTGCCGGCGTGGCGCAGGGAGCGGTGCTGTCGGGGAGCATCCGGGGCTTGCTCGCCAACGCCGAGCCCCACGAACGCGCGGGCGTCTTCTCGGTGATTTTCACCACCTGCTACTGCGGCGCGGCGATTCCCTCGCTGGTGGCGGGGCAGTTCGCGCGCTTCTTGAGCCTGCCGCAGGTGCTGAGCGGCTACTGGGCGCTGGCGATCATCGCCTGCGTCGTCACGCTGATC
The DNA here is from genome assembly GCF_003206715.1 of Salinicola peritrichatus. Classification (GTDB taxonomy): domain Bacteria; phylum Pseudomonadota; class Gammaproteobacteria; order Pseudomonadales; family Halomonadaceae; genus Salinicola; species Salinicola peritrichatus. The sequence goes on along the minus strand of NZ_PZJU01000002.1, from coordinate 29,538 downwards.
GCGGCCAGGAACCCGGCCTCCGAGTATCGTGAGGTGCCACGGCAAGCTGCATGAACGAGAGATGTGCTGGGCACACGCCTTGAGATGAGACCACAAGTCCACTCGTTGGATAAGGAGGAGATGTCTTGAAGATTGGCATTCTGGGATGCGGTCGAATGGGCGGGAAACTGGGTGTACTGTTCGCCCACGCGGGACACGAGGTCATTTTCAGCTATTCCCGCCGCCAAGCGAAACTGGATGATCTGACCCATCAGGCAGGGGCGAGGGCAAGTACCGGTACGCCGGCGGAAGCGGCGAACGGGGCCGATGCGATATTGCTCGCGGTATACTGGTCCCAACTGGAAGATGTATTGCGTCAAGCTGGGGATCTGTCCGGCAAGGTCGTCCTGACCTGCTGCGTGCCGTTGGACCCCTCCGACACGCAACTCGTCATAGCGCACATGCAGTCGGGCGCGGAGGCACTGGCGCGGCGCATTCCTCAGGCGAAGGTAGTGGCCGCGTTTCAGACCGTTCCCAGCGAGGCATTCTTCGACGTCTTCGCGGCTCGGGGTCGGCCCGAGCGTCCGAATGTCGTCTATTGTAGTAATGATGCCGAGGCGAGAGCCGTGGCTGCGAGCCTGATCGGCGATGTAGGATTCGATCCCGTGGATGCCGGACCGCTCCATGTGGCCCGTTACATCGAGCCATTCGCCATGCTCACCGCCCAGCTAGCCTATGCCCCCGGCGTCAATCCGAAACTGACTTATCGCTTCGAGCGCTATGGATAGGCTTGATCATTTCGGCCCGGGGGCGAATCGCGAGCGCGGCCTGCCGCAGCTCTGCGCTGCTACGTCGCAGAATGAAGCATTCCGGGCCCGGAAAAGTATCGTTCCCGAGTCCTGCAGAAGGAGACGTCACCATGACTGATCACCCCATCCGCGTTGGCTTCATTGGTCTCAATCCGGACAGCCATTGGGCGGCGACCGCGCATATTCCCGCGCTCAGGGCGCTGTCCGACACCTTCACCGTGGTCGGCGTCGCCAACAGCACGCCGGAGAGCGGTCGCCATACCGCCGAGGCGCTTGGCCTGCCGCATGCCTTTGCCAGTGCCAAGGATCTGGTCGCCTCACCGGAGGTCGATCTCGTCGTCGTGACCGTCAAGGTCCCTCATCATCTGGAACTGGTGACGGCTGCGCTGGAAGCCGGTAAGCACGTCTACTGTGAATGGCCGCTCGGCAATGGACTGGTCGAGGCTCGAAAGCTTGCCCAGCTCGCGCAGGAAAGGGGCGTGGTCGCGGTCGCCGGCACCCAGGCGCGTACGGCGCTCGAGGTCGAGCATGTGCGTAAGCTGATCGCCGATGGCTACGTGGGAGAGGTTCTGTCGACGACGTTGGTCGGATCGGGGGGCAACTGGGCCGGCGAGACCACTGCCGACTATTACTACCTGTTCGACAAGAAAAACGGCGCGACCATGCAATCGATTCCGCTGGCGCATACGTTGGCGGCCATGCGTGACGTGCTGGGTGATTTCGGGGCGCTCTCCGCCCGCTTCGCCAGCCGTTTCGATACCGTCCGGGTCACCGACACCGGCGAGACGCGCCCCAAAACCGCACCCGACCAGATCATGGCGCATGGCACCCTGGCGAGCGGCGCCGCGGTTTCCATCCACTATCGCGGCGGTGTCTGCCGCGGCACCAACCTGCTCTGGGAAATCAACGGCACCGAGGGCGACATCCAGGTGACGGCGGGGCTGGGTCATGCGCAAATGGTGCCATTGACCGTGCGTGGCGCGCGCGGCGAGGACAAGACACTGGCGCCGCTGATGCCGCCCGAGTCGGCCTATGCGAACTGGCCGAAGCAAGCCGCGGCGCGCAACGTGGCGCGCATTTATGCGCGCCTGGCCGACGACATCCGCCACGGTACGCGCACGGCGCCGACCTTCCAGGATGCGGTTGCCCTGCACGAGTGGGTGGACGCGATCGAGCAGTCCGCCGAAGTACCGGGCTGATCCTGCCGGTCGCTTCATCTGTCCAAATGGTTTTATTCATCCGAATGGTTTCGATCTCAGCCACTGGGCCGTTTCCATGACGATCTTTTCGGCGGCGATGAGTTTTTCATCCGCCATCTGATGCTCGGCATCGGAGATCGCCGTGGCTTCGGTCTTGATGTCCAGCGCTACCGGCGAGTGGGTCGAAGAACAGAGCATCACGCTCTTGATATTGGCCCGTGCGTCATGGTGATCCAATTCGTTTGAACGAGAATCACGAAGTGATTCACCGTTTCAGCATAGCTGCCTGTCTCAATATCTCACAGAAGTGGCGTGCCGGTTCGTTGAGCGTTTCGTTCTTACGCGTCAGCAGGCCGAAAGGCGCCAGTGTCTGGCCGATCGAGACCGACAGCGGCGTCAGAATATCGAAAGCCAGATAGTCGCGAAGCACGGACTCCGACATGACCAGGATGGCGTCGCTGCGCTGGACGAGTTGCAGCGCGGCGAAGATCGACCCGCATTCGACGACATCGCGGGGGGAGACCAGGCCGTGGAGCTCGAGCTCCTTTTCCAGCAGTTGACGCGCCGGTGTCGCCAGGGGCTGCAGAATCCAGGGCCAGGCTTCGAGCAGTGGTTCGAGTGAAAGATCGCGATCACCCGCCAGCGGATGTTCACGCCGCACGACCGCCATCATCGTCTCGTTACCCAGTGGCTCGAAGTCGAACAGGTTGTGCTCCATTGCCGTGGCGAAACGCGCGATGGCGAGGTCGATACGATTGTGTGCCAGTAGCGATACCAACTGATCGCTGGTCTCGCCCATCAGGCGTAGACGCAGACGCGGCCTGTCGCGCTTCATCGCGATGACGGCATCCGCCACCAGATCCGGTGCGGCACCCATGATGGCACCGACGACGAGCTGTCCGTGATCGCCGCTACGGTGGCGATGCAACTCCTCCGCGAAGCGATCCAGCCGGGTGAGGGCATTGTCGGCGAAGCCGATGAGGACTTCGCCCAGCGGCGTCGGCGTCAAACCGCGAGGAGTGCGCTCGAACAGTTGGCATTCGAAGGTGGTCTCGATCTCGCGCAGCATGCGCGTGGCCGCCGGTTGGGACATGTTCAGTGCGCCTGCCGCCTGATGCAGGTTCCGATGACGATCCAGCAGCGAGATCATCGACAGATGCTTGTAGCGCAGCCGGTTGATCAGCGCTGCGTAGTGATCCATGTCCTCCATGGCCTGCCTCGTGACGCGAAGGTATGGCGATAACCTAAAGACATTACTGCTACTGCCCATCAGACATTGGTCGAATACGCCATAGACCACGCTCAGCCTGTCCAAACCGCCAAACGCCACGGCGCCTGACATGGCGTAGTCCTGATACCTTTTAGGTATCAGAACGTCCGCACTCCGTATTAGTTATCGCTTCTTGCTGGTGATACATCTCCCTACACGCCAGTCGGTGGTGGTTACGCCGCCAGCCCGAGCGAGCCTAATTCACGCTCTCGACAGGAGAATCACGTCTAATGAAGACCACCATCAAGCAGGTCCGCGCCTATACCGTCCGCGGTGGCGGTGCCGACTATCACGACCAGGGCGACGGTCACTGGATCGATACCCAGATTTCGACGCCGATGAGCAAGTACCCCGAGTACCGTGCCACCCGCAAGAGCTTCGGGCTCGATGTGCTGGGCACGCTGGTCGTCGAGATCGAGGCCAGTGATGGCACGGTGGGGTTCGCGGTAACCACCGCCGGTGACATCGGTGCCTTCATCGTCGAAAGGCACCTGGCGCGCTTCCTCGAAGGGCAGCGGGTCACCGACCTCGAGAAAATCTGGGACCAGATGTACAACGCCACCCTGTTCTATGGCCGCAAGGGCGTGGTGCTCAACACCCTCTCCGGTGTCGACCTGGCGCTTTGGGATCTGCTTGGCAAGCTCCGCGACGAACCCGTTCACGCCATGCTCGGTGGCCCGGTACGCGACGAGCTTACGTTCTATGCCACCGGTGCGCGGCCCGATCTAGCAAAAAACATGGGCTTCATCGGTGGCAAGATGCCGCTGAAGCACAGCCCCAGCGAGGGCGAGGAAGGGCTCAAACGGAATCTGGCGCGCTTGGCCGACATGCGAGAGAAAGTCGGTGACGACTTCTGGCTGATGTACGACTGCTGGATGAGCCTCGACATCAACTATGCGACGCGTCTCGCCCACGCCGCTCGGGAGTTCGGCCTCAAATGGATCGAGGAAGCACTGCCGCCCGATGATTACTGGGGCTATGCGGAACTCAAACGGAATGTACCAGCCGGCATGTTGGTCAACACCGGCGAACACGAAGCCACGCGCTGGGGATTCCGGTTGTTGATGGAGATGGATTGCTGCGACGTGATCCAGCCGGACGTCAACTGGTGCGGCGGGATGACCGAATTGATCAAGATCTCGGCGCTGGCCGACGCCCACCACAAGCTGGTGGTGCCGCACGGCTCTTCCGTCTACAGCTATCACTTCGTGATCACGCGTCACAACAGCCCTTTCGCGGAATTCCTGATGATGGCGCCACAGGCCGACGAAGTGGTGCCGATGTTCACGCCACTGTTGCTCGACGAGCCGGTACCCGAAAGCGGTCGACTGCGCGCCTCCGCCCTCGATGCTCCCGGCTTCGGCGTGCGCCTGAATCCGGAAAGCGATCTGGCCCGGCCTTACACGCACTGAATTCGGGGCGCAACTCTACTAGGGCGGGCGTCAGAGCGTCCGCCTCTGCACAGGAGCCGAGACCATGCCTATACGTGCGTTTCGCATGAATCTGCATCCCGGTCAGGCCGAGGAGTATCGGCGCCGGCATGATGCCATCTGGCCGGAACTGACCGATGCCCTGCACGCAGCGGGTATCGAGGAGTATCGGATCTTTCTCGATCCCGATAGCCACCATCTGTTCGCGATCATGACGCTCGCCGACGACCACCGCGTCGAGGAACTGCCGGCGTTACCGATCATGCGGCGCTGGTGGCATCACATGGCCGGGATCATGGAGACCCGCGACGACGATGCCCCGGTCGAAGTCGCGCTGGAAGAAATGTTCGCGCTCGGCGGGGAGACAAAGACATGCAGGTAATCGATGCCCACGTTCACTTCTGGGAAATCGCCCAGAACAACCAGCCGTGGCTCGCACACCCCGAACCCAATCTACTTGGCGACTACTCGCCGATGGCGAAAGATTTCGGCCCGCGAGAGCTGCTGGCCGGCTGCGGCGATATCGATATCCTCGGTGCCGTGCATATCGAGGCCGATGCCGTCGATCCGCTCAAGGAGACACGCTGGTTGTCGCAAGTCGTCGGCCATACCGATTTACCGTTAGCGCTCGTCATCGGCGCCGATCTTTCACGGCCGGACGCTGCCGAGACGTTGGAACGCCAGCTCGCCTTGAGCGACCGGGTGCGCGGTGTGCGCCAGATCCTCAATGTCCACGCCGATCCGCTCTACGACTATGTCGGGCGCCACTTCATGCAGGAATCGCGCTGGCGCCAGAACTTCGGCCTGCTGGCGCAGCACGGACTCTCTTTCGATCTGCAGCTTTATCCCTCGCAGATGGCGCAAGCGGCCCGGCTGGCAGCCGAACATGCCGAGACGCTGTTTCTGCTCAACCATGCCGGCATGTATGTCGATCGCCACGGCGTCGAGGGCTGGCGCGAATGGCGGGATGGTCTGCGCTTACTGGCAGCACGCGACAACGTCTGCCTGAAACTCAGCGGTTTCGGCATGCTCGATCACTGCTGGACCGAGGACAGCCTGCGCCCGTTGATTCTCGAGGGTATCGATGCCTTCGGCGTGGCGCGCTGTCTGTTCGCCTCCAACTTCCCCGTGGATGGTCTGTATACCGATTATGGCCGCTTGTGGCGAACCTACGCCTCAATCGTCGGCGACGCTTCGGTCGATGAACGCCGGGCGCTGTTCGTTGACAACGCCAGACGGCTCTATCGACTGTAGCGAGGACTCGCGAAAACCCATAACCAAAACGATCGAGAACGCCACTGATGGAAATCATATTGCTCGGAGTCTTCCTGCACTTCATTGGCGGCTTCGCCTCGGGAAGCTTTTATATTCCATTCAAGAAGGTCCGCGACTGGTCCTGGGAAAGCTACTGGATCGTCGGTGGGTTGTTTTCCTGGCTGTTCGTGCCCTGGATCGCCGCCTGGCTGACCGTGCCCGGCTTTCTCGACATTCTCGGCGAGGCCAGCGTCTCAACGCTGGGCTGGACCTATCTCTTCGGCGTGCTGTGGGGCATCGGCGGGCTGACCTTCGGGCTTACCATGCGTTATCTCGGGCTGTCGCTGGGGATGTCGGTGATCATGGGCTTGACCTCGGCCTTCGGCTCGCTGATCCCGCCGATCTATCGCGACCTGTTTACCAATGCCACCGAGGGCACGCTGAGCGAGATGCTGGGCAGTGCCGGGGGGCATTGGGTGTTGATCGGGGTTGCCGTCTCGCTCGTCGGCATCGCCATCTGCGGCCGTGCCGGGATGATGAAAGAGCGCGAGGTGCCCGACGAGACCAAGTACCAGAGCGTGGCCGAGTTCTCGCTGTCGAAGGGGATTACCGTCGCATTGATCTCCGGCGTGCTGAGCGCCTGCTTCAGCTATGGTATCGCTGCCGGCCGCCCGCTCGCCGATGCCGCCGTGGCCGCCGGGGCCAACGACCTGTTCCAGAACAACGTCACGTTCATGGTGATCATGTGGGGCGGGCTTACCACCAACGCGATCTGGTGCTTCCTGCTCAACGCCAAGAATCGCAGTTTCGCCAACTATATCGACCGCGCCACACCGCTGGCCCGCAACTATCTGCTCTCGGCCAGTGCCGGCACCATCTGGTTTCTGCAGTTCTTCTTCTATGGCATGGGCGAGAGTCGCCTTGGCAACGACGCCAGCTCCTGGGTGCTGCACATGTCGTTCATCATCATCGTTTCCAACCTGTGGGGGCTGTTCTTCCGCGAATGGCAGGGAACCGGCCGACGCAATCGGCAAGTTTTGGTCGCCGGCATCGCCACCATTCTGATCTCGGTCTGCATGGTCGGCTACGGTAACTATTTACAGTAGCCATCTACGGTCGCCACCTACAGTGAGTAGCGTCCCTGCAGTGAATGCTTTTGTTCTTTTCGCCCATTTTATCTTCCATCCATGAGGAGTCCGTCATGTTGCTCGAGAACAAGTCCGTCATCATCACCGGTGCCTCACGCGGTATCGGTGCCGCCGCCGCGCTCGAATGTGCCCGCCAGGGGGCCAATGTCGTCATCGGTTACAGTGGCAGCGAGTCCAGCCGGCCGCTGGTCAAGGATCTGATCGCCGAGATCGAGTCACTTGGCCGAAAAGCGGTCGAGGTCGGCGCGCCGGCCGGTGATCCGGATACCGGCGACAAGCTGGTCAAAGCCGCCGTCGATGCCTTCGGCGGTGTCGATGTGTTCGTCAATAACGCCGGTATCTGCCCGTTCCACAGCTTCCTAGACATGCCGCGCGAGACCTATCTTGAGACGGTCAACACCAACTTGAATGGCGCCTACTTTGCCGTTCAGGCAGCCGCCAACCGCATGAAGGATCAAGGTCGCGGAGGTGCCATCATCGCGGTGAGTTCCATCAGTGCGCTGGTCGGCGGCGGTATGCAGACCCACTATACGCCGACCAAGGCAGGGCTACTGTCGTTGATGCAGTCATGCGCCATCGCGCTGGGTCCGTATGGCATTCGCTGTAACGCCGTGCTGCCGGGAACGATCGAGACCGACATCAACAAGGAGGATCTGGCCGACCAGGAGAAGCGCGATTACATGATCGGCCGCACCCCGCTCGGGCGCCTGGGGCGACCGGAAGACATGGGCGGCCCGATCGTGTTTCTGGCGTCGGACATGGCGCAGTACGTGACCGGTGCCTCGTTGCTGGTGGACGGAGGCATGTTCGTCAACCTTCAATAAAGTTGTATCGACGACAATCCAGTCATAGGAATCGCCAGTCATGCAATTACCCCGCAACTCCTTCAAGGCCTTGTTGACCGGAGAGCCCCGTTACGGCTGTTGGACCGGTTTCGGCACCGGCTACGCCGCCGAGATTCTCGCCAGCACCGGCTTCGACTGGTTATTGATCGACGGTGAACACGCGCCCAACACCGTGCCCTCGATCCTGGCCCAGTTGCAGGCCGTGGCGCCGTATCCCAGCGCGCCAGTGGTGCGTGCCGTCAACCACGACCCAGCGCTGATCAAACGCCTGCTCGACATCGGCGCGCAGACATTGATGATTCCGATGGTCGACAGTGCCGAGCAGGCGGCCAAACTGGTCGCCGCCACGCGCTATCCGCCGCACGGTTTTCGCGGTGTTGGCGGCGGTCTGACCCGTGCCACGCGCTGGGATGGCGTCGCGGACTACATGGCACGCGCTCACGAGGAGCTGTGCCTGATCGTGCAGGTGGAATCCCGCGCCGGGGTCGACAATGCCGCAGCGATTGCCGCCACGCCGGGAGTGGATGCGATCTTCGTCGGTCCGGTCGATCTCTCGACCGGCGTTGGCCATGTCGGTAATCCCAATCACCCCGACGTGCAAGCCATGATTCGGCATACGCTCGACGCCACCCGAGCGGCGGGCAAGGCGGCCGGCATTCTGGCGCCGGCCGAAGCGGATGCCCGACGATACGCAGAATGGGGGTTCGATTTCATCGCCGTGGGTATCGATATCAGCCTGTTGCGTCAGGCGGCGGTCGATACCGTCGCCCGCTACAAGGGCGAAAAGCCGGTGTCGGGTTCATCCAGCGGCTATTGAGCCGACTAGGGCCCGTCCCTTCGGGTTGCGCGTCAAATACGCCCAGGCTTCGTTGCGTGACTGGATAAGGAAGCCACCCTTAATCGGCGTCCCGCGCCTTGCCTGAACGCATTTGACGCAGCAACGCGGCTCGCGGCGCATAGTGTGAACAGGCCCTAGCGCCATCGACTGTCATCAACAGGAGTAAAATGCGATGACCAGTAACGTGAAAATCTACCAGAACTATATTGGCGGTCGCTTCGAAGCCGCTTCGCAGATGCTCGACGTACGCAATCCCGCCAACGGCGAGGTGCTGTCGAGGGTGCCGGAGTCGTCGCCCGACGATGTCCAGCGCGCACTTCAAGCGGCCCACGGGGCGCAGAAGGATTGGGCGCGTAAGCCGGCGGTCGAGCGTGCGGCATACTTGCATACGCTGGCCGACAAGATCCGTGGCGAGGCCAAGGCCTTGGCTCGTGTCATCACGCTGGAGCAGGGCAAGATCGGTGGCCTGGCCGAAACCGAGGTCAACTTCACCGCCGACTATCTCGATTACATGGCCGAGTGGGCGCGGCGCATCGAGGGCGAGATCATCGAGAGCGACCGGCCCCGGGAATCGATCTTTCTGTTTCGCAAGCCGCTCGGGGTCGTCGCCGGTATCCTGCCGTGGAACTTTCCGTTCTTCCTGATCGCGCGCAAGATGGCGCCAGCGCTGGTGACCGGCAATACCGTAGTGATCAAGCCCAGCGAGGAAACGCCCAACAACTGCTTCGAATATACTCGTCTGCTCGACCAGATCGGTCTACCGGCCGGGGTCTTCAACGTGGTCAGCGGCGGCGGCGCCAGCACCGGCAGCGCACTGACAGCGAGCCCGCTGGTCGACATGATCAGTTTTACCGGCAGCGTCGCCACCGGTTCGCACATCATGCGCAACGCCGCCGACAACATCACCAAGGTCAATCTGGAACTGGGTGGGAAGGCCCCGGCCATCGTGCTCGATGACGCCGACATCGATCTGGCGGTAAAAGCCATTCGCGCCTCGCGTATCATCAACAGTGGCCAGGTCTGCAACTGCGCCGAACGGGTCTATGTCGAGCGCAAGGTTGCCGATGAATTCAGCGACAAGATCGCCAAGGCGATGGCGGCGACGACCTATGGCGATCCCACGGCCCAGCCTGACGTGGAGATGGGGCCGCTGATCAACCGCGAGGGACTCGACAAGGTCTCCCAAATGGTCACGCGGGCGATCCGGGACGGGGCCGAATTGATGACCGGAGGCCAGGTCGCCGATCTCGGTGCCGGTTTTCACTATCAGCCGACGGTGCTTGGGAATTGTCGTGCCGACATGCGGATCATGCGTGACGAGATATTCGGCCCGGTGTTGCCGATCCAGGTCGTCGACGATCTCGACGAGGCGATTGCGCTGGCCAACGACTCCGAGTATGGCCTCACTTCCTCGGTCTATACACGCAGCCTGAACCGCGCCATGCACGCGATTCGCGAGATCGACTACGGCGAGACCTATGTCAACCGGGAAAACTTCGAAGCCATGCAAGGCTTCCACGCCGGTACGCGCAAATCCGGCATCGGTGGCGCCGATGGCAAGCATGGGCTCTATGAATACACGCGCACGCAGGTCGCCTACATCGAAACCGAGTGACGCACGTTTGCATAGGCACGTTTGCATAGGCACGTTTGATAGGCACGTTCCGCCCGTTCTCGCCTCGAGCGCTACCGCTCGGGGCAAGAATGGGTGATTGTCCGCGTGTTTGTCGGGGCTCCAGGTGCAACTCACGTTGGAAAACCACCGCACGGTCCCACCCGCTCAAAGCTTCGCGCGGCGCAGACGCAGCGCGTTGGCAATGACCGAGACCGAAGAGAGACTCATCGCCGCCGCCGCGATCATCGGTGAGAGCAGGGTGCCGGTCAGCGGATACAGCACGCCGGCCGCGATGGGGATTCCCGCCGAGTTGTAGGCGAAGGCGAAGAACAGGTTCTGCTTGATGTTGCGCAGCGTGGCCTCGGCCAGGCGGCGGGCACGCACGACCCCGTTCAGGTCGCCGCCCAACAGGGTCAGACCGGCGCTCTCCATGGCCACGTCGGCGCCGGTGCCCATGGCGATGCCGATGTCCGCCGCGGCCAGCGCGGGCGCATCGTTCACGCCGTCACCGGCCATCGCGACCACGGATTTCCGTGCCTTCAGTTCCTCGACGAGTGCCTTCTTGTCCTCGGGCAGCACGCCCGCCCGGACGTCGTCGATATTCAACGTCGCGGCGACCGCCTCGGCGGTGCGCTGGCTGTCCCCCGTCGCCATGATGATGCGAAGGCCGAGCGCGTGCAGGGCGGAGATCGCCTCGGCGGTAGTCTCCTTGACCGGGTCGGCCACCGCGACGATACCCGCCACCTTGCCGTCGAGGGCGATGAACATCGCCGTCTTGCCCTCGGCGCGCAGCGACTCGGCGGCCGATTCGGCTTCCGCTCCGACGTCGTTCAGCATCGTGGCATTGCCGAGTGCGACGTCCTGCCCTTGAATCCGGCCCTTGACCCCTTTGCCGGTGACGGCCTCGAACGTCTCGGCCGAGCGGCGTGGTGCACCGCGCTCGCGCGCGCCGTCGATGATCGCTTCGGCCAGGGGATGCTCGGAGCCGGTCTCCAGGGCGGCGGCGAAGGATAAAAGCTCGCTTTCCGATACGTCCGCGAGTGCCCTGACATCGGTCAGCTTCGGTTTGCCCTCGGTCAAGGTGCCGGTCTTGTCGACGACCAGGACATCGACCACCGCCATTCGTTCCAGGGCCTCTGCATCGCGGATCAGAACGCCGGCCTGCGCGCCGCGCCCGGCGGCGGTGGTGATCGAGATCGGCGTCGCCAGCCCCAGCGCACAAGGGCAGGCGATGATCAGCACCGAGACGGCGGCGGCGATGGCCGAGATCAGCGAGGGTTGAGGCCCCCAGACCAGCCAGCCGATAAAGGCCAGGAGGGCGACACCTACCACCGTGGGAACGAAGATCGCCGAAGCGCGATCCGCGAGCCCCTGGATCGGCGCGCGCGAACGCCGCGCCGAGGCGACCATCGCCACGATCTGCGACAGGACTGTGTCGGCCCCCACGCGACGCGCGGCGATCACCAGCGAACCGTTGGCATTGAGCGTACCGCCGGTGACGCTGTCACCGGGGCCCTTGCCGACCGGAACAGCCTCGCCGGTGATCATGCTTTCGTCGATCGAGGAGCGGCCTTCGATGACCTCGCCATCGACCGGCACGGCATCGCCGGGACGGACGCGCAGCCGATCCCCCTCCACGATGTTCTCAAGTGGTGCGTCGTATTCACTGCCATCCTCCAGCACCCGGCGGGCGGTCTTCGGTGCGAGATCCAGCAATGCGCGGATCGCATCGCCGGTGCGTTCGCGTGCTCGCAGCTCCAGTACCTGGCCGACGAAGACCAGGGCAACGATGACCGCCGAGGCCTCGAAATAGGTGCCGACCGCGCCGTTCGTCCGGTAATGCTCGGGGAATAGGCCCGGTAGCAGTGTGGCGAGGATCGAGTAGAGATAGGCCGATCCCACGCCCAGCGAGATCAGTGTCCACATGTTGGGCGAGCGATTGACGATCGATTCCCAACCCCGCCGAAAGAACGGCAACGCGGCCCACAGGACGACGGGGCTGGCCAGGACGAATTCGACCCAGTTGGCTGGGCCATGTCCGATCCAGTCGCGAAAGGGCAGACCAATCATGCCGCCCATTGTCAGGATCAGCAGCGGTACCGAGCAGGCGACGCTGACCCATAGACGGCGAGTGAAATCGGCGAGTTCGGGATTTTCCCCTTCGGTGGGAATCACCGGCTCCAGCGCCATGCCGCAGATCGGGCATGAACCGGGGGCTTCGCGCACGATCTGAGGATGCATCGGGCAGGTCCACTGCGTGCCCTCGGGCGTCGCTGCCTCATGATCTTGCGCATGTCCCGAGGCATAGAAGTAAGGGTCGCTATCGAAACGCTGCCGACATTTGTCCGAGCAGAAATGAAAGGTCCGTCCCTGGAATTCGGCATGCCGGGTATCGGGGCCGACCGTGACGTTCATCCCGCACACGGGGTCCGTTGCGGTCGAGGTGCCTTCGGCGGTCTCGTGCATGTGAGGGTCGTGGTGTGTCATCTGGCATTCCTGTAACAGCTAATGTGGGATGCATGAATGCGCCTTGCGCCGATCGTGAACGGGTTCCTAGGCGGAAGTGACCTCGAATTCCGTCATCATTCCCGTCTCGAGATGTGGCATATGGTGACAGTGAAGCATCCATCTGGCCGCCTCGCCGGCATCGAGCGCGATCTTGACCGTCGCCATGGGCGGCACATGTACGGTATCGCGACGCGCGCCGGCGATGCGTCGGCCATTCAACTCGACCACCTGGAAGGTATGTCCATGCAGATGCATTGGATGGCCCATCATCGAGGCATTACGAAAACTCAGCTCCACGCGCTCCCCGGAACGGGCCGGGACGGGCACATGGTGACTCCAGATCGCATTGTCGATCGTCCAGCGATAGGGTTGCATACCGCCCCCCAGCACCAGTGTCTGATGACGCTGAACCGCGCGCTCCGGCAGCGGGTCCTGCGCGACGAGCCGCGCTTCCTGCGCCAGATCGGTATCGAAGGGTGGCGCGTTGTCGTTGCCCAGGGAATCGACCTTCGTTATCGCGGCACCGGATGTGGCCAATATCAAGCCCGTACGTTCGCGCGCGCCTTCACGCAAGGCCAGAATTGGCCAGGCGCCCTCTCCATTGGGCAGGTCGATCTCCAGATCGAGACGCTGGGCCATTGCCACCCCGAAACGGCGACCGGTCAGCGGCTGCACGGCGTGGCCGTCCACCGCCACCAAGCGTGCCGGCACCTCTCCGGTGTCGATCCAGAATACCGTGGCCGCCGAGGCATTGACGATCCGCAGCCGGATGCGTCCGCCACGCTCCACCCGGACGATGTCGGGGTCGGACAGAGTCCGGTCGTTGGCCAGGTAGGCATCCCAATCGTAGTCGTTCAGATCCATCGCCATGCCGTTCATGCCGGCCTGGTCGTTCATGGCCATATTGCCGTGGCGCATGTTCGAGATCATCGAGTGATCCATATCCGACATCATGGAGTGATCCATGCCCGACATGCCGCCGGCATGCATCTCACCATGAGTGTCATTCCCCCCTTGTACATGTCCCGCCATGATCTCCATCATCACTTCCTCGGGAGACTTGAACGAGAAGTCGTGCAGGAACATCGCCACATCCTGGCGATCGGCGGCGAGATCCTCATGGCTGCGAACGATCAGCGGGGCCGCCAGGAGATGCATCTCTTGTAGGGGCACATGAGAGTGCATCCAGTAAGTTCCGGGGTTTGGCGCATAGTCATAGCCGCGGGTCTCGCCTGGTTTCAGCATCGGCATGGGCAGATCGGGAACGCCATCCTGCACGTTCGGGGGAATCTGCCCATGCCAGTGAATGATCGTCGATTCATCGAGGTCGTTGGTCAGAGCCACCCGAAAGTGTTCGCCCGGGTTCAGCCATAACCCTTGGCCGGACGGACCTTGCAACCCGTAAACGGTAGCCGCCCGTCCATCGATATCGAGCACCCGGGAGGTGGCCTTGAGCGGGATTGCCGGTGAGTCGGCGAAGAGCACGCGCGGTAGCGCGGTGACTGCAAGCGCAGCGGAACTGGCGGCGAGAAAAGCGCGCCGGGAAATCGGGGTCATGTCCGTCTCCAGAAGAAGGGCCCATTTGGGCTCGGTTAGGCTCCGGTAGAATGCCGGGCGTAAGCTTCAGAGGAGACGCAATTTGGGAGGTCGATCGATTCCTTGAGGGATGGGATCTTCGGGCACCAGTGCGGTGGAAGGAACGGGTGAGGAGCGTTCTATCATGATGGCCATGACGCCCTGCGCCGGCAGTGAGAATCCGACCATGCCTGCGCAGGCTCTGGCGCAATTGGCTGCCGCATGCGAGTTGCAGGCGATCGTCGAATGACACTGATCGGTGTCGGCAGCATGCTGCGATTCGTGGTCGCAGGAAACGGACATGTGCGACATCGCCCGCACCCCGGCTGATGTCATGCCCAGCGCATGGGCCGAACTCACGAAGGGCGCAGCATTCAACACCAGTATCGTCAACAGCAACACGATCGATCGCATCATGGCATGACGATACTCTCGTTGACCCGATAAATCCAAGCTTGTCATGCTCTCCTTGGTGCAGGGGGGGAATGGCCCACTCCGAGAGCTGGGGACGATTGAGCGGGTTGAGGTGCAATGCATCGCTGCTGACTTTGTATCGGCTACTCGCTTTGTCGAAGCTTGGACAATGCCGCCTGTGACGCATTCTGCACATGGATACGACTCATCTCCTCCGCGTGTGCAGCTTCCCGTTTCTTTAAACAGGCAACCAACTTTGATAATTCGTCCAAGGAGTCCGCCGGACGCATTCCGACGATCAAGGCTAACTACCTCATGTTGAAGAACATCGAGGTCAGCGGCGTACAGGTGAGCGACTACCGCAAACGTTGTCCCCAGATCATGCAGCGTGCTTTCCGGGAGATTCTTAACCTGGCTACCAAGGGGGAGATCGTGCCGGGGCCGTGCAAGCGCTATGCGCTGGAAGACTTCGCCATCGCGCTCAATGATTTGCTCGAGCGGCGGGTGAAAGGGCGCGTGCTGCTGATACCGAATGGCCAATCAGGACAATGAATACGGTGGAAACTCCTAACCAGGGCAGTATCGGCCAGCGCTTCTGGATATTCTCGGCGGTATCGGTCTAGTGGTAGGCCAGCTGGGATCGCTGTGGGCGAAGATGACTTGCACTTTCGAGATCGCGAACACCAGCCGTTGCGACATGGATACGGACTTCATCGCCATGCCATTTGCCATAGATATGACGGATTATTGCCCATGGTATCGCGCGAGACTCGACCATGGTGACCTGCCCTCCAGCTTTCTAATCCATCGCGATCTTGGTTCGCTTGAAGTCTTGTTGCGCGCCGATCATTGGTCAGCGCGCGATCCTCGTCATTTCGGCTCATCTCGAACCTCTCCAGACTGATGCAATACGGATGCGGGATTCGCGCCATATTGTTTTGCCGATCCTAATTGTATACGCTTGCACTCAATAGTATTCGGGTTGGCGAGAGACTATGGATCGAAAGGATTACAAGACGGGAGACGCGCTGTTTTCCGATGTGCTGGTGATCGGAGGCGGCAACGCGGCGTTGTGTGCGGCGATTTCCGCGGCGGATGCCGGGTGCAACGTGCTCATGGTCGAGCATGCTCCGAAATCGCTTCGTGGCGGCAACAGCCAGCACACGCGTAACTTCCGCTGCATGCACGAAGGGCCGAAAGGCATCCTCGCTGGCGACTATACGGAAGAGGAGTATTTCGAGGACCTGATGCGAGTCACCGCCGGCAAGACCGATCCGGAGCTGGCGCGGATGACGATTCGGAGGTCCTACGACGCCTACGACTGGATGACAGCCAACGGTGTCCGGTTTCAGCCGTCCCTGGGCGGGACGCTCAGTCTGTCCCGCACCAACGCCTTCTTTCTTGGCGGCGGCAAGGCGCTGGTCAATGCCTATTACAACACCGCCGAGCGCAAGGGCGTACGGATCGTCTATGACGCCCAGGCGATCGAGCTCGATATTGAAGCGGGGGAGTTCAAGTCCGCCGTGGTGCTCTGCAAGGGGATACGTCACGAGGTCCACGCCAAGCGGCTGGTCGTGGCCTCGGGCGGGTTCGAGTCGAACCTGGAGTGGTTGGAGGAAGCCTGGGGGCCGAGCGCGCGCAATTTCCTCATCCGGGGCACGCAATTCAACCAGGGCCTGATGATCAAGGAGTTCATGCGTCATCGCGCCAGCATCATCGGGGAACCCGACCAGTGCCATGCCGTCGCCATCGACGGACGAGCGCCGAAGTATGACGGCGGTATCGTCACGCGTCTGGACTGCGTCTCCTTCGGCATCGTGGTCGACAAGTATTGCCGCCGATTCTACGACGAAGGAGAGGATTTCTGGCCGAAACGGTACGCGATCTGGGGGCGGCTCATCGCCCAGCAGCCCGATCAGGTGGGTTACGTGATCATCGACTCCAAGGCGATCAATGACTTCATGCCGTCGGTCTTCCCGCCGCTGGAGGCAGATTCCGTGGAAGAGCTGGCGACAAAGCTCAAGCTGGACCCCTCGGCACTGAAACAAACGATCACGACATTCAATGCCGCTATCGGTGACACCCCGTTCGACAAGGACGTACTGGATGGTTGCGGAACCACGGGGCTGGACGTCGACAAGACGAACTGGGCGCGCAGGATCGATACACCACCTTATTACGGCTACACGTTGGCGCCCGGTATCACCTTTACCTACATGGGCGTGAAGGTCACCGACAAGGCACAGGTCATCTTCGAAGAGACGGGACCCTCGAATACGATATTTGCCGCGGGAGAGATCATGGCAGGAAATATCCTGGGCCAGGGCTATCTGGCTGGATTCGGAATGGCGATAGGAACCGTGTTCGGTATCACCGCAGGGCAGGAGGCGGCAAATGGAATCCATTAGTATTCTGGACGTAACGCAGGACGCGCGCCGCAATATCGAGATATGCAACTCGTGTCGCTACTGTGAAGGTTTCTGTGCCGTGTTCCCGGCGATCGAAAGCCGGCGCAGTTTCGACCGGGAAACCATCCAGTACCTCTCCAATCTCTGCCATAACTGCACGGGCTGCTATCACGCCTGCCAGTACACGACACCTCATGTCTTCGACATGAACGTGCCGCAAGCGCTGACCAAGGTCAGGCAGGAAAGCTACGAGGAGTATGTCTGGCCGAAGGCGCTCGGAAAGGTATTTCGCAAGAACGGCACCGTGATCTCGATGATCACCGCGCTGGCGTTCTCGCTGGTCATGCTTTGCGGGCTGCTCTATGCCGACGCCGGCAGCCTGTTCAGCGTTCAGCAAGGGCCAGGGGCGTTCTACCGTATCATTCCCCACGGAATCATGGCTGGCATCGCCGGTATCATCTTCCTGTTCGATATTCTCGCCATCGGCCTGGGGGTGCGGAACTTCTGGAGAGCCATCGGCGGGCGGGTTTCCTATCTTACCAATCGTGACGCGATGCGCAGCGCGCTGCACGACGCCATGACACTCAAGCACCTGGGAAGCGATGGCAGCGGTTGCAACGATGAAGACAGCACCTTCAGCAACCGTCGACGCCGCTATCATCATCTGATGATGTACGGTTTCCTGCTCTGCTTTGCCGCCACTTCGGTCGCGACGATCTACGACTACGTGTTCGGCTGGGTCGCCCCCTATGCGCTGACCAGCCTGCCCGTCATTCTAGGGACGGCCGGCGGCGTGGGTATCATCATCGGTACGGCGGGGCTGAGCTGGGTCAAGCTACGCATGCACGATGGCCCGAGCTGGAAGGCCGTACTGGGCATGGATTACGCCTTCCTGAGCTTGCTTTTCTGGGTCAGTCTGACGGGGTTGGTCCTGCTCGGGCTGCGTGATACGTCGGCGATGGGCGTGCTGTTGATCGTACATCTCGGCGTGGTCGCGGCGCTATTCGCCGTGCTGCCATTCAGCAAGTTCATTCATATCTTCTTCAGGTTGGGCGCATTGCTCAAATACCACAACGAGAAATGACGAACGGGGCTGGAAAGGGCACGCAGAGAGGGAATAAAGCGTGGTCCTTTTCGGCCTGGCTATTATCGATCGTTCATGGTCGAGCAGTCATTGCTGATAGTCGTCCAGCTCATCGCCCATGAGCTGGATCCTTGCTTTCTGCGCCTCACGAATATGCAGCGCTGCCATCTCCTGCGCCTTCTCGACATCCCGATTGGCGATGGATTCATGGATGGCCCGGTGCTCTTTCACCACGGCATCGGCGCGGCCGGGAACCTCGTAAGTCGTCTTGCCCAGCAGTGCCATGGAGTCGCGCAGGGAATTGAGCGATTTCAACAAGTAGCGGTTGTGGGCGGCATGATAGATGCCGTTATGGAAGAGGCGATTATGACGCGCCTGTTCGGCGGGAGAGCTGGCGGCCTCGTATTTGCCCATGATCTCGTTCAGCGAATAGATCTCCGCATCACTGGCGTGTCGGGCAGCCAGGCCGGCAGCGGAACTCTCCAGCACCTCACGCATGTAGTAGAGCTCCATGACTTCCTGATAGCCCAGCTTGGCTATCTGCATGCCGCTATAAGGCGCAACGACCAGCAGCCCGGAGGCTTCGAGCCGTTTCAAGGCTTCTCTCACCGGCGTACGACTGAAACTCAGCCAGTCCGCAATATCGGATTCCTTGATTCGGCTTCCCGGTTTCAAGGTGCCTTCCCGGATGCCTTCCAGAATCTTTTGGTAAGCCTGCTCGCTGCGCGAGAAATTTTCCGCCATGTCTTCCCCCCCGATGGTGCGCTATGCCTCCCGCTTCTTAGCCCAAAGTCTAGAGAGACAAAGCGGTTCAGTAAATCTAATTCCCTGATTTTAAGGAACTTGTACGAATGAGTGAATGTTTGATGTATTCACATGTATACGCTAGCATTCTTTCAGATCGATCCCATGATTATTCAATTGTTCATAAGAAAAACAGGAGCGAGCATGCTTTCCAGAACGAGAAAGTCAGCGTATGCCATCGCCGCATTGACCGTGATGCTGTCGGGAGCCGCGACGGCCCAGGATGCCGACATCACCGGGACCGTGGATTGCATAGCGCCAGCAGGGCCAGGCGGCGGTTGGGATTTCACCTGCCGTAGCCTGGGGCAGATCATCGGTGGGGCAACCGACCATCAGGTAAACGTGCAGACGAAGAACATGCCGGGCGCGGGAGGCGGCGTCGGCTACGCGCACATCATTACCAAGCGAGGTAACGATCCCAAGGTCATCGCCGCTGCCAGCACGGCCACCACTGCGCGGCTCGCCCAAGGGCAGTTCCCCGGCATGACGGCTGACATGGTGCGCTGGGTGGGCGCCATCGGGGCCGATCCGGGGATCATCGCCGTCAAGAAGGATTCTCCCTATACATCGCTGGATCAGTTGCTTGCGGCACTGAAGGAAGATCCCGCGTCGGTTACCTTCGCCGGTGCCAGTGCGGTGGGGGGATGGGATCACCTCAAGATCCTGATGACGGCGCACGAGGCCGGCGTCAAGAATCTGAACAAGATCAAGTATCTCTCTTACAACAACGGCGGTTCGGCGGTGACGCAGGTCATCGGTGGGCATATCGATGCGCTGGTCGGCGTGGTGTCGTCCTCTCAAGGCTTCATCGAATCCGGCGATCTACGGCCGTTGGCCGTGCTGAATGATAAGCGGCTAGCACCGCCACTGGACGAGATTCCGACCTCAACCGAGCTGGGGCTGGATGTCGAAGCATCCAACTGGCGCGGTTTCTATATGCCCAAGGGCGTCAGCGATGCCGAGTACGAGTGGTGGGTGTCTACCCTGCGCCAGGCCAGCGAGACGGAAGAGTGGCGCCAGATCATGAAGCAGAATGGCCTGGTGCCGTTCGAACGCTTTGGCAAGGACTTCGATACCTTCGTGAACGATCAGGTCGCGAAACTCAACCAGGTTTCCCGCGAAGTCGGGCTGATCCAGGAGTAACGACGCCGCTAGCCGCCAATGAGACGTTGTACTTGACGCGGGGCGCTGTTCGACCCCGCGCTTCAAGACGCACTTACGGCTATAGGCCGACGTGGTTCCCGATGTCACCCGACATTCCTCAAGCATCGACTCCCGAATGAGATCGAGCGCCATAAAATACCCAAAGCGTGTCTTAAGGAAACATTAAGATACCGTTCCCCGTTGAACCTTTCTTCTATTCCTTGGCTCTAAAAACCGGTTGCGACGTCGGCCCCGGATTATTGAATTCGTTGGGCTTTGGCTATTGTGTATCCACTGGGATAGAGACAAGAGACATGGACCCGTCAAAGACTTCCGGGCGTCCGCCGATGCTGCGTGATGCCGAAACGTTTACGGACAAGCTGTTCAAGGCGTTGTCGATCATTGCGCTGCTGGTGATCGTTTTCATCGTTGGCGCTTTCTCGGTGGTCAGCGAAATCTTCCCCGGCCCGCAGATCCAGCACGCCTACCAGGCCGGGCAGGCGCTCTACCATCAGATGACCGACTACAACGACGTCTACAAGGGCGATATCTGGCGCACGCAGCGTACCGATGCCAAGGGGGTGACCCAGTACGATCCGCAGCTCGCCCGCAATGGCCTGACGCTCTACACCACCGGGACCGAGCCCGCCGCCTACCTGATCGACATGAACGGCAACAAGGTTCACGAGTGGCGCAAACCCTACAGCGAAGTGTGGCCCGACGGTGACGGCGTGCCCAACCCGCGCCCCGATGAATTCATCCACTTCCGCAATGCCCAGGTCCAGCCCAACGGCGACCTGATCGCGCTCTACGAGGGCAATGGCGATACGCCCTACGGCTACGGGCTGGTCAAGCTGGACAAGGATTCCAACGTGATCTGGCGCTACGCCGGGCGTGCGCATCACCAATTCGCCGTCGCCCCGGACGGCAAGATCTACGCCCTGATCCACGGCATCTTCGACGATGAGATCCAAGGCTTCGACTATCTCAAGCCGCCTCGCCTGGAGGACTCGCTGGTGGTGCTGTCGCCGGATGGCAAGGAGCTGCAGCGTACACGGCTGCTGCCGGTGATCCACGACTCCAAGTACAGCGAGCTGCTGGACAACGTACCCGGCATCATGGTCGGCGACCCGATCCATGCCAACGCGGTCGACTACATCGATGCCGACAAGGCGCGCAATTTCGCGTTCGGCAAGGAAGGCGACCTGCTATTGTCGTTCCGCGAGACCAGTTCCATCGCCGTGTTCGACCCGCGCACCCAGAAGCTGACCTGGGCGACGCGCGGTCCCTGGATACGCCAGCACGACCCCAATGTGCTGCCCAACGGCGACATCACGCTGTTCGACAATCGTGGCCATTATCACGAGCCGGAAGGCGAGACCCGCATTCTCGAATTCAACCCGCGCACCATGCAGATCGTATGGCAATACGCCGGTACCCCCGAACATCCGCTGGAAAGCGAAATCCGCGGCGATCAACACCGGCTGGACAACGGCAACACGCTGATCAGCGAGTCCGATGGTGGCCGGCTGGTCGAAGTGACCCGCGACGGACGTATCGCCTGGGAATACATCGTCCCGGAACGCGGCGGCCCCGATAATGACATGATCCCGATCATCGGCTGGTCACAGCGGCTGGATCCGAGCCGGTTCGATGACACCCTGATTCAGCAATGGCGGCAGCACACCGAGACCGAGACGCAGGGGGCGACGGAAAAAGACATCTCTACTGAATGAGTGGCTATTGCAATAACGCAATATTGCATAGCTGCCCTGAATGCGCGTAAATACAATGTGTTTACGCGGAGGGCAAATGGACACTCGGATCGATCGCCATGGCACTGTCTTTGTCTGGAACAAGGAAAAAGCCGAGCGACACGCAAAGAGGAGGCGATCTATGCACAGTGATATTTTGAAGAAACGTTTGGCCAAGGACCGCCCCATGACCACGGTCACCCTGCGGGTGCCTGTCGATGTCGTGGAATCGCTCAAGAAGATCGCACCGTTAAAGGGCTTCCAGGGGTATCAGACATTACTCAAGGCCTATGTTAGCGAGGGATTGCGTAGGGATGAGGCACAATATCTCGATGACAGCGTCGTGCGCCTGGTGGAATCTCTGAAAGCTCAAGGCGTGTCTCCCGAAGTCATCGAGCGGGCCGTAAACGATATGGACTTGGCTCATTGAGCCAGTTCGATCTCCGACACTATCGCCGGGAGCCGCTGCAACAGGCCAAGGCATGACATTTTTACCGGCATAGTGGTCTTCTTCGAGATCGCGGGGGACACGCCACTCAGCGTGGCGCAGATCAGCGTCTTCAGCGGATTGTTGCTGATCGGGCACTCGCTGCCGGTGGAAGGGGCCGTGGCACGCAGGGCCGGAGTACCCTGGTGGGCGACGCTTGTCCTACGCATGGGAGGCGCGCTGCTGTTTGCGGCACTGCTCGCCGGTTGCTATCGCCTGCTGGGTGATACTCGACAGGTCGAGTTGGTGTGGCGGCCGGAGCCCGTGGCATCGGGGCTGGGGGGTTGGCTGGTGAGCCAACTGGAGACGTTGGCCATGGCCTTTTTGATCATCCTTGCCCTGATGACATTGCTTGTCGCGCTCAGATGGCTGGGTATCGAGCGCGTGATCCACATGGCACTGACACCGTTGCTGAGAATGCTCGGCATTGGGCGAGCGGCGGCCAATGTCACGGTCATTGGCGCGACTCTCGGGCTGACCTATGGCGCGGGACTGCTGATCCGTGACGTGGACAGCGGTGCCATGGGCAGGCGGGACAGCGTGCTGGCACTGTGCTTTCTGGGGCTTTGTCACAGCGTGATCGAGGACACCTTGCTGATTCTGTTGCTGGGGGCGGATCTGTGGGCCGTACTCTGGGTGCGATTGGCGTTCGCGGTGGTCGTCATCGCCATCATGGCGCGCTGGCCGCGCCACTGGTTACCGGCGCGTTGGGACAACTCCTCCGCCGGGGCAGAGGCTCGGCGCCGGTCGTTGCGCTGAACGCCGAACCGGCGCCGGGTTTCACTGGGCAGGGAAAATGTGTCCGTCATGAGCGGGCCGTTTACGATTCTTTTCATCAACTGTAATGAGCCGAAAATTGGTTCCTGCCTGGCGCGCGGTGACGCTGTAGCATTCCTCTAGAGCTTCGTCGTCACTCGGAGGCAACATGCCTGGCTTCGTCGATCGCATCAATGGCTCGGGCCTCTCGGGCTGGTATGCCGCCAGAGGCACAAAGGCGAGAAACCGGCCTCGAGCCGTAGTCATATCCGTCAACGACATCGACCGCTTCTGCGCTTTTTGCCAGGATTCGCGGCCGGATGTGGTGCAGGCGGGAGCTTCCCGGGACCCCAACGTCGGTTTTCAGGCGCCGCTGACGTTCGAGACCGGCGATCTGGTCCGTGCGCGCTCGCTCGCCGATGGCATGGTTCTCAACAAGGGGGTGGCGGTCATCGGCGAGAGCCGTGTTCGCGCCCGCTCGGACGTCGATGGCTTCCTCCCCATCGATGTCTACGGTGAACTGCCGGCTTTCCGCAGGGCTCTCGAGACGCTCCGACCCAGGTTCGAAATCGTCGCGTTTCGCCCGCTGTTCGGCCAGACGGGAGCGCTCTCGGCGGTTGCGATCCAGACTCCCGAGCGGCGCCTGGTGATCTCCCTCGCGTTTCCCATGCATCGCGCACGCCGGCTGGAAAGCCTCTACAAACGGGTTCTCGAACCCAGCCGTGTACCTTGTCCCGGCATCGAAATGCTTGCCGACCCCACGGGCGGCGTCACGCTGGGTGTCGACTACGTTGCCGGCGAGACGCTGGACAAACTGGGGATCGACGCCGAACCGGCGATACGCCGGACCATCGAGTGCGCCAAGCGTCTCAATGCCTTGAAGCCGCCCTCGGAGCTGGAGCCCGGACTTCGGGAACGCTCTTCCGCCGACCGGATCGTTGGCCGGAACTGGCGTCAACTGCTGGCCGGCCAGCGCCGTCGGGATTGCTGGCTGCTCGCCGGCATGCTGTGGGTGGCGGGGCGCCTGCCACGGGTCTTTTCCCACGGCGACCTGCATCGCGACAACGTCATCATCGAAGCGGGCAGCGGCAGGCCGATGCTGATCGACTGGGATCGGGCCGGCATTCTGCCGGTCGGTTTCGATCTTTCCCGCTTGTTGCTCGGTGTCCCGCCACGCCAGGCGGAAGCGTGGATTGGCGGTTCGCGAGAGCTGCGGCTGGGATGGGCGATCTTCACCTATCTGGCTCTCGCGCTACGCCAGCCTGACTTCATCGGCAGTGACGAAGCGCGCTATCTCGGTCAACGATTCGTGAACCTATCGAGGCCCCGTCTCTCGGCGCGCCGGCCGGTGCCTCGATAGGCCAGGGCAAAAGGCCATGGCCAGAGGAGCGGAAGTGAATGTAGATTTCTGTATCTACTTGGTGATCTTTCCGCACGGGGATTAACACAGTTCAATGCCCGGCGGAGCCCCGAATATCGGAATCGTCATGATAGCGACCTTTATGGTCAAAGACTTAAGTCGTAGTCGTCGGCGATCGGAGACGGGCAATGTCGCGCAAAATCGTCACCCGCCGGGATTACCGATGGCAACGAAAGCGCACGGAATTCCTCATGGCACCGGCTTCTCCCTTTGGCAAGCTTGGTCGATACGGTGGGTATCTTTCGAGAGACGAGAACGGAGCGATACGATGCTGGGCTAGGGGCTGTTGACGTTTCATGCGCGGCCGCGCCGAAGCCAGTTTTTGTGCGGGGTAAGGCATGAGGAGAGTAGTTTGGTCATTTCAAATGAACGACGAATAACGCAGCACCGTGCGAAAACTGGCCAGGCCCTCTGGGTTGCGCGGCAAATGGCGCCATGCGGCGTTGCGGGACTTGACAAGGGAATCACCATTCTCTGCATCCCGCGCCTGGCCTGGCACCATTTGACGCAGCAACGCGGTTCGCGCTGAAACGTCAACAGCCCCTAGGGTTTGTACGGAACCGCCATGGATAGGCGAGGTGACGCATGGTCGATTTCAGCAGGGAGCTTTAAAACCCCGCGTAGACATTCATGCCATTGTGTCTCAGAGGGTGTTTACAAAATAGGCGAGCGAAGGCAAGACAAGGCGAAATCGAACGAATAAAGCGGAGTTTACACGGGGTAAATGAGCATTTTGAGGACGATTTCAACGCGGTATTGCCGAGCGCAGCCCTTTTGTAAATACCCTCTCGGGGAATGCTTCTGGAACTGGGTATGGGGGCACCATTAGAATGCGCTTCGTGGCACTCGGCCGAATGTCGCTTGGGCTTTGGCTAAGCGATGTGCCGAGATGGGAAGCGCCACGCGAGCCAATCAGGGCATGAATTTAGGTCTGTCTGGATTTTCGACAGAACGTCAGAGGTAGAAATGGATATTGATGCCTGGTTGAGCGTCGCTGCCGTCGTTGCTGTCTTGGGCACGCTGGTTTTCACGCGGATTGCGCCGGATGCCATTCTGGTCGGCGCAATGGCGTTCTTGATCTTCACCGATGTGCTCACGCCGCAGGAAGCCCTGGCGGGCTTCGCCAATACCGGCGTGATGACCATCGCCGCGCTCTACGTAGTCGCCGCCGCGCTCAAGGAGACCGGCGCGATCAAATGGATCGCCGGCCAACTGCTGGGGCAGCCCTCGACACTCCGCCGCGCCCAGTGGCGGGTCATGCTGCCGGCTTCCGTGCTCAGCGCCTTCATGAACAACACCACCGTGGTGGCGATGTTCATCCCGGCGATTCAGGACTGGTCCAGCCGCCTGCGTCTGCCGCCTTCCAAGCTGCTGCTCCCGCTCAGTTACATCTCCATCCTCGGCGGCACCTGCACGTTGATCGGCACCAGTACCAACCTGGTCATCGATGGCCTGCTGCAGAGCCAGCAAGGTATCTCGCTGGGCATGTTCGAGCTCACCTGGATCGGCCTGCCGATACTGATCATCGGCGGTGGTTTCATCCTGCTCTTCGCCAGTTGGCTGTTGCCGCAACGCGATGGCACCGGGGCGCAGCTGGATCAGGTCCGCGAATACTGCGTGGAGGTCATGGTCGAATCCAGCGGCCCGCTGGTGGGCAAGAGCATCGCCGATGCTGGCCTGCGTAACCTGCAGTTCGGCTATCTCGCCGATATCGAGCGCGACGGGCACCTGATGACCGCCGTACCGCCGGATACCAAACTGCTGGGCGGCGACACGCTGGTCTTCATCGGTGCGCCGGAATGCGCGCGCGAACTGCGCGAGATTCGTGGCCTGGTGCCGGCCAACGGCAACGTGCAGAAACTCAAGGTCGCCCATCATCGCCGCTGCCTGGTCGAGGCCGTCATCGGTCCCGACTTCACCGGCATCGGCCGTTCGGTACGCGAATCCCGTTTCCGCTCCCGTTTCCAGGCGGTGATCCTGTCGATTTCGCGCCACGGCCGCCGGCTGGATGGCAAGGTCGGCGACATCGAGCTGCAGGTGGGCGACACCCTGCTGCTGGAGACGGGGCAGGAGTTCGTCGAGCAGTATCGCTACCGCAAGGACTTCCTGCTGGTCAGCCAGCTCAACGATTCGACGCCGCCCAACTTCCAGAAAGCGCCGCTCTCCCTCGGCATTCTCGGGTTGATGGTGCTGCTCAGCGCGACCAATCTGATGTCGATCCTCGAGGCTGCGTTTCTCGCGGCTGGCGCGCTGTTGATGACCGGTTGCCTGACCATGGGCAAGGCGCGTCGGTATATCGACCTTTCGGTATTGATCGTGATCGCCGCCTCGTTCTCGCTGGGTACCGCCATGACCCAGTCCGGCGCGGCCCAGACCATCGCCGAGCAGGTCGTCGGGCACATCGACTCGCCCTGGCTGGCGCTGGCGTTCGTTTATCTGATGACGGTGCTGTTCACCGAGATGATCACCAACAACGCCGCCGCCGTGCTGATGTTTCCCATCGGGGTGGCGGTTTCGCAGCAGTTGGGCGTGGATTTCATGCCGTTCGTCATCGCCATCACCATCGCTGCTTCGGCCAGCTTCATGACCGCGCTGGGCTACCAGACCAACCTGATGGTGATGGGGCCTGGCGGATACCGCATGCACGACTATCTCAAGCTCGGCGTACCGCTCAGCCTGATCGTCGGCATGGTCAGTATTCTGCTCATACCGTTGATCTGGCCTTTCTAGCGGTGAGCCGGATATTGTCGAATGACGGTTTCATGTAACGCGATCTTCGCATAACCTGTTTCATGAAACGATTCAGGAGAGATGGCATGACGACTACGAATGTGAACTCGAGGGTGCGGAAGCATCGTGAGGCCTTGAGGGCAGCCGGGCTGCGTCCGATTCAGATTTGGGTGCCCGATACCCGCCGCCCGGGCTTCGCCGAAGAGGTCCGCCGTCAGTGCCAGGTGGTGGCCGAGGCTGACGCCGAGGATCACGACTTGCAGGGCTTCATGGATGCGGCGCTTTTGGATGTGGGTGGCGAGCTGGAT
The DNA here is from genome assembly GCF_003206715.1 of Salinicola peritrichatus. GTDB lineage: Bacteria > Pseudomonadota > Gammaproteobacteria > Pseudomonadales > Halomonadaceae > Salinicola > Salinicola peritrichatus. The sequence goes on along the minus strand of NZ_PZJU01000002.1, from coordinate 1,760 downwards.
GTGGACGACGAGAGGAAGAGATGAGGCGTGGCGATTTGGTGACCATTGCCTTGCCGGGTGATTTCGGCAAGCCGCGCCCGGCACTCGTGGTTCAATCCGATCAATTCCCAGACACGGCCACCGTGACGGTGTTGCTATTGTCGGGAACGCTGGTCGATGCGCCGTTGATTCGCCTGGATGTGGACCCCAGCCCAGGGAATCGCCTGCGTAAGCGGTCGCAGATCATGGTGGACAAGGCCATGACGGTGAAACGGGACAGGTTGGGGGAGCCGTTTGGCCGTCTCGACGACACCGCCATGATTGCCGTTAACCGGGCCCTGGCCCTATTCCTGGGCTTTGCGTGAGCCGAACTAATGAGGGGTATACGATGACTATCGACGAAGCGCTGCGGCGCGAACTACTCGAAGGCGTTTCCGAGGCCGGCGAACAGGTCCTTGGCATTTACGCCCAGGACTTCAGTGTCGAGACCAAGGCCGACGACAGCCCGCTGACCCAGGCGGACATGACCTCGCACCGGGCGCTCACGGCCATGCTGGAGCGCCTGACGCCCGATATTCCGATCCTTTCCGAAGAGAGCGAAGCGATTGCCTTCGACACGCGCCGGCAGTGGCAGCGCTACTGGCTGATCGACCCGCTCGACGGCACCAAGGAATTCATCAAGAAGAACGGCGAATTCACGCTCAACGTCGCCCTGGTCGAGAACGGCATCCCCGTCTTCGGCATCGTTCATGCGCCGGTACTCGCAACGACCTGGTGGGGCGACGCCCAGGCCGGCGCCTTCAAGATCACCGCCGATGGCGAGAGCCGGATCCAGGCGCGCGAGCTGCCGGCGGCGGACGAACGGCCCTGGCTGGTGGTCGGCAGCCGTTCGCATGGCTCGGAAGCCTTCGAAGCCTTCTGCGCCCAACTGCCCACGCACGAGCGCGTCTCCATGGGCAGCTCGCTCAAGCTCTGCCTGGTCGCCGAAGGCGCCGCCGACCTCTACCCGCGCCTGGCGCCGACCTGCGAATGGGACACCGCCGCCGCCCAGGCCGTGGTCACCGCCGCCGGTGGCGAAGTGCTCGATGCCGAAACCCTCGAACCGCTGCGCTGCAACCAGAAAGAGAGCTACCTCAACCCGTTCTTCATCGTCTGCGGGCAGCGGGATTTTCGCTGGGAAGGGGCGCTACGCGCCAGTTGGAAGAATTAAGACGGAAGAGGGAAGAGGGAAGAAGGAAGAGGTAAAAATGTGCATTAAGAGATGAGAGCAGAGAATTTTTCTTCCTTCTTCTAGCCGCGTAGCGGCGCTTATCTCTTCCTTCTTGATACTTGATCGACACTGCTTTTATGGAAATCACATGACAGAGCTTACCCCCGAACGCCAAACCCACCTCAAGCAACTCGAGGCGGAGTCGATCCACATCATCCGCGAGGTCGCCGCCGAGTTCCGCAACCCGGTGATGCTCTACTCGATCGGCAAGGACTCCTCGGTGATGCTGCACCTGGCGCGCAAGGCGTTCTATCCCGGGCCGCCGCCGTTCCCGCTGATGCACGTCAACACCACCTGGAAGTTCCGCGAAATGATCGAGTTCCGTGATCGCATGGCGGCCCAGGTCGGCATGGAACTGATCGAGCACATCAACGAGGAAGGACGCGCCGCCGGCGTCAACCCCTTCGATCACGGCAGCGCCAAGTACACCGACATCATGAAGACCCAGTCGCTCAAGATGGCGCTGGACAAGTACGGCTTCGACGCCGCCTTCGGCGGCGCCCGCCGCGAC
>NZ_PZJU01000019.1 GCF_003206715.1 Salinicola peritrichatus | reverse complement strand
ACTTGACCACTACACCCGGCCCGCATTCCATGCATTGCTCCACCATCGCCGGGTCGAGCAGCAATCGGGCACTCAAGTCGCGCAGTGCGGTTCGCAGCCCTTCTTCGAGCGTCGGATGATAGAAGGGCAACCCGGCCATTTCCGGTACGACCATCCGCTGCTGATGTGCCCAGGCCAGTAGATGGGCCAGATGCTCGCCCTCGGGCGCGCAGAGTTCGGCGCCGAGGAATCGGCCACTGCCGTATTCGCCGTACAGGCGCAGATAACCTCGATTGGCGTTCATGATGCGAGCCCGGCCCTGGCGTTCGAACGAGAACTCGCTGACTGCCAGCCGCTCGCCGAACTGCTCGGCGAGTTCCGCATGTCCCGGGCCGACACGCGCCATTTGCGGTTCGCAGAACACGATGGCCAACGGCGAGCGGCGATGGCCCGCGTAGACCCCGTTTCCGCGGCCGGCATTGCGACCGGCGATGGCGCCCTCGTCGGTTGCCTCGTGCAGAATGGGGGCGTCGTTGGCGACATCCCCAGCCATGTGGATATGACCGAACTGGCCGTCGACGTTGCAGCAGCGCATGGTGTAGCGATCGACCTCCGGCATGCCCCGCTCATCCAGTTTCAACCCGGCCCGCTGCAGCTCGAGTCGGTCGATATTGGGCCTGCGCCCAGTGGCGATCAGCGCATGATCGAAGTGCTCGGTGGTCGGTTCTTTCGAAGCACGATCGGTGAAACGCACCGCCACCTGGCCGCCGTCGCGCTCGACGATTTCGGCATCGCCGCAGGTATCGAGATAAAACTCCTCGTTGAACAGACACTCGGCCTGCGCGATGAGCTGCTCATCGGTGAGGACACCCAGACTGCCGTGCCGACCAAACAATCGCACCCGCACACCGAGCCGAGCCAGCGCCTGGGCCAGCTCCAGCCCTGTCGTTCCCGGTCCGAACACTGCCACCGACTCGGGCAGGGTCCGCCATTCGAACAGCGTGTCGCTGGTGACCAGCCGATCCCCGGCGACTTCGAACGCTTGCGGAACCACCGGCTGGGAACCGGTGGCGATGACGATGCGCCGGGCATGGAGACGCAGTCGATCGTCGACGGTCAGGGTATGCGGATCTTCGAAGCGGGCCTCGCCCTGATAGCGGCACGCTTCCGGAATACGCTCCATCGACTCGAGTACATGATTGACGAAACGATCCCGCTCGCGGCGTACGCGCGCCATGACCGCTTCGCCATCCACGTGCACCGCCCCCTCGATATGGATGCCGAACGGCTCGACGCGGCGCACCTGGTGAGCCGCGTTGGCGGCCGCGATCAGCAGCTTGCTGGGCATGCAGCCGACCCGGGCGCAGGTGGTACCCGCTGGACCGCCTTCGACCAGCGCCACGCTTGCGGTTTGCTGCCTGGCGGCCTGCCAAGCAGCCAGTCCGGCACTCCCGGCGCCGATGATGACCACATCCTCGCTACGTTCTTGCATGACTTCTTCCCAAGTTCCTGCCGGACCGAATGCCAGCGACGGGGCCTTACCGGGCTCAGCCCGCTTGCGGTTCGAGCTCGACCTTGATCCAGCCCTCCTCGCGGCGGTCGAATGCCTTATACGCCTCGATGACTTCGCTGATGGGCGATGCGTGGCTGAGAATGTCAGCGGGATCGATCCGTCCGCTGCGAGTCATCTCGACGAGCTTGGGAATGTATTTGCTGTGGTTGCAGTTCCCCATCTTGAGCGTCAGGTTCCTGTTCATCGCCATGCCGATGGGAAATGAACGGAAATCGAGCGGATAGACGCCGATGATCGACAGCGTACCGGCCTTGGCCAAGCCCTCTATCGCCCACTGCAATGCCTGGCTCGGCGCATCGCCCGGGTGCCAGTTGTCGCCTTCGGGGTTCGTTTCCGGTGCGTTGCCTTGGGCTTCCTGTTCTTCGGTTGCGATGTCGCTCTTGTCGGCCGCGCTACTGTCGTGGGCATGCTCGGCATCGATACCGACGGCGTCGATGGCGCGATCCGGACCAATGCCACCGGTCAATCGCTGCAGTGTCTCCACGGGCGGCTCGCGATCGAAATTGATGCACTCGGCGCCCAGTTCCCGGGCCTTCTCGAGGCGATCCGGCTTGGAGTCGATGGCGAATACCCGTCCGGCCCCAAGCAACTTGGCGCTGACGATAGCGCACAGTCCGACCGGGCCGCAGCCAAACACCGCGACGGTATCGCCGTCAGTGATCTCGGCGAGGTCGGCGCCGAAGTAGCCGGTCGGGAGAATGTCCGACATGACGATCGCCTGTTCGTCACTGACCTCGTCGGGCAGCTTGGTCAACACCGTGGTGGCGAAGGGTATGCGCGCCTTTTCCGCCTGGAGGCCATTGAAAGGGCCGGTCGGCGCTGGCCCGCCGAAGAAAGAGGTTCCCGCCTGTTTGCCGTTGGGATTGGCGACATCGCATTGGGCGTAATAGCCCGCGCGGCAATACGAGCAGTTGCCACAGCCGATAGTCGAGGAGACCACGACGCGGTCGCCAACGGAGAGGTTTCGCACGTCGTCGCCCAATTGCTCCACGACGCCGACCCCTTCGTGGCCGAGAATGGTGCCTTCCTGCATCGGCGTGAAAGTGCCGCGGATGAAATGCAAGTCAGTACCGCATAGCGCTGACGTGGTCAGCCGAATGACGGCATCGGTCGGCTCCTGGAGTTGCGGCTCGGGCACGTCATCGACGCGTATGTCACCGATGGCATGAAAAACGACGGCTTTCATCGATGCTCTCCTGGTCATCTGTGGATTAGGGTCGCATGCAGACAGCCGCAAGCGAGAACGAATTCATGCTCGCCGCGTTGTCTCTCTGACTCCCTCGTATGCGGGTCGCACAAAGGGCAGTGGGATTATCGTGGTGATGGAATCGACTTGAGCGTAGTCCAGCCTGGGGACCGGGCAGTGCTTCATTGGCGATGACATTTAATGTGGATAAACGGCTCGCCCATCGGCCTTTCAGCGGCGATGTCGGGCATCGAACTCGTTCGAATCTTGTTTGGATGACACCGTTGCGATGTCGCCGCAGCTTTACCGCGATTCTTCCCGAATCGGGATGTCCCGGCCCGGATGGAAAGTATTATCCGAGCCGGAAAACCGGAGAGTTATTTACGTACCACGCGGTAAATGATCAGCAGCACGATGGCGCCGATCACCGCGATCACGAAGCTGCCGATATTAAATCCCGAGACGTCACCGAATCCGAGTGCGGTGCCGATCCAGCCCCCCACGATGGCGCCGAGGATGCCAATGATGATGGTGACGATGAAGCCGCCCGGGTCCTTGCCAGGCATGATCAGTTTGGCGATGGCGCCGGCAATCAGACCGAAAATGATCCATGCGATAATTCCCATGTCGTCTCTCTCCCTGATTAACCATGGTCAGGCATTGCAATCGTGACATGCCTACTTGAAAGCTAGATGGTGACAGGTCATTCGGCAAGCACTGCCACTGCCATGTCTCGTCATCGATAGTGCGTCAGCGGCGGCGTTGGCCAGGGTCATGATCGGCTCTCCTTGGCGAGACGGAAACCGGAAAACGCCCAGCGGGCATGAGGCGGGAAGAAGTTGCGATAGGTGGCGCGAATGTGATCGGCCGGCGTCGCGCAACAGCCGCCTCGCAGCACCATCTGGCCGGACATGAACTTGCCGTTGTATTCCCCCAGGCTGCCCGGCAACTTGCGAAATCCCGGATAGGGGCGATAGGCGCTGCCCGTCCACTCCCAGACATCGCCGAACATCTGTCCCGGCACGCCCGTGGCCCCGGCGGCGGCAACCGGCTGCAAATGGTCCTGCTCGACGAAGTTGCCCTGCCCGAAGTTCCCCTGGATGGTGGCATCCTGGGCCGCCGTCTCCCACTCGGCCTCGGTGGGCAGGCGCGCGCCGGCCCACCGCGCGTAGGTGTCGGCTTCAAAGAAGCTGACATGACACACCGGCGCGTTGTCGTCGACCGGCACCAGACCGCCCAGGGTGTAGTGATGCCAGACACCGTCGCGCTCGACCCAGTAGAGCGGCGCCTGCCAACCTTCGGCCTTGACCGTGGCCCAACCGTCCGCCAGCCAGTGCTCGGGCTGGTCGTATCCGCCCGCCTGCATGAACTCGAGAAACTCACCGTTGGTCACCGGGCGGTCGGCGATCCGGAAAGCCTCGATGAACTGGCGGTGCCGGCCCATCTCGTTGTCATAGGCAAAGCCCGGCTCGGTATCGTCATGACCGATGTAGCGGACGCCGGCCGGATAGGCATGCCAGCCGAGCGCAGCGACTTCATGTGCGGGCGCCGGCGCCAGGTCGTCCCGGTAGGTCGGGCACAACGGGTTCTGGGCCAGAATGTGCTTGATATCCATCAACAGCAGCTCCTGGTGCTGCTGTTCATGCGGCAGCCCCAACGCCAGGCGGCGCAGGATCTCCCGAACGTGCGCTTGCGGTGGATCGTTGAGCAGCGCCTCCATGGCCCGGTCGACGTGCGCGCGATAGCGATAGACCTCGTCCACGGTCGGCCGCGAGATCATGCCGCGTTCAGGCCGAGGAAACGGGGTGCCGTGGGTCACGTAATAGGAATTGAAAAGGTGATCGTACGCGGGGTCGAGGGGCTGATAGGCGGGATGGAATGGTTTCAGGATGAAGGCTTCGAAGAACCAGCTGACATGGGCGATGTGCCATTTCGGCGGGCTGACATCCGGCATGCTCTGCACCATATAGTCTTCCTTGTGCAGAGGCGCGCAAATGGCCTCGGTGGCGGCACGGATCCGCTGGTACGCGCGCAGCCATTCCTTGGCATGCAGGTTGTCCGGCGTTTCGGTTGCCATCTCTCGAGCAGGTGACATGAACGACTCCTTCTCAGTATCACTCCGTTGCAGTGGGCCCGGCAGGCCGAGCCCGCCGGCACCTACAGGGCAAAGCCAACCGAGGCCGTGAGCCCTATCAGCGTCTCGGCGCCGAGCCCGACGACGATCAGCAGTACCCCGCCAATCATCAGCGTAGCGCGTGCCCAGGGCCCCGGCAGCACGTGCACCTCGCCAGCACCGGTGGCGAGGCACATCGCCGCGGCGACACGCAGGTAGTAGAACAGCGAGATCACGGTATTGATCGCGGCGATGACCGCCAGCCAGGCGTAGCCGCCGGCAAGGGCGACCTCGAACAGCAGCAGTTTGCCGAAGAAGCCCACCAGCGGCGGAATGCCCACCAGCGACAGCATCGCCACGACCAGTACCGTCGCGGCCAGCGGCTGCTGCCTGGCCAGGCCCCGGTAATCGTCCAGCGCGGTACGCCCACGCAGCTGGGTGATTACGGCGAAGGCCGCCAGGTTGGCGATGGCGTAGCTGGCCAGGAACACCAGCAGCGCCGGCAACGCCCGCTCGCTCGCCTCCAGCACCACGATCGCCATCAGCGCATAGCCGGACTGCGACACCGACGACCAGCCCAGCAGGCGGCGTACGTCGTTCTGGCGCAGCGCGGCCAGGTTGCCCAGCGTCATGGTGATCACGGCGATGAAAGCGACGATGGCGCGCCAGGCGATTTCCGGCGGCAACAGCGACACGAAGCGGGCCAGCGCCACGGCGGCGCCGATCTTGGGAATCACGGTGAGCAAGGCCGCCGCCGGCGCCGGGGAGCCCTGGGCGACATCGGGCATCCAGGCATGCGCCGGAAAGGCCGCCAGCTTGAAGGTCAGCCCCAGCACCACGCAGGCCGTGGCGATGATCAGCGCCAGGCTGTCGCGGCCTTCGGCCAGTCCCGCCGCGATCGCCGGATAGCCGGTATCGCCCACCAGCCCGAACAGCACCACCACGCCGATGGTCAGCAGGGTGTTGGTCAGCGCACCGATCAGAAAATACTTCATGCCCGCTTCCAGCGCCGGCGCCCAGCTGCGGTGATAGGCCGCCAGCGGATAGCTGGCCACCGAGGAGAGCAGCACGCCGATGACCAGCTCCATGGCGTCGCTGGCCGAGGCCATCATGATCACGCCGAGCAGAGCGAACAGCACCAGTGCGTAGAACTCGCCATGCCGGCGGTCGGTGCGCAGCCATTCGGGCGACATCGCGACGACCAGCGCACCGGCGACCAGCACGAGCAGCTTGGCGGCCACGGCCACACCATCCAGCGCCCAGCTCCCGGCAAAACTCAGCCGTGGGGGGCCGCCCAGCTGCGGCAGGCTCAGCGCGACGGCGATGCCGATCGCCAGCAGGGCCAGCACGGCGGCCCAGTGGTGCCGATGCTGACGCACGAAGGCCGCGAACAGCACGATGATTACCGCCCCCAGCAGCAGGCTGATTTCCGGCAGCACGTCGCCGACAGGCATCAGCGGCCTCCCACCAGCGCCGAGGCGGCGGCCTCGATCGGCGCGAGCAGGAATTGCGGCGCGACACCGATCACCACAATGGCCAGCGCAAGCACGGTGAGCACGCCCCACTCGCTGCGCCCGAGATCGGGAAACTCGCCGAGGTGCGCCGGCAGCCGGCCAAAGAACAGCCGCCGCAGCATGTCCAGGAACAGCGCCGCCGTGATCAGGATACCGACCACCCCGAGCACCGCCAGCCACGGATAGATGGCAAACGTCCCGGCAAAGATCTGGAACTCGGCGACGAACCCGGCCAGCGCCGGCATGCCCAGGCTGGCGAACATCGCCAGCACGCTGAAGCCGGTGAGCAGCGGCGCCTGACGGGCCAGGCCGCCATAATGGCCGAAATCGTAATCACCGGTGCGCTGCCAGAATGAGCCGCAGATCAGAAACAGCGCCCCGGTGATCAGGCCGTGGGCGACCATCTCCACCGTCGCCCCGGTCAGCGCCAACTGGCGGGCGGCGACGTTGTCGGCGAAGGCGGCGGCCACGGCGATGCCCAGCACCGTGTAGCCCATGTGATTGATCGAGGTGTAGGCGATGCGCCGCTTGAGGTTGCCCTGCCCCAGCGCCACCAGCGCACCGTAGACGATCGCCACCAGTGCGACGATGGCGACCACCGGCGCGTAGCGAGCGAAGGTCTCCGGCATCATCGCCAGCGGCAGGCGGATCATGCCGTAGCTGCCCATCTTGAGCAGCACCCCGGCGAGGATCGCCGAGACCGGCCCCGGGGCGTCGACATGGGCCTGGGGCAGCCAGGTATGCAGCGGCACCAGCGGCGTCTTGATGGCGAAACCCAGCATCAGCGCCAGGAACACCAGCCCGGCGTAGAGCCCGCTGCCGGCCAGCGGCTGCCGTTCGATCAGCACGCGCATGTCGAAGCTGGGCGTGTCGAGCGACAGGTAGAGGCCGATGATCGCCAGCAGCAGCAGCAGCGAGCCGGCGAAGGTGTACAGGAAGAACTTGAGCGCGGCGATCTGCGGCTGGCCATGGCCCCAGCGGCCGATGAGGAAGAACATGCCCACCAGGCTCAGGTCGAAGAACACGTAGAAAAGCAGCAGGTCCAGCGCCAGGAACACGCCCAGCGACACCGACTGCAGAAACAGCAGCCAGGCATAGTACTGAACAAGATCCTGGCGCGGTTCGCCACGGGAATCCGGCGGGTAGACGATGGTGGCGACGAACAGCAATGCGCTCATTGTCGCCACGGTCAACGCGATGCCATCCACCCCGACCCGCCAGGCCACGCCCAGCGACGGCACCCAGCGCAGCTCGTCGACATGCTGGAACCTCGGCCCCGCCGGATCGAAGCCGATCCAGGCAATCACCAGCAGCAGCAACGACAGCGACGCCACGCCCGCCGCCAGCCAGCGCGCCTGTCGCGCATCCCAGCGCGACGAACCGGCCAGCACCGCAGCGCCCAGCATGGGCAGGCCCAGAGCAAGGGTCAGGATCACGGCTGCACTCCTATCATCAGAATGGCAAGAACGATGACGAGGCCGGCGGCAATGGCGGCGTAGTAGTGATGGGCCTGGCCGCTCTGGGCACGGCGCGCCCAGTGACCGCCCCGCTCGGCCAGATAGGAAAATCCACCCGGTACGCCTTCGGAGAGCGCCTCGCCACGGGTCGCATTGAGCCGTGCCAGCCGTTGGCCGATGCGTGCCGTGCCGCGCAGCCCGGCATCGACGACGTCATTGTCGAAGCGCGCCAGGACACCGCTTAGTCTCGTGACATTGGCCGCCACACTCAGCGTCAGGGCGGGCAGGCCGAACCAGTCCGCCACCGGGCGACGCCAGCCGACGGGCTCGGCCGGGCGGCCCTGACGCGTCATGACGATGCCCGCGACGATGCCCAGCAGCACCAGCGCCAGCGAAACGAGCAGCATCCACAGATGACCCGGCGGGCGCTGCATGGCCAGCCAGTCGCTCACGGCCCGATTTGCGGCAGGCCACCACAGCACCGACAGCCCCAGGGTTCCGGCCGCCAGCAAGCGCAGCGCGCCGAGCTCGGCCTGCGATGGGCGAACTGCGCCGGACGAGCGACTCTTTCCGCGCCGCTCGCCGCGGCCATAGGCAAGGCGCTGGAAGCGGGTGGCGTACAGCGCACTCAGGCCACCGGCCAGTGCCGCCAGCAGCGCCAGCCACGTCCCATGAACCCCGGCGGCGGAAACGATCTGCTCCTTGGTCCAGGCCGCCCCCAGCGGAATCATTCCCGCCAGCGCCAGGCTCAGGATCAACGTGGTGGCGGCCACCCCCGGCAGGCACCGGCCCAGGCGCATGCCGTCCAATCGATAGCTGCCGCTCTGGTGCTCGGCCAGCCCGGCCGACAGGAACAGCCCCGCCTTCATGAAGGCGTGGGCGATGAAGTGCAACAGTGCCACGCCGGGAAAGCCCGCCCCCACCGCCACCCACATCAGCCCGTACTGGGCCGAGGTCGAGGCGGCGAGCAGCTTCTTGGCATGACCCTGGAAGGTACCGACCACCCCGGCCGCCAGGGCGGTCACCAGGCCGATACCGATGACCGTCGGCATGAACCAGGTCACCGTCGACAGCGTCGGCTCCAGCCGGACCAGCAGGTAGAGGCCCACCGCGACCATGGTGGCGGCATGCAGCAGCGCCGAGACCGGTACCGGCCCCGACATCGCCGCGAACAGCCACGCCGAGAACGGCAGCTGCGCCGACTTGGCGGCGGCCGCCAGCACGATACCGGCCACCGCGACCTGCAGCAGTGGTCCGTCGAGCGCCGCCAGGTCGGCATAGCCGAAGCCGCCCGTGCCGGCAAACACCGCCGCGGCGGCGATATACAGCCCCAGATCGCCACTGCGAGTGACCAGAAACGCCTGGGCGGCATCGCGCCCCACAGCGGCCTCGCCCCATTTGTGCGAGATCAGCGCCCAGGAGCAGGCCCCGACCAGTTCCCAGGCGATCAGCAGCGTCAGGAGATCATTGGCCAGCACCAGCAGTTGCATGGCACCGACGAAGGCCACCAGCAAGGCAAGCAAGCGACTGCCGGCGGCATCGGCCGTACGTCGGTCATCGCGCAGCGCCACGTCGTGCCAGGTGGCGAAGAGAGCGATGGGCAGCGCGACCAGCGGCACCATCACCATGAACACGTCGCTGGCGGTGGAACGGCCCAGCGTCAGAACCAACGTGTCGCTCCAGCGGTAGACGCTGAACGCCCCATCGCTCCAGCCACCGAGCCGCCCCAGTCCGGCCAGTGCCAGCCCGGCCAGTACTAAATCGATCAGCAGGATCAGCGCCGCTCCGGCTGCCAGCGCGGTGCGTCCGGCCCGCCGGCGACGCCAGTAGAGCAGCGGCGCCAGCAGCAGCGGCAACAGCGGAATCGACCACAGCATCAGTGCTTCAGCCCGCTCAGCGATTCGGTCGTGTCGGCCTGCTTGCCACGGAACACCGCCACCACCAGGGCGAAGCCCATGGTCATCTCGATGGCCATTACCGCCATGACGATGATCGTCAGCAGCTGTCCCGCCGGCGCCCCGGCGCCGCTATAGGCCCAGAACGCCACTGCGGCGAGCATCACGCCATTGAGCATCAGCTCCAGCCCCATCATCAGCATCACGAAGGACTGCTGCGACAGCGCCCCGTACAGGCCGATACCGATCAGTGCGGCAGCCAGCAGCAACAATGTCGCCAGTGTCATGGGCAGGCCTCCTTGCCTCTTCCGGTTCAGTGGTGATGATGTTCGTGACCGCCACCCGCTTCCTCGTCCTCTTCCGACTTGCCCGCCGGATCGCCGCCCGGCGCCAACCCCGGCGGCATGGAGCCCTCCGCCGCGGCGCCATAGCGCCCGCGATGGCTCGATAGCACCACCACGCCGATCATGGTGGCCAGCAGCACGATGCCCGCCGACTCGAAGATCAGCATCGAATCACCGAGCATTTCCAAGCCCAGCGACCTCACCGGGTCGAGACCTGTCGGCAGCGGCCGCTCAGGGAAAGCGGCGAACAGCGCCATCGCCCCCAGCACCACGAAGCCGGCAATTCCCGCGCCGATGGCGATACGCTCCTGGTGCACCATGTTCATCGGGTTCAGGCCGGCGGGATTCATCATGAACATGACCATGAACAGCGCCATGACCGTCATTTCCACGGCCATCATGAAGAACATGGCGACGCCCAAGTATTCCGCCGCCAGCAGGATCATGATCGCGCCCACGGCGATGAACGACACCAGCAGGAAGAACGACGCGCGCACCATCGAGTCGGTCCGGAACACCCGCCAGCCGCTGATCACCGCCAGAGCGGCCAGCAATACGAAGGCGATATCCACGCCGATGCCGTGATTCATGCTCTCCGTCACAACAACGCTCCGTTCATTCCCATAACGCCACAGCGCCGGCCCACACCAGAGCGAGAAACGACAGCGGCAACAGCACCACCCACATCAACGTGACGCAGCGCTCCGGCGCCAGGCGTGGCAGCCATCGGCCCAGCAGCAGCAATACGCTCAGCACCGCCAGCATCTTGACGATCACCCACAGCGGACCGGGCAGCCAGGGCCCCAGCCAGCCGCCCAGGAAGGCGGTCGTCGCCACGCCGCTGAAGGCCACCAGCATCGCCGCCCGGGCGATGTCCCACACCAGCCGTGGCGGCCCCGAGACCTCCGAAGCCGTGCCGCCGGCCAGATCCGTGGAATCGGCCAGGTCGAGCGGCCCCCAGAAGGTCATGCCCAGCCCGACGATGAGAAACAGCGGTAGCCCCAGCGGCTGGCGAAGCACGTTCCAAAGCCCCTCCTGAGAGGCCACCACCTGGGTGAACTGCAGCGATTCGGCGGGCAGCGCCACGCCGATCAGCACGAACATGCTGATCAGGATGTAGGAGAGCCCCAGTGCCACATAACGGTAACCGCCGATCAGCGTCAGCAACGCATTGGCCGACCAGCCGTGCAGGAAGATGACGACGGTCGCCAGCGCTTCTACGCTGCCCCATAGCACCACGCTGGTGACCAGATCGGTGGCGACCAGCGACGCCGACCACGGCATCACCGCCAGCCCGATCGCCGCCAGCGCCAGATAGAGCGCCGGCGCCAGCCGCCAGGCTCGCCAGTCCGGGGCCTCGGTGGCGTTGGCGTGCTGGGTCAGCAGCCAGGCGCCGCGCGTCAGCGGCGCCAGCCATACATTGCCGCCCCGGGGCGCGCCGAACGCGCCGGCCATCAGCCGGTCGAGCACGGCGACGATGTAGGCGCCGACACTCAGCGTGACCAGAACCATGAGCAGCGGCAGAATCAGTTGATCGACGATCATGCCGGCGCCTCGCCAAGGGACCGTTCGGCCGCCGCCACATCCAGGCTGGCGACGGTGGCCAGGGCATCGCCCCACTCCAGCCCCGGCATCAGCTCATCGAGCAGCGAGCTGCCATCCTGCGGCAGTTGCTCGAGCCAGGGACCGCGCGGCGTCTCGATGCTGTCCATCCGCTCCGTGCATGCCTTGTCGCGCTCGGCCCGGCGCGCCAACTGCAGCGACTGCTCGATCTCCGCCAATAACTGCTGCCAGCGGGCACGGGTGTCGCCAGCCGACTGGGTTACCGGCGCGAAGCCCAGCCGGCGATAGCCGTCGTCCTGGCTGCGCAGGTCGTCATCCAGCCCCGCGGCACGGGCGGCCGGACCGCCGAGCTGCCGGGCCTGCTCGGCCTCCAGCGCGCCCCCTGCCAGCGACGAGAGACGAAAGAAGCCGCTGCGCACCAGACGCCGGCGCAACCCGTCCAGCCGGCTTCCGGGCGAAAGCTCCCGCGCCAGGCGCAGCGCGCTCAGGCTGGCGCCCTCCAGTCCGGCCAGGCGCAGGGCGGAAAACAGACGCCGCAGGTGATGGTGGGCCCGGGCGAGCTCGAGCTCGGCGATGGGCACCGGGCGCTCCCGGGCGGCGAAGAACACCGGATCGAGCGCTCGCGGGTAGGGCGCGAGCTGGGTGCTCCACATCTGTACCAGATCGCCCTGCAGGGTGATCTCCGCCGCCATGCCGGGCGGCAGGCCGGGATAGAACGGCCCTAGCCGGAAGCTCAGCGAATCCAGCGTCAGCCCGTCGCGAACGTCGTCCATCATGTTCATGGCCATGGGCCGCCCGTAGGGCACGCCGCCCATCATGCCCTCGCCGCCCTGGCCGAAGTCGCCCAGCCCCTCCCAGGGGTTGGGCGGTTCGTCCGGCAAGATGCGTGACGCACTGTCACGCCGGCCCAGCAACAGCTCGCGATGCGCCGCGATCAGCGCCTCGGGCAGCGCGTCCAGCGCATCGATGCGCGTCACGTCTTCCAGATGGGGCCAGGGCTCGCTGCGGAACCACAGCACCGCGAAGGGATGGGGCAGCTGATCGTGCACGCGGCGCAGGGGTTCGAAGCGGTCGGCCGGAATCTCCCCCGCCACCAGCAGCACACTGGCATGACGCGGCGAATCGACCAGTTCGATGCCCGGCGTCAGCGCCAACCGGTGCAGCGCGGCCTCACCCTGACGGCCTAGCACGGGAAATACCGTGGCAGCCGAACGCGAAGCGAATTTACGCAACCAGTTCACTGCCACTTGAACACCCCCTCGCGCCAGGCATAGACGATGCCCACCGACAGGATTGCCAGGAACATGCCCATCTCCATCATCGCCATCATGCCCTTCTCGACGAAGACCACCGCCCACGGGTACATGAACATCATCTCCATCTCGAAGGCGATGAGCAGCAGGGTCATGGGGTAGTAGCGGACGTGATAGCGGCTCCAGGCATGGCTGTCGGGCGTACCGCCGCCCAGGAACGGTGCGCGCTGGGGCCAGGTCGGCATCGGCTGATGGCGCATGGGCAACCACTGGATCAATAGCCCAGCACCTAGGCCGATCAGAAGAATGAGGAGAAGTGCGACCAGTTCCATGCGATCCCTCGCGTCGCTGCACGTGATACAAAGGCCAACCCTGGCCTTACCAGTGTAGAAAACCTGCCTGGGCCTACATAACGAATACGAAAAGGCTAGCGCTCCGTACCTGTTGCTTCCTGAACGCTAGCCCACTTTTCCGATTCAAGCTGAACAGTTTGGCCTTACGCCATGGCGGCACACGCTTCGGCACAGCGGTGGCATGCCTTGGCACACTCCTGGCAATGCTCAGCATCATGCTTGGCGCACTCATCGCCACACTTCTTGCAGATATCCGCGCAGATTCTGCAAATGTCGCTGGCATATTCGCTACCCTGCGCCATGAAGGATGCCGCCAGCCGGCAGATCTGCGCGCACTGCATATCCAGGCGAATACACTCCGCCATCATCTTCACGTCGTCTTCCTTCAGGCAGGCAACAGCGCAGGCATCACAGTAGGTTGCGCATACATTGCAAGCCTCGATGCAGGATTTATATTTTCCGAAGTCCATCTCGTCTCCTTTGGCGGTCATACTTACCGCCAGCTCATCAATAAGTCATTGAGGACATGCTTAATAACGCATTTAAGGTGTAGTCACTCCAAGGACTTAGGGCAAGCGGTTGTTACATATGTCTACTCCCTTTCTCCATCTCATTGATTTGATAACACTTAGGTTCGTCTGCATGAATAACCACCCTTCTCGGTCAGCGACTTCCAGCCTGTACTTGGCAACAATATTTTCGGCTCCTCATCATTACCACCCAAACATAAAATTGTCCTTTTTCAATTCCTTTAGCCGCATACATGTAGGACTTTTATTATTAAATCAGACGAATTCATCCATGTTTATTACTTAAATATCAACGCGCTTTGCGCCCCGATTTAACGGAGGTAGATGGACCGAGTTACGGTATTCGGCCTCGATGAGGGACCGACTCTTGGTAACGAGCGAAGGCCATTACCACTTCGATTACAGCGCTGCGGCTTAAGTCAGTAGAGACGCTGAAGAAAGGTAGCGAGACGATCGAGGCGCTGCCAAATCCGACACGCGGCTGCAGACTCAATTCGTTGGCATGATGGGCATATACGAAAAAACCGCCCTTTCGGCGGCTTCTTGGTTCAACGCAAGCGTTGATTTTCGGCTCGACATTTTATGGTGCCGGCACCAGGAGTCGAACCCGGGACCTACTGATTACAAGTCAGTTGCGGGTTTTCGGCCGTGCAGCAAAACTGTTTGGTTCAGCTAACATAAAATTTTTAGCGCCACTCATGCAGAAACCTCTCCCTGCACTACATTGGCGCTATGAATCATGGCCAACCCCCACATGGATGTCAACCCACCCATCTTCATCGCGATAATTAGGAGGTGGAGGTTCCCCTCCCCCTCTGTCTGTTGATTCTCAAGCGACTATACCGGTGGCCTGGCGTTCAGGGCGCGACGCATGGATTCGACGTCGGGATGGACGTATTCCATCGTGGTGCGTATATCGGTGTGATTGAGTATATTTTGGGTGATGTGGATATTGCGCTCAGGGCTTTCCATGAGACTTGTCGCGAGGAAGTGACGGAAGCGGTGCGGAGACATCTTATAGCCTGTGAGATCCGAGAGGGCTTGAAAGAACCGCTCGACCTGCCAGGTATCCATCGTTGTACGTTTATGGCGATGACTGAATCGGTTCACATTGAATAGCTGGTCCTGTCTTTTAAAACCGGCATTATGCGCCGCCACGATTAACGTATGGAGATGCGGGTACAAACCATCAGGTATTGGGAGAATGCTCTCCGAGTGCGTTTTTGAACCCACTGCCGAGGCTCGAAAAACGCGCTTTTTGAGATTGACATCTCCCGCTTCCAGGTGAAGTAGCTGGTTTAGCCGAATCCCCGTATAGAAGAAAGTCTCCATCAGTGCCTGCCAAAACCAGGCCGGATGGATTTTCGATGCCTCCTCGTAGCAAATCTCATAACGGCGGCAAACGTCCAGAACCTCACGCGCGTAGCGGATCTGCAAGGGCTGGAGCGACTTCTTGGGCTGTTTTGGCTGTTTGACGGAAACCTCGCTAAAAGGGTTCTGAGTGCATGC
Organism: Salinicola peritrichatus; assembly: GCF_003206715.1. Lineage (GTDB taxonomy): Bacteria > Pseudomonadota > Gammaproteobacteria > Pseudomonadales > Halomonadaceae > Salinicola > Salinicola peritrichatus. The sequence continues at coordinate 127,957 of NZ_PZJU01000019.1, read as the reverse complement.
GATCAGCTGATATTTTATCCCGAAGCTGTAGAGCGCCTTGAGATGGCGCGTGTAGTTATTCCAGCTGGATTCGGCTATGCCGTCCGGTTTATCCAGCGTGCGTATTATCGACACTCTCCACTCGATCACCATATGACGCGTGACCATACTGGGATAGGCTTCATGACCCAGATAGCGTCTGAATAACCGTACGACCGCGGTGTAGGTGCTGACGCTCTTGGGCCGAAGGTGCTTATCTGCTGCATAGCGGCTCAACAGCTCCAGAAACGACACATCATTCATCTAACTGTTCCCCTTCTCCTTTTGTGGTTTGCAGAGCCAATACCCAGTTGTCAGGCGGTATCTTCTGACTCACCTGTTGCGGATCCTTGATCAGGTACCCCTTCAGCAGTCGGGTCTTGTTCGGCCCCTCGACAGAAACGGTGTGTATGTTCTGTCCATGAGTCCTGACGTGCGCGCCCAGTTTCTGAAAACGTTTTTGAACCGTTTTCCACAGCTCTTCATTGCCCAGCACAACGTTACTGAAGCGCTTGAAGATCCCCGGGCTCACAAGGAAGTAGGTGCCGTCCACTGTATGAACGGGCGCATTGGTGTCATTGATGACGATCGAATGGTTTGCCAGACCCACCTTCAACCACTGCCAGAACTGCCCCCCGAGATCTGAATGATTATCATGCGCATCTGGTGTTTTAACAGATTTCACTGAATTTGGCCCGGATAAGTTGTCTGTTACTTTGCTTTCGCAAACCATGGATTCAATTGAGCTTTTCGGTTCGGACGTCCTGACTTCTGGAAAGAGCGCCATGATGTCGTCGTCGAGGGAAACATCCGATGAAGTGAAGCCACCCACTTGGGGACTAGGAGTAACAGATGAATTCTGCTTCTGCGGCTGCAGATCGCCGGTAACGTCAGCCTCGACAAGCTGATCCTTGCTCGGCTCGCTTTTTGTCTTCTGCGAGTTTTGGGGCTTATCAGCCGAGGCTTCCTCAGGAGCTCCGGCTCCCCGTACAGTCAATTCGCCATTGAATGACGCCGGCTTGCCCTCAACGCCCCAAATCAGCGTGGGAGGTACCTTGACCATGTTGAAAACCTGATTCCAGTCACCGTCAGTGATCTCACACTTCCAGACTGACTTGCCCTCGCTGACCTCCTCAATGAGACCGTGAGCCTGCAATTCGCCGTAGAGTCGGTTGAGGTCGGCCGGTATACTTTTGATCCCTTGGGAATAGAGGTGGGTCTTAAGCTCATTGACTACACGTGGCGATACCAGCCAGAGCGCTTCATCGGTGAGCCAGCCGGCCCCTCCCTTCTGGTTCAATTTGAACTGATCTTTGACCAGATAACGCAGCCCCTCGGCCAGCTTACGCTGGATGGACTCCGTCGGCGCAGATAGCGCCTGAACAGGATCGCCACCTAGCGCCTTGGCGACACTTGCCCGATCAGCCTGGTGGATCAACTCGGCAATAATGCCGCCTCGCTCGGTGTGACCGGCGATCGTGTACATCAGTAGTGCAAACAATCGGGGCTGGCTCATCAGCCAGTCCAATACCCTGCCCCCCAAAACTTGGTGCGCCAGCACTGGGTTGACGGCACTGTGGAGGTGGTATTCCCTCCCCGTGCGATAGCGAACGCGGTAAGGCTTAGGTATCACCCCATGCCACACGCGCCACTCGCTGCCGTCCTCGAGATGAATTTCGATGTCGACCAGCACCTTGGCCACGTCGTGCATCAACGAACCATAAATGATCGCTGCACTCCAAAGCTCGCCGGCGGAACTCTGATCCTCGGGCTTGGCATTGGGTGGCAAGAGGTGACGTTGCCGGAGACGAAGCCCGTAGCAGGCCATCTCGAGCGCGTGGTCGAGCATGCCTCCTGGATAGGCGTGGTGATGCGACTCGGAGGCCGGAAGCAACTGTACAAGCTCGGCATACCTTCCGATAGGAGCTAGTAGATACTCGTTGAATACTGGCTGCGTCAGGGACGTCGTGTCCCAGAGCAACTTGATCATCGATTGACGACGCGGGGTCGCGAGCAGCTCCCTACCGGTCTGAGGAAAGTGGTAACCCTCGGCGGCATTTGGAGTGTTGGCGGATCGCGCCAAGAGGCGTCGAAGCATTGGATTTCCTGAGACTATCGGGCTACAAGCTGATGTGACAGGGAATAAACGTCCAAGCGAAGGTAAAATGTTAAATCCAACGGCTAAGGTTTTTAGCTAGTATCTCCAATGAGAAAGCCATGACGACTAGGAACCACTGGAAAGCGGTATATCGAGAGAACGCACCGGGTAAAGTCAATTGATATCGTTCACACCTGGATGAAGTTGATTTAGCTCATCGAAGAGGCTGTCCTGGTCGTGGCACGCGAGTTCCTGAACACAAGGCTGTCACGCTCCAGCCTGCAACGCATGCTCAAACGGCGTGAGGTGCCGACACTGGCGAAACTGGCGGAACTGGCGGAACTGGCGGAACTGGCGGAATAGAGAAAGCCAATGGTCGCCACGCCTTAGAACTGGAGTGTCAGACGCATAATAGCGAAAATCGCCTGATCAAGCCGGGGCGCCCACAGGCCAACGGGATGATCGAACGCTTCAATAGCCGTATCAGAGACGTGTTTGTAACGGGCCGCTATGAATCAAGCAAGGAGGACCTGGAATAGACGCTGAAACACTGCTGCTGGCAGTACAATTACCATAATCCGCAGAAGACGCTGCATCATCAATCAACGATAGCAGCGATGAAAGAACGGCAGACTAGACGGCCTGCATTATTTCACAGACGGGTAAGTAATCACTCGGACCCAACACGTAAGAAAAGGGTTCACTGCATTTCGCATAGAATTTCTTCGAAAAGTTTACCCAATGGAACCGAGCGCAGGGAACGTCGCTAGCAGCCAGTAAGATAACGCTGTCAGTTGGCCGGTAATCATCAGTATGCCCATGGTAATCATAATGAGCCCCGCCACGATGTGCATAGTTTGCCCCCAGCGCCGTAGAAACCGCTGATGCTTAAGGAATCGGTCAAGCGAAAAGGCGCTCAGTAGGAATGGCATACCCAAGCCCAGCGAATAAATTCCAAGTAACGCCAAGCCGCCTGAAATATTGGCCGTCGAAGCGCTAACGGTAAGGATGGCGCCCAGGATCGGGCCAATACAGGGTGTCCAGCCGAATGCGAATGCGACACCGAGCCACTAAGCCGCGCCAGGCCCGCCGCCATCTTCTTTGAGCTTGCCGATGAAGCGCCATTCCCGCTGTAGCCAACGCATCGGGATAATGCCGGTCATGAATACACCAAACACAACGACAATGACGCCGCCAACAAGGTTCGCTTCCTGACGATAGACCAGTAACAGGCGACCGATGGTCGTGGCGCTCGCCTCCAGAACCAGAAAGACCGTGGAGAATCCGAGTACGAACCATATCGACTGGGCCAGCACCCTGAGCCGTTCACGTCGATCCGCTTCACGTATCTGGCTTAGCGAACGCCCGGCTACGAAGGAGAGGTAGCCAGGCACTAGCGGCAGAACACAGGGCGAGACGAAAGAGATCAGGCCTGCCAGGAAAGCCGTGAGCAGGCCGATATTGGCGATATCAAGCATTCAGAGCGGACGTTTACGCCGTCTCCTTGGACGCTGGATGAGAATCGATGCTGGCCTGAACGTTAGACGTCTCGCCCTGGTCGGCAGGCTTGTCTTTCTTGTCCTTGCATTTCATCATGCATAGGCCCAATCCACACATGACCACACACGGCAACAGGCCTATCAGTATCGGCGCTATGCCGAAGAGGACCAACTGGTCCCAGCCCAACGCGAGGCTAGCAGCAATTACCACGGCGCCTAAAAGCCAGAAGCGGCGCGGCCCTGTCAGTAGGCTTCGGAAGCCTGACTGCTCCGGTCCCTGCTTGGGTTGCTTATCACAGCAGTTCATTGGGATACCCCTCTATCACGTTCAATAATGTCGAGAAGAAAGTCGTTCATTGCTGGGCTGTCCCACTCCGTCGCCCACCAGACGCCCAATCTCCTCACCTCGGCGGTCGATCAGTAATGTCGTCGGAATGCCTACGGTACCCAAGTTCGCTCCAGCCCTCCCGGTTTGATCGATATCTGGCGAAGATGCTCAATGCCCATGTCCTGGTAGAAGTTCTTCACGACATCGATCCCTTTACGATCGGCGGAGAGCGCGACGACCTCGAAAGCCTCTCCGCCCAACTCGGCTTGAAGGGCATCTGGCGCGGGTAACTCTTCGCGGCATGGTCCGCACTAGGTCGCCCAAATATTGAGCAGGACAAGCTTCCCTTCAAAATTGGCTAGCGTTAAAGGGTTGCCATCGCCATCCTCGAAACTCAGCTCAGGTAAGTCACGCGGGCTCCCCCAGAGCATAAGCCCCTGCGGGCCTAGGCTGCTAGGTGGACTGGCGATAGCAATAGAGGCCATAGCTAACAGACTCATCATTGCGATGTTCTGCTTGAGATTAGCCAGTCTCATGGTTCCAGGCGGCCTTAATAGGTCGCGTAAACATCAGGTGTATCGGTCGGCTGAAAAGCCAGGGTATAAACTTCGATAGGGTCTTGTTTCTCACCTCCCATTCCCGGCGAACCAAGCGGCATGCCCGGTACACTCAAGCCTATGATAGAGGGTTCCTCCTCAAGCACCTTGTTGACGCTCTCCACGTTCACGTGGCCTTCGAAAACGTAGTTGCCAATAAATGTGGAGTGACAACCGTACAGGCTCTTGGGAATCTTATTTTCCGCCTTTATCTGAGAAAGATCATTGGTACCGATCACCTCTACATCGAACCCATTCTTTTCCAAGTATTTGGCATACTCCTCGCAGCAGCCGCAGTTAGGGTCCTTGTAAAGAGTCGCCGATGTCTCTGCAGCCAACCCTGTAAGAGGAAAAGACAGCAGAGCAACAACGGCCAATTTCTTGAGATTTTTCATATCTTCGGTCTCCTAGGTAGAATAGCCTTATAGCTGAATCGTGGCTTAGTCCAACATCTCTGAATTAGCCGATGAGTCTTTCGGAAATAAGATGTAGTCGTTCCCTAACACAAGCGAAGAGTGTATCCGCCCCTTTACGGTACTTCGCATAAGAGACCGGATCCAAACATTCTCGACCACGTACACCCTCCCATGCACCGCTGAGTTAGAAGAGGCTGCTCCATACAAAGTCGTAAAGCAGCCAAGGCTCATGGTTCAAGAGTCGCTTGCAGCTTCCTGTTTCTTCTGCATGTTATTCATCATGGCGTTGCACTTTTCCATCATGTCGTTCATCTGCTCCATCATGCCCATCATGTTTCCGTTCATGCCACCGCCTTCCATCATCTTGCCGTGCATGTCGTTGCCTTCCATTCCTTCCTGCTGCGCATCGTCCTGCGCGAAGATGGGTCCAGCTCCAAAGATACCCATGGTGAGTACCGCAGTGGCAATCATTGCATTACGTATTTTACGCATAATCAATTCCTTACTCTGAGGAATGGTTTTAAGTGCAGGCTTCAAGCCTGTTAGCTCGTACCGTTAGATAGTGCAGTAGGACTAGTTGACCGCTTCGCCATCCAACCCGATTCTAGAACATGTGGGCCCACACACCGATCAAGTGACAGAGGCCAAAGTCTCTTGCCACCATGCTCTGTGTCGAGCGAGGGCAGAAGCATATTTGTACGATATCCTTAAAGCTTGCTTTAAGGTCAAGCCATTTCTTTTTTTGACCTTTGTGCTACCCCAAGGATTTAAAATTAGCAGCAGCAAAGCTCAAGCTCGGGAGAAACTCATGAAGGTCAGCGAACTCGCTCTGGCAGGTGGTATCACGGCGGAGACGGTGCGCCATTACACTCGGGAAGGTTTGTTGCATCCACGGCGCGACCCAGCCAATGGGTATCAGGTCTACGATGGCGCAGACGTTAGTAAGCTATGTTTTATTCAGTGCCTTCGCTCACTGGGTTGCAGTCTGAGCGAAATTAGAGGGGTTCTGGACGCAAGCCTACAGAAAAACGTCCCTTGCCCTGAGACCTATAGGTTTCTAGCTGACCGGCAGCCCAGTGTCCATGCACGGATACAGGAACTCGAGACTTTGGTCGTAAGGCTTGAACAGACTCTGGAAGCATGGCAGGCCATGCCCGGGGACGTGCCTAGCGGGCATCAGGTAAGTCGTCTTGTAGAGAACCTGAAGCAACCGGCCATAATCCAAGCGGGTATGTCGCCCCTATGAAGCAGGCTCCCACCTTGCCGGTGCCGATAGATTTCCATGTGCGTCTATAACCACGTAGCTGCTATAGCAAAGCCAAAAGGCAGAAATAAACTCCTGCTGTGAATTCCTGCATATCTTGAAGGACTTGAAAAGCAACATGGTTACGAGAAGAACGGTAGTAAAGGGCTTGCTTGTCAGCGGAAGTGTGGCGGCGTTCACCAATGGTTTGGGATACGGATTGCAACGGCTGCTGCTCGGCGAGCGCGCTTTCGCTGCTTCCCTCAGGCCGCTTGCCATCCCGCCTGTACTTGCCGGAGAAATCCGCGACAGGGTACGCACATACGATCTCGGTTTACAAAAAGGGGCGAGCAATTTCTACGAGGGGAAAAAACTCAAACTCTCGGAATCAATGGTTACTATCTAGGGTCGACGCTTACCGCCGGGCCGCGACTTTCAAGAGTAAAACTGTGGCGATGAAGGTAGTAGCCAGGGGCATTGAGAAATCTAACGTATAGCCGTTCATCACTTCGCCATGCACTGGCCTTAAACGCTTTATTAACCGGTAGAAACTTCCCTAGGAAAGGGTCGGCGAATGCCCTTCCCTGGCCCCTCCTCCAAGAAGAACTCTCGCTGGCAGGCGCTTGGCCTGCTACAAAAAACAGCAAAAGTAGCAGACCAATTTTTTTCATTGGGCAGTCGCCCTACTGGCATTATCGACCGACTCTCGACTGGCCCAAGCCATGAGTGCCAATCCGGCAAAGATCATCGGCAAACTCAGTAACTGGCCCATGGTCAGCCAGTCAAAGGCGATAAAGCCCAACTGGGGGTCGGGACGGCGCACGAACTCCACGGCAAAGCGGAAGACACCATAAAGCAGCAGGAACAGACCGGACGTCATGCCACGTTGGCGGGGCCGGCTCGAGAACCACCACAGCACGACGAACATCACGACGCCTTCCAGGGCGAATTCGTACAGCGATGAAGGGTGGCGTGGCTCCGGCCCCAACCCCATCATGGGCGGCCATACCATGGCCCAAGGCATATCGCTGACTCGTCCCGGCAATTCGTGATTGATGAAGTTGCCGAGCCGCCCCGCGCCCAGGCCAAGCGGCACCAGCGGGGCGATAAAGTCGGTCAACTGGAAAAAGGCCAGACGATGCTTGCGGGCAAATAACAAGGCAGCAATCAGCACGCCAGTCAACCCGCCATGAAAGCTCATACCCCCTTCCCATATCTTGAATAGCCATAAGGGATTGGCCATCAGCTGATCGAGCCCATAGAACAGGGCATAGCCAATACGACCGCCCAGTATCACGCCCAAGGCGCCGTAAAAGATCAGGTCGCCGATATCGTCGTGGCTCAGGCCCAGGCGATCGGCACGGCGGCGGCCCAACCACCAGGCGGCAGCCAGGCCGACCACGTACATAAGGCCATACCAATGAATTTGCAAAGGCCCGATGGTAATGGCCACGGGATCTATTTGGGGATATTGCAACATGATGCTTCCTCATCTATTGATAGCCCGTTCATATCAACGGCTCAACGCTTGTGATAAGTCTGTCGTTCTCGACAATTCGGGCCATCTCTTCGTTATCGATGCCAACTCCAAATGAGTTTCGCCAAGATCGGCACAAGCGTAATACCGCCAACAAGAATCAACGCGACCGTCAAGCCCCTGGAATCAGTAGCAATGAGTACTTCACCGAATGTGATGATCAAGTACGTTGTCGAAATCACGCCAGCCAGCGTGGCAATAAAAAAACGCCAAAAGGCAAGCGGTGTGAGACCCACCGCATAACTGACGGCATCGAATGAAATAAACGGCACCAACCGCGATACGAAAATAACGAGCATCAATCCTGTCTGAGAGCGCTCCTTCCCAACCAGTCCGATATGGGGCGTAGACGCCCCCAATGCTGCATCGCCTCGTAACCGCTCAAGCTACTTTTCGCGCTTTTTACTGGAAAACAAGTATTTGACGAGTGCAGCGACACCCAGTACCAGCGCAATAACCAGCAGGATGGATATCAGCCCCATGCCCGCCATGCCCCATGTGCATGCTTCGCTCCCCATCATGACGGCCTCCTAAAATAATTGATTAATTGTTCAGGCATGGTGCATTTGATCAGCCTGAGGCTCGCTGATAGCCCTCGATGAAGACTCGCCGGTGTCGGGCCGAAAGCGACGCAGCCGCAGAGAATTGGTCAGCACAAATACGCTGGATAGACTCATGGCTCCGGCGGCCAACATGGGGTTGAGCAGGAAGCCGTTAAATGGATATAGCACGCCCGCCGCTACCGGGATCAGCGTCAAGTTATAGCCGTAAGCCCAGGCAAAGTTGCTGAGGATGGTCTTGCGGGTCCGCCGGGAGAGCGCCGCAGCATTGACGATACCTCTTAGATCGCCACGCATGAGCACCACATCACCGGCCTCGATGGCGATATCCGTACCCGTGCCGATAGCGATGCCCACGTCGGCCTGCGCCAACGCCGGCGCATCGTTGATACCGTCGCCTACGAACGCGACACTGCGGCCCTCGTCCTGCAGGCGCCTGATCTCGGAGGCTTTCTGGTCCGGCAGCACCTCGGCGAGCACTTGCTGGATACCGACCTGTCTGGCGATAGCATCGGCCGTGGCGCGATTGTCGCCGGTGAGCATCGCCACCTCCAGACCCAGCGCCTTGAGTGACATGATAGCCTCGGCCGAACCTTCCTTGAGCGGGTCGGCGATCGCGATCACTGCCGCGAGCTTACCGTCCACCGCCGCATAGAGCGGGCTCTTGGCCTCTTCAGCGAGCGTCTTGGCACGCGCTTCTGATTCGCCCAGCCCGATACCTAGCCGCCTCATGTAACGATCGGCGCCCACGTGCAGCCGGTGGCCCGCCACTTCGGCTTCGATGCCATAGCCCGGCTCGGCGCTAAAATGGCTGACGGCCGGCAGTTCGAGACCACGCTCCTTCGCGCCGCGCACGATGGCCTCGGCGATGGGGTGTTCGCTCTGCGCCTCGATCGCAGCCACCCAGCGCAGCACCTCGTTTTCGTCCCCATCGACCATGATGAAATCAGTGAGCTCGGGCCGGCCCCGGGTCAGCGTGCCAGTCTTGTCCAACACGACCATACTCATCTTGGCAAGCGTCTCAAGTGCCGCCCCCTTGCGAAACAGCACGCCCATCTCGGCGCCTTTGCCGGTACCCACCATGATCGCGGTCGGCGTCGCCAGGCCCATGGCGCAAGGGCAGGCAATCAGCAACACGCTGACCGTCGTGACAAAGGCGAAGGACAGTGCCGGGGCCGGCCCGAAGCCGAGCCATACCGCGAAAGTGATCAGCGCGATAACGAGGACCACTGGCACGAACAAGCCAGCGATCTTATCGGCAAGCTGTTGGATCGGTGGCTTCTCGGCCTGTGCCGACTCCACCATCTTGACGATCTGTGAAAGTACCGTATCGGCGCCGACCCGCGTCGCGCGGAAGGTGAGTGCGCCGTTCTTATTGATCGTGCCACCGACCACCTCGGCATCTTTCCCTTTCATCACCGGCACTGGCTCACCACTGATCATCGATTCGTCGACGTAGGAGTGGCCCTCCTCGACGACGCCATCCACCGGGATGCGCTCGCCGGGGCGGGCCAGGATACGATCGCCGGGCACGACGGCCTCGATCGGCACTTCGGCCGTTTCGCCATCACGAACGACACGGGCCGTCTTCGCCTGCAGTTGCAGAAGCTTCTTGATCGCCTGGGAGGTACGGCCCTTGGCGATGTGCTCGAAGTAGCGCCCCAACAGGATGAGCGTCACGATGACCGCCGCCGCCTCGAAGTAGCTTACGGCAGTACCCGCAGGGAAGAACCCAGGTATCAACAGGGCAGCGAGTGAATAGAAATAGGCTGCGCTCGAGCCGATCATGACCAGGCTATTCATGCCCGGGTTGGCATGCCGGAGCTCGGCATAGCCGGAGCGATAGAAACGAGCCCCCGCGTAGAACAGGACGGGAGTGGTCAATAACCATTCGATCCCCATCCAGCCCCGGTGTGGCATCACGTGCGATAAGAGCGCATCCAGGGACGGAATCATCTTGCCCATGGCGATCAGAACCACAGGAATCGTGAACGCTGCGGCGAGCATCACTTTATTGCGAAGCTGGGTACCCTCTTGATCTTCACGCTCCGACTGGACACTTTCATCAGCATTAACCTGCGGTTCATAGCCCGCACCCTTGATGGCGTGATGGATACGAGGCAACGAGACCATGTCAGGCAGAAACCTTACAAAGGCCTTTTGCGTAGTGAGATTCACGCTGGCCTGGAGAATGCCCGGCAGCTTCTCGATCGCTCGCTCCACGCGCGAGACACAGGAACCACAAGTCATCCCGATGACAGGAATCTCGGCGGTTTCGACGACGGGCTGATAGCCTGCCTTTTCGACGGCATCGACAAACTGGCCGGGATCGGCGCGTTCCTCGAACGCAACCGTGGCCTTTTCGGTGGCGAGGTTCACCTGTGCCTCGGTGACGCCGGGCTGCTGCCTAAGCGCGCGCTCCACGCGGCCAACACAGGAGGCACAAGACATCCCGCGTATACTGATATCGATTCGTTCTGTCATTTCCTGTCTCCTCGCTGGATCGTCGATTGCTTGAAACCTGGATGATTGGCGCCATGCATCGCTACGTCAGCTGTCTCGATAAACGCTTTTCTGCTTCTCTTCGGCGATTGCCTCGACAATGGGACACCCCTTCATAGCCCCCTCTCCAGAGCATTCAGAGAGCGTTTTCGAAAGTACTGTCTCGATCTTGGAGAGATGTTTGATCTGCTCTCTAATTTTTACTAACTTCTCTTCCGCAATGCGTTTAGCCTGAGCCCGGTTGCCATTGGCATCTTGGAGAATCAGCAACTCACGAATCTCATCGAGAGTGAAACCCCACTGTTTGGCCTGAAGGATAAACTGAAGTCTTGCTACCGCATGCTCAGGATAGCGGCGATAATTCGATTCCGTTCGCTGGGGCCTTGGCATGAGCTTTTCCTGCTCATAGTAGCGGATCGCCTGGCTGGCAATTCCGCAGTGTTCGGCCAACTCTCCAATACTTAATGTCTTCATTGGCACCACCTCAGCGAAACGACTAGGCGGCCCGACCAGGCCGAGCCGCCAAGACAACCTCGTCAGTTATTTGGGCTGGCGTACTACGCGTAGGTACGGTGTCTTTTCGTCCCAACCTTCGGGAAAACGCTCCTTGGCTTCCTCACTCGACAATGAGGGAGCGATGATAACGTCTTCCCCATTCTGCCAATCCACAGGCGTCGCCACCTTGTGCTTGCCGGTCAACTGGAGCGAATCGATGACGCGTAGGATCTCATCGACGTTGCGCCCTGTGCTGGGCGGGTAGGTCAGAGTAAGTCGGATCTTCTTGTCGGGGTCGATAATAAAAACGGTACGCACCGTCACCTTAGGGTCAGCCTTGGGGTGAATCATCCCATACAGCTCTGCGACCACCTGATCCTCGTCGGCCAGCAATGGGTAGTTCAGCGCCGTGCCCTGAGTCTTCTCGATATCCCCGGCCCAGCCGTTGTGAGAGTCGAGCGGATCGACGGATACACCGATCAACTTGGCGCCACGCTTATCGAACTCGCTCTTGCGCCTGGCAAAAGCACCAAGTTCTGTCGTACAGACCGGTGTGTAGTCGGCCGGGTGCGAGAATAATACGGCCCAGCTGTCGCCAAGCCATTCATGGAAGCTGAGCGTGCCTTCCGTGGATTCCACCGTAAAATCGGGAGCTATCTCTCCAAGCTGCAAAGTCATCACGCTATCCTCAAATTGGGGTTGATGATGCACTACGTACGATAGCCTTAAAGTAAACTTTAAGGTCAACCCCTAGGGAATCGCTAAACAATTCGGTTCTGGTCGGCTGAACCGTTCAGCGTGGCCAGATCATCGTCTCAGCGGTCATTACATGACCATCTCAGGTGGCCTGTTTTACCTGGCAGCCAGGTTTTCCTGGCTGCCAAGCTAAATCAAGACACACTGGCCCCGTCAACTCGGCCTTCGCATCGTGCCGCCAACATCAGGTTGGCCAGCCCGAACAGGCTGAATAACTGAGGCTGGTTCTTTGGCCAGCCCCTTATAGCGCACCTTCCGGTAGTCGAAGAGGTTCTTGATGGCATGAAACGAGTGCTCGACCTTGGCGCGGATGCTGGCCTTTGCCTTCACGATCGCCAGCAGCAGCGTTTTCATGGGGCTGTCTTCCATCTTCTTGATAGCGCCGCGTTTGGCGGCGTCACAGCACTAGGGATCCGGGGCATCATTCTCTTCGTCCAGATGCTTCCACATCTTGGTATAACCCGCGTCGCCGTATACCCGCTTGTCATCTTCTCGGACCAGGTGGCCCGCCATGGTGACATCGGCGACGTTGGCCAAGTGGCAGCGACACTGTGAATCAACCCGGTGACCGCATCGGCGCCATATGGGCCTTCATGTTAAAAAACCATTGGTTGCCCTTCTTGGTCTGCTTCATCTCCGGATCGCGCTGCTTGGCCTTGTCCTTGGTGGAGGGCGCGGCGGCGACTATGGTGCCCTCCACCAAAACAAGGCCCTGCCCGCCAAACTGGCGTTGATCTCCTCGAAGATCCGCTGGGTCAGGGCATGCTTCTCCAGCAGATGGCGGAAGCGCAGCAGCGTGGTCGCGTCCGACACGCTTTCGATGGCCAGATCGAGTCCGATGAAATCACGCATGACCTGGCTGTCGTAGATGGCGTCTTCGAGCGCCTCATCGGCGAGCACATACCACTGCTGTAAGAAATAGACCCGCAGCATGCACCTCAGGCCGAGGGGCTGCCGACCCCGCTTACCTGCCGCGTTCGGAAAGTAGGAAGGCGACAGCGCGTCGATCTGCCGTTACCAAGGCACCAGGATCTCCATCTGGGCCAGGAATCGCTCTCGACGGGTGACCTTCTTCTTGTTCTGGTGCTCTGCCTGGGCAAATGGGATCTGCTTCATCGGATAGCTCTGTCAGACGGTGGCGGGATGGTTAGATTTTACCCCGCCGGTGGCGATCAGGCAGTTGCGGGGGGATTATGCAGCGTTTCCCTAATATGACCAGAACACGGTAACGTAATGCGCGAATCCCGATCCAGTCTCCTTTATCGACGAGAAGATTCCCGATCCTAATCCGTACCATTGAGCTCGCTCACCACTCTCTGATCGTGAGAGCTGATGATGCGGAGCAGTCGAGTCTGCATATAGCTAGCGCTGAGCGATGGAATGCTGCTCACGCTTTCAGGAAGTTTTCAGGCTGCGTGTCTAATCTATCGGACAAAGCCCAACAGGCCGTTGAGAAAATGAAAGTTCTACTCGTCGAGGATGACGAACTTCTGGCCGAGAGCCTTGCCGAGCTGCTGGACGACGCCGGCTATCGTACCGACATCGCGCCCAGCATGAGATCGACAGCCGCGCCGCTGACCGGCTAACGACGTCGACGTCCGAGCACCTTCAGAGAGGTGGTCACGAACCCGTACCTTCCCAAAGCCAACACCGCACTCAGGCCCGACTGGACGGCTCGACACCGGGATCGACATTTCTTTTTACGAATACACATCTAGAACAGAGACGGCAATAGAGATTCATTTTCAGCTCATCCCCATGGATCATCCTAGCCGGCACCGAATCAGGAGTGTGGGAAATGCGACCAGGGATGAAGGCAGGGCTCGGCCTTATACGATCGAAGCTCGTGCGATGGCTACTGATGCTGGCCTTATTCAGCGTCGCCACGTTGGCCATGGCCCAGGATCCATTCGGGCAACAAGATGAGTTTCTCCCCCCGGATCAGGCCTTCGAACCCACGTTGTCACAGGACGGCGACGCACTGGAGATCGATTGGCAGATCGAACCCGGTTACTACCTCTACCGCCACAGCTTCTCTGCGGAAGCGGGAGACAGCGAGCTATCGCTCGATATACCTGACGGGGAGACTATCGAAGACGAGTACTTCGGCCGCTCCGAGATCTACCGTCACGCATTGAGCATGACCACTCGACCCGGCGATGCCGATACCATTACCCTTCATTGGCAGGGTTGCGCCGATGCCGGTCTCTGCTATCCGCCCCAACAGCGGACCTTCGACCTGGAACCTGTCGTCGGCGACTCGGGGAACGACACAGCAACGACGAACGGCTCGGCAACGAACGCGTCGCCCGCTGCCCCGAACGCTCCCTTTGCGTCATCCACAACATCATCACCTACCGCATCGGGCCCCGCCACCCAGGCAGGAGCAACGATGGCGGAAGATCAACAATTGGCAGCACAACTGGTTGGCGGTAACTGGGTCTGGACACTGGCCGCCTTCTTCGGCATGGGCCTGCTGTTGACCTTCACACCCTGCGTATTGCCGATGGCTCCGATCCTCTCAAGCCTGATCGTCGCCCAACGCCGCAGCGAAGAGACTCGGCGGACATCCGGTTTCGCACTCTCTCTCGCCTATGTCCTGCCCATGGCCGCCGCCTACGCCGCGCTGGGCGTTGCCGCCGCCATGGCCGGAGCCAATCTGCAGATGCTGTTCCAGAACGTCTGGTTCATCAGCATCTTCTCGGTCCTGTTCGTAGTGCTGGCACTCGCCATGTTCGGTGTCTTCGAACTCGAACTGCCGAGAGCGTTACGTCGACGCCTGGATGCCGGGCTATCGAAACAGCGCGGCGGGCGATTCAAGGGCGTTGCTGTCATGGGCGTTCTCTCCGCTCTGCTAGTGGGCCCCTGCATGACCGCGCCGCTGGCTGGCGCCCTGCTCTTCATCGCGGAGACGGGCAATCCGTGGCTTGGTGGCGCCGCACTACTTGCCCTGGGTCTCGGCATGGGCACCCCATTGGTAGTGATCGGCACCGCTGGTAGCCGGTTGCTACCCAAGCCCGGTGCCTGGATGAACCGTGTCAAGGGCATTTTCGGCTTCGTACTGCTGGGAATGGCGATTTGGTTCGCCGCCCGGGTCATCCCCGACTCCATTGTTCTCGGCTTGTGGGGTGCGCTGGGATTGGGCTTCGCGGTATCTCTTGTGGCCCTTGCACGTGGCAACACCACGAGTTGCATTTCCCAGGTCGCGATTGCCAGCGCTGCGATCATCGGTCTGTGGAGCTCACTGGTCCTGATTGGCGCTGCCGGAGGCACCACTGATCCGTGGCGACCACTGTCGGTCTACGTCGTGAGCGGAGGGGAAACGACCTCTAAAGACACCAACGAGTCCGGACCTATCGCATTCGATGGCGTCGAAGACCTGACTACGCTCGAACGTCGTGTCCAGGCAGCCGCCAACAACGGTCAGATGACATTGGTTGAATTCACCGCCGACTGGTGTGTGTCCTGTGAAGTGATCAAACGAGAAGTGTTCGGCGATCCGACCGTCAAGAACGAACTCCAGGACGTGCAGCGGTTGAGTATCGATGTCACCGACTATGATGCTTCAGATAAGGTCATCATGCAGAAATTCAACGTCGTCGGCCCACCGACACTGATGTGGTTCGGTCCGGACGGCCAGGAGCGGCGAAACGCTAGGATCATCGGTGAACTGGATGCTGAGGCGTTTCTCGAGCGCTTCGATCAAGCCCGGCGAACCACCAACGATACGACTGGGAGTAACACATGAACGCGCTGGATCGCAGCATTGCCATCGGCTCGCTAGGCCTGAGCCTGGGACAGCTCTTGCTGGTCTTGTCAATGGTCGTCGCGCTGATCGTCGGCGCCTGGGTTGGCCGCCGCCGAAAGATCAGTGTCGGCGATCATTTGTTCAACGTCTTATTCATGGGCCTTGTCGGGGCGCGGATCGTTTTCGTCGCTCGCTACTGGGAGAGCTACGACACGTTCTGGTCCTGGCTGGATATCCGAGACCGCGGCTTCGAACCGCTAGCTGGCCTTGCCATCGCCTTCGTCTATCTGACCTGGCGTCTCTGGCGCCATCCCGATGAACGCCGTCCGCTGGGCGCTGCGGTCTTTTCAGGCGCGCTAGTGTGGACACTGACGGCTGGCGCACTAGCACTGATGGCCCCAGGCAGCGCGACGATTCCCACTACGCCTTTAGTCATGCTCGACAGTAACCGCATCGCACTTCCTGATATCCAACGTGGAGCCCACCGGCCTATGGTGGTCAACGTCTGGGCGAGCTGGTGTCCTCCATGTCGTCGCGAGATGCCGATGCTGGAACAGGCCCAGCAAGAGCACAACGACGTGATGTTCGTATTCGTCAACCAGGGCGAAAGTGTCGGCGCGGTCAATACTTTTCTGCAACGAGAGTCTCTCACGCTCGACCACGTCTATCGGGATCCAGACATGGCGTTTGGCAAGAAGGTCGGCGCCGTAGCCATGCCGACCACGCTCTATTACGACGCGGAGGGTACGCTTATCGACACCCACTTCGGCGAGCTTTCTCGCGCCACGCTTGATCGCAGCCTCGAGCGACTCGAACCCTGATTTTCCACCTCTGACCTTGCCAAACCCTTATCTTCCAACTTGGAGACGACACGCATGCCCTTCCATAATCTTCGCATGACATCACTGCGGCTCGCGCTAATCCTCGGCGCCGGCATCGCTTCTCAGCGCGGATAACCCTGGCGGCGCGATCGCCGAGCACTATCGTACTGGCGCCATGCCAAACAACGAAGGCAATGATCAAAGCGAGCAGTGGGTAAGCGACAACACGCAGACGATGCGCGATGGACAACTTTACGGCCCCCCGTGACCTTCAACCAGGACAGCGATGGCGAGGTACACAAGGCCATGGGGGCGCCCAGGCCGGACAAGCTGCGCGCCGTCATGGGTAGCGCCGCGCCCTGAGCTATCTCGCCCTGACCTTTCGCACCCTGAAATATATCGACCAGGAATCAATCATCCAGGAATCTGTCGCCCCGAACGTTTCGGCGCCTCAAAAAGAGATCAACCCGACGGCAACTCAAGTCGAAGGTAACGAGAGCGTCACCCGTAGCCCGACGCCGTCTCCGGATGCGAACGTCACTCGGCCACCGGCACGGGTGACGATCGCTTCGACGATGGAGAGCCCGAGACCGCTGCCCTGAGGGTGATTCCCGCGATGAAACCGCTCCGTCAGGTGGGCGAGCTGTTCGGATGGAATGGCTTCTCCCTGGTTGATGATGTCGATTACCGCCACACCATTCGTTTCATGCGCCTCGATTTCGATCGGCCCGCCAGGCAAACCATGGCGCATCGCGTTCTCGAGCAGATTACGCAGCGCAATCACCAGCAGCGCCTCGGATAACTCCACGTGGATACGGTTTACCGGCTCGTTCCAGTGGCAGCGATCATGGCTGCCGGTTTCCACCATCGCGGTTTCCAGCGCCTCGGCGAGGGGCGTGGGGTCAAGGCTCCCCCGCGTGATCTCATCACTCTCCATGCGGGCCAGCAAAAGCAACTGATCGAGCGTTTTCGTTAGCCGCCCCACGCCTGCCTCGGCCTGTTGCATCGCTTCCCGGCGGGGATCGCCGTCGACGCGTCGTGCGATCTGGAGATGGGTGCGAATGGCGGTCAAGGGCGTGCGCAACTCGTGAGCCGCATCGTCGGTGAAACGTTGTTCCAGCTCGAGCATGCGCCGAGTTCGTGCAAGCAAGGCGTTAAAACCATCGATCAACGGCCTTATTTCTCTTGGCAGCCCACGGACGGGCAATGCCGAGAGGTCATCATGATCGCGCAAGATCAGTCGCCGCTGTAGCTTCGAAACTGGCGATAGCCCACGAGTCACGCCCCACCACAGCGCAACGAGACTGCCGATCAGCGCGAGCAGAAACGGATAGAACGCCGCGCGGCGAACTTGCGCCAACAGCGACTCCCGCTCCTGCAAACGATCCGCCACGGTGATTCGCTTGTCATCATCGACCAGGGTGTAGACACGCCAGCGCTGCTCATTGTAGTAGCGATAGCTGTAACCCTCGTCATTGACCGAAAGAACGTCGTTCATGTCCGGGTGCGTGCCGGCAACTACCTCTCCGCGCAGCGAAGAAATGCGACAGGCAACACCATCGAGCGCGGCGTTGGAAGAGGTTTCGCCTTTCTCGCCGTTCCACCCCGCCGCTGGCGCATGATCTAGCAAGCCTGCCACCATGCGCGCCGATTGTGCCAGGCGCTGATCCAGCGAGCGCTCTAGCTGGGTCGACAGATCGCGCATCGACCACGCCGTCGTGATTCCCCACAGCAGCATCAATGTGATCCCCAGCGTGGCGACGAGGCGCAGGCGCAGACTCATGATGGCGTGCTGCCATGGGATGGCGTATTGGTGGGGAGGGCGCCGAGACGATAACCGACTCCCCGGACCGTCTCGATCACATGGTGCCCCAACTTACGACGCAGCTGATAGATATGCACGTTGAGCGCGTTGCTCTCGATCTCGTCGTCGATGCCGTAAAGGCGATCCTTCAATTGATCAGTACTCAGTATCCCTCCGCGCGCCCGGATCAGCGCTTCCAGCAACATCAATTCGCGACGTACCAACGCCACCGGCACACCATCCAGCGTCACGCTGCGGGCCACGGGGTCCAGCGCCAGACTGCCATGACGCAGCGAGCGGTCGACCTGCCCAGCTGCGCGGCGCAGCAAGGCCTGCAGTCTCGCGGTCAATTCATCCAGATCGAACGGTTTGACCAGATAGTCGTCGGCCCCGCCCTGGAGACCCTCGACACGGCTGACCACGGCATCTTTCGCCGTCAGCATCAGCACTGGCTTGGCAACACCCGCCCGACGCCACTGTTGCAATAGCGTCAGGCCATCGCCATCGGGAAGACGGCGGTCGAGCACGACAGCATCGTAATCGATCGCGGTCAGCGCCCCGCGTGCACCGTCCAGCGTGGCGACGGTATCGACCACGAAGTCGCTCAGTGCCAATCCGGCCTCGACGCCCGCCGCTACTGGTGCGTCATCTTCGACGAGCAGTACGCGCATCCCCATCTCCCTGTTTCATTGCCTCGAAAGCCTATCGCGGCGCAGCCTAACATGCGCCGATGATGCCAGGATGAGATCAGCGAGCGGACGGCAGCGCTGTCTTACTCCCAAGAAGCGCCCACCAGGGCATCAAGCGGAATTTTCAGATAGCGCTTGTCGTTGTCCTCCGGGTCAGGGAGGCGGCCGCCGAGGATATTGACCTGCAGCGCGTGCAGGATCAGCTTCGGCATGGGCAGTTCGCCATCGCGGCGATGGCGCAGTTCGACATATTCAGTCTCGCTGCTCTCGCCGAGACGGTGCTTGTTGTGCTCACGCACCGTGCTCTGCCACTGCGGTTCGCGGCCGTCGGGCATGTAGTCGTGACCGGTAGCTTGCTCGAGGCAGGTATCGATCAGCTCAGGGGAGAGTATATCGGAGAGGCTGGAGAAATCGTCGGGTGCCACCTTGGCGATGGCATGAATGGCGTCGCTGAACTGCATGAATCTTCCCGTACCCGTGGATCTTATACGGGAAGATCTCATCATCAGCCGGGTGAGAACAGGCTTAACTGACTGGCATTAGCGACGTTGGGCCAGCCTTTCGAGAGAGCGAAGGTATTCATGACGGCTCCTTGGGAAAGCATGCCCCCAGAACAATGCCAAATAATTTATAACGTTAAATCAATTGCCAATATAAAGGCCAGCGCATCACCATCGACAAAACCAACGTGGCCGCCTTGCCGGTCATCGTGTAATGACCATCAATCTGGAGCGCTACGGAATGCATCATCACCCACTCGAGGAATGGCAACACGATCACGTTTTCGGCCAAGACCAAAAACAATCCGGCGAAACACGCTCTCTCATCGTCGTCGGCCTGACGCTTGCCATGATGGTTTGGGAGATTTTAGCGGGTGTCCTTTATGGCTCGATGGCGCTTTTGGCCGATGGCCTACATATGGGCTCTCATGCCGTCGCCCTGGGCATTGCGGCCTTCGCCTATGCATACGCTCGCCGGAACGCAGGCAATACACAGTTCTCATTCGGCACCGGTAAGGTCAACGCGCTAGGCGGGTTCGCCGGCGCCATTCTATTAGCCGGTTTCGCACTGTACATGGTGATCGAAAGCATCGACCGCTTTATCCACCCGGTCGCGATCTCGTTCAACGGGGCTATTTTCGTGGCCGTCATAGGCCTGGTCATCAACAGCGTATCGGCCTGGATACTGGGCGGAGAGAATCACGACCACGGCCATAGTCACGACCATCATCATGGACATCATCACGACCACAATCGTCGAGCCGCCTACTTCCACGTACTCGCCGATGCCTTGACCTCGCTGTTGGCGATTGCCGCCCTGTTGGCCGGAAAGTACGCAGGCTGGAACTGGATGGACCCGATTATGGGTATCGTCGGCGCGGTACTCATCACCCGGTGGTCATGGCATCTGTTAAAGGATACCTCCCGCGTGCTGCTTGATCAGCAGCGCAGCGACTTGGAGCAGGGCGTCAGACAAGCCATCGAGAATGATGGCGCACGAATCAGCGACCTGCACCTCTGGGCCATCGGCCCGAATATTCATGCCGCCATCGTCTCGGTCGTGTCGCATGACCCCAAGTCACCTGCCGTCTACAAGCAGCGTATCCAGGCGCGATGCCCATCGTTGGTGCACGTTACCGTCGAGCCGCAGCACTGTGCCGCCGACCCGGAGACCGAGGCTGGAGTAGGGTTAGCCAGCTGAGTGCGGACGAATCGTGATAGTCGTCTTGCGTAAGAGCGAGGCCAGTCGGTTTTCATCGCCCGCCCTCGACGCTACTGGCATCGCCCGGAAGCTGGGTGACCAACGCTTTCAGGAAGTTTTCAGGCTACACGTCTAACCTATCGAGCAAAATCCAACAGACCATTGAGAAAAATGAAAGTCCTACTCGTCGAGGATGACGAACTTCTGGCCGAGAGCCTTGCCGAGCTGCTGGACGACGCCGGCTACCGTACCGACATTGCGCCCAGTATGAAATCGGCAGCCGCGCTATCGGCTAGCGAGGACTACACGCTGGTGATTCTAGACCTTGGTCTACCAGACGGCGCGGGGGTAAGCCTACTTGCCGGTTGGCGGAGGGTTAAATGGTCGGTGCCGATACTGATTCTGACCGCGAGAGATAGCTGGATGGACAAGGTCGAGGGGCTTCGCGCTGGCGCAGACGACTACGTCACCAAGCCTTATCACGAACAAGAGTTGCTGGCCCGGTTGCAGGCGCTACTGCGCCGCCAAGCACATACTTTCTCAACCCTTCTGGAGGTCAACGATATTCGTCTCGACGAGGCACGCCAGCAGTTCAGTCTGGCACACCAGGAGTGGCAAACGTTGACCTCCACCGAATTTCGGCTGCTGCGCTATCTGATGCGCCACCCCGATCGCGTTCACTCCAAGCGCCACTTGCTCGACCAGCTCTACGCTCTCGAACAGGACGCTGCAGCGCCCAATCTCGTCGAAGTCTACATCGGCAGGTTACGTCACCGGCTCGGACGCGAGCGTATCGTGACTCGGCGCGGCGAGGGGTACATGCTTGTCTCGGCCTAACTGGCGAAGCCTGCGCCTGCGACTGCTGGGCAGCCTGGGCCTGGCCGCACTGGTGATGGTGGGCAGCACGTGGGTGCTGCATGGACTGCTGCTGAACCAGTTGGCGCGAAATTTTCTCGCTGATCGCCTGCAGCAGGAGTCCGAACTGGTCGTACGTCGTCTACGCATAGACGGGCCAGGAGCCTTATCACTGCCACCCGACGCTAGCCCCGCTGATACCTCTCACCATTTCTACCTGTTGCGTACCCAAAACCGTATTTACAGCACCTATGATGCGCTGAAGTCATTGCCGGTTCAGGAGTCAGCAGAAGGCGCCCAACTGGTGCGTTGGCGTGGTCATCACCTGTTGTTATGGCGGACTCGATTCTCTCTGGGTGGCGAACCGGCCACCCTGACGGCAGGGGAGGATTTTGCCGGTATCGAGCGAGGATTGACCAGACTGCACTGGTGGATCGGTGCGGCGGCCCTGGCACTGCTGCTAATGCTGGTGTTGCTCAACCTGTTTGCGGTCAACCGGGCCCTGCGCCCGTTCGGTCAGCTGTCCCGCCAGCTCATTGAGCTGCAACGCGGCGAACGCCGTCGTCTAGACATCAAGACCGTTTCCGAGCTGAAAGCTCCGATCGATCAACTCAATACGCTTCTCGACGAACATGAACGTCGTCAGCAGCGCTCACGGGAGTCACTCGCCAACTTGTCTCATGCCATCAGGACCCCCCTGACGGCAGTCATGCAGGCCCTGCGCTCGAAGCGGGCGCTGAATGAGACACGCCGAACGCGCATCCTCGAACGGCTCGATGATATCGACGAGAAGCTGGAGAGCGAGCTGCGCCACTCGCGTATCGCCGGCCAGTCTACCGGTCAGCAACATACCGGCATGGCAGAGGTAATCTCCCTGCTGGAAATGTTTCGCACCCTTTATCCCGACCGAGTCTTCGTTCTCGATGATACCGCCGTCGTTGATTTCCAGATGCCCCTGGAACGTCAGGACGGTATGGAGATGCTGGGTATCGTGCTCGACAACGCTGGAAAATGGGCGCGACAACGCGTCGAACTGACTCTGCTTGCCTCGCCGTGCCGCCTGAGACTCGAGGATGATGGCCCAGGTGTACCCGACGCCATGCTAGAGCGGCTAGGGCAGCGCGGTGTGAGGCTCGATGAACAGTACCGTGGGCATGGCCTAGGGCTCTCCATTCTGGCACAGCTCGCCGACCGTTACGGCGCTCGTGTGACCTATGACCGGTCACGGCTGGGCGGGCTGCGTGTCGAAATCACTCTGACCTCTTCCTAAAACACACTGCCGATATCTTCTCAGGCGGCATTTCCTTTCAGCGTATTTTCAGGCTGCCGGAGTCTACTGACTACCCATGATTGCCAAGGCTCAGAACGGTGGTCATGTCACATTAGATCGTCCCCGGCTATCGTTCGCCGTCGACAGACTCGGTTTATTCCAGGCCGGGAGAAAGCAAAAGATCGTGCTGAATCAAGTGCTGGTCACACGCCCCTAGAATTTCGGATAGGCACGCCATTGGAACTTCAGGAAAGGAACGTCATGAAACATCGCTCGATCGATGGCGATCGTCGCCGTCTTCTGATCGCGCTAGCGGGCACCGGTGCGCTGGCAGGGCTGGAGTCGTTGCTACCGAGCTACGCGCGGGGCGACGCCCTCTCGCCCCGAAGTGGAATCGCCGCTCAAGTGGTGGGCGGCCAACCCCGCCCAGTCTTGCTGGATTTCGACGTACGTCGTGAACGGGTAGACATTGCCGGTGGCCACGGTAGCGGCATCACCATCAATCATTCGATCCCTGCGCCGCTAATCGAACTGTGGGAGGGACAAGGGGCGCGCCTGCGTATCCACAACCACCTCGATCAGGATACCTCTATCCACTGGCACGGTTTGATGCTGCCATTCGAGATGGACGGTGTGCCAGGCGTTTCATTTCCCGGCATCGCACCCGGCGATAGCTTCGAAGCGATATTCCCCGTGCGGCAGAGCGGTACCTATTGGTATCACAGTCACTCCGGCTTGCAGGAGCAGATCGGGCTGACTGGCCCGCTTGTCATTCATCCCGCGACACCACACCGAGTACAGACCGATCGTGAATACGTGATCATGCTCAACGACTGGACCTTTGAAGACCCGGATCGGGTGATGGCACGGTTGAAAAGCCAGAGCGATTATTACAACTACAACGAACGCACGGCAGGCGATTTCTTCGAGGCCGTGGAGAAGGATGGCTGGATGTCGACGCTCCGGGATCGGCTCGCATGGAATAACATGCGTA
Source organism: Salinicola peritrichatus (assembly GCF_003206715.1). Taxonomy (GTDB): domain Bacteria; phylum Pseudomonadota; class Gammaproteobacteria; order Pseudomonadales; family Halomonadaceae; genus Salinicola; species Salinicola peritrichatus. The sequence continues at coordinate 104,027 of NZ_PZJU01000019.1, read as the reverse complement.
TGAGCCCTAATGATATCGCCGACATCACAGGATCAACCTATACCTACCTGATGAACGGCCGCCACTCGGCGGTGGGATGGGAAGGACTATTCCAGCCAGGAGAGCGCATACGACTGCGGGTCATCAATGCCTCGGCCATGACCTACTTCAACTTCCGTATTCCCGGCCTGTCGATGACAGTGGTTGGCGCCGACGGCCAGGAAGTGGAGCCGGTAGAGACCGATGAGTTCCAAATCGGTGTCGCGGAAACCTTTGACGTCGTGGTCGAACCCCAAGCCGGCACCGCCTATACGCTGATGGCGGAATCCATGGATCGCAGCGGCTACGCGCGAGGCACCTTGGCGCCTCGCGCCGGCATGCGGGCGGCGGTACCGGCATTGAGAGAACCACCCCAACGCACCATGATCGACATGGGTATGAACATGACGGACGGCGCCATGGGCGGCATGGCCGCCGGTACCATGACCGGTATGGACCATGGAGAGGGAGAGAACAGTGCCATGGGCGGCATGAACGATAGCGGCATGTCGGGTATGAGTCATGGCAAAGGGGGACAAAGTGGCATGGGCGGCATGAACGATGGTGCCATGTCGGGTATGAACCACGGCGGAGGGGGACATGACGCCATGGCCGGGATGGCTGGCATGGGTGTCGGCGATCCCGGGCCAGTCGTGGCACGCCATGAACCCGGCGGTCATGGTCCCGGCAACCTCAACGTGGCCGAGGTGCAACGCGACCGGCTCGGTGAGCGGGGCACCGGGCTCGAGGCTGTCGATCATCGCGTACTCACCTACAGCCAGTTGCGCAACGTTAAGCCGATGCGCGACCGACGCCCGCCGTCGCGGACGATCGAGCTACACCTGACCGGCAATATGGAGCGCTACATATGGTCGTTCGACGGCGTGAAATACTCTGACGCCGCGCCGATCGACATCGTGCTGGGTGACCGCATTCGCCTGATCCTGGTCAACGACACCATGATGGAGCATCCCATCCACCTGCACGGCATGTTCATGGAGCTGGAGAACGACCAAGGGGATTACCTGCCATTCAAGCATACAATTAGCGTGCTACCGGCTTCGCGTGCATCTCTGTTAATCACCGTCGATGAGCCAGGGCGTTGGGCCTTCCACTGCCATATGCTTTACCACATGGAAGCCGGGATGTTCCGGGTGGTACGGGTAGCCCCGGCGGAGGCGTTCGATCATGTTTAACGGCAAAATCACGTACCGTGGCGCATTTCTGATCACCGCCCTCTGGTTGCCCGCCATCGCCGTCGCCGACGATCACGGTCGTGCCAACGTGGACGAGGTCATCCCCGACGGATCCCTGAATGAACGTAGCGGCTCTCCCACTGAGTGGAACGAGCCGATACATGACGACGCGCTATTCAGCCAAATAATGATTGATCGGCTCGAATACCGTGACAGTAACGGTGCACCCAATGCGTGGTTATGGGATGCACAAGGCTGGATCGGCAACGACACTAACCGGTTCTGGTGGAAAAGCGAGGGCGATGGCCCAGTCGACGGTGGCAGCCCCGAAAATAGCGACCTCCAACTGCTCTACAGCCGCCTGGTTTCGCCGTTCTGGAACTTGCAGGCTGGCGTACGCCAGAGCTTCAATCCGGATCCCGACCGACGCTTTGCGGTCGTGGGCTTTCAGGGTCTGGCGCCGCTGATGGTGGAAACCGACACCGCTCTATACGTCAGTGACGAGGGTGATGTCAGCGCAAGCGCCGAGTTCGAATACGAAATGAGACTCACCCAACGACTGATCCTGCAGCCACGGCTGGAACTCTCCGCGTCGTTCCAGGATGTGCCTGAGTACGACCTTGACCGCGGTATCAACAGTAGCGAGCTCGGCCTGCGATTGAGCTACGACCTGATGCGCGAATTTAGCCCCTACGTAGGGATCAGTCATGAACGCAACTACGATGAAAATGAATCGACAACGGCAATGGTCGTGGGTTTGCGCGCCTGGTACTGAGCGTCAAATCACGCGAATGAACGAGGATCATAATGGCATCGTTACCATGGAAGGACACACCAACGCACTACGGCCGGACCAGCCGCTGGCTACACTGGAGAATCGGCGCTCTGCTGATTTGGCAACTCGGCGGCATGACAGCCAAGGTGCTATAGGGGCATGCACCATGGGTACAGGCTTGGCTTTCTACCCATCGGCCGCTGGGAACGTTGCTGTTGGGGCTGATCGCGCTTCGCGCACTCTGGGCGCTGATCAATCTGCCTCGCCGCCCCGCCTATGCCGGCAAACTGGGAAGAATAGCGGCTTTTTCTTATCTACTACTCTATCTGCTGATACTGGGAATACCCGCCCTCGGGCTCTACATGACTTGGCTCGGCGGCCAGCCCTTCACGCCGCTGGGCATTCCGCTATTCGACGGTGGCAGCGCCAACAGCAAGCGCATGATGTTCGCTCGCCAGTGGCATGGCTGGCTGGGCTGAACCCTGCTAACGCTGATTATCGTTCATGCCGGTATGGCACTGCTTTGGCACGGCCTGATACGCCGTGACGGCATAATCCGCCGAATGACCGGGCCCCGGCGCCACTGATATTTGTTCAACCCAAGGCGCCGAGGGCTGTCAGGCAGCAGCGATGGGGTTGTGCAGTATCCGCACTAAACCAACCAATGCTACTTTTGTGATTTTTGAGCGGTTAAGAGAGATAGTATCTATCTCTCTAGATAATGAACACTAAACAGAGCGGCGTCATCGACCCACTCAGCTCTAGCTTGAAAGCCCGCACGTCCAGCTAAAGCCTGGAATCCCTCGATCGTGTATTTATAGGAATTCTCGGTATGCAGGGTCTCTCCCGCCTCGAAGCGGAAGACCTCGCCGGCCACCTCGATCTCCTGGATAATATCGCTGACCAGGTGCATCTCGATACGCGACTGTGCTTCGTTGTAGAACGCCAGATGCGAAAAGCGTTTCGGATCGAGATCGGCCTCGAATTCGCTGCGCAGCCGCTCGAGCAGATTGAGGTTGAAGGCGGCCGTTACCCCCGCTACATCATTGTAGGCGGCGTTGATGATTGTGTTGTCCTTGACCAGGTCGACGCCGACCAGCAGGCCACTGCCCGCAGGCAGCAATGAGTGCAGGCCCTGTAGAAATGACTCCGCTTCCTGCGGTGTGAAGTTGCCGATGCTCGAGCCGGGAAAGAACGCTACCGGATGATCACACGCCATTCCTTCGGGCATCGTCATGCGCCGAGAAAAGTCGGCACAGGCGGCATGAACCTCCAGCCAGGGATAGTCGGCGGCGAGACGGCGTGTGCTATTCAGCAGGAAATCACGGGAAATATCGATGCCCAGATAGCTCGTCGGTCGCACCGCCTCGAGCAACAAGCGAACCTTGCGGCTCGCTCCGCTACCCAGCTCGATCAGTGTGGCGTCCCGCCCCACCACATTGGCGATGTCATCGGCGGCATCGCACAGGATCGCTTCTTCCGTGCGTGTGGGATAATACTCCGGCTGTACGCAGATCTGGTCGAACAGCTCCGAACCGCGCAGATCATAGAAGAACTTGGGCGATGCCGTCTTGGGCGTCGACCTCAGGCCTTGAAGCAGCTCGTCTCGTAGCGACATCGAGGCAACCGGAGGCTGTTGATCGTAGAAGTGCACGGCCGTTGCCGTGTTCGACATCATGGTCATGCTCGTGCCTCCCGTGCCAGACGGAATCCCGAGAATGCCCAGCGGGCATGTGGGGGAAAGAAGTTTCGATAGGTTGAACGGATATGGTCTTTCGGCGTGGCGCAACAGCCGCCACGCAGGACCATCTGCCCCGACATGAACTTGCCGTTGTACTCGCCCAAGCTCCCTGGCAACTTTTTGAACCCCGGATAAGGCCGATAGGCGCTGCCGGTCCACTCCCAGACATCACCGAACATCTGTTCTGGCACTTCCGTGGACGGTGTAGCCGCGACCGGATGCAGGTGGTCCTGCTCGACGAAGTTACCCTGCATGGGTACATCACGAGCTACCGTTTCCCACTCGGCTTCGGTCGGCAAGCGTGCACCGGCCCACTGGGCATAGGCGTCGGCTTCAAAGAAGCTGACGTGGCAGACAGGCGCATTCAGATCGACCGGCACCAGGCCGCCCAGCGTAAAGTGATGCCAGATGCCATCTCGCTCGACCCAATAGAGCGGTGACTTCCACCCCTCGGTCTTGACCGTGGCCCAGCCGTCCGCCAACCAATGATCGGGCCTGTCGTATCCTCCCGCCTGCATGAACGCGAGGAACTCGCCATTGGTCACCGGGCGGTCGGTGATCTGGAAGGCTTCGACGAACTGACGGTGTCGCCCCATCTCGTTGTCGTAGGCAAAACCCTTCTCGGCTTCATCATGCCCAATCAGCCGAACCCCGGCGGGATAGCCATGCCACCGAAGCTCGCCGGCCTCAAGTGCGGACGGCGGCGCCAGGTCGTCTCGGTAGACGGGGCCGAGCGGGTTCTGGGCCAGAATATGCTTGATATCCATGAACAGCAGCTCCTGGTGCTGCTGCTCGTGAGGGAGTCCCAGTTCGACACGCCGGAGGATCTCCGGCAGGTGTTCCTGCGGTGGGTCGTTGAGTAGTTCTTCCATCGCACGGTCAATATGCGCGCGATAGCGATAGACGTCGTCAACGGTAGGTCGTGAAATCATGCCGCGGTCGGAACGCGGAAACGGCGTACCGTGGGTCTCGTAATAGGAGTTGAAAAGGTAGTCGTACGCGGGATCGAGAGTCTGATAAGCGGGATGAAAAGGCTCAAGGATAAACGCTTCGAAGAACCAGCTGACATGGGCGAGATGCCACTTGGGCGGACTGACGTCCGACATGCTCTGCACCATGTAGTCTTCCTTGTGCAGCGGCGCGCAGATCATTTCGGTGGCGGCACGGACCCGCTGATAGGCGCGTAGCCATTCTTTCGCGTGGATGCTATCGGGCGTTTCGATAGCCAAATCTTGAGCAGGTGACATAAGTGATTCCCTCCTGAGTACAACTCCATGAATGGCTAACAGGCATACTCGGCCTGCTAGCCGCTACATCGCGAATCCGATGGCACTTGTATATTCGACCAGGACTTCCGCCCCCAAGCCAATAGCCAGGATCAATAGGCCGGCAATGACCATCGTGATCCTCGTCCATTGGCCTGGCAGCACATGAACGACGGGCCTGGAATTGGCGAACATCATTGAGGCAACGATGCGCAGATAATAAAACAGCGAGACGACGGTATTGGCGGCGGCCGCGAATGCCAGCCAGGCGTATCCTCCTTCGAGCGTGACCTTGAATAGCATCAGCTTGCCGAAAAATCCGACAAGAGGTGGGATACCGACCAAAGATAGCAGCGACATGATCAGAACCAGGGTGGCGATCGGTGCGTTTTTCACCAAACCTTGGTAATCCGCTAGTGCGGTGCGCCCTCTTAGGTATGTGACCACAGCGAAGGCCGCGAGATTGGCAATGGCGTAGCTCGCGAGAAACAACACCAATGCGGGCAAAGCCTGATCGCCAACGCCCATTACCACGATCGCCATCAGGGCATATCCGGACTGGGAGACCGATGACCAGCCCAGCAGGCGCCGCACGTCTGTCTGCCGCAGTGCAGCCACATTGCCCAGCGTCATGGTCGTGACAGAGATCACAGCGACAATCGCTCGCCAGGCGACGTCTGGCGGTAGCAGGGACACAAAGCGCGCCAACGCGACGGCGGCGCCAATTTTGGGGATCACGGTCAGAAAGGCAGCTGCCGGGGCCGGTGAGCCCTGGGCGACATCGGGCATCCAGGCATGGGCCGGGAAAGCTGCCAGCTTGAAAGTCAGGCCCAGCACGATACAAGCGGTGGCGATGGTCAGTGCCAGGCTGTCACTTCCTCCAGCCAGCCCCTGGGCGACTTCCGTATAGCCGGTATTGCCGGTCAGGCCGAACACCACCACCACACCGATCGTCAGCAAGGCATTGGTAAGAGCGCCGATCAGAAAATACTTCATGCCGGCTTCCAGAGCAGGCGCCCAGCCACGGTGGTAGGCAGCCAATGGGTAACTGGCCACCGAGGACAACAGCACGCCCAGCACCAACTCCATGGTATCGCTGGCTGACGCCATCATGACGACGCCCAGCAGGGCGAACAGGAGCAATGCGTAGTACTCACCATGTCGGCGATCGGTCTGCATCCATTCAGGCGACATCGCGACGACAAGCGCCCCGGCGATCAGCACCACCAGCTTGCTGGAGATCGCCATACCATCCAGCGCCCAGACCCCGGAGAACGTCAGCTGCGGCGGTCCATCCCACTGCGCAAGAGTCAGCCCCGCACCAAGGGCAATTGTCAGCAGGGCCAGAACGGCTGCCCAGTGATGCTGTTGCTGCCGAGTAAAGGTAGCGAACAGAACAATAATCACGGCGCCAAGCGTCAGACTGATTTCCGGCAGTACGTCACCGATAGGCATCAGTGGCCTCCCACCAACAGCGTCGCGGAGGCTTCTATCAACGTCAGCAGGAACTGCGGTGCGACGCCGATGACCACGAAACCTGCCGACAGCACGGCGAGCACTCCCCACTCTGTGGCATGCAGATCCTCGAACTGGTCCCAGCGTTGAGGCATCGTTCCAAAGAACAATTTCTGCAGCATCTGTAAAAACAAGGCAGCCGTGACCAGAATGCCCAGCACGCCAATGACGGCGAGCCAGGGATAGACGCCAAAGGTACCGACAAAGATATGGAATTCCGCCACAAAGCCGGCCAGGCCAGGAAGGCCTAGACTGGCAAACGACGCGAGCACGGCAAACGCGGTCAGCAGCGGGGCCTGCCGGAGCAGCCCCCCATAACTGTCCAGATCGTACTCCTCGGTGCGCTGCCAGAACGAGCCACAGATCAGGAACAGCGCCCCGGTAATCAGGCCGTGCGCCACCATTTGCACCGTGGCCCCTACCAGAGCCAACTCACGAGCGTATCCCGCCTCCTGAACCAATGCGCCAGCCACCGCAATCCCGAGCACCGTATAGCCCATGTGATTGATCGAGGTGTAGGCAATACGTCGCTTCAAATTCTTCTGGCCGAGTGCCACGAAGGCGCCATAGAGAATGGATACGACAGCCAAAAGCGCGATGATCAGGGCATAACGGGAGAACGTCTCTGCCATCATCGAAAACGGAATGCGGATGATCCCGTAAGTGCCCATCTTGAGCAGCACTCCGGCAAGGATCGCCGAGGCCGGACCCGGGGCATCGACATGCGCTTGCGGCAGCCACGTATGGACGGGCACGACCGGCGTCTTGATGGCGAAGCCAAGCATCAGGGCGAGGAACACCAGACCGCCAGTGACTCCCGCCCCCGCGAGTGGCTGCTGTTCGATCAGCACACGCATGTCAAAGGTATGCGGTTCGACCGATAGATAAAGCCCGATGATCGCCAACAGCAGCAGCAGCGAGCCGCAGAAGGTGTAAAGAAAGAACTTGAATGCGGCTAGCTGAGCCTGGCCGTGCCCCCATCGACCGATCAGGAAAAACATTCCCACTAGACTCAAATCGAAAAAGACATAGAAGAGCAGCAAGTCCAACGCCAGAAAGACCCCGAGTGACACGGACTGCAGAAAAAGCATCCAGGCATAGTACTGCCGAGGCTGGTTCTGGGTGTTGACGGGGTAAGCGATACTGGCAGCGAAGACAACTGCGCTCATCGTCGCCACGGCCAGCGCAATGCCATCCACGCCCAACCTGTACCCCATACCCAGGCTGGGGACCCAGGGCACCTCCTCGACGAACTGGAAGAGAGCACCTTGCAGGTCGAACTGTAGCCACACCCAGGCCAGTAACAATACGGGTAACACCGAGACCACGATGGCAAACAGGCGAGCCGTGGCCTCGGTCCAACGGCATGAAATAGCGAGTACGAGAGCCCCCAGCATGGGGAGTCCCAAGGCTGCAGTGAGAATCAAAGGAGCGCTCCTATGCCCAGGATTATCAGGATCGCGGCGAGTCCTGCCGCGATGCCGGTGTAGTAATGATGCGTTTGGCCGGTGTGGGCCTGGCGCGCCGATTGACCCACCCAGTCGATACCTTTCGCCAGCTGGCTCGTCGCGCCATCGAGCACACCTTCGCCACGACGATCGCCCATTTTGGCCAGCCATGCTCCGAAACGGGCACTGGCTTGGATACCCGCATCCACCACGCGATCATCGAAGCGCGCGAGGCCATGGCTGAACGCCATCATTGCGCCCACACCACGTTCGGCCAACGTCGGCAGGCCGAACCAGTCCGCCAACTCGGTACGCCTGGCACTTTGTCGACCTGAGTCTGATACCTCACGACGTACCGCCCAGACACCCAGGACAATGCCCGACGCCACCAACAGTAGCGATACGATCAGTTCCCATGGCTTGGATCGGGGAAGATCGACTGATAAGAGATCAGCAAGACGGGTTCCGACACCAGGCCACCAGAGTAATGACAGCACCAGCGTGGCTGCCGATAACAGATAAAGCGCGATGGCTTCCATCCGGGTATGACCTGGCTGGGATGGCGCAGTGCTCGTACCGCCATGCGGGCCACGCCCGAACGCCAACAGTTGAAAGCGTGTCGCATACAGGGCGCTGAGCCCGCCCGCGATGGCGGCGACCACGGCCAGCCAGGACGCCTGATGGCCAGCGGCAGTGATGATCTCCTCCTTACTCCAGGCCGCACTCAGCGGGACGACCCCTGCCAGTGCCAGACTGGCCACAAGGGTGGCTACCGCGATACCCGGAAGCAGACGCCCGAGGCGCATCGCAGTTAGCGAGTAGCTGCCGACATGGCGTTCGGCGATGCCGGCTGCCAGGAACAGGGCAGCTTTCATGAACGCATGCGTGACGAAGTGCACCAGGGCAACACCGGGAAAGCCTGCCCCCACCGCCAACCACATCAAGCCATACTGGGCCGATGTCGAAGCCGCCAGAAGCTTCTTGGCATGCCCCTGAAGATAGGCCACGGCACCCCCTGCCAGGGCAGTGGCCAGGCCTAACGCGATCGCGACCGGCCCAAACCAGGCAACGGCGGACATCTCTGCATGGAGTCTGATGACCAGATAGATGCCCGCCGCGACCATGGTCGCCGCATGCAGCAATGCCGATACCGGCGTTGGCCCCGACATGGCGGCAAATAGCCACGGAGAGAATGGAACCTGGGCGGACTTTGCGGCCGCCGCCAACACCGCGCCGGCAACGAATACGTTCAGCAGCCATCCATCGAGTTGGGTCAGGTCAGCAAAGGCAAACGAGCCGGTGCCGGCATAAGCTGCCGCTGCAGCAATATAGAGCCCCAGGTCCCCGAAACGCGTCACCAGAAACGCGCAAGCGGCATCCCGAAGATTGCCGGTCTTCTGCCAATCATGGGAAATCAGTGCCCATGAACAGGCACCTACCAACTCCCACGCGATCAGCAGGGTCACCAGATCCTCAGCCAGTACCAACAGTTCCATCGCCCCGATAAAAGCCGTCAGCAGGGCGATCAACCTGGCAGGAGCCTGCCCTGTCGTTGCGCCATCACCGCCAGGTTCCGATTCGTGGTAAGTGCTGTAAAGAACGATCAGCGCGGCGATCAGCGGCACGACGATAGCAAACACCGCACTGACTGGCGTCACCCCGATCAGCAGGACGATCTGTGAACTCCAGCGGTAAGCCCCACTCCAGTCACCCAGAATCGCGAGACCAGCGAGCATCAGGGTGACGATCGCGACGCCTACCCCCGCCAGGCCCAACACGGCACGGCCGCTATTCTTGCCAAACCAGTGTTTATCGAACCCGTGCTTGCCAAGCCAATACATGACGGGAGCAGCCAGTAGCGGCAGCAGAGCTATCGACCACAACATCAGTGCTTCAACCCGGTCAGTGATTCGGTCGTGTCGGCCTGCTTACCGCGGAAGACCGCTACCACCAAAGCAAAGCCCATGGTCATCTCGATAGCCATCACTGCCATGACGATGATCGTCAGCAGTTGCCCTTCCGGCGCGCCGGCCCCGCTAAAGGCCCAGAACGCCACGGCAGCCAGCATGACGCCATTGAGGATCAGCTCAAGACCCATCATCAGCATCACGAATGACTGCTGGGAAAGCGCGCCATAAATGCCGATGCCGATCAGTGCCGCTGCCAATAGCAAAAGTGTCGCCAGTGTCATTCAAGCCTCCTTGCCTGTCTGCATAGGTCAGTGGTGATGGTGGTGATGACCGCCATCCTCGCCATCTTCGTCCTCTTCGGGCTTGCCCGCCGGATCGCCGCCCGACTCCAGCCCCGGTGGTAGCGAGCCCTCCGTGGCCGCGCCGTAGCGTCCACGGTGACTCGACAACACCACCACGCCGATCATGGTGGTAAGCAGCACGAGGCCCGCCGACTCGAAGATCAGCATCGAATCACCTAGCATTTCGTTGCCGAGTGACCTTACCGGGTCGAGGCCGGCCGACACCGGCCGGTCGGGAAAGACAGCCAACAGTGCCATGGCACTCAGCACCAGGAAGCTGACCACCCCTGCCCCGATCGAGATTCGCTCCTGATGGACCATGTTCATCGGATTCAGACCGGCTGGATTCATCATGAACATGACCATGAATAGCGCCATGACCGTCATCTCGACGGCCATCATGAAGAACATCGCCACGCCCAGATATTCCGCCGCTAGCAGAATCATGATCACACCCACGGCGATGAACGACACCAGCAGGAAAAAGGAGGCTCGCACCATCGAATCGGTACGAAACACTCGCCAAGCGGTTACCACTGCCAGCGTGGCCAACAGCAGAAATGCGATATCAACGCCGATACCGTGACTCATGCTCTCTATCACAACAACGCTCCTACACCGGCCCATACCAGATCGATAAACGACAGCGGCAGCAAAATGACCCACATCAAGGTGACGCAGCGCTCCGGCGCCAGGCGCGGCAGCAATCGGCCAAGCAATAACAGCACGAGCAACACTGCCAGCATCTTTATGGCCACCCATAGTGGCCCAGGCAACCAGGGCCCCAGCCAACCGCCCAGAAAGGCGCTCGTTGCCACGCCGCTGAAAGCCACCAGCATTGCGGCACGCGCCACATCCCAGACCAGCCGCGGTGGCCCGGATATCTCAGCGGCCGTGCCGCCAGCCAGATCTGCCGAATCGGCCAGGTTGAGCGGCCCCCAGAAGGTCATGCCTAGGCCGACGATAAGAAACAGCGGTAATCCCAGCGGCTGGCGGATGACATTCCACAGTTCTTCTTGCGAGGCGACTACCTGGGTGAACTGCAGCGACTCGGCCGGCAATGCCACGCCGATCAGCACGAACATGCTGATCAGAATGTAGGAAAGCCCTAGTGCCACATAACGGTAGCCGCCGATCAAAGCGAATAGCGCATTGGCCGACCAGCCATGCAGGAAGATGACCACGGTCGCCAGTGCTTCCACGCTGCCCCACAGCACCACGCTGGTGACCAGGTCAGTAGCGACCAGCGACCCCGACCATGGCACGACGGCCAGCCCGATGGCGGCCAAAGAAAGATAAAGCGCCGGAGCCAGTCGCCAAGCCCGCCAGTCCGGGGCTTCGGTGGCATTGGCGTGCTGGGTCATCAACCAGGCCCCTCGCGCCAAGGGGGCAATCCAGACACTGCCGGTCTGAGGCGTGCCAAGCGCACCGGCAATGACACGGTCGAGTACCGCAACCGTGTAAGCGCCTGCAGCCAGCATGAAAAACACCATAAGCACCGGCAGGACCAGCTCCTCGACGATCATGCAGGGCCCCCTTCATCGTCCGAAAGTTCCGTTATCGGAGACTCGCCGGTCGTTTGCGTGTCGAGCGGTGCTTCAGCGACGGCTGCTACATCCAGGCTGGCGATGGTAGCCAGTGCATCGCCCCACTCCTGGCCCGGTAATATCTCATCAAGGAGTGCACTCGCATCCTCTGGCCGCTTCTCGAGCCAAGGGCCACGCGGAGTCTCGATGCGATCTACCTCACTCGTAGACACATCATCCCGCTCGGCCTGGCGAGCCAGCTGGAGTGACTGATCGATTTCTGCAAGAACCTGCCGCCAGCGAGCACGAGTATCCCCACTGGCCTGGCACACAGGTGAGAACCCCAGCCGTCGATAGCCGGCATCGTCTGAGCGCAGATCCTCGTCCAATCCGGCAGCCCGAGCAGCTGGACCACCGATTCTGCGAGCCTGCTCGGGACCGAGCTCACCGCCTTTTATCGCAGCCAGGCGAAAGAAGCCGCTACGCGATAAATAACGACGCAGCCCATCCAACGTGCTTGTCGTCGACAGGTTATTCGCCAAGCGCAAGGCGCTCAGGCTGGCACTTTCCAGCCCGGCAAGATGTAACGCATGGAACAAGCGATACAAGTGATGGCGGGCCCGGGCAAGCTCGAGCGCGGCGATGGGGACCAGTCGTTTCCGGGCGGCGAAAAACACCGGATCAAGGCTCTGTGGATACGGCGCACGCTGAGTCTTCCATGTCTGAACGAGGTCGCCCTGCAACGTGATTTCTGCCGCCATGCCCGGCGGAAACGCGAAAAAGAACGGCCCAAGCCGGAATGTCAACGAATCCAGCGTCAGCCCGTCGCGAATATCATCCTCCATATTCATCGCCATGGGCCGCCCGTAGGGCACGCCACCCATCATGCCTTCGCCCCCCTGACCGAAATCGCCCGCGCCCTCCCAGGGGTTGGGCGGCTTATCCAACAAGATTCTGGGCGAGCTTTCGCGGCGGCCTTCCATCAGTTCGTGATACGCCGTGACCAGAGCCGCCGGCAAAACATCCAGATCATCAATACGAGTCACGTTTTCCAGGTGAGGCCAAGGTTCGCAACGGAACCACAAAGTCGTGAAGGGATATGGCAATTGATCATGCACACGGCGCAAAGGTTCGAACCGATCAGCCGGGATTTCTCCTGCCACCAGCAGCACACTGGCATGGCGCGGTGAGTCGACCAGCTCGATGTCTGGCGACAATGTGAGATGTCGCAGTGCCTTATCCCCCTGCACACCTAACACGGGGAACACGGGAACACTCCTGCGCGAGGCAAGATTGCGTAGCCAGTTCACTGCCACTTGAACACTCCTTCACGCCAGGCATAGACGATACCCACTGACAGGATGGCCAGGAACATGCCCATTTCCATCATCGCCTTCATGCCCTTCTCGACGAAGACCACTGCCCACGGGTACATGAACATCATCTCCATCTCGAAGGCGATCAGCAGCAGCGTCATGGGGTAATAGCGAATGTGGTAGCGGCTCCAGGCATGACTGTCTGGCGTACCCCCGCCCAGAAACGGTGCCCGCTGAGACCACGGAGGCTTCGTCTGGCGGCGCATAGGCAAACACTGCATCAGTATCCCAGCGCCCAGGCTGAATATGAGAATGACAAAGAGTGTCATTAATGCCATGTGCGTCCTCGCATTGCTGTACAAACAACGACTAGCTTTGACCACGCGAAGCACCGGAAAGCCGGTTAACACCAACAGTTGCCCGATATGGAAAACCGGAAAGCGACTTCCTAAACGCTAGCCTGATTTTCTGAATTCAAGCTGAACGACTCGAAGTTATTTGATAAATGATACTTGGCTGCTATCCATAAAATGCCCAATCCAAACGCGACTTGGACCCAGCAAATCGAGTCCAAGTTACAGAGCATCTAAGTACGCTTCGATACAATGAAGCGAACCTTGCTATCAGCCCTTCTTTACGCCATAGCAGCGCACTCTTCAGCACAGCGATGACATGCCTTGGCACATTCCTGGCAGTGCTCAGCATCATGCTTGGCACACTCGTCGCCGCACTTCTTGCAGATATCTGCACAGATCCTGCAAACTTCGCTAGCATATTCACTACCCTGTGCCATCAAGGAAGCAGCCAGACGGCAAATCTGTGCACATTGCATATCCAGGCGAATGCATTCTGCCATCATTTTGACATCATCTTCCTTCAGGCAAGCGATTGCGCAGGTGTCACAGTAGGTTGCACATACGTTGCAAGCTTCTATACAGGACTTATATTTTCCGAAATTCATCTCTACTCCTTAGCGACCTTACCTTCCGTCCGTTGCTTGAAAAGGTATGTCTGCTGCGTTAAAAACACCTTTTAAGGTGTAGTTACTGCATGCAGATTGATCAAGCATTGGTAAAATTTATTTGCTTAATTTTCCTATCTTGTTGATTAGGCAACACTTTGGTTTTGTATGGACTGGATGGCACCTTCCCCGCTTCATCGCATCACCTGAAAAGGTTTTCGACTACTAGGTAGTAGACAAGCATTCCAATCGAATTTTATCTATAAATGGTAAACGTAGCTGGATCGTATGTATGGAAACGACTGTATAATTCTGGGTATCCGGATTATCTGGTTGGTATGCGAGAGCTAAAGGTGGCCGACAAACTCAACCCACAACGGATTAGCTGGTTGATGGCTCGCTGAGTACGCTCACTTGCTAGAGAGCAGATACTTCACCAAACAGGCGATGCCCAGGACCAGTAGCAATAGTAGGGCAATTCCGATCACTGGCATTATCCAGCCCATCGCCCCCATCATCCCGCAATCTGGTAGTGTCGTGTTCATCGTGACAGGGCTCCCTGTGGTGTCCATGCCCAAAACCCGTGGTGCCGCCGCCCAGTGGCACCACGGTCGCGCTCATATCGTTCACCCGGCACAGCAGGACAACTGCGTCACATCCTTGGTGAAAGTCTGGGCACAGAGCTTGAGCCCTTCCACCATGGTCAGGTAGGGAAACAGCTCATTGGCGATGTCGTGTACGGTCATGCGTGCGCGTAGCGCCATCACCGCCGTCTGGATCAGCTCACCGGCTTCCCCCGCCACCGCCTGCACCCCCAGCAACCGGCCCGAGTCGCGTTCGGCCACCAGCTTGATGAAACCACCGGTGTCGAAATTCACCAGCGCACGCGGCACGTTTTCCAGGTCCAGCTCACGGGTATCGACGCTGAAGCCTTGCTCGATGGCCTCGGCTTCCGTCAGGCCGACGGTGGCCACCTGGGGGTCGGTGAAGATCACCGCCGGCATGGCGCTCAGGTCCAGGGTGGCTTCGCCCCCGGTCATGTTGACGGCAGCCCGGCTGCCCCCGGCGGCGGCGACATAGACGAACTCCGGCTGATCGGTGCAGTCACCGGCGGCATAGAGCCCCGGCACCGTGGTGTGCAGATGCTCATCGACCAGAATAGCCCCATGTGCGGTTTCCACGCCGAGGCTCGCCAGGTTCAGGGCCTCGGTATTGGGTGTCCGTCCGGTGGCCACCAGCAGTTGATCCGCCCGCAAGGTGCCGGCGTTGGTGTCGACAATGAATTCATTGTCGGTGTAGTCCACACGGCTCGCCTGGGTCTGCTTGAGGACCTCGATGCCCTCGCGGCGAAACGCCGCCTCCACCGCATCCCCTACCGCCGGGTCTTCCTGGGAGAGCAGGCGGCTGCGGGCCAGCACCGTGACCCGGCTGCCCAGCCTGGCGAAGGCCTGGGCCAGTTCCAGGGCCACCACCGAGGCGCCGATCACAATCAGCCGCTCGGGAAGAGTGTCCAGGGCCAGAGCACTGGTAGAGGTCAGGTAGGGGGTGTCGGCAAGACCCGGGATCGGCGGTACTGCCGGTCGGGCGCCAGTACCGATGAAGGCGCGGTCGAAGTGGACGACCTGCTCGCCGCCCTCGTTCAGCTTGACCATCAGGCTATGGGCATCGATAAACCGGGCCTCGCCGTGCAGGACAGTGATGGCCGGGTGGTCGCGCAGAATCCCCTCGTACTTGGCGTCACGCAGTTCCTCGACACGTCGCTGCTGCTGCTCGAGCAGCTTGGCCCGATCCACCACCGGCGCCTGGGCGCTCAGGCCTGCATCGAAGGGACTTTCCGTACGCAAGTGGGCAATATGGGCCGCGCGAATCATGATCTTCGAAGGCACACAGCCTGTATTGACACAGGTACCGCCGACGGTGCCGCGTTCGATCAGGGTGATCCGGGCGCCGCGCTCGGCGGCCTTCAGGGCCGCCGCCATGGCGGCGCCGCCGCTGCCGATCACCGCGATGTGCGGGGCGTCTTCATCACGGCCCTTGGACACCGATGCGCCTGCCGGGGAAGTGGGCCCACTGTTGGCCAGTCGAGCTTGGTAGCCAAGTCGGGTCACGGCAAACGTCAACGCCGAGGCCGGTGTCCCCGGATCAACGGCTACCGATGCCGTCCTCTGAGGATAGGATACCTCCACCGACTGCACGCCGGGCAGCTTCTCCAAGGCTTCCCTGACATGATCCGCACAGCGGTCACAGGTCATGCCGCTCACGTTGAGTTCAATCATCACGTTTCTCCGAGTCTTCATTAGTAAAGCCGGCATCCTGCTTCCGCTTGTGGTATCGCGCGTAGAGAGGTAAGCCGATGACGATGGCCAGGACGGCAAACAGCAGGTAATCGAGATAGCCTGCCAACGCGGCCAGGCCCGCCGTACCGAATAGCACCAGGGCGATTGGCCCGGCGCAACACAGCACCATCAACCCGGTGCCAAGCACGACGCTTAAAAATTTCTGCGAATCTTTCACGCTTATTCCTTCACCGTGACGGACAAGCTCGTAAACAACTCACCCGATGACCGCGATGTGCAGCTGCTTGATGTCACTCAGGGGGCGTATTCCTTGATTTGATAGAGCAGTTGTCACAACAGGCGTCGAACTGCTTCTTACGCCAAATCGCATAAATGGTCAGGCCGATGAAGAAGGCCAGGGCCGGCAATAACACAACGTCGAGATAGCCCGTCAGCGCCGCCAGGCCCACCGTGCCAAGCAGGATCACCAGGATCGGCGTAAAGCAGCACAATGCCACCAGGACGGTGCCGATCACGCTCACGCGCAGCAGGGTCTTGGGATTCTTCATGATCACTCTCGATCCGCTTGCGAGGATGTCGGGGTTGATGGATACCCAGCGTTGGTGGTGGCCTCGGTCAATGCCTCCACCGACGTTCGGGCGTCGTCAAAGGTGACCACGGCCTCGAGATCCGCGTAGCTCACGTCGACTTGCGAGACGCCGTCCACCTTGTTGAGGGCGGCCTTGACGGTGATCGGGCAGGCGGCACAGGTCATGCCCGGCACCGACAGCTTCACGGTCTGCAAGGCCGCTAAGGCGGGCGTGCTGAGCAGGGCGAGTAGCGCGATGAAGGCGAAACGAGCTTTCATGGTAGATCTCCTTTTAATAGAACAAGGGCAAGACGTAGGGGAATACCAGGGCGATTAGCACCAGCAGCGATACGAGCCAGAAGATCGCCTTGTAGCCCGTCCTGACCCGTGGCACGGCACACACCTCTCCCGGCTGGCACTTTTCCACTGGCCGAAAGACGCGACGCCAGGCGAAGAACATCGCCACCAGCGCGACGCCGATAAAGAGCGGGCGATAGCGCTCCAGCGACGCCAGATTGCTGATCCAGGCGCCGGAAACGCCCAGCGTGATCAGAACCAGCGGGCCGAGGCAACACGCCGAGGCCAGGAGGGCCGCGACTCCTCCGGCGGCCAGGGGCCCTCGCCCCGTTTTAGATGTCCGCATTGACGATTCTCCTTTCGGGATGGGGGGAGCTACGATAAGGTTACTTCCGTAGCTTGGTACGGAGTCAAGCATCATGAAGAGACATGCAGATAAAGTGGCGGACACCATGACCATTGGCGGCCTGGCCAAGGCGGCCGGCGTCAATGTCGAGACAATCCGCTATTACCAGCGACGAGGGCTATTATCGGAGCCCGAACGACCTCCCGGAGGTATTCGACGCTATAGTGCCGCCGATATCGACAGGTTGACGTTCGTGAAAACGGCGCAGCAGCTAGGCTTTAGTCTGGATGAGATCAGTGACCTACTTCGGCTGGAAGATGGCGCCCACTGTCAAGAAGCCAGTGCTCTCGCAGAGCACAAGTTAGGGGACGTTCGCGAGAAGATCGACAGGCTTGAAAGAATTGAGAAGGTGCTGAGCGAAATGGTCGACCGATGCCATGCACAACAAGGCAATATCACTTGCCCGCTAATTGCGTCATTGCATGAAGGGCTCAGAGAAGCAGAAGACCCAAGGGAGTAACTCACCTTCAGTTCGTAGAAAACAACGCGGTCAAAGAGTCGCGATCATCTATAGACCATGTCGACAAGGAAAGTTTGCATGACCAGCTTGCCTGACAACATCCTTCACCTTCCCGAGTACCACGTCCTAGCCACCAAGATGGAAGAGCATGATCTCCACTACCAGGTTGAAGCTCCTGAGCCTCTAGCTTGCGAGGAATGCGGCGTTGAGAGTGAGTTTGTCAGGTTCGGTAAGCGCGATGTGGCCTATCGCGACCTACACATCCACGGAAAGCGGGTCACCCTCTGGGTGGTCCGTCGCCGCTACACCTGCCGGGCGTGTGGAAGGACGTTCCGGCCAGCTCTTCCGGAAATGGTAGACGATCACCGCATGACGCGGAGGCTTTACAACCACGTCGAGAAGGAAGCCTTCAATCACCCCTACGCCTACGTGGCTGATACCACGGGCCTCGACGAGAAGACTGTCCGCGAGATATTCAAGAAGAAGGCTGAGTTCCTGGCAGCCTGGCATCGCTTCGAGACACCCCGCTGCCTGGGGATCGACGAGCTGTACCTGAACCGCCGCTACCGCTGCATCCTGACCAACCTGGAGGAGCGTACCCTACTGGACCTGCTGCCCGGTCGCCAGCAGGACGCGGTGACGAGGCGCCTCATGAGCATGACCGAGCGCCACCAGGTCGAGATCGTCAGCATGGATATGTGGAAACCGTACCGCCGTGCTGTCCAGGCGGTGCTGCCGCAGGCTCGCATTGTGGTCGATAAGTTCCACGTCGTGCGAATGGCCAACGAGGCCTTGGAAAAGGTCCGCAAGGGGCTCAGGAAAAAGCTGACGTCCAACCAGCGCCGAACCCTCAAGGGTGACCGGAAGATCCTGCTGAAGCGCGCTCACGATGTCTCAGATCGCGAACGGCTCATCATGGAGACCTGGACAGGGGCATTCCCCCAGCTCTTGGCGGCCTACGAGCACAAGGAGCGGTTCTTCCACATCTGGGACGCCACAACCCGGCGTGACGCCGAGAAGGCGCTGACTGCCTGGATTGACGACATCCCACAGGGGCAAAAGGAGGTCTGGAAAGATCTCGTCAGTGCTATCAGTGGCTGGCATGAGGAGATGCTGACCTACTTCGAGACCGACATCCCGATCACCAACGCCTTCACGGAGTCAATCAACCGGCTGGCCAAGGATAAGAACCGCGATGGCCGTGGCTACTCATTCGAGGTGATGCGGGCCCGGATGCTCTACACCACCAAGCACAAGAAGAAGGTGCCGCAGACCAAGGAATCCCCCTTCCTGGGCAAGGCCACCATGACCTACAGCATGGGTCTTCCCGAGCCTGAGATAAACTACGGCGTCGATCTATCAACCTTCTGGGAGAGTTAAGGGTTCGAAGGAGCAAGGGGGCTCCATCTACCACTTAATCCGAATACCCCAATTTTGGCTATTCACGATCTATGGTAAGGATGTCCAGGACGATCTCACACCTGATCAGAGAAAAGTGTTGAAGCAGTTGCTTGAAGTCGAGATCGACGCGAGGAAACGAAAATGAGCAGGAATATCTTCGATGAGGTACTTGAAGGCTTCGATGCCCTTGCCGATTCGCGGAAGGGAAAGCGGACGCTGAGATCGCACTCAGTCAAACCATCCAGCTTGCCGGACATCACCGCCCGAGACCTGGTTCAAACACGCGAAAAGCTGAATATGTCTCAAGGGGTCTTTGCCCATTACCTACGTACCAACCAGCGGACGCTGGAGAACTGGGAGCAAGGTCGATCGAAGCCCAATGCACAAGCGCAGACCCTAATTCGGCTGGTACAGCGATACCCGCAAACGATCGAGCATCTCGCCGAGCTGGATTGACACAATAGAAGCTGATTCAGGTAAGGCCTCATGACATAACCACTTGCCCGCGAACACAGCTAAAATTGCACTGGTCCAACTTACGGACTAACCTGACATTCAGGTATGTCTAATGCAAGGAGGTGTCCCATGAGCATCAAGAAATGGCTCTGGAACGACAACGCCTCCGACCTGGTCAACCGCCGGGGCGGTGGCAAGCTACTCGACGAGCAGCGCCTGGACGCTGCACGCGACGCCGTGCGCAAGCACGCCCCCATAGCCAAGCAGATCACCCGCGAAGCCTTCAAGGCGGCAGGTATGGCACTAGGCGCGCTGGCCAGTGCGGCTGCGGCTTCTGCATCAAGTGAGAGCCGCAACAGCCAAGATGAGAGCAGCGGTGCGTTTACCCAGTTGCGGGATGGCCCGGAAGGTATTGGTTACTACCAAGGCGGCATAAAGGTAGATGACTAACAAGCAATGGGAGCTAGATGCTCCCATTCTTTTACTTCGCACCTTTTGTTGCTGCGCTAGTTGCAATACTTGCTCCCTTGTTACCTGCAGCCTTAGCTCCATTGGTCCCAGACTCGAGGCCAGCAGAGATAGCTCCTCCTAGCTTCATGCCAGACCAACCAAGCACGGCCACCCAAATACCAGGTAAAAGCAAAAACGTCGCCCACTCCACGAACAGCAGCGGCAGCCGGTCGTAGGTGTTCTGTGCGGCCGCGAGGAAGCTCATCTTGGCCGCTTCGGAGTTATAGATCAGATCCACCAGGTTCGAGTTGAGCCAGCGGGCCAGTTCCCACCAGAACGTCAGGAACCAGAGGGCGAACAGCCCAAACGTCGCTGTTCCAGCCACCTTGAACGAGTAGCCCGAGATCGTCATCACGAATGGCAGGCAGATCACCACCGCCATGATCAGCAGGTACTGCACCATCGGCAGCGCGCGCTTCACCATATCCATCCCCACCTTGCCGGTGGCACCCACCACGGCACCCCCAATGCCCCCCACGGCCGTGGAAAGGACATCACCGACATCATCCAATGCGCCGCCGTCGAGGTTGCCGTAGCCCCGGATGGCAGAAGCCTGGTTGCCGTTGGCCGATCCCGTTCTTTCGCTGATCATCCGTCGGATCACGTAGTCCTCCGCATCCGCGCTCGAGAAAATCGACCCGAAGCTGTCCCAGAATCCTGGCTCGACCTGCTCATGAAGACGCGCATAGAGACCACTACCAGCGGCTGTCCACCATTCACGGCAACTCGGATATCCAGGTTGCCCCGGCCCCGTCCCTGGGCGCGCCTGGTCGCGGCTGGCGTTGTAGGGAAACCCCTCCACCGGCCGGCCGGCGTAGAACGAGTCGTAGTAGCCAGGTGTCTCGATGAAATACTCACTTCCCAGCCAGTCGACATCCATGCCCTCAGAGGGCTCGATCGTACCGCCTTCCTGAAAGAGCTTATTGCGAGCCGCGCCATAGCATTGACGCTGGAACTCACCTACCTCGCGCTTGAGTCCTGGATCCGTGATCGACTGTGCATCGACCTCGGAAGTCACGGCCAGCAGATCCGGGCTACACGGAATGCTGGATACCGCCGCATTGGTCATGCCCTTGGAAATGGCATGAACGAAGGCCCACCACAGCGGGATATCGGCGGTCTGTCCATCGATCGCGTTGAGCGTATTACTGCCCCACTCGCCCTGACCGATCACCGCAACGCTGCACTGAGAGCCATCCGCGTTCTGACGCTCGATGTTATTGACAGGGTTGATCGACAGGTTCATGACCGGCAGGCACGTCACCGCATAGCAGATGACCATGGCGATCAGTTTCGTTTCGAGCCGGGCAACCAGCAGCACCCCCTTGTTCCCCTCGTCCTCGCCCTCCTGGCGCACCTTGAACCACTCGGAAGCGATCAGTGCAATGAAGGGAACGAAGGCAAGCCCCGTCTGCATCATGACCGACCACAGGGCGTTGTTGATTACCCACCCCATGATCAGGAAGACCATCTCCAGGTAATCAGAGACATTGAGATCGGCGGTCATCGGCCACCTCCCATCCAGTCGAGCAGATTGAAGAATTCAATGGCCACCATGACGCCGATCGCGTATCGCTCCAGTCGCTTCATGCGCGATCGCGCTTCTTCTCCACCGTCATCGTCTTCACCCAGTTGACGGACGAGACGGGGGCGCCAGAGTTTTAGCCACCACAGCACCAAACCGGCGTAACAAGCCCACCGCCAGAGGAATAACCAGGGTGTTGCTTGCCCCCAGGCTGCCTCGAAAGCCACCTGGCTGCCCATCATCCGAATGCCCAACGCAACGATGGCCCCACACACCACAAAGGCACCGATCAACGCCATGCCAAAGACCACCAGTGATGGCCATCGTCTGGGATCCAGTAGCCGGGGAAGGGTCATGGCGTGGCCCCCGCAGTCGGGCGGCCACGCTCATCGAGCGCCGGTGTCGGCAGCGTCGTCTCATCCGGGCTGGAACCGGCAGCCCGATTCGCCGCACGCTTGAGTGCCGACAAGGCGGCGTTGCTGGCCAGGGACTGACGAATCTCCATCTCGCTCTTGAGCAACTCGATATCGCGATTGAAGGCATCGATCTTGCGATCCAGTGCCGTCATCCCCTCCTCATTGCTCTCAATACCTGGATCGCTTGTCCCGGCCATCAGCATCCGGCGGCCCCACATCGCCTTGGTCAGCGTTCGAGCCAGTGCCATCTCGCTCGCTAGCCGCTGAGCCAGCAGCGGCCCCTGCGGATCGGAACGCATGGCTTCGATCACGCCACGCGACACAGCCAACCCATCGCCTGCAGACACCTCGTTCAACTTCGCCTGCGTGATCTCTCCACCATTGAGCATCTCCAACAGGTTTTCGTGGATCTCCTGCTGTGCTTCCTCTAGCTCACGTACCAGGCCCGTACCCGCAATGCTCTCGCTCTTTTCACAGCCGTTGCAGGTGCGAAGCTCGGTGTCGCCAACAATCGATTTGGTCCACTCGGCGGCTTCTTCCGGGGATCCCCAGATCGTACACATGCCGCCCTGACAGTCGCCGCCACCTCCGCCACCACTCCCACCCGCGATACCACCGCCGCCGATCCAATCCCCACTGGATGTCGCGACGGACCCCCAACCTCCACCGCCTCCCGAAACCTCCTCGTCAGAGGTGGGATCGGTGCGCCCATAGAGCAGGTTGTACCCCGCCTTGGCGGTATCCTCGACCACCCGCACGGGTTCCTGGCCAGCCCCTCCTCGGCGTTGACCGCCGACCCACGTGCGGCCATTATCCCCCGCTTCCTGCTCAACGGTGTTTTGTGCCGCAACGGCGTCGGTAGTCGATGCCGCCACGTCATGCCAGTTCTCCGCCATTGCGGCCTGCTGCATACGATCTCCAACGGTGGCGTCAGCCAACTGCTCCGCCATGCGTTGGCATGACAATTTAGACTTGTCGAAGTCGACTCGGCCCTGGAGCACACCATTGGTCAGCAGATCGTAGAGCGCAGGATTGGCCCGCTGGATAATCATCGCCGGCAGGCTCGCCACGGCCCCGGTGGCATTGGAAACCACATTGCCCATCATGGACTGGAAGCCGTTGGTGACGCCGTTCAACTGATTGCTGACGGTCGAACCGATGTCGAAGTTTCCACACGACGCGTTCACGTTCCAGGCCACCCCGATGCCACGAGCCCGAGGACCATGGCCAAGGCCAGCCGATGCCCCAAACGGAGCTGCACCTCCGATGTCGTAGTAAAGGCTATCGGAGGACTGCGCATTGGCCATGATCGGAGCTGTCAGCGCAAGTGAGAGGGTCAGTGCCCGAATGCCTCCACGGGACAGACGGTAATGTCGATTCATCGATTACTCTCCTGTAAACCACAGCAGTTCCTGCCCACGGCGCTGACAACACCGGTAGGGTCGCCACAACGCCCAGACGTAATCGCCAGGCTCACGCAGGTCGTTGTCCTGGCCACCGTCGGGGAACAGCGAGCAGGACATCGTGAGGTTGGGTTCGAGCCGCTGCCACTTGTGAGTGTTGTCATCACCCTCCATCACGGGATCCGGCACCCAGAATCCACTCTGAGGCGAGTCGTGGGGCGTCAATGGCTGATAAACATGCGGCTGCCCTTCGCGCGTCAGGATATCGGCGGCCCGCTGTGCGGTGGAGGCGGCGACCTTGTAGTCGTGGTATTGGGAAACGAACCCACTTCTCGGATAGATAGGGCTCCACAGATCTCCTGGAGCGCCCATCTCTCTCATGCCTGGCGTCAACGCTTCGGGATACGCCGACTCAGGGACACCCGAGCGCCACGCCAGGGCGTCCAGCGTCGAGATGAAATAGGGATTGAACGAGACGGCTTCACCACTGCACATGAAACCCAGGTCGTAGGGACTGCCCTGGAAGTAGCTGTAAAAGCCGGGATTGCCGGGATGGCCAACGACGTCCACATTCTTGAAGTGGGTGTTGGAGTGGCGCGTCGTGGCTTCTTCGGTCGTCCTGCCTCCTCCGAGCGCGTCCCCTACTGGCGGGGACAGGTAGGACATTTCGGTCCAGGGGTTCTCGCCAGTGTTCTCATAGGAAGAGACGACCAGTTCGGGGACGTAGTTCTTGACCCGAATCGACGTCACGACCGTACAGCCCCAGATGCCACAGTTAAGCCAGGCGCAAATGCCGATCACCTCGTACTCGAGACAATCGAAACTCAAGGCAGATGCGGCGATTTCCGGTGTGGTGATCGCCTTGGCCGGCGGTGCGGCGACAGCTCCCGCCAAAGCCAGCGCTAGTGCCAGCATCCCCCCTGTCAGGACACGTTGCAGTCGCTGAATCATGGCTGCCCCTCCTGCGCTCGGTCGATCTCAGAGAGTGCCTGCGCCACATCGGGCTCGCCATAGACCACGAAGCGGCCATCCACGACCACCGCCGGGATTTTGGTCACGCCCAGCATCCAGGCGCGGGTCAGCCCGGTATAGGCCGATTGGTAGCGAGCCTTCATCTCAGGCCAGTCCGGGCGGGATACCCGCGCCCTCATGGCCTGTCTGGCCCGTTCAGGGTCTGCCGGCAACCCCTGGGAGAGTTGCGCATCCAATCGGGCCGGCGCATCGAGCTCCACGATGGCCGCATCGTCTGGTGCGTGGGTGACAGGCAAACCCGCAATCGTGAAGACCTCGACGCCGGCGCTCGCAGCGCCAGCCAGGCTCATAAAGGTGAAACAGCAGAGCGTTCTGACAACGGCCAGACGCCGTAGATGTGGTAGGGGCATGGCTGACTCCACGCGCAGCGGATGGATCCAGCCATCAGGTGTACCGGGGTCAGTGGGAGTCGGCAGTAGAGAATGTTAAATGGATTGGGTAGCGTTTTTAGCATTCGACGTGACTGGGAAAATGACCGCGTTACACTCGGAGCCTGCATCCACTCTACTGACCAATCTGGGGAGTCAGCATGGACGTCTATAAGCTACAAACGTCGGATTGGGATGAACTTCCATTGGATAAGGAGACTTTTGAAGCCTCCACGGGTAAGCAAAAGCCTTGGTACACCAACAACCGAGGTGGGGATCCGGCCACCTTCGCTGTGTGTCCTGGATGTGACAATCCAATCTTGATTTTGGGGTTTCTGTTTAAATTAGCCAACACCGACGCCCCTTATGCACGCCACTACCAGGGTAATGTAGAAGGACTTGCAGAGTATCGTGATTGGGCCTACGAAAACTGCCCTTACTCTAACCCTCAGGAATATGATCGAAACTCTCGGCGACCTGCGGCAGATCCCCTAGGCGACAAGATACTGGATATTCTTGTACCTAATTTCGACCGAGTGGTTTATTTGTTGGAGAAGGATATTGGGATCAGGATTTCATATGCCCTGGCCAAACAAATGCTAGAGGATTATAGGGACTGGGATGGGCATCTTTACATGGGGGCAACACTCCAGAATATTCCTTGGGTGTTTGCCTATATGACGGTCTCAAAGAGCCTAGCGGGGCGCGTTGTGTTTAATAACCCAGAGTTGCTTGCAGCCATAGAGGAGCACCAGGTGCGAGGTGTGGTGATTGACCATAAAAGTCATCGGATTGGTTGGCAAGAAGGGAAGTACCTATCGCTGGATGTCTGCTTTATCCATCACAGGGCACGTCACAGCAATCAACATCTCGAAGAAACTATGGTGATGCAAGTCACCACCGGACGACCTCCTCATGCCAGGGAAATTTACCGACAGACAATCGAATTTAACCGGGATCACTTCAAAAACCTGCTCAATATGTCGCCAGAAAGGGCAAAGCGACCCCGGCGGGAAGAACTGGTTGAGTTGGCGGAGGAAATTCTGGGCACTCGCTGATAAGCCATGCCCAGAGGGCAGCGTGCCACAACAGATTGCTAGTCCAGCGGGGCGTGCTTGAAGTCGAGCGAGTAGCGTTGTTTTAGATCCCACCACCATTGAGCAGGGAGTTTAGGAACGGCCCCTTCCAGCTCTGCCGCACGAATGCATTCCAACACAGTTTCGAGCCCAAGGCTGAAGGCGTGATGACTGTCTTTCATCGCAAAAACCATGTACTCGTCACAGCTCAGATCGGCCTCTTCACAGGGCGGTGGGGACTCATTCAGCCTTGCCGGGTTGTCAAGCGCATCATTTCTATCATCAGTCATGATCAAGGCTCTCCTCTCCTGGTGGTGCGTGCCTAGCCCAGGGTCACTGTCACTGGAAGGTGCAGTGCCAGTCATCGGGAAATGTTAAACGAGAGCGTAAGGGTTTGCTGTAAGCAGTTGGAATTTGATAACTCTACTACCTAGAGTATCCAACGATTTGGACCATATCAGCTCCCCGTGCCTGCCATGGCGCTGACGCCAGATGGATTCGTTTCAGAAGCTGCGCTTCAAGCGGCGACGCATCAGTGTGCTGCCAATAGAAAGTTCGGCTTCTCAACTCGAGCAAGGGGATTTCTGCCGAGACTAGTATTTCGCCATCGTCAGCCTCCTCCACCAGGTCATCCTGACAATTTTCGAGCAGGAGGCCTTCGAGGGGTTCATCACCGGCGATGATGGCCAGGAACGTCTCTACTTCCGATGGTTCGAGTACGATAGGGGCAGCGTCTCGAACGGGCTGCAAGGCAACGCACCCAGGACCGTCTAAGTCGTACTGGTAGGCATACATCACAACCTGTCTGTCGGCACGTACCAGATCCCAATACCGATTAACTGCTTTTTTCAGCTCGCCCGGTATCGAGTAATCCGGCCACTCTTTTTCGAGCGCTTCCCACTCTCCCTCGAGCCATAACCGCAGAAATGTGGCCGGTTCATCGTCACCAATCGCAAACTGCATAGCTTCAGTGAAAATCTGTCGCTGTCGCATCGGATTCATGAGCTGGATCTCTTGATCGCCTCAATTAGCTGCTGCGCGGGCACATACCCCTCGCCCATCTCGCCATTGGGGAGAACGATCGAGGGCGTACCCTTCACACCAAACCGCTGCCCCAGCGCAAAGCCGTTCGACACAGCAGCCGAGCAGCTATCCGTCGGCGTGGCTTCCAGCGCCTCCCCCCGAAAGGCAGCCGTCATTGCTGCTCGGGGGGATTCAGAGCACATCACCTGAGCCAGTTGACGTGCGGCTGGGGATTGACTGCCATCGCGTGGGAATGGCACGTAATGCACCTCGACGCCGGCAGCCGTCAACTGACCGATCTCCTGATGCAACATCTGGCAATAAGGGCAGGTCGTGTCACTGAACACCGTGATCGTACCGATCGATTCCCCCATAGCAGGAAACACGACAATTTGATCGGAGCTCAATCCGGCGAGCTGAGCCAATCTTCCTTCCCGGTCGTTCTGCTCGGTCATATTGACCAGGCCATCCGGAGAATTGTCATAGAGACTGCCCAGCACCATGTAACGGCCCGCTGCATCGCTATAGACGGTGTCACCGTTCTTCAAGCGAACCTCGTAGATCTGCCCTTCGAGCGGCACCGGCTGCACCGATTCCGGCGTCAACGTCTGTCCGTTGATCGTGAGGCTCTGCAACGCGGCAGGAGGATCCGTGTCCGGCGTATCAGTGAGAGAGAGTCCGGCACCGTTTGCGGGTACCGAGAGGACCAGCGACAAGGCACATCCTGACAACAGCGACCTCATTAACGGTTTCATCGCAACGCCTCCAAGTAGTCCCTGGCAGCCTCACCGCCATAGGTTTCGATGGTCCAACACTCACCCAAAGTGATGGCTGGCAAAGACAACGACTCCCGAATATCCAAGTGCCACTCGCCATCACGAGATTTGCTCTCTACCGTGGCTTGACGAGACGGTGAAACACCAGCCGCCTTCAAACGAGACACGCGGTTGCGGCCAATCTCCGGTGACGAACCGCCCTCGGCAAACTCACTCAGCGCCCACCAGTTGGCCACGTCCATGGAGTAGGTCATACCGACACCCTCACAGAACGTCAGATCGAGCGAGTGGGTAATCTGAAACGTCCCAGGCATTATCTGTGTCACTTCACCACTCACAGTCCAATGAAAGACCACCTCGCCCCGATCGGCGTCAGCCGGTAACGGGATAAATTGTCCCAACTGACAGTCGGCAGAACCGCCCACGAAATACAGCCGATTCGGATAAGGTTGACGGATGCCCCAGCCCCCCTGCGGCATGATTGGGGTGTCACGCCAGCTCACCGATACGCTCAACGAGATGTTCTCGACGTCGATGCGGTCGAAAGGATCCACCTGCAGGACCGGAAGCAGATGGAGTACGCGCTCACGCGCATCGACGCTCACCGCGTCGGGGAGAGAGATTTCTGACATAAGCCCGATCCTTCTTCCGGGGTCGTGAGATAGGGCGATAGCTGCCGCCGAATGTCGTCGACATCGAAACGGCCCTGCGCCGGAACACGCAGGAGGGGCAGCTTCGCCGATGAAAAAGCCCGGTCTATGAAACGGTCGCGGCGCTTGCGATCGCCGCGCTGATGACTGCGATCGTCGAGCTCGATCGCCAGAAGAATGCGCCCGCCGGCCGGCTCGCACACCACCAGATCGACATGCTTCGAACTGATCAGCCGGAAATGACGCCACCAGCGTTGATCCCGCGCATGGCGCTGGCGAAACGCCACCTCCAGCAGATCCGCGACACGCACCTTGCAGGCGAGATAGTAATCGTCACCCAGCGCACGCGAGACGGCACGATAGAACGCCTGCTCCATGGGCGTATTGAGGGTGTCGCGGCGTCGATAGGGCAGCTTGATCTTGCCGCGAATCTGACGCTGTAGCAGCCACAGGCCGCTGGCGATGAGCAGGACAATCAGCACACTCAGGATGACAAATTCGGTAATCATGGCGCTCTCTCCGTTATCTCCGGGTCGGAGTAGAGCGCATCCCCCAAGGCAAAGGCAAAGGCGGCAAAAAAGGCCAACAACGGTGACGCCGCCAATGACAGTATCGAGAGGGACGGTGAAGCCAGCGACAGCATCGCCAACACCGCGATGGGAATCGCCACGGCCATGGCCGGCAGGATCCCGCTCACGGTCGCCTGACTACCCAGCCAGCAGCGCTTGATCACACCGGACAGTGACTGCCGCGACGTCAACACCAGGTATCCCGCCAACAGTGACCAGCGGCAGGCCACAAGCGCTAGCGCCATGGCCAGTAGCATCAGGCAATGCGCTTCATGCCATGGTGCAGGTTCATCGATCAGGATCGGTGCCAGGTCCGATTCGATGCGGGGTTGATACGGCATGGGGGGCTCACCGACGCCCGCCAGGCCAGAGGGATCGATCAGGGCAATGATGCCCACGATGATCGCAATAATCAGGATCAGCAACGCCCCCCAGGCAGCCCAGAGCAGCAACATCTGCCCCAACCCGAGAATGTCATCCCCCGCTCGGCGCGACGGCCCCCGGCCCAGCCGGGTCAGGGCGGTGGCCCACATCTGGAGATAGAACGCGAAGGGGGGAAACGCCCACCACATCACATCCCGGTTGACGTCGATCATCACGCTGTAGAGCAGCGTCAGTCCCAACGCCACCGTGACCAGCAGCGGATAGCGTAGCAACGTCCTGGTAGCGGCCTGGGTCGCACGCCGGCAGGAGGGAGGAGGCAAAGCGGGGCTGACAGCCATCATCATCCCTCCCCTTCAAGCGGCATCGAGACCGCGTAGGCGATCGAGCTTCTCGGCGACCTTGATCGCGGCATCCAACTCGCTACAGTTGAACTCCCGCATGATCTCGGCCCGTTCGGCCTTCTCTTCCGGCTCCGTGCCCGCCAGGGACAGATAAAGGCTCGGCGGCACGACTCTGAACAGCGACTGGAGTCGGCCACCCAGCACTACGCCCTCGGTGTACTTCCCCGAGGCTTTGGTAGCCGATTCGACCATCAGCCGCTGATCCTCGGTCAGGGTCTTGAAGCGGCGCACTTCCTCGATCTCATTCGGTGGCATGTTGAGCAATAGCCACCACTCCAGCATGTTGAGCATCTTGGCCGACACATCCGGGAAGTCCTTGACGTTCTGGGTTGCCAGCCACAGCCAGTGGTTGAGTTTTCGACCCATTTTGGCCACGCCTACCAGAAACGGTGCGAGCAGCGGATTGGCGGTCAACAAGTGGCACTCATCGATCACCTGAACGATCGGGCGGCCACTGTACTGATCGCGCTCGGCCATGGTGGTGATCATGTTGGTGATCGACATCACCGAGAGGGCCAACTGCGCTTCATAGCCGGGGTTGGCGTAGTGCGCCAGGTCGATGATCGTCACATCGCACTCCGGCCAGGCTTCGCCCGGCTGATTGAACACTTGGCCATCGAAGCCGTCACAAAACATGCCCAGGCCCTCGCCCATCATGAAGGCGCGATGACTACGCTCCTTGGGCAGTGACTCGTCCTGCGCAATCTCCCGGAATGCGGCTCGCACATCCTCGGTCAGGCACTGCCGCCCCGCTTCGTGAGCCTTCTCTGCCGCGATCATCACCGCATCACGAACCATGCGGTTGTCGGCCCGCCGATAGTCGGCTTCCTCCTTGGGGTCGCCACCGGTGATCATCAGTCGCGCCATCATCTCCATCTCGCCGAGAAGATCGCGCTCCACATCCTCGTCCTCATCGCCCCCCATCGGCCCGAGCGCTTCGAGCAGGTCAGCCGGGGTCTGGGCAGGCTCATCGAACTCACCGTAGTCCTGGCGATCGCGCGCGGCCCGCTTGGCCAGGACGTCGGGATCCAGCAATCGGTGTGCGTCGGCAAATGGCGGCAAGCGGGTTTGGGAGCCCGGCGCGAGTTTGACCTTGTTGACCGAAAGGCCCATGCGCTCGAGATAATCGCCCAGCAGGCCGAAGCTGTTGCCCTTCTCGACGATGAACCAGCGCGGACGGCGCATGGCCGTGACCTGGGCGATGATCGAGTTGAGCGTTGCGGACTTACCCGCCCCGGTTGGCCCGAACACGAACATGTGGGCATTCTGGGCGCGGTCGAGCTTGTTGAGCGGGTCGAAGGTCAACGTCTCGCCGCCCCGGTTGAAGAAGCTGATGCCAGGGTGCCCCGTGCCCCGGTCACGGCCATAGAGCGGAGCGAGGTTGGCCAGGTGCTGCACGAAGTTGAAGCGGGTATACCAGCGATTCTTGCGATCGATCTCGGGATCGAAGTTCATCGGCAGCCAGCGCAGATACGTATTGAGGCCAGCGACTTCATTTTCCGGCTCGACCGGTTTGAGGTCTGCGGTACTCAACTGCGTCGTCAGATCCATGACCCGCTGGTCTAGCTCCGCTTCATCGCGGCCACTGACAAAGAACGCCAGGGCGGACTGATACATCTTGTGGTCCTTGCCCAGAAACTTACGCGCCTGCTGGCAATCTTCCCGCACGTTCTCGGCCAGCACGCTGTCCCCGACCGCCTTCTTGTAGAGCAGGTCGATATGGCTCTCCAGCGGTTCCTGGGGAATGGCGACGATCGTCAGACAGGCTTCGACACCCAGCGGGAGCACATCGAAGGTGGCGTTGCGAATGGCATTGCGACCGCGTGCGATTTCCGCCGTCAGGTGCCCCACTTTCGGCACCTTGCGGATCTCTTCGACCGGAATCACGCACTGCGGTTGATCATCGAAGAACCAGAGCCCCGACTCGGCATCGGCCCGTGGGGAGCTCGCCAGCATGCCCTCGGACAGGTCGTAGGACCACAGCTTCTCGTCATCGCCTGGATAGTCGAAGATGTCGTAGAAGCGCTGCGGATCCTGCGGGGAAAATTTGGGGCACGGATTGAAGCGCGGCATCATCCAGCGATGGAAGTCGCGGCCATCGTAGCGGCGCACCGGTAGCCCGGTGCTGGCGAGTTTGGCTTCGAGCTTGCCGTAGACATGATTGATCAAGGCTTCGGGCGAGAGACGACTGCGACGCTCTCCCAGCTTGGATTTGCCACTGCCCGCCCAGCGATAGATCACCAGGCGCGTTCGCCGGGTCTGTCCTCGCCAGGGCGTCTGGGTGATCACGTCATCCACGAACATCCCCCCCGGTTTGGAGATGGCCTTGAAGTGCGCCTCCATACTGGCCAGCCAGGCTTGGGTGTACTCGGTCTCCCTGAGTGCAGCGGGGATGGATTCACGAATTCGCTCGAGATCCTCGCGCGGATCGGTGTCGTCCTTGACGTAGAGCTGGACGACCCACTGATTCTCATCCACCTCCGGCAGACTGTCCTGGAGGGCGGACTCGATCTGGTCGCGAATCGCTTCCAGCGCGGCGGCGGAGCGCCCCTCCGAGGGCGCGGGCGTCACCTCCGCCACGATGCCCAGGGATTGTCCGTCTTCGAGCAGGAAACAGCCGCTCTCAGGCAGGTACTCCACCCAGGGCAAGCGGCTGGCGAACGACGGCGCGCGCCGATAGGACTCCCGGATATCCGCCATGGTGGGGGCTTTGCCGCGAGGCAGCGACAGCGGGCGTCCCGTCTCGTCCGTCAACAACGTGCGCTCGTTGACGGCCTCATGCCGCTGGCCATCGTCGTTGGCCGTTGCCTGGCCGGTTGCCCCCGTCTTGCCCTTGGCCTTGGGCGGAAACAGGTTGTTCATGAATGCATCGAATGCCGACATCAGCGCGTCCTCCCCGGCGGACGTGCGCCTTCACCCGGCATCGCATACTGCGGCTGGCTGTAAAGCGGAAAGAGCGTGGAGTAGCCCGGAATGGGCACTTGCTCGTCCCCGGCCAGGTGCGGATAGATGAACATCACCAGGTCGGGATTGGGCAGGCGCGAGAACTGACTGTGGATCTCGTTGGCCGCGTCACGGGTGTAGTGGGTACGCTCGTCGATCATCTGGCGATCGCCGATCGGGCGACGGAGTTGTCCACGCGCTTCGGCCACGGACTGCTTGCCGGCGCTTCCGATCGCGCTACCGCCGCTCGAGGAACCCTGTTCCCACAACTGCTGCATGGAGACATTGCCATGCGGCAGCAGCTCGTCCTTGGAGGTCGCACAGCCCGAGAGCAGTACCAGGCCAAGGGCCAGGGATGCCCCGATCTTAATCGAGCGCATGCTGGGTCGCGATTGACGTGTCATAGCGCACCTTCCTCCCCTCGGTTTCGTAATCGATTGGCAACTGCTTGTTGATGTGAATGGCCACGTCCTGACCCGGCGGCACATAGACGGCGGCAAAGGCTTCGCCGTAGAGCTTGTTGACCCAATCGCTCATGTCGTTGACGCCCTGCGTCAGGATTTGATCGACGGCCTGGGATCCCGATACCGCTTGGGAAATCGTGCCATCGGCGCCGATCGAGGTGACGGAGCCAGAATCGTCATCGGATAGCAGTGAGGCTGCGCCGGCACCGGCCGCCGTCAAAAGACTCTGCGTGCCCAGGTATTGCTGGGCGTTGGAACGGCGCATGCCGCTGATGCAGGGGATGCCGTACTGATCGCTGATCCAGCCAATGGAGTCACCGCCCCCAATGGTCTGATTGCTGTTGCGATTGCTATCGCTGGTGTTCTGATTGACATCATCCGGGGTCGGGACGGTGCGGATCGTGCCGTCCTCGAACACGAACGTCATCGAGCGAATGTTTCCGCGCACGCAGGATAGGGTCCAGTCGCCCGTGGCGGTGCCACTGACCACGGCAGCCTGGACTTCCGGCAGTTCGATTCCGTTGGCCGTCAGGTTGTCCTTGCCGATAACCACCTTGAAGGGATAGGGATCGTTGACCGTGCCATCGACCGGCACACGTCCCAGCAACGCCGTCATGGAGAGCGAGCCCATCAGGGTCGAGTTTTCCGGGATGGTGTAGACCGGATCCACGGTCGA
Source organism: Salinicola peritrichatus (assembly GCF_003206715.1). Classification (GTDB taxonomy): domain Bacteria; phylum Pseudomonadota; class Gammaproteobacteria; order Pseudomonadales; family Halomonadaceae; genus Salinicola; species Salinicola peritrichatus. Next base: position 69,914 of record NZ_PZJU01000019.1, on the reverse strand, counting down.
CGCATCGGGTTCGCCGGTCACGCGCGACTCGACGGCGTTGGCCGTGCGCGTGGCAGCGCCGCCCACGGCATCCGACGCAGCCTGGAAGGAGGTCGGAAAGGCCGGGCCGTCCTGGCGTTGGCCATAGCGGCCTTCTTCCTGACGCTTGTCCATCGGCTCGACCCAGGCAAGATTGCCGCCGCCACGGTAGGAGCCCGTTGGCCCCCCACCGCCTTCCAGGCCCAGCCCAATCGGCAGATCATCGTCTGCGGCATCATTCTCGGACTCGGGAAGCAGCCGATTAATGCGCTGCTCGAAGCGCGACACCAGGGATTGCTCGCTGCGCTCGCGCTCCTCCCGTGCCCGCCGACGCTCCTCACGGATCGCTGCCTGTACCGCACTGTCGACGTTGGTTGCCTTGTCAGCCAGGCGCGAGTTCTCCTCCAGCAACTTCTGGCGCTGCGCTTCATCACGCTCGCGCTGTGCTTCCCAGGCATTCATCTTGCCCACCAGGGTGGCCACGGTGTCGCGTGGGGAGTCACCGCTGATGCCTAGGGCATCGAGCTCCTCCTGAGAGAGTTGCCGCGTTGGATCGGATGACGACTGAGGCGTGGACTGGGTTTCATTCGTGCTGCTACTGCAGCTTCTGAGCAATACCAATCCCACCATGACCAGCAGGACGGGAACTCCAACCAGCAAGAGCTTGTTACCTTTGAGCGTCATGAATCACCTCCCAGACGCACGCCGTCCTCGAACGATGCCGACAGCGCGGCACCTTCGCCCTGCGAGAGAGGCACCGCCTTCGCTAGCGTTTGGCCGTCGGTGACGATGAACACGGTGGTGGTATCTTTCAGACTGCCACGACGTCCCAGGGTCGAATGCATGAAGGCGGCACTATAGAGATCGCCCTGGAGCCAACGGGGATCCAGTTCAAAGGTTCTGGCAGGATCCCGGTTGGTCAGACGCACGGCCGTCACCGTCCAGCCATCGAGTTTCCAGGCAGCCAGTGGCGTCGCCGTCACCGGCAGCGAGGGCAGCAGCGTCGGCATGCTGTCCGGGAGCTTCATGGCAACCCGGTTGACGCCCGGCACCGTTTCTATCGTCCTGGACGGGGCGTAGAGCGACTGTGCGGCATAGCGTGTCAGAATGACGGGGATCGGCGTTCCCGACGACGGGGAAGTCTCTTCGTCCGCTTGCGCGCTTCCAGCCCCACCAGCCGAGCGATCCTGCGTGCCGGCACCGCCCTCCCCTTGTTTCGGGATAACCACCTGAATCTCTTCATCGCTCGCCCCTGACGTCTTGGCTGTGAGATCGAACAACACCACCTCGTTGGTCTCGACGTCCTGAATACGGACGCGCTGGGTATCGAATGCCTTGTCGGCCTTGAGATAGATCGCCCCACCGGCGCTCTGCACGCGAAGCACCTCGGGATCCGCAATCTCGGTGGGCAGTCCGACACGGACATTGCGGTCCAGGACGATCACTCGTTCCTGCCCAACCGGAAGATCGATCGGCAGCGGCCGCCGATCCCAGTGCAAAATCTCAACGGCCTGGACTTGTGTCGCGGCAGCCAGGAGCGCGGCACAGAGCCCGCCCTGCCAGGGCCTTGCTGTCATGCGAGTCATGTATTCCCCTCCTGGTCCGGGATTTCCAGGCGCTCGGTTGGCCTGGCCAGACAGTCGATCTTGAGCCCCCACTTGTTGTGCTGCGGGTCATCGTCGGCACGCACCACACGCAGCGGGAAGCGCATGTAGACATCCCGAATCGAGGTACCCGAATAGGTCTCCTTGACGGCAAGATCGAGGTTGACGATCCACTCGTCGCGGGACACGATCTCAACGGATCCCGGCCCCGTGGGTTCGTTGCTGAACCCTCGCCCCGGAATCTCGAATACACTGCGTTCGCGCCCTTCGAGTTCATGGCGCTGATTACGGAAGGTGTAGTCTTCGGCCAGCTCAGCCTGGCAAGAGGAGGTCAGGAAGGGCTGGTACGCATAGAGGTTGCGCTTGTAGTCCTTCTGGCCATCGGACGGCCAGCGGTTGATCTGCTGCCAGACATACGTGGTGAAGGCATAAACGGACGACGGCGGTTTTTCCCACCACTTCTGCGTCGACCCCGTTCGCAGGTCCGGTGGGATGTTGATCGTGAGATCCTTGGGCGCGGCCTGCCAGCCGTACCACATGCCACCGCAGGCGATGACCAGGACCGCAATCACTGCGCGCAGCGTCGCGATATGCGCATCTCGCGCCGATTGCGCGTTACGATGACGACTCATCGAAGCCCTCCTTGTGGCCGCCGTTCACGACCGATGCGATAAACGCTGGACTGGGTGATCAAGCGTTCACTCCCCAGCGAGATACCCCTAGAGGCCAACTTCCAGGAAATCTGTCGATACAACAGGGAAGCGGGCCTGCCGCGCCGCAGACGGCGCATGATCGTGCCGCCGGCCCCCAGCGCACAGGCCATCCCCAATACCGCAATGGAGGGAGCCAGGGCGGGCATCCCAAAGAGAATCGCGACCGGAACTCCCAATATCAGAAAGACCAGGAAACCCGTCCCCGCCATCAGCATGACTTCACGCATCGTCATGCCTCGGAAGACTACAGGGGGATCGTTGATCCGCTTCGGGAGAAAATCGATGCTCGCCATGACCCCTCCACCCCGTTACTGCGACAGAATCGGGCCAGCCTCGGTCCCCAGCCAGATCACGGCGAGGATGAGGATGACACCGGCGCAGAAGGTGATACCGAACTTGCTCCACTCGCCACGCGCCTGGGCTTCGCGGAACGCCGCAATGGCGGAAATCGCCACGAACAGGAACGCGACCGTGGCCACGATCAATCCGCCCAGGATGGCGAAGTCATAGAGATAGCCCTGGGCGGTGGAGCGAATCCCCCCGCCGCCCTGGGTCGGTTCTTCCAGCTCCGGTAGCCCCTGTGCCCAGGCCAGGCTCGGCAGGGTGGTGGCCACGCTGGCTGCCACGGCCAGCCGGCGAGCGCCATGGCGGATCCACTGAATCGGTTTCATGAGTGTCGATCGACGTTGCATCTTGAATGTCCTCACTGAGAGTGTGTTTGCCCGTTACGACTTGCGATGCCCCGAGGGGCGCCCCGACTGGGGCTTTCCAGACCGCCCTCGTCAGAGGAACAGCCACAGAAACAGCACGAGCAGCAGCAGTGCTCGCCACCAAACGACGCCGAAGATGTCGCCATCGACGCGGCCCCGCGCGTAACCGCGATAGGCCGATATCAGGATCCAGGACACGCAGAGCAGCACTGCGACACAGCCCAACCCCGCCAACATCCAATTGAGAGGGGCGGCTTCCATCCCCGACCCGGCCTCGAAGGCTTCCATCAGTGGCCCCGGTCATCGAGGTAGTCGCCATCGAGTGGCTGAACCTCGCGCGGTAGCAAACGATCCGGCGCGAGGTAGCCATCGATGCCATGGGAGATGGCATCCAGGTCCGAACGAAGCCGAGGGATGTTGAAATAAAGGCGAGTGGAGGCGGGATCCGCTTTTACCTGACGAGCATCGATCCGGTCGACGACAACCTTGATCTGCTCGATCTGGGTCTGGATCAGTGCCAGGTCTCGACGCTGAATCTCATCAATGTCATTGGCGTAGACCAGAGACAGCCCGCCCAGCCCGACCAGGAGCCCGGTGGCGACAGCCAGGCCTCGGGAGGAACGTCGAAGTTGCGAATGCAGCGTCATGTTGGGATCCCGTCGAAGATGTTGACGACATGGATCCAGTGTCGAGAGGAAAGCCGAAGGGATCAGCAGGAAACGTTAAGCCGATCGGGTGGGTATTCTCAGAGAGCCGAATGAAAAAACCCGCCGGCAAAGCCAGCGGGAACGTATCAGGTGACGGTTTGAGAGGTGCCGCGAATGCAGCACCCACCTCTCACTAAACCAGACCCAAAAAGACCCCGCAAATGCGGGGTCTAGCGGGGAAGTCGATATCGCGCCATGCCACTGGCTACAGATACTTCTTGAAGCTCGATGTAGCGATCGCAATCATCAGACCAAACAGCAAGGCACAGGGCAGCAGGAACAGATTGGGGTGAATCGAGAACGGCAGGGACAGATAGATGAGCCAGCCGGTCAGAAAAATCGGTGTCACCATTCGTTTGGCATGGTGGTAGATGAACGCGGATTCTCGTCCTGCTCCAAAACGGCGGAGATCGCGTGTCACCAGACCGTCCGTAAACCCCACCACGGCCGCCAGGATGAATAGTGGCGATGTCAGGATAAGAATCACACAGCGCGTCATGGTCATCAACGTGACGAACATTGCCGCCTGCAGGTAGGTCTTGAGCGTCCCAGTCCACCCCACTTCACCTGCTCCGTATTCGACCCAGCCGGCGATGCCGGTCTTGACGAACATCCATTGATAGCTGGTGTCGACGAAGGTTTGCGCGAACTGGACCGGTGACGACACCAGGAGCGATTGCGTGAACTGACTATCGAGATAGCCCAGCTCGGAAAGCATGGTCAAGCGGGCATGCTCGGAACCCGCTTGACTGAACCAGTCGAAGTAGATCCCCATCCACTCGATCGCGATCGAGGTCAGAATCGAGAGGAGCAGAATCCACAGCAGGGTGAACGGCAACTTGATCAGGGTGCCGACCAATCCGGTTCGCTTTTGCTCGGCGCGTTGCGCAGGTGCTTCGGCCTTTGCCATCGATCAACGCTCCTATGCGGCTCGAACCGGCTCGGGGGGGACGAACTCGAAGTCGATCGGCGCGGGCCGCAACGGCTCCCACCACTGCTCGCCGGTGCTGTACTGGTTGCGCATACGAGCGGCGATGTCCGCGACATCCTTGGGTAGATCCTCGGCCTTGTCATGCTTCGGTAGAGGCATGCGCAGCTTCCACAACTGCCCGCCCTCGAGGAGCGCAAATGCCTGACCCTTGGGCAGGTTGATCACATCGTTGGGCACAATCATCTCGACGGACTCGGTACCGATACGATCGCCCGCCGAGCTGGAGAAATCCTGGTCACTGTTTACATCGGCATTGTCGCTGGCCATGGAGACCATCAGCCGCGTGCTGACGTTGACCTTGGACAGTTGATCGGTCAGCAAGCGCGCCGTTTTCTCCTCTCGAACTCTGAGCATGATGACGTTGTTGAAGTTACCTACTACCTGACCCGCCTTGGCGGCGTTGCCGATCCGCGCCTCGATATCGGAGAGCGTCTGGGTGTAGGCCGTGACCTGAATACCGGCACCGCCGCCCTTGTTGATGAGGGGAATGAACTCATCGCCCATGAGCTCGTTGAACTCATCGCAATGCAGATTGATCGGCGCTTTTTGACCACCGCTCCCCGGCAACCCATCTTCGGTCCCGAACTTGTAGATATGGCCCGCCACCGACACGATGTCGGCGAACATCGAGTTACCCACTGCCTGGGCCACCTCGAAATCCGACAGCGCATCGAGCCCGACGTAGACGATGCCCTTCTTGCGAATGATCTGCTGCCAATCGATGATCGGTCGCTCGTCCTCGATATCGGTGTAATCGGGGCTCAGCAGCTCGGCGATCTTGCCGCTGGTCAGCTTCTCGAGCAGTGGCAACAGCGAGGCGACGATCTTGTCGAAGTAGGTCTTGTCATAGCGCACGGCCGACAGCAATCCGTCCAGCACCGGGTCGGTCAGGTTCTCGATCACCTCGGGGAGTTGCAGATACTGCACGATCGCCACCACCCGCTTGTGACGCCCCACCATGTTGCGAGGCATGTTGCGGTCATTGAGCTTGCCCTCGATCTCGGTGATTTGCTGATTCGCCCCAGGCATCTGTGGCTCCAGTGTCACCTGGACGTACTGCATCAACAGCGCATCGATGTTCACCACATCGGACAGAATCTGGTTGTAGGTCGGGCGCTCGCCGAGAGCGTGGCGTGCTCGCGCCACGATATTGACGAAGCGCCAGGCGAACTGCCGGAACGCCGCACTATTACCCTCGCCGGAGAGCTGACCGGTCACGCGAGTCGAAACTTCGGACAACCGGGAGAAGCGCCCCACCGCGTTGTAGCGGCAAGAGATGTCCGGCCAGCCCAGATGGAAGATATAGAATTCGTCTCCCCGGCCTGCTTTCTGCGCTTCGGTATACATGCGCATCATCAGGTCGGCATCGCCCTTGGGATCGAAGCAGATGGTAACGTCGCCCCGGCGAATGTCCTGGGTAATCAGGATCTCGGCCAGGCGGGTTTTGCCCACGCGCGTGGTGCCCTCGACCAGCGTGTGGCCGACCCGCTCCCCCAACGGCAACCAGGCATCACGCTCCTTCCACTCCACCGCGTGCAGAATCGGGCTTCCGCCCACCGGGGGCAGCGGCCGCACCGGATTGAGCGGCGTATCCAGGGCGGTCACTTTCGCGATCGCCTCACCGAGGCGGTGGCGTTGAAGCCGATGCTCCCAGCGCCGCACCGTGTCATAGATTGGGCTGGGTGTGACGTAGGACTCGGCGGCAGGCTGGCGCGCTTCATGAACACGCTGCGTATGCCGCGCCTGCCACTGAAACCCCTTCCCCAGCCAGAGATGACGCTTGCTGACCGGCACCTGCCGGCTGGAGAGCGCGAAGCGTGGCAGCCGGCGCATGTTGCGGCGATAGCGCAGCACGATCCACGCCTGGCGAAAACGCCAGAGCCCGAAGGTCAGAAATCCGGCGGCGGTGATGATGCCTACACTGGGAGCCAACGCCAGCGACCAGGGCGCCCACAGAGACAGTGCTGCACAACCAAGACAGACCCAAAAGGTATAGAGCTCGACGGCAGGTCGCAGCAGGGATTCCAGGGGGTGATTACGGCTCATGCGGCCTTCTCCCTCAGAGACTGATTGAGTGCCGCCAGGACATGATCGGCGAACGCTCGCACATCCCTGGAGACGGGTTGGTTGCAATAGCTGTAGAGCTGATTGAGCTGGAAACCTCCCGCCCCGAGATGAACCCCCAGCGTGGCGCGATCTCCTTTTTCCGCGCCGGCGGCAGTGGGTACGATCGAGAAGACCAGATATCGACCATAGTGGCAGGACTCGTCATAGACGCTGACACAGTGGTGCATCACATCCCCCTCGACACGCAGGGCTTCGCTATCGGTCAGTGGCGTCGCCACGAAACGATCCGTCTGAATGGTGTCGACGGGTGACGCCCAGGCGAGGTCTTTTGGCAGCGCCTCCCTTCCCTGATCCAGTCGCTGCTGCTCCTCCCGCCGTCTGCGAGCTTCCGCCTGCACCTGCTCATGCCAGGTATGGGAATGCCGCTCAATGGCAGTCCAGTGCATGTTGTGGTCCGGGTAGCGCCAGTTCTGGGACAGGCACCAATCGCTGGCCTGCTGGAGGCTGGCCTCGCCCCTCGACTTGGAGCGCATCAACTCGCGATACCCCTGGTCCTGCCAGACAGTCATTCGCTCGGCGACCCAGGCGCGCCCCAGGCGCATGACCGCTGGCTGTTTCAGCTTGTCGAGTGCGAGCGACGCGTCACATCGTGCAAGGCAGTACTGCATCAATATCAATCCCGCCCTGATGGCCAGCATTCGGGCCGCGGGGCGACGGTCGGCAGACGGCGCAAGCGCCTGCAGGAAGGTGATCCATTCATCGATGTGGCCACGGGCGCTGCCGAAATGCTCCGACAGCTTCGCCCAACCCAGTAGAATCATGGCTACGCCAACCTGGGAGGAATCGTTGAGGAAACGAAAGCTACTGGGACTTCCCAGACTGCAAAGCATCCGATCGGACCCAAACGCTCGCCGATCGATGGGGACCTCAGATTCTCCTCGACGGACCCAGAGCTTGCGCGAGAACAAGTCGGGTCGATCCCATTGACGGGGATGGATCCTGGACAGTGCCGGCAACCACTGCGGTCTTTCGGTGGCAATGCGCTCCACCGCATCGAGATTGGCCTGAACCCGCAATACTGACGTCAGGTAGAGACACGCGCGCGTGCCCACGATGCGTGACGTCAGAGAGATCGATCGCCGATCGAGGGCTTCTCGCCACAGGCCGGTCGTCAACGCCTTGACGCGATAGCCGCCCAGGGTCTTGAGCTGGGCATAGGAGCGCCCCTCCCCCAGGTTCAAGGCCCGAATGTCACCAAACTGCGCATTTACCGTGGCCAGCCGTTTCATCACCGTGCTCTCGTTCTCCGCGCACTCATGGCAGTGCTCGGGCCCTCTTGGCTCAACCTCGAGACCTTCTACATCGAAAGCGCCCTGCTCATCCCACCACCGATCACAGCTTTCGCAGGCATCGACTTCCATGGGGTAACGGACATCCGTCCGTATTTGCTGCTCCAACGACTGATCGTTGGCGAGTATCAAACAGACCTTCGACAGATCGCGTCGCTCCCAACGTCGGACCAGCTCCCCATTGAGGTAGCCGTACTCGAATGTCGGCAACCTGAGTGCCTTCGACGCTTGACGGAAGACTTCATCGAAAGCGTCTCCAATCAGACTTTCCCAAGTGAAAGCCAGCACCCCTTCTGCTGTAACAGGCAACAGTTTCAGCTCTGGCCAGCGATCCAGACATCGGTCACGTCGCCAGCGCCCACTCGCCAGATCGAGCCGATAGGTGCGTGTCTCCCCCGACGTCGTGTGCCGGATCTTCCATAGCCCCAGGAGAATGTGATCGACCTCTCCTCGGCCGGTAGTTTCTCGCCGGATCAGTCGAGTCACGTTGGCCTCGGCCAGCCAGGTCGCCATCAGCTTCGTTACGTGCAACCACATCAGCTCGACCGCTTTCTCTCGCCGCGTGGCACTGCGCTTGTAGCGTCGAAAGCACCGAGCCACTGACGCCATCATCGAATCCTTGTCGGGCAATGGTGATGTCATCATGTCCCTCCGCTTATTGCTCGATGCCGTTGGCACTGATCAGCACCGGGTAATGCTGTAGTCCCAACCTCTCGGCGAGACCATCGCCAGACACAGGACGCAGCTCCAGGCCCGCAGCCTCGGCGCGAAGCGCCTGCAGGGATGACTCATCGGATACCTGCACGACCAGCCCTACCGCATTCATCTCGCGCAGGATGTCGCCACGCTGGGCGAGCCACTGCCGAGACAGATCGTCGTCACCGATCAGGAAGATCGGAGTAAAGCCACCGGGCAGTTGCAGCTCACGCCTGGCGACGGTTCCGGTCGAAAGCCGTTCACTGACCACGGGCAACATGTCCGCTTCGCTGAATGGCTGTGTACGGCGTTGGGTCACGCCAATTTGCGGCGAGTAGCCCTCCGATCCCGAGACACCGGCACCGGCGATCGGCGCGAAATAGCGGCGTGTCGACTCACCGCCATGATCGGCCACCACTTCCAGGTCCGGGAGACCTGGAGGACGCTGCGCTGGCGATTGGGCGTAAGCCACTGGCAAACAGGCCATCAAGGCCAGCGTGAGACAGATACGATGCGTCATACTCCAGGCAGCCATGGTTTCACTCCTGTAAAGATCAACGACTCGCGACTTCGGCCATCCACTGACGCTTTGTAGGCGTCACCCAGGTGACGGCACTGTCATCGGCAGCCAGGGGTTGCGGTGTCACCCAGGTGAGAGCGCCGGGGGCCAGTGCGCGACGTGCTGCAACGACCTTGGACGGCGGCGTAAAGCCACCAGACTCGCGAGCCGAGGATGAGGGCGACCGTGCAGCCAGAACGGCCGCCGAGGGTGTTTGCAGGGAGGGGGCCGCCCCCAGCGCCGCGAGCTCTCGGCTGACGATGGCGCGATAGCGAGCGGCGGGTTTGCCTCCCGCCGGGCGGTGATAGCGACCGGCTGCAACCAGCCAGTCACCGGCCTCGTCGTGGTACTGACGCAGCAGCCGCGCCGCTTCATCCAGATTCGCGTAGGGGTTCAACCCCTCGCAGGGATCGGAAAAGCGACGCCCCTGGCCGAACAACTGGGGCTGCCAGCGAAAGTTGAGCTGAGCAATGCCGACATCAACGATCTGCGTCGTCTCAAGCGCATCAAGCAGCGCCTCGCACGCGGACTGGCGATCACCGAAACGCATCGATTTTCCAGCGACGTTCAACGTCCAGGGCCAGGGTCGCACACCCGCATCCAACCGGGTTTTGGATTCGGCACTGGCCACGGCATAAAGGACTTCGGGGGGAATGCCATTATCCTCTGCAGCCACGACGTAGGCCGATGGGATGTCCGGCTCGGCGGCATAAGACTGTATCGAATGGATTAGAGTCATCGCCACGAACGCGCCAATAATCAGGACCTTAATCACCTCCGACCAGCGCCGCATAATTCAGCCCCTCGGCGCGACGCGCGGTAGCTCTGAGGGGTCGATATCCAACGAGCCACCGTGATTCAGTGTGATACCGCCTGCCCGAACCTGCTCGGGAGGAATGCCCACCTTGGCGGCCCAGGTGCGGATCCGGCTATCATTCCCATTCGAGTCGACCACCCAGATGTCCATCGCTGCACCTAGGCTGATCAGCCGCCTGACCGTGGACTCGCACTGCTCACATCCCTGAGACGCCACGACCACATTCAAGCGCTGTGAAGCGTCTCTGCTGCTAGCTCCAAATACCGACTGCGATGCATCGGCGCCTCCCTTGGTCGTGAACGAATGCACCGGCATGTCATCCGGATAGAGTCGACGCCAGGCGTCATCGTAGGCACGCTGGAAGGCAAGCTCGGCCTCGACGCGTTTACGCTCGGCTTCGACCAACATCTCGGCATACTTTTGTCGCTCGGCATCACTCTGCGCTTCCAACCCCAGAGCCGTTAGAGGATCCAGGTCAGGCGACCAGGTGCCGCGAGGCCCCTGCATAATGGCCTGATAGCGCTCATACTCCTGCTGATCGAGCCCCCAGGCTTGAGCCGGGCGTTGAGCGCTTTGTTCAACCTGTGTCTGATCGATCCGTGTCGACTGGCTGTCCTGCCCTTGCTGCGCCCAAACCGGGGCGGTGATAGCGAACAGTAAGACCATCGCGCCTAGCCCCTTTTTTCGTCCCACCGGAAACATTGTCATGGAAATTTCCTTATGGAACGGGCATGACGACCGTCTGGCCATTGATGGAGAAGGCAGCCGAGTGACCATCGATCGACGCCAGACGCCAGGCCCCCAGGCTCTCGCCGACGCCAAGCAACCGCAGATCGCGGAGACGGGTGGCCGGCCCCGATGAAATCGCCAGATAGTGCCGTCCGCCGCGCAACTCACTTCCGGCAATGGAGAACGAGGGAGATGGTGGTGCGGGACGACGCTGGCGCGTCGTCGTTGACGCCGATTGGCGAGGCTGTGACGTTGCGCGTAGCTTACGCACGGCTTCCATCCCCTTTTCTAGCTCCTGTTGCTTTTCGAGGGCGGCCTCGAAACGGGTATCGACCGACGCGGAGAGCTCGTCTACGCGTTGCGAGAGCGCTTCCAGCTCCCCCGACAAATCCTTCGACGCCGTATTCGCCAAACGATCCGCCTGCTGGGCCAGCGCATCTCGAACGGCAGACAGTCCCCCAGCAAGGTCTTGCTGCGACTGTGCCTGGGTGTCCCTCGCCTGTTGCAGCGAGTTAACCGAATCCCGAAGCTGAACGATGGTCTGTTGTTGCTCCAGCACCACGGATTTGAGTGTCGGCCCAGCGCTCTGTTCGCGCCCTTTCACCCACAGAAACACACCCACCAGGACTACCAGTAACACGACGATGAAGATCGCCACGCGCATTAGACTGAAGCGCTTCTGGCGCTCGACGACCGATGTAAAACCGTGTTCCTTGGCCGTTGATTCCATGTCTTCGGGCATGTCAGGAATGATCTTGTCCGTCATGGTTCACTCCTTGACCAAACGCTGGTCGCGAACCTGGTAGCACACCATCCGCGCGATCGGATCGGCCTGCACCTCGAATGCCGGGCCGCCCAGCACCTGTAACGCCTCACGTAGCGGCATCGGTCCCAGGTCGAAATGAGCAGCCGGTAGCGGACGGCTGTAGAGCAATTGCTGAGGTTCGCCCTGCGGTCGGCAAAGCCCGAATCCCGTGTGCTGCAGCGTGTATCGAATACCGTCTTCGACGGAGGGATTGAGTGACGCGGGAATCGAGATATCGACAACCTGCTCCAGCAGTTCGCGCTGTTGTAGCGTGGCCTTGGCGGAAACCAGGGAGTACCGCCCACCACGCAGCACCTCGATGCGAGATTGGCGATCCCGACGCCGGTCACGGTAGACATCCGGCTCGACATCGTGGGTTGGTTGATCCATCCCGGTCGCGACGACTTGGGAGGATGAACCTGGCCGGGCTGTCGGTTTGGTGATATCGATCGTCACCTTGTCGGCATCAGGGTATTGCGCAGCGATGCGTTCACTCTCGGAGGGTGGCTGCGTTTGCTGCTGGGCACAGCCAGCCATCAACGCAAAGAGGAATGCTAAGGGGAACAGCCGGGCTTTCTTCGGGTAAGTCATGGATGGAGCCTCGCGCGGGAACCGGAATGATCATGATCGGATCCACCGTGCCGAAGGCCACTCGCACTCGCGACGGAAAATGTTAATTGCACCAGCGGGGCTTTTGCGGGCGGTCGGCGATCTCGCCTACAGAGGATCATCGAAGCCCCGAGTTATTTCTTTCAAGGGCTCTATCTATTACGTGGCATTGGCTCCATGATGCGCGCAAGGGACGATACGACCCTAGGAACACCGGCAAGGATGCCACCTCACCGTCGATTCAAGGCACTCGCCACCCTGGCTGACGGCCAAAAAAACGCCCCGAAGGGCGTTTGAGTGAAATGACAAGCCCCGTACCGTTCAGAAATTGCACGGGGCTTTTAAGTAACGAAACTGGGCGTGAATCGCCGCCCCAAGATTAACGATCTTCCGGCACTCAGGATGCTTCAAGTTACGAGATATGAGCTTTCTGCTGCCGATCACTAATCCTTCAACATGGCGATCTTGGCATGCCTAGCGCATCTGGGAAACGTGAGCGGCAACGATGCGCCACCCCTCGGGCCGACGCCCCCACACCTGGCTCTGGCGCCCGACACTGTCGCTACTGGGGCGGGTAAATTCCGTCCAGGCGGTTGCTATGTCGCGTCATAGGTGATGATAACGGTATTGTGAAGCGTGCGCTCCAGCCCGGCTGGCGAGCGCCGTCGCCGGAACTCGGCAATCGCTGCGTAGCCGTAGAGATTTTCACCTGCGCCGTAGCGAACCGTCCGCGGATCTTCCCAAAAGAGCTCGTCCAGCACGGCAACGTCATTGCCCGTCAACGCACGCTCGTAGCGCTCGAACGCGCGAGTGACTTCAGCGACGATCTCCGGTAGACCGATTTCAAGCGGTATCGTATCGTTCATGGGGCTCCTTCTCCTCTCATGGCCAGCGAAGCCGCCAACTCCAACAGGTAGAGATCGCCACCCGGAGGGCCGATCAACGACACACCGACTGGCCCGTCCAACGAAAGCGCCGGTATCGTGATCTGCGGCAGGCCACCAATACCCGCCACGGCGGTCATCTTGAGCGTTCGGCGCCGCACCTGATCGACCTGCGCGGGCGAAGCGTCCAGCGCCGGGGCGGAGGCAGGCGCCGTTGGCAGGCACAGCAGCGTGTCCGTCCCTAAACCGTCGCGGAGCTGCTGACGCAACGCCGCGAACTGCGTCGCGGCGGATTCGCGTTCGCTATCGCTCACCCCGCGTGCGGCCTCGAAGCGCTCCCGCACGCCGGGGCCAAATTCCGGTGAGTGCTCCAGAATCCAGTCACCGAACACCGCCCATGCCTCGGCGGCCTGACAAACACGAAACGCTTCGGCCAGCGGCGCCAAGTCACCGATATCGAACGCCCCGCCCATTTGCAGTGCAGGAGCTTTATCGACCAGCGCGGAGTGCCAGTCAGTGACCTGCTCACTCAGCGCGAGGTCAGCAGTTGCCATCGCCTCGGATAGCGTTCGCAGCGTCATCGGAGGTTTTGTACTCGCTGGCGGTAGCAGCCTACGCCCCACTGCCAGCAGTGTGGCTGCATCCCGCGCAAACCAACCGAGGGTGTCGAAACTGGGCGCAAGGTGAGCCACACCCTGCATGTCGATCACCCCATGCGTGGGTCTCAGGCCGTAAAGCCCACAGTAGCTCGCGGGAATCCGTATCGAACCGCCGGTATCCGTGCCTAGGGCAAAGTCCACCAGACCGGCCGCCACGACCGACGCCGACCCACTCGAGGAGCCGCCGGGAATGCGGCCCGCCGCAGCCGGGTTGGGCGGCGTACCATAGTGGGCATTCTGCCCCGCCAGGCTGTAGGCGAGTTCGTCGGTGTGTGTCTTGCCGACGAACCTAGCGCCACTGTTGAGCATGCGTGATACGCAACTGGCGTGCTCGGTAGCAGGCGCGTGCGTGGCCCGCCAGGTGGGATTGCCCAGTCCGGTCACATGCCCCGCCACGTCGATCACATCCTTGGCGGCGAAACGCAGGCCATCGAGTGGGCCGGGAGCCAGAGGCTCACAGCGGACAGTTTCATGGTTCAGAAAACCATTGGATGAAAGCGCTTGAGTCATAACATCCTCGCCCTGGGACCGTCAGTTGACATTGGCATACTCGACATCTTCCAGACGAGCCTTGCAGGAATCGTTTGAACTAGCTTGCGAGTGCCGCCTCTTGCTTGATGCTGGACATAACTCGCCAGTGCAACTCGGCGAACTCCGGCGAGCCGGTCACCTCGGGCTTACGCGGCCGAGGCAGATCGATGTTTACCTCCTCTCGAATGCAGCCTGGGTAGCGACCCATCACCACCACACGGTCGGACAGAAAAACCGCTTCCTCGACATCGTGGGTCACGAACAGCACCGTCAAGCGGTGATGTTGCCAGACATCAATCAAGAGCTCCTGCATATCGCGACGTGTCAGCGCATCGAGCGCCCCGAACGGCTCATCCATCAGTAGCATGCGTGGCTTGTAGGAAAGCGCCCTGGCGATTGCCACGCGCTGTTTCATACCACCGGATAGTTGAGACGGGTAGGCCTCGGCACTCTCCGACAGCCCAACCAAAGCCAGATGTTCGTTGGCGATTCGCGTGCTGTCGGCGCGGGAGTAGCCAGCCGCCTTGAGCGCAAATTCAATGTTCTGCCGGGCGTTGAGCCAAGGCATCAAGGTGTAGTGCTGAAACACCACGCCGCGATCACGCCCGGGCCCCTCGACCAGCGAACCTCCGACTTCGATCGTGCCCTCGTCATAGTCCTGGAGGCCCGATACCAGTGACAGCAAGGTACTCTTGCCACACCCCGAAGCCCCTACCAACGAAACGAATTCATTATCCGCCAGCGTCAAATCGATTCCATCAAGGACACGGTTGCGCCGATTGCCACGCCCGAAGGATTTACCCACGCCGCGCAGCGTCAGTTCTGAAGAAGTCATCAGGTGCGCTCCTGGTATCGAAACATGGTTTTACCCAGTAGTTTCATAAGCTGATCCGAGGCCAGCCCAAGCAATCCCAGCACCAGGACATAGCCGATGATGGTGTCGGTCTGGAAGTAGCGCTGTGCCACCGTGATGCGGTAGCCCATACCCGCCGAAGCGGCCACCAGTTCGGCCAGCACCAGCCAGGACCAGGCCCAGCCCAAGCAAATGCGCATCGCATCCCAGATCGCCGGCGCCGAACTCGGCAGCACGATTCGCTGCAGAATCGTCCACTCACGCATCTCCAGCGTGCGCCCGACATCGATGAAGTCCCGCGGTACACGCTTGACACAGTCCTGAACCATCAGCGTGAGCTGGAAGAAGGTGCCCAGCCAGATGATCAGATACTTCTGCGGCTCGTTGGTCCCCACCCACAGAATCGTGAGCGGCACGAACGCGACCACCGGCATGTAGCGGATGAAGTCGATCATCGGTTCGAAGGCCGCATCGAGCACGCGGAAGGAGCCGATCAGCATACCCAGTGGAATCGCCATCGCGCAGGCCAGGAAGAAGCTGAAGCTGATCCGGAACAGACTGATTCCCAGGTCATCCCAGAGCTGCCCGCCCGCGGCCAATGCGCTCAGTCGCTGCCAAACTCGTTCGGGGCTGGGTAGGAACATCGGCTTGACGATCTCGGCAGCAGTAATACCCCACCACAACATCACGAACAGCACGAAGGCGACGGTCGAGATGGCCAGATACCGTCGCGAATCGATGCGTGTGGTGATGCTGAGCAGGGGGCGACGACGCCTCCTGGGCGTCGCCTTTGTCCGGTTGGACGATTCGCGCTCGTGAACGTCGGCAGGCATGGGCTCGCCGATATCATTCGTCGCGGTTTTACTCATCGCGCAGCGCCTCTATGATGCTGGGATCGATTAGACTTGCGGTATCGATTTCCTCGGTGGTGATGCCCGCCAGGCGAGAGGCTCGCTCGACATCCGCCAGCACCTCAGGGAAAGCACCCTCAATGTCGCTGAAATTGTCCTCGAGGGTGTAGAACTCGAGTCCCTCGAAGGCAGCCTCCATGTCATCCGGATTGGCGCCCGAGGCCTCGGCGATGATGCGGCGCGCGTCCTCGGTGTGCTCGTTGTAATAGTCCATGGCCTGACCCCAAGACTTCATTAGCGCCACCGCTTCCTCGCGGAGATTCTCGCCCGCGCTTTCGGTCATGACTAAAACGTCACTGACAATGCCCGGATTCTCGCCAGCGGAGTAGATGATCTTGATATCCGAATCCTGCGCCATGATTGACGCCTGGTAAGGTTCGTAGCTGACCGCCACGGGCACCTGCCCTGCCAGCAGCGCGGTCGCCGCCTGAGAGGCTGGCATTGGCACCTTCTCGATATCGTCGATGCTCATGCCATTCTGATCGAGCGCATAGTTGAGCAGAATATCGCTGGTCGAGCCCTCGGAGTAGGCGACTCGCTGCCCTTGTAAATCACTGATCGAATTGATGTCTCGCGACAGAATGGCATCGGCGTCAAACGCCTGATCGAGAAGCCCGATGATCTTGACCGGCGTGCCAATCTCCTCGAGAACGAGCGGCGCCTGCGCCGGTACGCTACCAAAATCCGCCTGACCGCTCGCCAAAGCCGCCAGTCGATCCTTGCCGGTGTCGAAGCTGATCAGCTCGACATCGTCCAGGCCGTTCTCTTCGAAATAGCCCTGAGACTCGGCGATGTGCCATCCGCCATGACCGATCCAGGGATTCAACGCGATACGCACGGGATCGGCCATTGCCGCCGGTGCTTGCAGTGCGATACCCAGCGTCAGGCTGGAGATCCATAGTGACGTTTTTTTCATTGTTGGGATTCCTGTCATGAGATCCATTGAGTCGCCTCACGCCAGCGGCGGAGACATCACGATCACTTCCGCAGCCGTCAGATCGGATAGAACCGAACTCAATAATAGTCAGTACACTGACTATTACAGCAACGACCACGAAAAGTGCATGCAGATAACGTGCCAAGCAGAAATAAACGACAGATCAAAGGGTTGCCGCAATAACCGGCAGAAATATCGCGCCAAAAGTAGTCAGCACACTGATCAATGCACCAAACGTGCTCATATCGACCGACTGAACAAACGCTACTCGTCTATCTTGTAGAGCGCGCCTGGATGGCGAGCACCGCCACGCCCGACAATCCCGACTTCACCGGCGGCGTCGAGCATGGCCAGGCACACGCCAGGCGGGCACTCGGCGTCGATTGCCAAGGCATCCAGCCCCACTGCGCGTCCTAGTCTTGGGTGAGTCACTGCCAGCGCTGGGCGCGAGGAAAGCATGCTGTTGACGAAGCGATCCCCCAGCAGGGCTGCCTGCTCTGGCGCGGCGTCGAGCGCCAGGGCGCCAAAGCCGACCGCATCGATCACCGCGCTATCGCCAATCGCCGGCAGCACGGCGATATCGGCAAGCGCCGGGGAGAGCGCCACGCCCTCCGGGGCTGACGTCGGATGGTGATGCCACACGCCCGGGGCGTGAGAAAACTGCACGCCAAAGTCGACACCGTTACCACCGGCGGCGACCAGGAGATTGCCCTGGCCAACTCGGGCTGCCGCCACCATCATCATCTTGCAGGCGGCCATCCATAAATTGAGAAAGCTCTGCGGATTGCCGTCGAGAAACGCTCGGCTGTCAGCGTCCAGCCCTGCCGACGCCAATGCTTTGGCAAGCGCTGACGAACCAACGCCCACGCGTCCATGCAGCTCATCCCCCGCTGCCAATCCCGCCTCGGCAAGCGCCAGCACGTCCACGTCGAGCGCGCCCGCGGCCGCCAGTGCGGGACCGAAGTGGCGATGCATCCAAGCCAGACGCGCCACAACAGCCGGTGTCAACTGCCCGAAACGTTGCGCCGGGCCAACGCCCTCACTCAGAGGCGCGTAGGCCACGCTGTCGGCATCGTGACGATCCACCACCCGATGCAGATACATAGAGGGTGATACCACCGCAGCCAGTGGCGTCACGATGCCATGATCCTGCGCCGGGGAGAGCGTCACTTCGCCCGAGGCCAGCAGACGCCTGGCCTCGCTCTCATCGGCCGCCATACCCTCGAAAATCAGCGCGGCGCAGGCGGCATTGAGCACTGGCGGGCAATGCGCCTCGACGCCCGGTAACGGCGGGCCGGCGTGAAGCAGACACCTCTCCTTCGTTAGCTCGCCAGCGCGGACGACGCCGCGCCACACGGGGTCGGCATAGGCCATCGCCTCGGCCGCCCGCCGGGTGTCGGTGGCAACCCGATGTTCATTGGGCATCGTGATTCTCTCCTGTGCTGTTGAGGTATTGTCGTTGTCGTGCGCCGCGTCGCCGGGTCAGGATCGAGAGCCCGGTTCTCCGTCATGGGCAAAGATCCGTGGCGACATTCATGGAAAATCGAGCGGTGCTCGGCCGTAGCCATTATTGCTATCGACCAGGTCCAGCAGCGTGGTCAGGAAATGCTGTCGGTCGTCTTCATTCAGGGGAGCAATCGTGCGGTCATGGGCACGCTGGGCCGCCGGTCCCATGCGTTCGAGAAGCGCGCCCCCGTCGGCGGTAAGCGAGGCGATGCGGCGTCGGCGATCCTGGGGATTGCGCCGACGCGCCACCCATCCGGCACCCTCCAGACGCCGCAAGACCTCGGCGGTCGTGGTGCGATCGATACCGATACTGCCGGCGAGCGTGATCTGGTCGAGTTCGCCCTCCCGCAGCGCGGTCAGCACGCTGTACTGCACGGGCGTGAGACCGAACTCGGCGCACTCCTCGTAAAACAGCGCGATGTGGATCTGATGCAAGCGTCGAATGAGAAATCCCGGGCGATGCGCGAGCAGATCATAGATCCGTGCGACGTCTGCTGAGTTCACGTCGGGCGATGGCGCGGTGGGCATGCTTGGCTCCTACGGTTGACTGGGCACTCTCCGGCGCCGAGCGGGCCGGAGGCACTCTCATAGTAACGTTGGCCGACTCAGTTCCGCTGAGTCCAGCGCCGCAGCCGCCGTTTCATGGCCATCATGAAAAGCGTGAACGGATTCAGACCACTCGCGCGTTTCATCGTTCTGCCATCCAGATGCGCCTCCAGCCGAGCGCGAAACTGATCGATCAGCGAGCCCACGATGTCGTCGATCAACCCACCACGGCCGAACTGGGCCAGCGTGCCGGTCAGCTCGAAGCCAAGGGCGAGATCGAGCGTGGTGCGGTTGGCGCCTGACGGCTCGACGCTGAAACTCAGTGCACCGTTGGCGCGGGAATCCGAACGGCTGTCGCGACCGCGCCCCTCGAGTTCACCGCGGCGCTGCGCATCATCCCAGCGCACCTCCCCCTCGCCGGCAATCTTGGCGGAAATGGGGCCAAGGCGAACGTGGAAAAACCCTTCAACGTGGCCCTCGTCATCAACCTCGGTCAATTCCGCGCCCGGCAGGCATCCGACGACCAGGCGAATATCCTTCAAGGCCTGCCACACGCCGTCGGCGTGATGGTCGAGGGTGAAGCGTGAGGTGATCTCGCGGCCTTTTTCGGTCTCCCGGCTCGCGGTGGTTGCCTCACTTGAATTTTGGCGATTATCGGTTACTTTCATATCGTCGCGCGACGGCATGGACACCGCCTGGAGAGCGGCAGGTCGGGCAGGCGCGATACCGGCCAGGAAGACTTCGTCGGCCAGCACCTCCTTAACGGCGCGGACGATCCCGTCGTAGCCGGTGCAACGGCATAGGTTGCCGCTGAGCTCGTGGCGAATGTCGCGATCCTCGGGCGTGCGCCCTGCGTGACGCAGCACGATATCGCGACACGACACCAGCATGCCGGGCGTGCAGAAGCCGCACTGCAGGGCGTGCTGGGCGGAGAAGGCGGCGCGCAGACGAGCCGTCACCGGGTCCTGATCGAGGCCCTCGATGGTCACAACCTGTGCGCCCTCGCAACTCACCGCCCAGGTGAGGCACGAGCGTACCGGGCGTCCGTCGCGGATGATCGTGCAGGCGCCGCAGACGCCATGCTCGCAACCCAGGTGGGTTCCGGTCAGATGGCACTGCTCGCGTAGAAAATCGCCAAGGTGCTGGCGCGGTTCGATGGTGCGCGAGACGGCCTCGCCATTGATCGTCAGCGTGGTGGCGGTCATAACGTCTCACTCTTGGTCAGGGCGCGCTCGAGCGCGTCGATGTGTAGCTGTCGCTCGAGGGCATCCAGGCCCGGTGCCTGGCGCTCTAGGCTCGCCATCCAGTGGTCACGGTCGTCGGCCACATCATGTTCAAGCACGATCGGGCGGCCCTGGGTCGCCGCGATGACATAGCGCGCCTCGCCGCTTTCGCCATGGCGCCAGGTCACCCCGATGGCATGGGCGAGTTCACCGGCCTTCCTGCACAGCTTGAAGTAGCCAAAACGGCTAGCGGCAGGCACTCTCGGCACCCACACCGCGGTGATCAGTTCGCCGGGCGTGATGGCCGTCTGAAAGGCGCCGAGCACGAAGTCGGCGATCCGCAGACGCCGATAGCGGCGACCATCGTAGAGCACTACTTCTCCCCCCAACGCGGCCAGGCTCGCGATCCAGTCCGCAGCGGGGTCGCCGTGGGCAATACTGCCGCCTATCGTGCCGCGGCTGCGCACGGCGCGGTAAGCGATACCGCGCGCGATGCGCGGCAAGATGCCCCGGGTCACATCCGGCAGCAGGCCATCCTCGATTTCGGCGTGAGTGATGGCACTGCCGATCATCAGACCATCGGCCTGCTCATCGAAACCGCGCAGTGGCGACAGTGCACTGATGTCCACCAGTGTCTCGGGCTGCGCCAGGCGCAGATTGAGCATCGGCCCCAACGACTGCCCGCCCGCGATAAGTCTTACATCGTCACTGGCAGACCATTCACGCACCTCGCCGAGCTGCGTCGGGCGCCGGTAGTCGAAAGCACAGGCTTTCATGCGCTGGCCCCCGTTGCGATGCCGACATCAACCGGCTGAGGAGCATCCGCCGCTCTGGCGGCCGCGATGGCCTCCAGCACCCGACGGGGCGTTGCGGGTACCTGACACACCTCGGCGCCCAGCGGCGATAGCGCGTCATTGATGGCATTGACGATCGCCGCCGGCGGCCCGATCGCGCCGCTCTCCCCGACGCCCTTCTGGCCAAAGGCGGTGTACGGCGAGGGCGTCTCCATGTGGTCGATACGCACGCCGGGCACTTCGGTCGCCCCCGGAAGCAGATAGTCCGCCAGCGTCGAAGCCTGCGGCTGGGCATTGCGATCGAACGCCATCTCCTCGTAGAGCGCGGTACCGATACCCTGTGCCACACCGCCGTAGACCTGACCATCGACAATCATCGGATTGATAAGCACGCCACCATCCTCGACCACCGCGTAGTCGAGTATTTCGGTGCTACCGAACTCGGGGTCGACCGCCACCACGACCGCGTGAGCGGCGTAGCTGAACGTGCCGCTGTCGCGCCCGGCCTTGTAGCCGGCCGTCACTTCTAGCCCGGCCGCGTTGACGCCAGCCGGCAACGCCTGCGGGCGCAAGTACCATACCCGGCCAATCTCGTCGTAGCTGACGCTGCGCCCGTCCTCGGTCGCGATCTGGCCACGCCCTGCCGTTACCGCCTCGATCGGCACCTCAAGAAGATGCGCGCCGATATCGATCAAGCGATCCTGCAGCTCACGGCAGGCCTGAGCAACCGCGCCGCCAGACATGACCATGCAGCGCGAGCCCCAGGTACCGGTGGAGTACGGCGTCAGCGCCGTGTCGCCGTGCACGACCCGAATGCGCGAGATATCAATGCCCAGCACCTGCTCGCCGACCTGGGCCAGCGTGGTTTCCAGGCCCTGACCGTGAGACTGAATCCCGACGCGAATCTCCAGGGCGCCATCCGGCGTCATGCGCACCACGGCCTGCTCGTGTCCCGGCACCATGGGAATGCCCCAACCGGCGTAGACCGAAGTCCCGTGGGCCGACTGCTCGCAGAAGATGGCGCAGCCCAGGCCGATCAGACGACCGTCGGCTTCCCCCTCGGCCTGTCGGCGACGTACCGCCGGCAGATCGATGGCGGCCATGGCTCGGCGCATCGCCTGGGGGTAGTCGCCGCTGTCGAAATGCTTGTGGGTGATGTTGTCGAACGGCATCGCCTCGGGCGGGATCAATGCTTCGAGGCGCACGTCGCTGGGTTCGCGCCCCACCGCCCGGGCGATGGCGTCCAGGGTCAGCTCCATGGCAAAGCAGACACCGGTACGCGCCACGCCGCGATAGGGCAGAATCGGCGCCTTGTTGGTGGCCGCCGAGATCGCCCGGCAGCGATAAGCCAGAAAGTCGTACGGCCCCGGTAGGATACTGGCGACCTGCGCCGCCTCCAGGCACGCGGAGAACGGGTAAGCCGAGTAGGCACCCGCATCGACGGTGGCATCCGCCTCGAAGGCCAGCAATTTTCCCCGGGCATCCGCCCATGCCTTGACCCGGTAGTGATGCTCGCGGCAGTTGGCATTGGCGGCGAGCTGCTCACGACGATCCTCGATCCAGCGCATCGGCCGGTCGAGATGCATCGCCAGCCAGCAGACGCAGACCTCTTCGGGCAGCAGGATTCCCTTGTAGCCGAAGCCACCGCCGACATCCGGCGCGACAACGCGAATCTGCTCATGTGTCAGGCCGAGCGATTCGCAAAGACCGGTGCGCACGATATGCGGCATCTGGGTTGAGGTGTAAACCTGCAACTGCTCCAGACGCCGGTCCCACACGGCCACCACGCCGCGCCCTTCCATCGGCGACATACACTGGCGCGAGGTGCGATACTCCCGCTCCACGCAAACGGCAGCACCCGCCGCGATCGATTCGATATCGCCATCGACGAAGGTCTGCTGGAACACGTTGTCGCCCCACTCATCGTGAACCAGGGGGGCATCGGCTTGCAGCGCCTGGAGCATGTCGTGCACCGCGGGCAACGGTTCGATATCCGTTGCGATGTCGGCGGCGATGTCCTCGGCCCGAGCGCGATCGGGCGCCACGCACGCTGCCAGCAGTTCACCCACGATACGCACCTTGTCGGCGGCGAGGATGGGTTGATCGGAGGCCTTGAATCCCGGCAGCGCGGAAACGGCGCGGATCGGCTTGACGCCAACCAGGTCCGCGGCGACGAAAACGTTCGCCTTGCTCGCCTCCGGCGGCGTGATCGAATTCACCCGGCCGTGAGCCACCGGGCTGCGCAGGAACGCCACCTCCTGCATGTTCGCCATTTTGATATCGGCGATGAACTCGCCGCGACCGCGCATATAGCGGTCATCCTCCTTGCGTGTGGCATGCGCTCCGACGCCGTGCATCGGCGGCACTGCGGCGCTCAATAGCGGGGAAGTCATTATTGTCATCTCCTCGAACACGGCTATCGTCAACCCTTAGCTTAGCGCGGCGCGCGCGCCAGCCGGATAGGCCCAATCCCATAGCCCGGCCCAGATAGCCCAGCTCGGACTACCCCGATTGGGTAGCCAGGTACGCCTCACCTGAGCAGCCAGCTTGATGGGCTATGCCGATCGGGCGTATATTCATCAGTGTACTTCCTATTTATCTTTATACCGCGTCGAGGCGGGCATTGGCCAGCGCTGTCGCCCCTCTATCGACGGTCCAATTCGGCGCCACACTTGGCGCAACCTCAGGGAGAGCCCAATGGGACCCACTCAATACAACACAATCATCAGTGGCGGCCGCCTTATCGATCCGGCGACTGGCGTCGACAACGTCGCCGATATTGGCATTCTCGACGGGCGCATAGCCGCCATCGAGCCAAGTCTCGACAAGCAGTCTGCAACTGAGGTGATCGACGCCGACAACAAGATCGTCACCGCCGGCATGATCGATACGCACGGCCATATCTATCAGCACGTGACGGGTAAATTCGGCCTTGACCCTGACATGGTGGGCGTGCGCTCCGGCGTGACGACGATCATCGACCAAGGCGGGCCAAGCTGCATGACGCTGGGTGGCTTTCGCCACTATCTCGCCGAGCGCTCGCACACTCGACTCTACTGTTTTATCTCGGCTTATCTCGTGGGCGGCCTCGAGGGCCATATGTACCCCGACCTTTACGGCCCCACCGGCGTCAATCCCGAACACACGATCCGCGTGGCCAGAGATAACCTGGATCTGGTGCGCGGCATCAAGGCGCACGCCGAAATCGGTGGCCAATCCCGCTGGGGTCTGGAAGTCATCAAGGTCGGTAAACGCATCGCCAGCGAGTTGGACTTACCACTCTACATTCATCTTGGCCAGCTCTGGCCCAGCCTGGAAGAAGGCCCAGTCCCCGATCCGGATGAACTGATTCGTGAGCTAGTACCCATCATGAGTGAGGGCGACATGCTCGCCCACCCGTTCACCCGGCATCCCGGTGGCTTCGTTTCGGAAACCGGAGAAGTCCATCCGATCGTATTCGAAGCCATCGACCGTGGCGTCAAGGTCGATGTGGGCCACGGCTCCCATTTCAGCTTCGAAGTCGCCAAGAAGGTCCTGGACGCCGGCATCAAGCCCTTCACGCTGGGCGCCGATATGCATGGCTACAACGTGACCGCGCCGCCGGCGGGAATGGATCAAGGCGTGCGTGAGTCCAACCCTTTCTTCGGCATTGCCCCTTTCAACCTGACGGTGGCCATGAGCGAACTCCTAACGCTTGGCATGTCATTGCACGAAGTGATCGCCACCGTGACGCAGAATCCTGCCACGGTACTCGGAAAGTCTGCCGAGCTTGGATCCCTCGCGGTTGGCCGCAGCGCGGATATCTCCATGCTGGATATCCAGCATGGGCGCTTCAAACTGTTCGACAATTCCGGCGTGGAAGTGGTGACTGACAAGTTGATCCGCCCGGTCATGGCGCTGAAAGATGGCGTCGCTTTCAAAGCAGACTCCCCCCTCATTCCCGACCCCGTACTCGCCTGACGACACCCAATCGTGAAAATGACGCCCTGTATCGGTATTCATATGCCGATGCAGAGTCGGCATCGTTTTCATTTCGAAGGACTTATATTCCGAAGAACTTCCATTCCAAAGACAATCGCACGAGGAATATTGGGAAATGTGTCAGGTAAAATCCCAGACGATTTTATCACCCTCCGGGGGGTTATCGATCACTGACTGACTGTCGACTTCAATCTCCCCGTTGCGTATACGCGCGGGATAACAGCGCAGATCGTCCACGCGCCACCCGGCAGAAACCTCTCCGGACTGCAAATCGAAGCTGGCCAGATGTCGAGGGCAGGTGATGCGGCAATGCTGAATCAAGCCTTCCTGCAACGGCGCCTTGTCATGCGGGCAGAGGCTCTGGAATGCCCATGGCTGCCCCTGCCACAGCGCCACGCACACCTTGTGAGGGCCGATCTCCACCGTTACTACCGACGCATCCGCCAGCTTGGCTAGACTCATAACCGCCACGAATTCACTCACTGCGCCTGCCCTCGTATCGATATCTCGCGCCCCTTATTTTATACCCGTCGTGTCGCCGCGAACCCATCATGAATTCTCACGACACCCACCTTGTGCCCATCCAGTGCGCGAGCCATCTGGACGCACTGCAAAAGTGCATGCAATTTCAGAACGGATGAGAAACCTCTCCAATGACTCTCCGGCATCGACGTCTGCGTATCTGAATTGGGCTATTCCCGTCCCTTGAATCAAGATTTTTTCCATATTTTATCGCTGCTTGCAAACGAAAATAGCCGCAACCTTTTCACCCTGTCGTGATTTGGCATCAAAAATGCATTCACTTTTTCAGATCCTCAAACGCCAGGAGACTAGCCATGAAGCGTCGCGATTTTCTCAAGGGTGTTTCTGCCATGACCATTGGCGCGAGCGCCCTGCCGTTCCTGAAGAGCCTGCCAGCCATGGGCGCACCGGGTGGCACGCTAGTCACCGTTATGGGAAGCACCATCAATAGCCTCGACATTCATCGCAGCGGCACCAATCGCCCCAGTTACCAGGTCGCCGTCAACTGCTACGATCGCTTGGTCACCTTTGGCACCAAGACGCTCGAGGACGGTTCTCTCAGCTATGACTACGATGAGCTTCAGCCGGAGCTGGCCACCGAGTGGGAAGTCTCCGACGATGGCCGCACGCTGACATTCACGCTGCGCGAAAACGCCACCTTCCAGGACGGCGCACCGGTCACTGCCGCCGACGTCAAGTGGTCCTTCGATCGCGCGGTAACGCTGGGCGGATTCCCCACCGCCCAGATGGCCGCTGGCTCACTTGAGCAGCCCGAGCAATTCGAAGCCGTCGATGCGCGCACGTTCCGCATCCATCTGCCTCACGCCTCGAAGCTCACGCTGCCGGATCTCACAACGCCGATTGCCATCGTCATCAACTCCGAACTGGCGAAATCCCACGCCACCGAGGACGACCCGTGGGCCACCGAGTATCTGCATCGCAATACGATCGGCTCGGGCGCGTTCAGCGTCGAGCGCTGGGATTCCGGCCAGCAGTTGGTCTATGCACGCAATGACGACTGGGCCTGCGGCCCGCTACCCGAGGCTCAGCAGGTCATCCTGCGTGAGGTGCCCTCGACCTCCACGCGCCGCGCCCTGGTCGAGCGCGGCGATGCCCAGCTATCTCAGGATATCCCACCCAAGGATGCCAGCGAGCTGACCCAGGGCGATCAGGTTGAAATCGTCAGCACGCCGATCGAGAACTGTCTGCACGTGCTCTGTACCAACCTGGACTTCGAGCCGTTTCAGGATCGCCAGGTGCGTCAGGCAATCGCCTGGGCGGTGCCTTACCAGGCCATCTTCGATAACGCCGCCTACGGACAAGGCGTTCCCATGTGGGGCGGTGCGGAGGACGAGGCGATCGAGCCGGTCTGGCCTCAGCCGTTCCCCTACCAGGAAAATCTGGAGCGCGCTCGCGAGCTGATGGCGCAATCCGCCTACCCGGATGGCTTCGAAGTCTCGCTCTCCTTCGATCTCGGTCAGGCGGCCTGGGCCGAGCCCACGGCGCTGTTGATCCAGGAAAGCCTGGCGCAAATCGGTATCCGCACCCAGATCGAGCGCATTCCGGGAGCCAACTGGCGCACCGTGGCGCTGGTGGAAAAATCGCTGCCGCTGCACCTGGAGAACTTCGGTGGCTGGCTCAACACGCCCGATTACTACTTCTACTGGGCCTACGTCCACGGCAACCTGTTCAACTCATCGAACTACGACAACCCGGAAATGGCCCAACTGGTGGAGGACACGCTGTACATAGCGCAGTCCGACCCCGCCTATGTGCCCAACGTGCAGCGAATGATCGAGTTGGCGATCGAGGATATCCCGCGCATCCCGCTCTATCAGCCCTCTCTCAACGTTGCCATGCAGCCCTCGATAGACAACTACGTCTACTGGTATCACCGTCAGCTCGACCTGCGCCCGCTGACGCTGGGCAGAGCTGAGAACGAATGATGAACACTTCCGGACGTACCCGCATGATCGCCTACCGGCTGTTGCAGGCTATTCCTGCAATCATCGGTATCGTCATCGTCTCGTTCATTCTCACCCGGGCGCTGCCCGGGGATCCGGCGGCCTACTTTGCCGGCCCCGCCGCGAGCAGCGAATCCATCGAACAGATTCGCCGCACCATGGGGCTGGATCAGCCGTTGCCGGTGCAGTTTCTGGCCTATGTCAAGGATCTCGTCACCGGGGATCTGGGGCACTCCATCTCCACGGGCCAACCGGTCCTCACCGAGCTGGGCGCGCGCCTGCCGGCGTCGCTGGAACTGACCGGTTTCGCGCTGCTCTTCTCGATGGCCGTGGCCCTGCCACTGGGGATCCTGGCCGCCAGCCGACCCAACTCCTGGGTCGATCATCTGTGTCGCTTCGTGGTCACCGCGGGCGTTTCGTTGCCGGTATTCTTTACCGGGCTGGCGCTGGTCTACCTGTTCTATTACCTGCTTGGCTGGGCACCTTCCCCGATGGGACGCATCGACATCCTCTATCTCTCGCCGCCGAAGATCACCGGCTTCTACGTAATCGACTCACTGCTCGCCGGCGATCTGGAAACGGCTCGCGCGGCGCTGGCGCAGTTGATCCTGCCGGCGATCACGCTAGGGCTATTTACGCTTGCGCCAATTGCACGCATGACCCGGGCGGCGATGATTCAAATCCTCGAGGGCGAATTCGTGCGCACCGCTCGAGCCGCCGGGCTAAGCCGACGCAGCATGCTCTACACCTACGCGCTGCGTAACGCCATTCTGCCGGTCATCACCACACTGGGCATGGTGTTCTCGTTCACCCTGGGCGCCAATGTGCTGGTCGAAAAGGTATTTGCCTGGCCAGGCATCGGCTCGTGGGCCGTGGAGGCGCTGGTCGTTTCCGACTATGCCGCCGTCCAGGGTTTCGTGCTGGCGATGGCGCTACTGTTCGTCACCATCAACCTGGTCATCGATATCCTCTATACGCTGATCGATCCGCGTCTTGGCATGGAGAGCTGACATGCGTGCCACTACCGCAACGCAGGTGCCCAATACCGCCGCGAAAACCACCGCCTTCGGCCGCTTCGTCCGACACCTGGGCTACGTCATGACGGAAAACCCGGTCACGGCGCTCGCTTTCGGCCTCTTTCTGATATTCGTGATCGCGGCGATTTTCGGCCCCTGGTTAAGTCCTCATGACCCGCTCGCCACCCTATCGGCGCGCGCACTGCAGCCGCCCTCCTGGGATCACTGGTTCGGAACGGACCAGTTGGGACGCGACGTCTTTTCGCGAGTGATCGTCGCCACGCGGCTGGATTTGATGATCGCGGTCACCGCCGTTGCCATGGCTTTCGTGGTCGGCTCGGCGCTGGGTGCCATCGCCGGCTATTTCGGTGGGTGGTGGGATCGCATCACGGGGCGGCTGGTCGATACCATCATGGCGTTTCCCCTGTTCGTGCTGGCCATGGGCATCGTGGCCGCTGCCGGCAACACGATCGACAACATCGTCTACGCCACGGCAATCATCAACCTACCTTTCTACGCGCGCATGGCCAGAGCCGAGGTGAATATCCGCCGCAACAGTGGCTTCGTGCAGGCGGCTCGCCTCTCCGGCAACGGCGACTGGCGCATCCTCGCCTTCCAGCTCTTCCCCAACGTGCTCCCCCCCATGATGGTACAGATCTCCCTGAATCTGGGCTGGGCGATTCTCAACGCGGCTGGGCTTTCGTTCATCGGCCTGGGCGTGCGCCCGCCAACGCCGGAGTGGGGAATCATGGTCGCCGAAGGTGCCAACTTCATCGTCTCCGGTGAATGGTGGCTGGCGCTGTTTCCGGGGCTAGCGTTGATGCTGGCAGTCTTTACCTTCAACTTGCTGGGCGACGGACTGCGCGATCTCGTCGATCCCCTGCGGCGTACCTGAGGAGCGCATCATGACAGTGCCATTGGTCGACATTCGCGATCTCTCGGTCGAATTCAACACACGACGCGGTACGGTGAGCGCCGTCAAGCGGGTCTCGCTGCAGATCGCCAAGGGCGAGACGGTGGGGATTGTCGGCGAGTCCGGTTCCGGCAAGTCGGTGACATCCTACGCGCTGATGAGAATCCTCGACCGGGCGGGGCGTATCGCGGGGGGCAGCGTGGTTTTCGGCGGGGTCGATGTTGCCAACGCCGACAAACGCACGCTGAGCGAGCTGCGTGGCCGTGAGATGTCGATGATCTTTCAGAACCCGCGCGCCGCGTTGAACCCAATCCGTCGCGTGGGCCAGCAGATCGAGGATGTGCTGCTCGAGCACGGCATGGCCAAGCATGGCAACGCGCGTGACAAGGCCATCAAGATGCTTGCGGCCGTGCGTATCGCCGACCCGGAAAAGCGCTATTCAGCCTATCCGTTCGAGCTTTCCGGCGGCATGTGCCAGCGTATCGTGATCGCTATCGCCCTGGCCTGCCGCCCACAGCTACTGATCGCCGACGAACCCACAACCGGGCTCGATGTCACCACCCAGAAGACGGTGATGGAACTGATCGTGGAGCTGGCCCGCGAGCGCGACATGGCGACCCTGTTCATCACCCACGATCTGGGGCTCGCCGCCACCTGGTGCGATCGCATACTGGTCATGGAGAACGGCGAGGTCGTCGAGGCCAAGCCAACCCGCGAGTTGTTCGCCGCGCCATCGCACCCCTACACGCGGCGCCTGCTGCAGGCGACGCCCCATCGCGATTCTCGCGTCTGTGATCTGCTGCCGGTGGATGACCCGCGCCGAGCCGTGCCATCTACCGCTGCACCGGGAAAGCCACTATTGGAGGTCAAGGCAGTCACCAAGCGCTTCGGTGGGGCATCGTCGCGCCCAGCCGTCGATGCGCTGTCCTTTCAGATTGGCGAGGGCGAAAGCCTGGGCCTGGTGGGGGAAAGTGGCTGCGGCAAGTCGACGACATCGGCGATGATCATGCGCCTGCTGGACCCGGACAGCGGCCAGATCCTCTTTCGCAGCGACGACATCGGCACGGTTACGGCTAGGCGATTTGCAAGTCACCCCGCTCGCCGCAGTCTGCAGATGGTCTTCCAGGATCCCACCGATAGCCTCAACCCTCGCTGGAGTGCACGGCGCTCGATCGCCGACCCACTTTATCGCCTCGCCGCTTCATCGCGCCGGGCAGCGGAGCGCCAGGTAAACGAACTCGCCGAGCGTGTCGGCTTGTCCAACCATCTGCTCGAGCGCTTCCCGCATCAGCTATCCGGCGGCCAGAAAGCGCGCGTGGGTATTGCCCGCGCGGTGGCTCTCTCGCCCTCGCTACTAATCCTGGACGAACCCACGGCGGCGCTCGACGTCTCCGTTCAGGCGGTGGTGCTCAACCTGCTGGTGTCGTTGCGCGAACAGCTGGGCATGAGTTATCTGTTCATCAGCCATGATCTCAACGTCGTGCGCCTCGTTTGCGACCGTGTCATGGTGATGCGCGCTGGTCAGATCGTCGAACAGGGGCCAACGGCCAGCCTGCTGACCCACCCGAGCCATGACTACACCCGCACGCTGCTCGATGCCATTCCCCATCCGCCAGCGTCAAGCCGCCAACCCAGAGAAGCCGCGACATGACTCGCCCCCAACTGGTACGCGAAGGCACTACCGTCGACGATATGCTGCGCGTGGTCTCCGATGAAATCGTCGCGGGCCATTGGCCCCCCGGCACCAAACTCGATGCGCAGGGGCTCGCCGAGCGTTTTGCGGTATCGCGAACCCCGGTGCGTGAGATGTTCGGTCACCTCACCGCCATGGGGCTCACCGAGCGGCGCCCCAACCGCGGCGTTATCGTTGCCACCATTTCCGAGGAGGGTCTCGATCATCTTTTCGAGGCCATGGCAGAACTCGAGGCAGCCTGCGTCGGCCTGTGTACCCAGCGCATGAGCGACGCACAGAAGCAGCAACTGGTCTTGGCCCACGAGCGCTCGGCAAAGCTCGCCAGTGAAGGTTCGACAGAGGATTACGAAGCCTTCAATCTCGAGTTTCACAACCTGCTCTACGCCGGTAGTCACAACCCCTACCTGCAGGAACTGGCCATTGCCACACGGGCACGCCTAAGACCGTTTCGCCGCGCCCAGTTCTTTCTGGAGAGCCGTCCTGCCCGCTCCCACGAGGAGCACGAGCGGATCGTCGCGGCCATCCTCGCCAGTGATGTCGATGCCGCCACCACGGCTGCGAGAAAGCACCTGATGAAAGTCCGCGACTCTTCCCAGACCGTGGTGGAAAGTCAGCGCCATAGACACCGACCGAGCTGATCCCTCTTAGGCGTTCTCCCATTCCTGATCACGACACCAGGACCTCATGAAACACGATCTTAGCCTCACGGCACTCTCGCGGGCCTACCGCAGCGCTACCCTGACTCCCAGGCAACTGATGCAATCCCTGCTCGACGACATGCACGCCCAGCAGGACCCGGCATGGATCACCCGCCTGACGATGGCACAAATAGAACCCTGGCTCGCGCGCCTGGAGTCTTCGTCGCCAGAGGAGCTGCCGCTCTATGGCATCCCCTTCGCCATCAAGGACAATATCGATCTCGCGGGCGTGCCCACCACGGCTGCCTGCCCGGCGTTTGCCTATACCCCCGCAGAGAGCGCTTTCGTGGTCCAGCGGCTGATCGACGCAGGCGCAATCCCGCTGGGCAAGACCAATCTCGATCAATTCGCCACTGGGCTGGTGGGAGAGCGGGCGCCGGACCTCTACGGCACCCCAGCCTGTGCCTTTGCCCCGGAGTATATCGCCGGCGGCTCGAGTAGCGGCTCGGCCGTGGTCACCGCGCGCGGCGAGGTCTCCTTTGCGCTGGGTACCGACACGGCGGGTTCCGGGCGAATACCGGCCTGCTTCAACGGGCTCGTGGGAGTCAAGCCAACGCTTGGGCTGCTCAGCACGCACGGCGTGGTACCGGCGTGTGCGACGCTGGATACCATCAGCCTGATGGCGCTGACGAGCGACGATGCCGCGACGCTGCTTGGTGTGGTCAGCCACTACGATGCCCAGAGCCCCTGGTCACGCCAGCATGATTTCGAAGCGCACGGGCAGCGCTACGGGCAACTCACCGCGCCGCTACGTTTTGGCGTGGCGCTGCCTTCCCAGTGGGGCACGGACGACGCCTACAGCGCCGCGATGGAGAAGGCTATCGGCGCGCTGGAATCGCTGGGCGCCGAGCGTGTCGACATCGATGCCACGCCGATGCTGGAAGCCGCCAAGCTACTCTATGACGGCCCGTGGATCGCCGAGCGCTACCACGCCACTCGTGGGTTGATCGAGACAAACCCGGAGGCGCTGCACCCGGTGACCCGCGAGATCCTCGGCAACGGCAATGCCGCTTCGGCCGTGGACTATTTCGACGCACGCTACCGTCTCGCCGAGTACAAGCGCCAGGCCGATGCGCTCATGGCCAAATTCGATTTCCTCGTCATGCCCACGACGACCCATCATCCGCGCAAAGCCGAGGTTGCCGAGGCGCCCATCAGCGTCAATTCGCGTCTCGGGCGCTGGACCAATTTCGTCAACCTGCTCGATTTCAGCGCGCTGGCCGTGCCGACCGGCATGACGTCCCAAGGCCTGCCAGATGGCGTGACGCTCGTGGGGCAGGCGTTCGATGACCTGCTGCTGCTCTGCGTCAGCCGCTCGCTGGAAACGATGCTGCCTGCCCCCATGAGCGCAACCGGACGCACTCGGCTCACGCCGACAAACGCGCCTCCCGCTCGGCTTGGCGAAATGAACGTCGTCGTTTGCGGGGCGCATCTCAGCGGGCTGGCGCTGAACCATCAGCTGACTTCCCGCGGCGGGAAGCTGGCCCGGCTGGCCAAAACCAGCCCTCACTACCGGCTCTATCGATTGGCGGGTGGACCGCCTGCAAGACCGGCGCTGGTATATGACGAACGCGATGGTCGCCAGATCGATGTGGAAGTCTGGCGCCTGCCCATCCACAGCGTGGGGAGCTTTCTGAGCGATATACCCGCGCCATTGGGGCTTGGCAAAATCACGCTAGATGACGATAGCGTCGAGACCGGATTCATCTGCGCCGCCAATGCGCTGGATCAGGGTGGCCAGGCAGAGGAGATTTCGGCCTTCGGCGGTTGGCGAGCCTGGCTCGCCAAGCAATAGCGGCATTCGTAATTCCGGCGATCTATTTGAAGACGCGCTCGACTACCCTCACGTCACGTTGCACGAGGGCAGCACCCTCTGCCACTACCTGAAGAGGAAGGCACTGGAGTACGGCAAGCCATTGCCGGTCCGGATCCAGGTCTTCGGGTTCGAATCGGCATGTCGCATGATCGAGGCGGGGGTCGGCGTGGGCGTGCTTCCGGCGTCCTGCGCTACCGTGACCACATGCGGCTGAGCGTACGCCCCTGGGCCTATCGTGAGCGCAGCGTGCTGATCCGTGAGGATCACGTCCTTCCGCGCTTCGGCCAAGAGTTGCTGGAGACGATCACTCAGCATCAGCCATCGCGGAGCTTGACCAGCGAGCCGCGTCTATCTGATTTCTCCTGAAACCGACCGCCAACGAAAACGCCAGACCGCTGACGAAACCACCGATTTTGGTGGGTTCGTCAGCGGTCTGCAGCCTCCCGAAGGAGGCTGTCATGGCGTGTAAAGATCTGTCTGAATCAGCGTTTTCGTCGCGCTTCCATCTTGCGATGGATGGCATAGGCATAACCGCCGGCAACCGTCATCGAAACAGTAAGGACAACGAAAATCGTGCCGAGCAGCAGAGTCGCAGAATCCATCAGGCATCACCTCCATCGGCTTCGGCCTTGATTATGAGTGAGTCTAGCATGCCTTTGGCAATGCCAGCGATCAGGGTCAG
This sequence comes from Salinicola peritrichatus, assembly GCF_003206715.1. Lineage (GTDB taxonomy): Bacteria > Pseudomonadota > Gammaproteobacteria > Pseudomonadales > Halomonadaceae > Salinicola > Salinicola peritrichatus. The sequence continues at coordinate 35,411 of NZ_PZJU01000019.1, read as the reverse complement.
CAGAAGGAATATCGCCCCTGCCCAGAAGGCACTGAAATAGCCATCAGGCTGGGCCTTGAGCGCTGGCCCCAGAAGCACGGCAACGACACACGCAGCGGTCACGCTGCTGCTGATGCGATCGGCCGCGTCGAAAATCGCGCGAGCGACGCGCAGTCGAGAAAGATAGGACATGACATCTCCAGTCGATGCTGCAAGGGAGATGTCGCCCATCAGGGAGAGATCTCCCTGCGAGCGGGTGGGTTGAACCACACCAACCGGGNNCCCGGTTGGTGTGGTGGTTGAGGTGGAATCAGATGACCGCTTCGGCGGCACCGACCGATCCGCTGACGGCGGGTTGGGCAGGCGCCTCGGTTCCCTGCGACGCTGTTTCGTCAGCCTGGGCACGGGTGTGGGTCGACGCGGTTTCATCACGCCGTGGCGCTTCATAAACCTTGTCGCCATCCACCTTGGCCCAATTGACGAACAGTAGACGCGCCTTGAGGCTCACGGCTGTTTCACCAGCGCGATCGCCCTTGGTCCGCGTGAACGTGTCGGTGTAGAGGTCACCGAGTTTGAAACCGATCAGAATCTTAGGCTCAGCAAGCCCCTTCTCCTGACGATCGGCCACGGTGGCGTTGAACTTCTTGACCAGCTTCTGGGCTTCCTGACCGCTGACGCGGCAGTCGAAGCGACGATAGTCCACATCATCGGCAGGTCCGGTGAGCGCCGATATGTCGCAAGCCCAGAAGGCATCGCCACGTTTCGGGGTCACTTCGCGGATCCGGTTAACGTAACCTACGCCAGTGATGTGCAGGTCGAAGAATTGAGTATCGTTAGACATGGTGTTGCTCCTTTCGGATTGAGTCGACGAAATCCGGGAGACACACCATCCCCATCGGGGAAGTGAATCCCCGGTGGGAGGTACGGCAAGTGCCGTGAATTTGGAGGCTGCATCCAACTCTTGCGAGCGCCGCGTTTCAGGATGCGTTGCGGCGTTGGGATTGCCCATGAGGGCTAAGGGCGCTGCTGTTACCGTCAGCAGCCAACGTGGTACACCATCAGATTACGCCATCGACCGATGGCGTCAACCCTGGATCGTCAATCGCAAGGTGGGGCAAGCGATCAGGATCGCCCACCTCGCCTTGGGATTGGGGACCAGAACTGCGCGTAAGGATGCCACCAGAACCGGTATCGGGCGGCGAGATCAGATAGCCATTATGCCAGCACGCTTGGCATGCCCTCGTAGTCATGCGCTGCAAATGCCTCTGCATCCAGTCCCGATTCATGGCGTTGGACCGGTAGGGTTGTGCGCGGATCCCCGCACAAAAGGAGCCCAGGGGTCAGGCGATGGGTCTCGCCGATGAAAAACGAAGTCTAACCGGCCAGCGAGCCATCCCTGACAAGAGATGCCTTGCTGGCCGGTCAAGACGGGAAAGACAAGAGGTGGCCGACAACCGGTCGGCCTGTCTAACAATGAACCTGGAGCCCTATGTACGCCAATACAGTGCAAAGTCAATTGCGGGGGCACGCGGTCTCACCAGGCGTCGCGCTTTGGGATTGGACCACTGAGGATCCAAAGGGACCGGCTGATAACCGTCAGTCGGCAACGGGGTACGGCCCTGATTATCAAGCAGTGTTGCCTAACTGGCAAGTTTCAACTGGGTTTTGATCCCTGGCTTTGAACCAGCATCCCCATTCGCGGGTACGCGGGTATCCCAGACGATCCAGGTGCGGAGGGATCGCCCCTCGAGCGCTGCGGTCGGTGCCGTAGTGATGGCCACCATGTTCGTTCAGATAGCCGATGATCTGCTCGATATGTCTTTCCTTGTCCGGCTCCGAGGCCAGAAATTCGTCCACCATGGCCATGGTGCGCTTGAAGGGCGTCATGTACTCGGTCTCCCCGCCTTTCGACCCCGGACGAGCGATGCGCATGTCGGGATTGAGCTGGTCGATCAGGCGCTGCGCTGACCGCCGTGCGCCAGGCTGGATGCGCGGCGCGAGTTGACGGGTAATGCTGTAGCTCTGCGGATGGATCTCGGCTTCTCCGCCGTAGCAAATCTCCACGGCGGGTTGCTTCTCGATCGACATGAGCCCGATGCCGAATTCCCGCATCAGCCACCACAGTAGATTGTTGGATCGATACTGAGGGCGTTTGCAGGCGACCCAGATCAGATGAGGCATACCGGCCTGCTCTGGCCGGGAATGCGTTCGCCACCGGCTCGCCTGCTCGACGACCCCCAGTGTCAACGAGCGTTTACACTCGAAAACCTGGCAGATTCCTCTACGTGTCGCGATGAGATCGGGACGCCCGGGGAATGTCGCCAGTACCACCTCGGGATAGGTCTCCCACGACTGAGCGCGCAATCTCTGATCGACCACCCACGCGATCTCTGTCTCGGTCATCTCCTTGTCGAATGCCCCTGGCTCCTCGCCGGTGCCAGTCAGATATTCGGTGCAGTTGGACTCCCACTCATCATCGCGCATCATCCACGACCTCCCTGAGACTTCGATCGACTACGGGTCTTCGACTTCCCCTTCTTGCCGATCGGCTTGGTGCCGTCACAGTCGGGATAGCGGGAGCACGACCAGAAGGGGCCAATGCTGCTCTTGCGCTTGTGCATCTTCGCCTGGCACTTCGGACAGGTTTCGCTAGGTGCCTCCGGGAGATTCAACCGGGGGCGCTGGAGCGCCAGGTCGACGAGTTTCTTCACCATCACCGTCTGACGTGACATGAAGTCATCCAATGACATCTGGCCCTCGGCAACCTGGTCCAGCGCTTGTTCCCAGAGCGCCGTCATGCCCGGATTGCTGATCTGCGACGGCAACGCCGCGATCAACCCCTGTCCCACCGGGGTAGAGATGATCGTGCGGCCCTTCTTGCGAATGAACCCTCGCTTGAGCAACGTCTCGATGATGCCAGCACGGGTCGCCTCGGTACCGATGCCGGCACTCTCGCGAAGCCTGGCTCGCAACCGCTCCTCCGTGACGAACCGAGCGGCGTTCTTCATCGCTGAAATCAGCGTGCCCTCGGTAAAAGGTTTTGGTGGTTGAGTCTGACGATCCTTGACCAAGAGATCCGTGACAGAACAGCGCTCCCCATGACGGAGAGGCGGGAGCGCCTGCGCCCCTGAGACATCCTGCCCATCGTCATCAACCTCTTGCCCTTTGTCCTTCCCTCGGGGGAATAGCGCTTTCCAGCCATCGACCCGCACCTGGCGTCCCGATGCCACGAACGTCTCTCCGGACAGATCAAGACGCACATCGGTCTGGTCGTACTCATGGGCGGGCAGGAATTGCGCCAGGTAGTGCCGACGAACAAGATCGTAGACCCGAAATTCCTCCTCGCTCATGCGATCAATACGGCAGGATGCCGTGGTGGGAATGATCCCGTGGTGAGCGGTGATCTTGCTGTCGTTCCAGACGCGGCTCTTGAGCGTCTGATCCAGACGTTCGATCACCCGGGAGAGCTTCTGATCCGAATGCAGGAGCGCCTTCACGACCCCCCCAACCTCGGTGATCATTGATGTCGGCAGATAGCGGCAGTCGGTTCGCGGATAGGTGGTCGCCTTATGGGTCTCGTAGAGCGACTGGGCAATATTGAGCACCTGCTGGGCACCGAAGCCAAAGCGCTTCGAGCATTCCTGCTGCAGGGTGCCCAGGTCCATCACTAACGGCTGCGCCTCACGCTTGCGTGACGTCTCGACCGACGCCACCGTTGCCTGGCCATTCTGGCAGCGGGCCACCACCGTCCGCGGCGCGTCCTGGTTGATGCAGCGCCCTTCCTCGTCGAGCCAGTCCGCGTTGACCGGCAGCCACTTCGCCTGGAACGTACCGCCCTGCGCCTGCAGGCTCGCAACCACCTCCCAGAACGGCTTGGGCACGAACTTCGCGATCTCCTGATCGCGTCTTACGACCAGAGCTAGCGTCGGGGTCTGTACCCGGCCCACCGACAGCACGCCATCGTGACCCTGCTGTTTGGCCAACACCGAAAACGCACGGGTCAGATTCATCCCGACCAGCCAATCGGCACGGGAGCGCCCCAGTCCCGCTTGATACAACGAATAGGTCGCCTCCCCCGGCCGGATGCTGGCCAATGCTTTACGAATCGACGCTTCATCTAGCGCGGAGATCCAGAGCCGAGAGACGCGCCCCTGATAGCGACAGGCGTCGAGGATCTCGCGGCCGATGGTCTCGCCCTCGCGATCGGCGTCAGTGGAGACGACCACCTCGCTAGACTGTTTTAGCAGCCCCTGGATCACCTTGAACTGTTTGCTGGCGTCCTTGCGCACGGTGTTCTTCCACTGCGTGGGTTGGATCGGCAGCGAGTCTAATGACCAGCGCTTCAGCGCCGGATCATAGGCTTCGGGAGGGGCCTGCTCGAGGAGATGACCGAAGGCCCAGGTAACCACCACGCCGTTGCCCTGCAAACAGCCATTGCCTTTACGGGTCGCCCCCAGAACCGCGCCAATATCACGCGCCTGAGAGGGTTTTTCGCAGAGGAATAATCGAGACATGACACTGGGCCTCACAGAATGTGTATGGCCTAAGCGTGGCGGGCTGGACTTTTCGGTTCAGCAGGAAACGTTAACTCCCACCGGGTCGGCAAAAGATGCACTTGTGTCCAGTTAGCGTTTTTGGATGCCGGATCACTGCCAACGCCTCATGGTTGGAGCAACACATCGACCATGAGGCGACAACGATATGCCAAGGATCAAGGAGACGCTCTGGAGCAAGCTGGGAAACCTGATGAGAAGCGGAGGTATTGGCATGATAGGCATCGGCTTCGTCTGTGTGTTCCTGCCGATCGACTGGGGATCGATCAAGTGGATCTGGGCTACCGGGTTTGCGATCTGGTTTACTGGACTGGTGACCAATTTCTTGACCGACACGTTGAAGGAGTAACGCCGTATCATTCCTGCTAAAACTACTAAGCTGGACGTCCTAATCAAGTATGCGTCTAGAGCTGTCTCGGAAGATATAAGAAAACTGGGCACAACAATAACCGGAGTGGGGTTGGCCGCGATGTTTCTCACCAACACTCACCAATGGCAATCACTACTGGTATTCGCGGTCGGTATTGTTCTCTGGCTATCAGGACTCATCATTGAAGTCGGCCACAATAAAAAAACCGATACACAGTCCAATCAGCAACCACGCTCGCAATTCAGCAGATAATGCCCCTCGTCGATGATCCTGGCTTCCGCATTGCCGTGGGCCGCAACGCGTGTGTTGTCCTCGGCCACACACTGGACACCGGCATGTTGTGTCAGGGCCAGGGCCAGTCGCTGAGCCAGTGATCCGTTAAACGGAATGTCGGCATCGAGCCAGAACCACTGCGCCGTGGAGGCGTTATCGACGGTGATGACCTCACCGCTGAGCCAGCGCATGGGAATCAGGAAACGTCCCTGCCCGGGCTCGAGGATGGTCGGCTTGAGCAGCGTGCCATCAGGCGCGCCACGAAGTGAAACCGCTCCGTCGATGACAACATAGATGTCCGCTTCGACCCGCGCGCGCTGTCCCTGCAGCGGTCGAATGAAAAACCGCTGATAAGCTGTGATGTCACTCTTGTCCATCCGCCACGACTCCCAGGTCGATCCATTCGACGAGCGTCTCGTCACTGATGCCATACTCCTGCATCAACGCCTTGAGCCGAACACAAAAATCGACGACACGACCAGTCGCCTGCGTGTCGTCGAGTTCCCTGAGCATGTTGCCCAGCTGTTCATCCAGGCTCCAACCATCCTTGATGGTAAAGAAGTTGGGCATTAGCGATCAGTCTAACGCGGCCTTGAGACGCTGCTCCAGCGCCGACTTCATGGCATTGCCATCATAGGGTATACGTTGATCGGCCGGTGCCCAGCTATAGTGGATACTGGACCCCGAACCATTTTTCTGGATCTGCACCCGCTGCAGGATCGAATACTGCGTGCCCCCGATGGTCTGGGTGCCGTAATCGCCCAAGTCATAAAACGAGCCCGGCGTCACGGTATGCCGCCACGCTGCATCCCCCATCTGCCACTTCGACATCGTGTTGCCCTGTTCGAAGTCGCCAGGCGCTCGGAAACCAAAGGCTGGCTTGATCCGCGCGTAGGCCGTATCCACATCCAACGGGCTGTCGACATCGACCGAACCGCGCTGTGCCCCCAACGCGTTCACGTCCACGGACTCACCCTGGGCGTTCGTCGCCACCTGCTGCGGCGTCTCGTCAGGATCATAGTTGAGCGGCTCACCCGTGATCGGATTGTTGATGCAGGTCACGCAGACGCCGTTGGAGTAATAGTGATCCTTGGCGGCACAACCCGACAGTGCCAGACCAACAACAAGCGCCATGCCCACCATCTTGATATCCATGTCAGTGTCTCCCGTCCAGTCAGAGGGTTTGCGTGCCTTCGAATTCGCGATAATTGAGTCGTTGCTTCTCTGCTGTGTTGAGCTGATGTATCCAGTCAGCTAATTGATAAGCATTGGATTGTGCGGGGATTTTCAAGATGGGATGCGACCGGTCAACGGTATCCAGCACCACCGTCCCCAGCCCGAGAAGTCGCTCCGTCAGAGAGCGATTCGTGGTGATATCCCGAATCCTCACCAGTTCGATTTGGTCTCGACGGCGGCTTAGAATCCCGCGCGTATATTCGAGCCGCTGGTTGGAAAACGCATAAGACGATGTTTTCAGTACGAGAAGCTGGAACAACACAGGAAGCAAGCAACCAGCCCAGATAACGGCGACCAAGCCCGCAACCACGTCCTCGGAAGCCATGTCACTGAGATATTGGTACTCCCCAAGTGCGTAGAGAGTCAGATATGTGAGGCACGCCCCCATCACGACCCAGCCGATGAACGACGGGATTAACACTTTGGCCGATGGTTTCACCGTGGTGAGCGAGATTTCCTGCGTTACCGAATCTCCCCCCATCGGCTTAGGCACATCGACATCAGGGTCCACCAGGTTAGGGTCCACCGCTCACTCCTTGCCGATCTCGGCCTCGGGTTGACGAGCCGCCTGCCGCTGCTGTTCCAACACCGCTTGCACAGCCTCGAGCTCCGCTTTCTTCTCAGCCCGGTGTTCGCAGTCGTTTTCGATGGCAGAGAGGCCACGGCGAGTCATTGGTTCATCGGCCTCCGCGAGTTGCGCTCGCATTGCCATAGCTACACAAGGGCTGCCAACCAAGGCTTCTTCCACATGATTTGGCGACAAAGGCTGACCATGAAATACGTTCCATGCCTCCAATCCGCCCAACAAGAGGCCAACTCCACCCCAAATCAACACGCAGAGAAAAACTTGAAATCTGATGCGGGAGTGAAACACGATCACTCCCACAACCGCCGCGGCGCCGACCACTAGCATCCATATGGCAAACTGGTAATCTCCCCAAGTCATTCGCCAGGCCCTGGATCGCTATCCGCCGGATTCGCCCACTCGCCATCCGGCCCGGCCGCCTTGGCATAGGCCCCCTGCTGTGTGGTCGGAGAGGATGGTTGACGAGTGGCCTGCCCCTGGGCGGGCTCCAATACGACTTGAGACACCCGGTAAGGCAGGATCCCAACGCGATCAGCCTGGACCTTGAATGCCGACCGATCTTCCCCGGTATCGCGGTCCTTCCACGTGTCCTGCACCATCCGACCTGACACCATGACGCGCATACCCTGCTGGTACAGGTTTGCCCAGGCTCCGGCATCTCGATGCCAGATTTCGACGTTGGCCCAGAATCCCCCTCGATCCACCATGCCGGCATCCGTCGGCACCAGGTTGTCAAAGCGAACGTTCACGCGAAGCAATGCCCTTGGCGCTTCGTTGCCATTGCCAGGAAAAGTGCGCAGTTCGGGTTGGCTACCGATGTTGCCTTCACCGTAAAATCGGGTACTCATGCACATGTCCTCGATAGAGAGTGTGAGAAGACACTGTGTCCAACCCAGCCAACGTGGTCAGCCAAGAATGTTAAGTCGGATTCCAGGAGTTTCTGCACTGGAGTGGTACTGTCAGTGCTTCGATGAAACCGTGTCGAGTTCTTCAATCTCTTTGATCAACCGGTTCAGGCGTGTCACCTGTCGTGTCGCTGCTGCAGCCTTGGCATTGAAAATCAGTCGCTCGGTTTCTATTTCAATGAGCTTCCGACGCATGCCGCTGGAGATGCTTCCGTACTCCAAAACAGCCTCGAGCAACTTGCGGCCCATCTGGGTCTGTGCTTTATCTCGCCACTGAATAGGCCGAACTCGCCCCCCATGGGTGTTGTGCGGTTTTAACCACAGCCCGACCTGGACCACGGTTTGATTGTGCCGATTGGCGATGTCCGCTGACTCTTGCCACAACGTCTGACACTCATCCAACAGCTCATCCCGAAAACGAAGAACCTCCCCCTTACCCTTAAAGGGTTTTAAAAGGCCCTTTGCGTACTGGTTCAGTGCAAAATTTCGAGATCGTTCCAGTGCAGGCGTGGCGGTCATGATCATTTCCTGTCGGGAGTTACATCGTTCTGACGTGTTGCCAGTGGCAACACCTGGCCCATCGTTCTGACGTGTTGCCAGTGGCAACACTTCAGCGTGAAGATTCGTCCGATTGAGGTTGGGCCGGTGTTACCTCCACATCCTCGTCCGAGGCATCCCCAAGTAGTCCCATCGGCTCGCTTTGATCCCCATCCCGATGAATGGCTGGGGCAAACTCGCTTCGACGCGTACCTTCTAGAATGTCCTGGGGCAACTCACCAAATTTCTCTCGCGCCGCCCGTGCCTTGGCATTGTTCGCCGCGAAGTCGTCTCTCGTCGCACCACTGAACCCTGGAAACTTCACCGGGAAGTTGCACAGGGAGCGCATGGCGTGGCCGCCCTGCACGCGGATCATCTGCTGCCGTTGGTTGTTGCCGAGGAGTCCGATGTGATGTGCCAGCAACACGTCTCTGACAATTCCGTCGTAATCCATCAGCAGCATGACGGCCTTCCAACCAAACTGCCCGCCCGTGAAAACCGGGGTCACGTACGGCTGTTGGCTCAAGTTACGACTGACGTCCAAGCCCTCCGGAATGGCTTCCACAGGATGTTATCGACGCGCTGTCGCACCTGGTCCAGCGCCTGCTTGGTCTCGCCGAGCTTCTGTTCCAGGCGTAGCAGCCAGTCATCGGCATACGGATCATCCTTGCCAGCGGCAATATGGATCCGCCCACACCACAGCAGGTACTGCTTAAGCCCGATGATCTGGGTCTTACCGCTTTCGACACCCCGACCATGCCATAGCAGCACCGATGGATAGGTATGCAGGGTCATCTCGATCTTGCTCCGTAGCTGCCCTACACGGGGCTCGGTGCTGGCCATGAATCCTTACCTCGGTCAATGCACTGGATGGGGCTTCATCCTTGACGAATACTGGGTCTACACCATAGGGAAAACGTTAAACGGAATTCGTCGGGTTTCTTCGGATCCCTAGCCGTGCCAGCATGGCTTGGCGCTTCGCTTCGGTTTCGTCGGACAGGGGCTGCGGTGTTTCCAACGGCACCACGCGGTTCTGCATGGGACGAGGCTTGGGAGGCGCACTACCGCGCCGCTTGTCCGCGACGGATTGACCAAACTGGGTCAGTTGGAACTCTCCGCTCGCCGCCCGTTTGGCCAGCGTGTGCAAAAACGCCATGGGAGATTTCACCTTCCCGGCATCGAGGCGACCGGCGGCCTCGTCGACCACGGCTTGCCGGACATCGTTTGGCAGTCCGGTCAACATGAGCGACACGGCTTCGCGTTGATCACCGGACAGTTCGAGTGGCCATGACCACACCAGCGACGCCTGGGGTTCCTCGCGCGCCGTAGTATTACAAACAGAATTTGTATTACCCCGTACTGTAGTACCGCGCGAAGCATCGGAAACTGCGTCATAACCCATTGAATTTCGAATGAGTTTCCGCTGGGAACTGGGGCACGTCTCGCTCGGAAACTCACTGAGATTCCGCTGGAAACTGGGTGAATTCGACTGAGTTTCCATAGGGAACTGGGCTTCTGGGGACAGAGTTTCCTCTGGAAACTCGGTATCGATTTGCTGCTTTGCACGCCGATCGAGCCAGGCCAGCCGAGTCGGTGTATCCAATACCCCGCTGTCGGCCAACTCCTGTTTGACACATTCGGCGACCGCCGCCACGGCCTGGTTGCCATGGTGTGAGCACTGGATGACGTACTCCAGATAGCCAGGATCCAACGCCAAGGATTCACCGGCGGCCAGGGGCTCGTCATGCAGCACATAGACATTGCCGATCATCCGACCGTTGTCGGTGTTCCGGGCCTTCATGCCGAGCGTCATCCAACGAGTCAATCGGAGAATCGCAATGACGCGCGCCACCGTCTTGCGCGATGCCTTCCGGTTGGCACCGGATCGCAGTAGTGGCTCGAGCTCGTCGTAGGTGGGAAAGGCGGTGGTGCGATCGCTGTTGGACAGTAGCCGGATGATCTGCCATCCGAGAACATCGACGGCACCCAGCCGACTATCGAGAAGCAGTGCTCGCGGCACGGTCTCATGGGGATTGCCCATGAACAACAGGCCGTCGAGCCCTTCCACGTCAGATGCCGTGGCATCACCACGGCGCTGGGTCATTGAGGAGGCGGCACGTCCGATGAGCGCCTGGTAGTGCTTCATCAGGCAACTCCCGCTCGCATCACACCATCGTGCTCCTCTGCAGGCAGGCTGTCCTGTCGTGCCTGCTCAGGCGTGGTCCACTGCTTGATCAAGGCCCAGATCACGGCCAGCGGCAAATCCGTTTCTTCGGCCAACACAATCATGCCGCGTAGATCTTCAACGGCATCCACGCTTGAAGGATCGCGACTGATTGTTTGCCATCGATTCCAGGCATCGTGTTCCACGGCTTCCTCGGGCATCGGCAGTCTTCCCTGACGACTGGGTACGCCAAGTAATACCCGACGCGTTGAGCAATCATTCGGCGTCATCCCAAAGAAAGTGGATAGCATCTGGACGCTGGCACCCAGGATGATGCATTGATCGACTTGAGTATCTCGATCATGATCGCGATCGATACGTCTCAATGCCGCTTCGAGGGCCTGGTGATCCAGTTCAAAGCGGGCCACAGCGGGGAACTCATGAATCAAGGCTTCGATCTGACTCGCCTGCAACCGGCTGAGTTGCTGTAGCTCCTGATCATTGAACCCTAGCGCCCGCGCACGACGCATATCCCGCTCGCGAATCAGAATCAGCGCTTGGTTGAAAAGTGCATGATTGAATTGTGGTGTCATCATGATGCGTTTTCCCCTGCGTTCTCGGATGTCTCCCGCAACACCCGGATCAGTCGGATCAGCCACCAGACCCGAATCAAGAGCCCGTCAGGTAGACGAGTTTCCATGTCATCGCCATGGCTTCCGACCAGCTCGCCCAGTAATGAAATTTCCGCTGTCATTTGGGGATCGAATGTCCCTTGCAGTCCGGCCAGCAGTTGCCAGATCCGCTGTGCCCGAACCGAGGCGTCCCCCGACAATGGATTGACCTCAAAGCCCAACCCCTGGCTGGCGTTGAGATGCAAGGGGGCCTCGGCATTCGCACCGCTTACCTCGATACCGGCCCATTCGCCTAGCGCCTTGATCATCTCGCCAATCTGGACGCGCAGATCCCGTGGACTACGCCGCCAGGTCGGCACACTCCACAAGTCGGTGATCGGTGCCACGGGGCCACCCGACTGCAGCGGCACGCTCTTGAGCGCAGCGGCTTCGAAATCGATTGCCTCCTCGCCATGTTCTTTCGCCATCATGTGGCGCAGTTGGCGATGACCCTCCGATTCGTTGTAGGGATCCAGCGTTAGATCGTCGATCAGCGTCGCCTGTTCTTCCGGCGATCGCTCCGGTTGTGGGTTGTGCTCACGCATCAAGCCATCGACATCGAGCAAACCTCCACCCTCACCATCAACATCCTGACTACTCTGGGCTCGTGTCGCTTGCTCTTCCAATTCGGCATTGCGGGTTTCCAGCTCCGCCATACGCGCCCGCATTTTCTTGATTTCGAGCGGTTCATCGACGCCCCCCGCCCTGGGCACAGCCGGACGGCTATCAGGTGTAGGAGTCGTGTCGACTGTTGAAAAGTCGGTCTGGCCATCGTCGAAGCTCGGAAACCCGAACTCGTCATCGTCATGGCTGTCGTCAGCATCCAGAGGCGGGAGCACCGGCGCGTTCCCGGCAGGCGGGGGCGGCGCCGTGCTCGGTTTGGGCTTCTCCGGCACCGGGGGATAGAGATGGCGAGCTTGGGGATTACGGAGACGCTCGAGCTCGGCATCGACAGTGGTCCAGATATCGGCCTTGTCTTCCTCGCTGGCCGAGTGGCCGTGCTTGCGCACGGTGAACCAATTTTTCCAGGACATGTCGAGAGGATTGTAATGAAGACCGGTCTGCTCATGGAGCATGCCCTTCAACCGGTCTTCGACCAGGTTCCAGGCAAACTCGGTTTGCCCTTCGTGATCGAGTTGTGACATCTCGTCATGCCATGCCTGGGCAAAGTCCCCGTGCAGCACATTGTCCAGCCATGGTTGACCCTCGCCGGGGTCGTCCTGATGGCGTTGCCAGAAGTCCCGGCAGCGGCCCCAGCACTCTTCGCAGAATTGGCGGTAGGAGATAAGTTTGACGATCTGTGGCCGGCCCATTCCCGCCTCCAGCGTCATGGGGATCGTGGGCAGAAAATGCTCGATGGTATAGAGCATTCGACTCACGTGGCTTTTGTCGACCGCATACCCAAGTTCTCTAAGACGATCAGCTAGCTTGTTCTGGGAGATACGACCATCCATTTCTTCGATCATCCGCTTGGCTTCGAAGATACCCCGCGCTCGCTCGATCCAGGAGAGTTGGCCCCGGTTGTCGTTCTCGGCCAGGTGACCGGCGAGTACATTGATCTCGCCCTGCCACGGGATGTAATGGCAGTCCTGCCGGAAATAACGCTCGTCACCCGTCTCCCGGTAGAGCTCGTTGAGGATGGACAGGCGTGTATTGCCGCCATCGGAGATCATAAACTTGTCGTCACCGGGGCGCTGGGTGACGGTCAGTTTCTGCTTGAGACCCACGGCCTGGATCGATGCCTTGATGTCGTCATAGGCCGGATTGCGCTGGGTCCGGGGGTTGCGGTCGTAGGGCCGCAACTGCTCCAGCGTTAAGGTCATCGACATTTCCATGGACGGTGCCGGCAACCGATCAGTGGGCTTCGAGTTCAGCTTTGGTCCCGGCTGTTTGAGTTTTGCCGTGATCTCGTCTGGGGTCACTGTGGTCTTGCTCATGATCAAAGCTCCGGCTGCCGTGATGAAAGCGCATCACGGGTAAACAGGCGATCCAACTGCTGATTCAGACGGTCAATGCCCTGAATCAAGCTGAAGAGATTCAAATCTTTGCGAGTCGCGGGTGGGTATTGTTGGTACAGATCCGTGATACTGCGACGCAGATCCGATAAGTTGTCGCTTACGATCACCAACAACTCGAAATCACTGAGTTGGTGATACTGCAACTGCATCCATCGCAAGCTGTGCTGTGGTTGCATCTCGAACCGGCTCACCTTGTCGCAAGCCATGTGAAAGATCAGCCAGGTATCGGCGAGTGAGGATCGGATCGAACTATGGCGAGCCGAACACGCCTGGGGATGCAGTTCGAACCATTCATCGAGTGCGCGAGACCAGTCTGCGAAAGGGTCCATTGCGCCCAGCACCAAACACTCACGGGATTCCAGGTAGCGCTCGACACCCATCATCGTCGCCTCTCGATAGGGGAAGTTGAGAATCTTACCCATGGGACAAAGCCCTCCGTTCGTCCTGTGCAACACCCGTGTGCAGTCGAGCCTGACGCCCGGCTTCGAAGCCCCTCGACATGGCCTTGCGGTCCGCTGCCTGGTGGCCCCGATCGATGGCTTTCAGTTCCTTGAGCGTGGTGTAGTAGCGCTGCTTGTAGTGATCGATCGCGGCAACGGTATCGGCTGCCAACTCGACCGGCACGATGTGCTCGTAGGCTCCCAATACCCAAGCCGTGGCGAAGGCATCGGAACGTCGAATCTTGGTGATCCGCTTGGCACGCTTGCTCATGCCCGACAGGAAGGCACGCCGATCAGCGACAAGCTGGCGTTGCAGAACCTCAAAGGCGTAAGCCGCAATGCGGGCATGGCTTTCCTCCCCCAGGAAGGCATAAAACCCCTGCCATCCCGTGAAAGTCGGCCTGGCCTCGTAGACAGCCAACGTGCCGAACGCGGCGTTGACAAGGGACGCCAGCCGATCCAGCCACTTGGGCGGTTTTCGCCCCGATTCGGATTGTGCTGTGGCACGCCCGATGGACGACGCGGCAACATCGATCTCGCTGATGCCATGCTCGTTCATGAGATGCTGCGCCTGGCGCAGCGCCGTACCGGCCTCATGCTCATTGGCCGAGCGTGACAGCGCCAGGCAGCGCTCGATCTTGCGAAGGATGCGGTCGGAAGTCATTGAGCACCTCCCGTCGCATCGTTCTGGAAAGGGTGCCGGGCGCATCCCGTGGTAGGTTGAAAAGGCTCCGCACGAGCAATCTCCAACCCACAGGCCACAGGAGGCCCGACATGACAACCAGTAGGGAAGTTAGTATTAGCTTGTATGAACTTGCTGACGATGGCTCCAAACATCGCTTGGAACTGCCTGCAAGTAGCAACCTTGGCAAGGGGCAGTTTCAACTGCCGCAACATGTGCCTAGGAAGGGAGAAAAAATTTCCTTGTACAGTGATATCCCATATGAGAAATGGGGAGAATTCGAAGTAGCGGATGTTCATCATGAGCTTACATTCTCCCCTTCTGGTCTGAGTTCTCATTCGGTGATTGTTTATTTAAGGCGGCTTGATAATCGTCTCTAGTGATGCCCAGAACAGACAAAACATCTTCGAAATTTTCGTAGGCGCTCCCCAGGAGCGCCTCGTTCGCACGGGTATGTGGCACATCTCGGCGATTCATCACGCGGACGAACCAATTCTCCAGGAGGATGCGCCCTCTCGGGGTTGGTCCCTCGAACAACGACTCCAGCAATTCATGAGCGGCCTTGCGTCTCGCATAGTTATCAAGAAGTCGTTGCATCTCCTGGCCGCTCTCATGGGCCAGCAATACTTTTCGAATATCCGAGCGCAGTTTCGGCTGGTGCTCATAGGCGTCCAGCAAAGTCCGGATTTCCTGCTCTATGGCGGTATCGACGTTATTCATGTCCTTGTTCCTCCGGGTGCTGTTTCTGGATCCGGCGAAGCCTAGCCAGCATGTTCTTCTCGGCTCTGGCATCGCTGGGTGAGTAGCCGGTGAACACCGGCGGGCAGCCTTCCTTGAGAAACCGCAGATGACCGCCTCGGGTCCGCTCGACGTCCCAACCGTGATGCACGGCGAAGCGCATCAGTCGCTTCATGGACTTGTTCGAGCCGCGAACGGGGAGTGAGTTAGCCATGGCGCACCTCCCCGAGCCGTCGATCGCTAGCGGTGATCTCCTGACGAAACAGGTCCAATTGCCCCTCGATCGCTCGCAGCAGCCGGTCTCGCTCCTGCCGGATCTGGCGGCACTCTTGCGTCAGAGACGCCAGCTCGGCTTTCTTCCTTATCAGTTGGAGATCCAACGATTGAATGTCGGTTGCCAGTGTCATGACGCCATCCTCCTTGCCGCCATGTCGGCCTGGCGACGCGAGGAGAGTTCATTGAAACGCGCCATCCACTGCTGGTAGGCGTGATCCATCGGCCACGGCTGGATGTGGATGGGCAACGGCACCACCCCCTCCAGGCAATCCCATGCCTCCCCTTCACAAAGCAGGTCGCGCCGCTCGGTTGCCAGCAATATCAGGTCGATATTCTTGATGCACGGATCCATGGCACTGGGCAGGCCAAAACGTGTCGCAATGGCCGTCCAGAAGCGGTCCTCGACACCTTTGAAGGCTGGGATCATGGCTTTCAGGGGCGAGACCATATCGCCGACATACGCTTCGGTCGCATCGTGCATGAGTGCCGTCAGTTGATGCTCCACCGGCACGAATTGACTGGCGAGCACACAGTGCTGCGCCACGCTGTAATGCTGCCGGGTATGGCCTCCGAAGCGACAGATACGACTCAGAGAACGACCGATGTCGGAGGGATCGATCATCTGAGGCGTTGGGCTGGCCATGTGGACAGAAAGGCCGGAATGCGTGGTGATGAAACTCATGACTCACCTCCCTGACAGGACTCGGTCTCCCAAAAGCGCTTCATCAAGCGGTCACCGTTCTCCAGATACTCGTGCAACTCACGGCCGGAGTAGGCGGACCACTCGATGAGGATGAGGGCTGCACGCTGCAGGTCACGGTCCAGGCATCGTAGGCGGGTTAGTTCGAGCGGCCACTGGGGGCCGTTGTAGAGTGCGAGCAAGATCCGGCGACAGTGGTGACTTTGACCGCTATAGCCCTCGGCCACCTCAGCCAGCCGCTTCAGGGCATCAGGGCCGCACTGATCCAAGGCGCTGAGACGCTGCTCAACGGCTGCCTCTTCAGAAGCGTGCTTCTCAAGGCGGGCACGGATAGGTTCGCTGAGTAGCGATGAGGTCTCCTTGCGAGATTCTTTGCTCATGACAAACCCTCCTGTACTTGCTTCCACGCCAGGGATTCGAAGCGCGTACTTTCACCGAGAAAGGCCAGGTGGACGGTGCCCAGGGGGCCATTGCGCTGCTTGCCGATAATCAACTCGGCGAGGCCATGGTTATCGGGGTTATCGGGGTTGTCGGGGTGATAGACCTCATCGCGATAGACGAAGGCGATGACATCGGCATCCTGCTCGATGGCACCGGAGTCGCGTAGATCGGCCATCACTGGCCGTTTATTGGGACGCGTTTCCAGACCACGATTGAGTTGCGAAAGCGCGACGACCGGGCAATCGAGATCCTTGGCCGTCGCCTTGAGGATGCGCGACACCTTGGAAATCTCGTTGGTACGGTTTTCGCTGCCGGGTTCTTCCAGGAGCTGGAGATAGTCGACGAGGATCAGTAACGGCTTGCCGTGACGCCGCATCAGCCGGCGAGCACGGGATTTTAGTGCGGTCGCGGTCAAGCCTGACTGGTCATCGATCACCAGGCGGTTTTCGAACGACAGCATCTTGTTGGTGGCCAGCGTCAGTTTGTCCCACTCATGGTCTTCCAGCTTGCCGGTGCGCAGACCGCGCAGGTTCAGCCGCCCCTGGCTGGCCAGTAGTCTTAGCATCAACTGGTCTTCGGGCATCTCCAGGGAAAACACGAAGGCCGGCGCGGTGGCCAGCTCCGTGCGCCCTTCCGTCTGCACCAGGGCGTTCTCGACCAGATTGAGGCCGAGGGTGGTCTTGCCCATGGAGGGGCGACCGGCGATGACGATCAGGTCACTGTTCTGCAGACCGCCAGTCAGTTCGTCCAGATCCTTGAAGCCGGTCGGGGTGCCGGTAATGCCATCCTTGGCATTGAAGGCGCGATCGATGGTATCGACGGCTCCCGAGATCGCTGAGCGCAAATTAAAGGTCTTCTGCTGGCGATCTTCGGCCAGCTCGAATAGACGGCGCTCGCTGTCTTCGATCAAGCGCTTGCTGGGCAGCTTGCCCTCGGTCGCTGACTGGCTGAGGGTGCTGCCCATCTTGGCAAGCTGCCGTCGCAGTTCGTGCTCCCGCACGATACCGGCATAGGCGACGATATTGGTCGCCGAGGGCGTGTTGCGAGCCAGCTCGGCCAGAAAGGCCAGGCCACCCACGGACTCAAGCTGGCCATCCTGCTCCAGGTGTTCGGAGAGCGTCACCACGTCGAGCGGTTGATTCTCCTGGGCAAGTGAGTGCATGGCCGCAAACACACGACGGTGCGCCATGCCATAGAACGAATCGACGGAGAGGATCTCGACAATCTCGTCGAAGCGATCGTTGTCGAGCATCAGGGAGCCCAGCACCGACTGCTCGGCTTCTATGTTGTGAGGTGGCACCAGGCCCATCAATGCGGTGGACTGGGCAGCCGTGAGGGTGTCAATGGACATGACCCACCCCCGCTTTTTTGCTGGATGTGGCACCTACAGCCTGGATGGCCTCAGCCCACTCCGGGTAGAGCTCGGCGGCAACAGCCTTGACCTGCTCTGCGCAAGCGGGGGATTTGCGTCGATAGGGCTTGGTGGGTTCGACCCGGTGAACAGGGAGACTTTTCAGGGCAGCGGTGCGATACGCCGACAGGTTGACCAGCGTCGCATCGAGGACACGAATCCCGGCGTCATTACCCTCGGCGAACATACTGCGGATGCTGCCGGCGATCTCTCTGGCGTCGCGAAGCTGGTCTGACATCTTGTTGAGCAAAACCGCCAGGGGCGGGACATCAAAGCGAGTGTATTGCGACAGTTCGCGCAGCTCTTCCATCAATCCCTGCGTGCCGCGAACGAATTCACGGGCCGTCAGTAGCTCAGGAACGATGGGAGAAACGATTTGGTGGGCGGCCATGACAGCCATCTCGAGGACAACGGAACGCGCTCCCTGGGTATCGATCAGGATGGTGTCATAGCGCTCGGCGAACCGCTCCAGGAGCCCTATGAGACGGAAGCGACCATTGGGGGCATTGAGCAGCAATTGTTGCAACTGACTCTGGTGGTCGTTCGATACAATGATGTCGAGGTTGGGAATCGCGGTATGCGAGATGATCTGATCGAGATCCACCAGGTCGGTGGCAAGCAGCTCGTAGGCCCCACCCGGTGCCGTATCCGTGATGTCGTAGTAGGAAGAGAGGGTTGGTTGGGAGTCCAGGTCTATGAGCAGTACCCGGAACCCGGCATCGGCCAACAGGCCGCCTAGATTGGCAGTGACGGTGGTCTTACCGACGCCGCCTTTGGAACAAACCGTAGCAAGAACACGCATTTACCCGCACCTCGTCCAGCCTGTGAATGGAGCGAGTGCAAAAGAGGCATAAGAACATGATGAAGGAGAGTGCGGGGACGGTCAGACCTAGAAGAGAAACTTCTAGGTGGTGCTGGCACCAGGAGTCGAACCCGGGACCTGCTGATTACAAGTCAGCTGCTCTACCGTCTGAGCTATACCAGCGTACTATCGAGATACTTGTCTTGGTGTCGTGACTGATTACAAGTCAGTTGCTCTACCAACTGAGCTATGCCGGCGAAGTCGACACCTAGAGGAGAGTTGACGATGGCTGGGGTACCAGGATTCGAACCTGGGAATGCCGATACCAAAAACCGGTGCCTTACCACTTGGCGATACCCCAGCAGATGATGGTGGCCAGAGACGGAATCGAACCGCCGACACGGGGATTTTCAATCCCCTGCTCTACCGACTGAGCTATCTGGCCCTCGTCAACGGGGACGCATTAAACCAGCATGCCGTTTTGGGGTCAAGCCTTTTTATTTCAAAAAGATGAGTCCCGCATGATGGCAATGGAGATCACTGGCTGGGTGGTACGTATCCCTCGGCCTGGTCGGTCTCCCGGTTGTCGAAGAACTTCTCCATCTGGGCCATCAGGTATTCGCGTGCCTGGGGGTCCAGCATGTTGAGATGCTTCTCGTTGATCAGCCGGGTCTGCAGCGCTTGCCACTCTTCCCAGGCGCGCTTGGAGACGCTCTGCTGGATCTCCCGGCCCTTGGCCCCGGGCAGCGGCGGAAAAGGCAGCGCCTCGAGCTCTTGCTGATACTTGCGGCAGAAAACCGTCTGCGCCATGGAAAACCTCCTTCAGTCGGTGAGCGTGTGCGTCTGTGCCAGTTTGGCGAGTAGTGTCTTGACCGGTGCCGCCAGTCCGACGCCGAGCGGTTCGGCGGGATCGACCCATTGGTGCTTGGCTTCGGCGACGCTGGTGGCCGCCATGTCGGCCGGCAGCTGTGCCGGACGCGGGGTGATCTCCAGCCGGAAGTGAGTGAAGGTGTGCGTGAACGGCTGCCATGCCCGCGCAAGGTGTACGCCTCGGCAGTGGCGTTCGAGCCATGCCTGGAGCGCCTCGTCGTCCTCGAACTGGGGGAAGCCCCACAATCCGCCCCAGAGACCGCTGGGTGGACGCTGTTCGAGCAACACCCGGCCCGCGTCATCCTGCAACAGTAACATCTGTGTCTGCCGCGTCGGCAATTCGCGCTTGGGCTTGGCACCAGGGTGGCGGCGCTCCTCGCCGCGGGCATGCGCCACGCAGACATCCTCGAACGGACACAGCAGGCAGCTCGGCTTGCCGCGGGTGCAGATCATGGCGCCGAGATCCATCATCGCCTGGGTGTATTCCGGCAATCTGCGAGATGGCGTGTAGCGTTCCGCCAGCGTCCACAGTTGGGCCAGCACCTCGTTCCTGCCCGGCCAGCCGTCGATAGCGTGCAACCGGGCCAGCACCCGTTTGACGTTACCGTCGAGAACCGCCGCCCGCCGTCCGGTGCTGATGCTGACGATCGCGCCGGCGGTCGAGCGACCGATCCCCGGCAAGGCGGTCATCGCCTCGAGATCGTGAGTCGGGAGTTCACCACCATGCTCATCGACGATGACCTTGGCGGCCTTGTGCAGGTTGCGCGCACGCGCGTAATAGCCCAGCCCCGTCCATAGATGCAGAACGTCATCCTGTGGCGCGGCCGCCAGCGAGCGGACGTCGGGAAAGCGCGCCATGAACCGCTCGAAATAGGGGATCACGGTCGTGACTTGGGTCTGCTGGAGCATGATTTCCGATACCCAGACCCGATACGGCGTCTTGTCGTACTGCCACGGCAGCGCCTTGCGGCCATGAGCGTCGAACCAGTCAAAGACGCGCTGCCGAAAGGCGTCGGCCGACAGGGAAATCTCAGCCAAGCGGCACCTCTTAACGTGAAGCGATAAAGAAAGACGCGGCGGAAAGCGCGAAAAAGGCGCCGACAGAACGTCGGCGCAGAGACTGGCTATTGGCTTGGTTCACTGAAATAGACCTCGAATCTTGTTGCGAAGTTCCTCGGAAGCGCCTTCGCCCAGTTTTTCGTCGATCTTCTGTCGGGTTTCGTTGTCGAGCCGTTCATCGAGCGCTTCGTCGACGCGCTCGCCGGCCTTGCGTTTGGCTTCGTCCTTGGCCAACTCGCCCAGGGCACTCTGGAAGGCATCGCGATCGAAGCCGCACCACTGCCCCGGTGCATCGCTCAGGCTGCCCTGGCAGCGGATCGGGAAATCGACCTGGGCCAGGCGCGGGTTGACGCCGCAGGCCGCCTTGTCGGCGGTATCCGTGAAGCGCGCCGCGGCGCGGTAGTCGAGACGGTTGGTGACCAGATTGACCTCACCCTTTCCGGTCACTTCGATGCCGGGAATGGCGATGTTGAGATCGTCGTTGTGAGCGACCCCGTCGTTGACCAGGACACTGGCCTGCAGCCGGTCGAACGGAGTGTCGTCGCTCCACTCCCGAGTCGACTCACGCCCTTCAAGCGTCGCCACCGCAGTGCACAGCTGGCGCGAGACGTTGACGTCGAGCATGGCGCCGTCGTCGACCCGCAGCGCCGCCTGGCCGTTGAGGTTCTGCTTGAGCCCATCGAGCGTATTGGTGCGCGAGTCGAAGTCGCCCTGCAGATTCAGGGTGCCGCGCAGGGGCGACGGCTTGCCACCGACGTCCTGGTAGAGAGGCGCGATATCGACACCCTGCATGCGCTCGGTGAATGCGAGCTGGATCGGTGTCTGACGTAGATCCAGTGCGCTCGAGGCCTGCAGCGAACCGCCGTAGAGCGCGGCACGGAGCGAGTCGATGCGCTGACGTCCGTTGCCGCCGCTGGTGGTCAGTTCCACATCGCTCAGGTTGGCGCCCTTGGCCTTGAGCGCGTCGAGAGTCAGATGCCCTTCCTGCTCGAGTCCGCTCAACCAAGCCACCGGCAGCAGTTCGGCTGCCTCGCTGGCCGCCATCGCCGGCGCGACACCCAAGGTCTGCAACCAGGCCGTATCGTCGCCATCCTGGGCCGCACCCTCGGCGCTCTCCTGTGCCGGCGGCAGATAGGCGTCCAGATCGAGCTGGTCGCCGGCGAGGTCGAAATCGAGCGCCTGGCCGTCGAAGGCCGCGCCGAGCGATCCGTGCAGGTGGGTCTGATCCAGAGTCAGTTGCAGGTCGTCGAAATCGATGCGCTGCGCATTGCCTTGGAACGGCCCGCTCATCGACAGCGCCGTCAACGCACTCTCGTCGGCGGTATCGGGCTCGCTGCCGAAGCGCGCAAGCCAGTCACGTACCGGTAGCGGTGCCAGTTCCAGGCGCCCCTGATACCGGGGCGTCCGGTCGAGTTGGGTGATGTCGGCGTTGCCGGTCAGGTTGAGATCGTCGTCACCCGTCAATACCACATCGCTGAGCGTGGCGGTCTGCGCCTGCAGATCGGCCACGGCGTTGAGCTCCAGAGCCAGCGACAGCGGGGTCTCCTGCATGATCGGATGATAGAGCGAGGCGTCGAGCTGGATACCATCGGCGCGATACTGCTTGGCCTGGGTGTCGGCCACCAGCGTGGCGATCTTGAGGTTGGCGCTCTGCGCCTGCTCCGCCAGGTCGGGAACCTGGGCCTTGCCGTTGAGCGTCATCTTCTCGAAGGTGTAGCGCCCGGCGCCGAGATCCATGCGCATCTGGCTCTTCAACTGCACGTTGCCGTCGAGTCTGGGTTCGGCACCGTCGACATCGAACGTGAGCTGGATCGGGAACGCCGATTGCGGGCTGACGTTGCTGCTCTGGAATCCGAGATTGGTCAGAGTGACATCGAGCGGTTGACGGCGATCGACGTAGCGCACCTGACTGTTGGAGACCTGGATATTGGCGATATCGAATGCCACCGGCTGGTTCTCGCCCGGGTCGAGGCCTGGTCCCGCAGTCGCCGGGGCGGGCGCCTGGACATCATCCTGCTGGCGCTGATCGTCGCGTTCGGCAAGGCGATCCAGCAGCACCTGCCAGTTACCCTGACCCTGCTCGTCGCGGGCCAGGTTGAGGCGCATGCCATCGAGAATCAGGCCGTCGACCGACACGTCGCCGCTCAACAGCGGTGCGAACGCCACGCTGACCTCGGCACGGTCGAAGGCGACGAAAGGCTCATCGTCACGAGACTGCTTGGCCAGCCAGGCCTCCGCATCCTCGACGCTGACGCCGATGCGCGGGTAGAAGGTCCACGACAGCGGCCCATCGAGGCGCAACTCCAGCCCGCTCTGGTCGCGGACCGCTTCGATCAGGCGAGGCTTGAGATCGTTGGGATCGAAAAAGGTCGTGATATAGACGACCGCGATTACCACCAGGATACCCAGGACACCGATTGCCGCCAGCAGCGCTCTGACCAACCCCTTCATGCGCTGTCTCCCCGTTCGCCGAAGCCGGTCGGGCGCGTTTTTCGATCTCGCCGGACGGCGGGCGTGGATGAGTCGAACGGTTCGATGGTCTGCGTGGCTTCCGGCATGCCCCCTGCTTCTCCTTGTCGGCGGAGCGGCCCGGCCAAGGCCGCTCTGGAATCATCGGCATTGTAGCGGATGCGGGGGGCGATTCTCTATAATGACCGATCCTCGCCAATCGTATCGGGAGACTCCCAACGCATGTCCGAGCGCATCGCTACGGTGTCACGCCAAACCAACGAGACGCAGATCACGGTGACGGTGAATCTGGACGGCAGCGGCCGTCTCGAGTGCCAGACCGGCGTCCCCTTCCTCGACCACATGCTCGATCAGGTGGCTCGCCACGGCATGCTCGATCTCGCCATCGACGCCAAGGGCGACCTGGAAATCGACGAGCACCACACCGTCGAGGATCTCGGCATCACTCTCGGCCAGGCGTTCGCCAAGGCGATCGGCGACAAGCGCGGCATCCGCCGCTATGGCCACGCCTATGTTCCGCTGGACGAAGCGCTGTCCCGGGTGGTGATCGATTTCTCCGGCCGTTCCGGGCTGTTCATGGATGTCGAGTTCACCCGCGCCACCATCGGCCGTCTGGATACCCAACTGTTCCGGGAGTTCTTCCAGGGGTTCGTCAACCATGCCCAGGTAACCCTGCATATCGACAATCTCAAGGGTTTCAATGCCCACCACCAGGCGGAGACCATCTTCAAGGCCTTCGGCCGTGCCCTGCGCGCCGCCGTCGAGGAAGATCCGCGCATGACGGGCCAGATGCCGTCGACCAAGGGCAGCCTGTGAGGCCGTCCGCCGCCACCACCGACCCAGCGAGGAACGTGCTATGACGATCGCCGTGATCGATTATGGGATGGGCAATCTGCACTCCGTGGCCAAAGCGCTCGAGCACGTGACCCACGAAAACGTGTTGGTGACCCGCGATCCGCGCTCGATCCGTGGCGCCTCGCGCCTGGTCCTGCCCGGCCAGGGCGCGATCCGCGACTGCATGGGCGAATTGCAGCGCACCGAGCTCGAAGGCCTGGTCAAGGATCTGCTCGAGGAGCAGGGCAAGCCGCTTCTCGGCATCTGCGTCGGCCAGCAGATGCTGTTCGAGCGTAGCGAAGAGAACGGCGGCATCGACTGCCTCGGGTTTCTGCCCGGCCGCGTGCGTCATTTCGGCCATCACCTCACCGGCCCCGATGGCGAACGCCTCAAGGTACCGCACATGGGCTGGAACCGGGTCGTGCAGCACCACGAACACCCGCTGTGGAACGGTATCGAGGACGGCGCGCGTTTCTATTTCGTCCATAGCTATTATGTCGAGGCCGCGGCGGATGCCGATATTTTCGGCACCACCGATTACGCCGGGGTCAACGCCCATGTGGTCACCGGGCGCGGTACCGTGTTCGCGGTGCAGTTCCACCCCGAGAAGAGCGCCAGGGACGGCCTGCAGTTGCTGGAAAACTTCGTCAACTGGGCGCCTTGACAGGCTCCGGTATCAACACGACCGCAAAGGATTCGACGACATGCTGGTAATTCCCGCCATCGATCTCAAGGACGGCCAGTGCGTGCGTCTGAAACAGGGCCGCATGGACGATGCCACCGCCTACGGCGACGATCCGGTGGCAATGGCCGCGCGCTGGGTCGAGGCCGGTGCGCGGCGGCTGCACCTGGTCGATCTCAACGGCGCCTTCGAAGGCAAGCCGGTCAATGGCACGGCGGTCACCGCGATCGCCCGTGCCTATCCCGACCTGCCGATCCAGATCGGCGGCGGTATCCGCAGCCTCGATACCATCGAGCACTATCTCGAAGCCGGGGTCGGCTACGTGATCATCGGCACCAAGGCGGTCAAGCAGCCGGATTTCGTCGGCGAGGCATGCCGTCGGTTTCCGGGGCACGTGATCGTCGGCCTGGATGCCCGCGACGGCTTCGTCGCCACCGACGGTTGGGCCGAGGTCTCGACGCTCAAGGCGGTGGATCTGGCCAAGCGCTTCCTGGATGACGGCGTCTCCTCGATCGTCTACACCGACATCGCCCGCGACGGCATGATGCAGGGCGTCAATGTCGAAGCGACCGCCGCGCTCGCCCGCGACGGCGGCCTGCCAGTGATCGCCTCCGGTGGCGTAACCGATCTCGAAGACATCCGCGCGCTGGCCGGGGTCGCCGATAGCGGTATCATCGGCGCCATCACCGGCCGCGCCATCTACGAAGGCTCGCTCGATCTCGCCGAGGCGCAAGCGCTCAGCGACAAGATTCACGCCGCCAAGGGAGAGTCCGCATGAGCCTGGCCAAACGCATCATTCCCTGCCTCGATGTCGACGCCGGCCGCGTGGTCAAGGGTGTCAATTTCGTCGGTATCCGCGATGCCGGCGACCCGGTCGAGATCGCCAAGCGCTACAACCAGCAGGGTGCCGACGAGATCACCTTCCTCGACATCACCGCCAGTCATGAGGACCGCGACACCACGGTGGAAATGGTCGAGCGCATCGCCGGCGAGGTCTTCATCCCGCTGACCGTGGGCGGCGGCATTCGCCGCTGCGACGATATCCGCACCATGCTCAACGCCGGCGCGGACAAGATCTCGATCAACACCGCCGCGGTCACCAACCCGGATTTCGTGCGCGAGGCGGCCGAGCGCTTCGGCAGCCAGTGCATCGTGGTGGCGATCGACGCCAAGCGGGTCAGCGCTGACGGCGAGTTGCCGCGCTGGGAGATCTTCACCCACGGCGGGCGTCGCCCCACCGGCCTGGACGCCGTGGAGTGGGCGCGCAAGATGGTCGATTACGGCGCCGGCGAGCTGCTGTTGACCAGCATGGACCGCGACGGTACCAAGGCTGGCTTCGACCTCGGCGTGACCCGGGCGATCAGCGACGCAGTCGAAGTGCCGGTGATCGCCTCCGGCGGCGTCGGCAATCTCGATCACCTGGTCGCCGGCGTCAAGGACGGCGGCGCCGATGCGGTGCTTGCCGCCAGCATCTTCCACTTCGGCGAATACACCATTCCCGATGCCAAGCGCTACATGGCCGAACACGGCATCGAAATGCGGCTGTGAAGCCGCCCGGTTCAAGGCAGGTAGCGCGGCTTCAACACCCCGTCGAGTTCGGCATAGGGAATCGTTAGCGTCGGCTGACCGATGGCGTACGGCCCCAGATCGTAGACCTGATACTTGACCGACAGGCCATCTTCGAGCGGCGCGGCATTGTCGGAAACCACGAACGGCCACTGGGATACCGAGAGA
This sequence comes from Salinicola peritrichatus, assembly GCF_003206715.1. Taxonomy (GTDB): domain Bacteria; phylum Pseudomonadota; class Gammaproteobacteria; order Pseudomonadales; family Halomonadaceae; genus Salinicola; species Salinicola peritrichatus. Next base: position 8,981 of record NZ_PZJU01000019.1, on the reverse strand, counting down.
CCGCTGGCCTGATCGCTCGAGAGCCAACGTCGATGTGCCCGCTTCAGCGCAGCTTCATAGGTCGGTCGCTGGCCGGGCACCAGCATCTCGTCCAAACCGACGGGCTGCCGGGTGTCGCGATCGATCACCAGGTACTGGGTCAGCGGCAGACCATGGGCGCCACCGCTGAACAGGTAGCCGTCCAGTTCGAGTATCAGCAGATCATCGTGATCGGAGACCACTTCAGCCTTGAGGTCGGCCTGGTAGCCGGGCAACTCGGGCACTTCCTGGCGCGCCTCCCGTGCGGCTGCGAACACTTGGTCGGCGAATTCATCGAAAGACTCGGCCCGGCCCAACTCGCCGCCGTCGGGCTCGTCGCTGAGACCGCTGGCCAGCGAGAACAAGCGTTTCTGCAACAGATCGGAGAGGGCGGGCGATGCGGGGAAGCGCAGATAGTCGGCCGTGACAGTGGCGCAATCATCACCCTCGCAGCCGGGCTCGTGCACCGTCTTGACCACCGGCTCGGTACGCAGCGCGTCGCCATCCCAGCCCGGAAAACTCTGGCAACCCGTAAGCGCCAATGTCGCCAGCACGATGCCGCCGATCGCCAAACGGTGATACATGATGTTCCTCCTTGAACGTTGTCGCCTTTTTATCCATAGGCTTTCAGCGTAGCCGTTTTATCCACACCCGGTTCGGACCGGTCTCAGAATCTGTTTACGATCTCGCGAGCTAGAACCAAAACTAGGCGAAAACGCTTAAGGAAAGGACCGGGCTCGCGTACGAGTTTACATGGGGCTAAATGAGCATTCCGAAAGCGTTTGACTCGCTTCGCTCACCCTACGGGCCAGCCTTCGGCTGTTGTCTCCGCTACGCTCCGGCTCAACGACGTTTGGCCGACGCACAGCAGATCGTAAACGGGTTCTCAGTCGAGACTCAGCCCCAGGTTGCTCACTCCCTGGTTGCGTCCCAGCAGTCGCAGATCCGAGAGGCTTTCGAGATTCGGATCATCCTCCACCGCTTCGAGCACTGCCTGCTGGAAGGCGCGTTCATCCTGCATCAGTTCGTGCTCGCGGAACAACGCATCGAGACGTTCGGCATCCTCGCTACCCTCGGTCATTTCGATGTAGGCACGCACCCCGTTGCGCGATAGCTGACTGACATCCAGCACCGCTTCGGGAGCCTCGCCGCGTAGCGTATCCAGCAGTGTCGTCAAAGCCATTACCGCCTCGGTCGCGCGGCGCGCGCCGAAACTATCGTCGGCTTCCGGTGGCTCGACCGCCGCCAGCTTGTCGGCCTGCTTGTCGAAATCGATACGTGCCGACTTGACCCTGAGCCGCTCCCACACCAGATCGAGCACGTTATGGAGCACGCTGGGGTCGCCGCTGCCGCTCATGCTGGCGTAGAGCGCGTAGTTGGGTATCAGGCGCTCGCTCAATGCCGCCATGAAGGCGGTCTGCTGGCGCGCATCGAGCCGGCGTAGTCTTGCGTTGAAGCTACCCGTGGGTTGAGCCATGGATTCTCCGGTCAATCTGGCCATATCAGGTGCGTGGGCACGCGGCCGTGGGCATCGAAGACGACACCTTCCCCACGCAGTTTCTCGTGCTGACGGCGGGCGCCACCATGCTCGGCCACGCGTCGGCTGGCATTGATGACGCGATGCCACGGCAGATCGTGCCCTTCGGGCAATTGGCGCATCGCGCTGCCGACCATGCGCGCGGTCGCGCCTTCGGTCATATTGGCGATGCGGCCATAGGTGGTCACGCGCCCCGTCGGAACCTGGGCCACAATGGTGTAGATCTGCTCTAGGATTTCCGTTCGCATCGCCACCCGCCGCCGGTCTTGGAGTCCGCTCACGATCTCGCGCTCAGCGCCTTTTCAACAACGTTTGGCCGAGGGCACGGCTCGTGAGCTTGTGGAGGCGCCCCGGCGCCCCCATGTTGACCTATCATGCATATCTATTTTATCCAGCACAGTCCGTTATTGGGGCCGGCCCGCATCGCGGATTGGCTGACGGGCATGGGCCATAGCTACAACCGTTGCCGACTCGATGAGGGCGAACTGCCGCCACCGCTGGACAACTGCGATGCGCTGGTCCTGCTCGACGCGTTCGCGCCGCCCAAGACTGCTCTGCTCAAGCGTGAGCGCAAACTCATCGATCGTGCGCTCAAAAGCAACAAGCCGCTACTCGGTATCGGCTACGGCGCGGGTCTGATCGCCGAAGCGCTCGGTGCCATCGTCTCGCCATCGGTGCAGCCGGAGCTCGGTTGGCAGACCGTCACCCTGGACGATGCGAGCCCATTCGATTTGCCGGAAACCTTCGAGGCCCTGCTCTGGCATCGCGATATCTTCGGTTTGCCGGACGACTGTCTGCCGCTGGGCCATACGCCGGCCAGCCCGATTCAGGGCTTCGCCTGGGACCGCGGCCGCGTGCTCGCCATGCAGTGCCATCTCGAAGTGACTGCCCAGAGCGCCCAGGCGATGTACGACCACGATCTGGCCGTCGCCCAGGAGCGTCAGGCGCAGTCCCGCGACGAGATCTTCGCCGATCCGAAGCGCTTCGACCGCCAGGCGGCGTTGCTGGATCGGGTGATGACCCAATGGCTCGACAGGGATTAATGCAGCCGTTCACGCTCCCACTCCTGCGCCACCGCGAGGCAACTGTCCCAGTCACCGACGTGCAGCGTCGTACGCGGCTGGCTGTCGATCTGGTAGCGGTACATCGGGTCGTAGTACTCCTGGAGCAGCGGTGCCAGCCAGTCGTCATGTGCCTCGATTCTGCCGTGACGCTGAGCCTGGAAAGCCTGCTGCTGAGCGGCAAGAAGCCGCCCCAGGCGCTCGCCGCCCAGGCGTTTGCCGAGCCGCTTCAATGCTCCGGAGAGTTGCTTGCGAAATAGCACCTCGCCCAGTTCGGGCCCGTAGTCGCGATGATAGATGCCACTCAGATCCTCGATATAGTCCTTGCGGATCTGTTCGAGTCGCCAGTCGAGTGGCATCTCCACTCGGATGCAGGGAGCGGCTTTCATCGTCTGCCAGAAGACTGCCGGAATCGCCAGGCGACCGATGCGCTGTGATTCGTCCTCCACCACCCGCGCCAGCGGCAGGCGATCGAGATCCAGCGCCAGGCCATGCTCGAAATCGATCTGCGAAGGTCCGGCCAGCGGGTGCTGGCCGAAAGCGGACCCCTTGTGGCGGGCATGTCCCTCGAGATCGACCCCGCTGTCGAGCGCCTGCACCAGTGCCGTCTTGGCGCACCCGGTCAACCCGGCCACCACCAGCAGTGGCGCTTCGCGGCGGGCCTCGAGCATGGCGATCAGCAGGTTACGCATCGCCTTCCAGCCACCACGGATACGCGGCAGCGGATGGCCACGTTCGGCCAGCCACTGTTGCGCGATCTGCGAGCGCATGCCGCCTCGGAAGCAATAGAGCACGCTCTCGGGTGCCGCCGCGATCGCCGCCTCCCAGGCGGAGATGCACTGCTCGCGGCGTTCTCCGGAGACCAGACGATGGCCCAGCTCGACGGCCGCGGCCTGTCCCGCCTGCTTGTAGCGAATCCCCACCTCGCGGCGCTCGGCGTCGTCCATCAGTGGCAGATTGATCGCCCCGGGTAGCGCGCCGGCGGCGAATTCGATCGGTGCGCGCACGTCGATCAGCGGGCGTTCGAGCAGCGACAGATCCGCGTCGATGAACTCACTCGCTTTCAACCTCGCACCTCGATCAGCGCATCGCCGCCGCGGGGAGTGACGCACTCGCCGAAGGCTTCCAGCTCGAGCTGATACTGACGCCCGACGCGCTCGACGTCGTCGGCCCAGGCGGGATCGGCCGCGACCAGCAGACCACCGGATGTCTGCGGATCGCACAGCCACTGCCAGTGCGCGGCGTCCATCTCCGGCAAGGCCGCGCCGATCGCTTCACGGTTGCGCCCGGTACCGCCGGGCACCGCGCCCTGACGGCGGTAGGCTTCGGCCTCGGCCAGCCGCGGCAGCTTGGCGAAATCGATCCGCGCTGCGACGCCACTGGCCGCGCAGACTTCGCTCAGATGGCCGGCGAGACCGAATCCGGTGACATCGGTCATGGCGTGAACGCCTTCGATCCGGGCCAGCGCCTGCCCGATGTCGTTGGCGATCAGCATGGTTTCCCGCGCCAGCCCCTGGTGGCCGGCCTGCAGCCGCCCCTGCTTTTCCGCCGTGGTCAGCATGCCGATACCGAGCGGCTTGGTCAGATAGAGCAGATCGCCCGGCTTGGCACCACTATTGAGCTTGAGGTGTTCGAGATCGACCAGGCCATTGACCGCGAGGCCGAAGATCGGCTCCGGGGCATCGATGGAGTGACCGCCGGCCAATGCCAGGCCGAGTTCCCGGCATACGGTCTGGGCCCCGGAGACGACGTCGCCGGCAACCTCGCCGGAAAGCTTGTCGAGCGGCCAGCCGAGGATGCCCAGCGCCATGATCGGCTCGCCACCCATGGCGTAGACGTCGCTGATCGCATTGGTCGCTGCGATGCGCCCGAAGTCGAACGGATCGTCGACGATCGGCATGAAGAAATCGGTGGTCGAGATCAAACCTCGACCGTCTCCCAGGTCATAGACGGCCGCGTCCTCGCGCCCCTGATTGCCCACGATCAGGCGCTTGCTCTTGGCGCCCGGTCCGGCCTTGGCGAGGATACGGTCGAGCACGTCGGGGGCGATCTTGCAGCCGCAACCGGCCCCGTGGCTATACTGTGTCAGGCGAATGGCGCTCATGGTCAGGCTCCTCGTCACGCGTGCTTGGCGATATGGTGCTTGTCACTGGCAGTGTAACCGACGATACCCCGAGACTCAGCGTGCGACGCTCACAACGCTTCCAGCGCCTCGGCCAGCTTGTCGACCGCCACCACCTGCATCCCTTCCGGCGCCTGCTTCGGTGCGTTGCCACGTGGGACAATGGCGCGGGTGAAGCCGTGCTTGGCCGCCTCGACGATGCGTTCCTGGCCGCTGGGAACGGGGCGAATCTCGCCGGACAATCCCACCTCGCCAAATACCACCAGCTCCCGCGGCAGCGGCCGATTCTGCAGGCTGGACACCACCGCCAACAGCACCGCCAAATCGGCACTCGTCTCGAGTACCTTGACCCCGCCGACCACGTTGAGGAAGACATCCTGATCGCCGGTAAACAGGCCGCCGTGCTTGTGCAACACGGCCAGCAGCATCGCCAGTCGGTTATGGTCGAGCCCCACCGCCACGCGACGCGGATTGCCCAGCGCCGACTCGTCGAGCAGCGCCTGCACCTCGACCAGGATCGGCCGGGTGCCCTCCCATACCACCATCACCAGGCTACCGGCGGCCTGCTCCTCGCTGCGCGAGAGGAATATCGCGCTGGGGTTCTTGACCTCCTTGAGGCCGAGTTCGAGCATCGCGAACACGCCCAGCTCGTTGACCGCGCCGAAGCGGTTCTTCTGCCCACGCAGGGTGCGAAAGCGGGAGTCGCTGCCGCCTTCGAGCAAGAGCGAGGCGTCGATCATGTGCTCGAGCACCTTGGGGCCGGCCAGGCTGCCATCCTTGGTCACGTGCCCCACCAGCAGCAGCACGGTGTTCGACTGCTTGGCGAAGCGCGTCAGCGCCGCCGCCGATTCGCGCACCTGGGCGACACCGCCGGGGGCCGAGCCGATGTCTTCGAGATGCATGGTCTGAATCGAGTCGATGATCAGCACCTCGGGACGCTCGCGCTCGGCCACGGCGAGCAGGGTCTCGATGCTGGTCTCGGCCAGCATCTTGAGTCCTTGCGTCGGCAGTTGCAGGCGGTGAGCGCGCATCGCCACCTGGGATAGCGACTCCTCGCCGGTAACGTAGAGCACGCGCTTGCTCTGGGCAAGACGACAAGCGGTCTGCAGCAGCAGGGTCGACTTGCCGGCGCCGGGATGCCCCCCCAGCAGCACGGCGGAACCGGGCACCAAGCCGCCACCGAGCACGCGGTCGAACTCCTCGAAGGTGGAGCTGAAGCGAGGGACCTCGGTCAGATCGACACCGGAGAGATCCACCACTTCCCGCGACAGGGCCCCCGCGTATCCATTGCGCGCGCTGGCACTGCCCGCAGCGGTGGCACCAGGTCGAGAGCTACCGAGCCGGATCTCGGTAAGCGTGTTCCACTCCCGACAATTGCTGCACTGCCCCTGCCATTTGCTGTATTCCGCACCGCACTCGGTGCAGACAAAGGCGCTCTTCGCTTTTGCCACGCGTAGGGATCTCCGTCATGCCGGGAAGATTGTGGGTCGTTTATGTTGCCATCATTGGCGTTCCATCAACGACGAAGGACGGCCGGCGGCCGCCCTTCAGCATGCGCCGGGCCGCTTATTGACGAGTCAAGCGCAACATTTCGCCGTTCTCGAAACGACGGCGCTGCGGGTCGATCAGTTCGAGCGTGCGATCGTCGATCTTCTGGAAGTAGTAAATCTGGCCTTCGCTATCCGGCGTCAATTCGTAGACCGTGGCCTGCGGATCGACGGCGGTGCCGGTCATCGCTTCCCATTGCCCTTCGTACTGCTCGGGATCGGGGTTCTGCGGGTGGTTGCGATAATCGGCTTCGAGAGTGAAAGTACGCTCGGCGGCCGGCGAGGACTCGGTACCGTTGAGGTTGACGGTCAGGTCGATGCCGTCGCAGCTGCGACATGGCAAGGTGCCCTCGTAGGTCGTCGTGCTCTCGGCCCCGGCAGCGGTGTCGGTCGTGCCGGACTGCGTTTGAGAGCCACCGCTGGCACAACCGGCCAATACGGCTACCGTGGCGGCGCTGGCCAGCAACGTCCTGATTTGCATATTGTTTCTCCTTACACTTCTGGGCCATACAGGCCGCCTGGGCGGCCACGTGAATACAGGATAGCGGTTAGTGCCCCGCGTGGCACCCCATTCACCACACGCAATCATTGTGGATAGCACGGCGCACCACCGTCGCGAGTGCCCGGATCAGGCTCGTTGAGCGGTAACGATAGCTTGGCGTAGGCCATGGGAACCCTTATCGATAGCGGATTGTAGCGATCGAGAGGCGACCGTGAGAAGACCAGCCGACCTCGCCGGCGGCCAAGTCAAGCGCTTGCACCACCGCCGCGCACGAGTCACTATGGCGACTCCTTGCACCTCATTATTTAGTCCCTGTACGCGCCCGCGAGAGATCATGAGTCAATTCTGGAGCCCCGCCGTTCGCGCCCTGACTCCCTATGTCCCAGGTGAGCAGCCGCGCGAGAAGTTGATCAAGCTCAACACCAACGAGAACCCCTATCCGCCCTCATCCATGGTCGAGCGGGCCCTGCAGCAGTTCGAGGTCGAACATCTGCGCCGCTATCCCGATCCCGAATCGTTGGCGTTGCGCCAAGCGCTGGCAAAAGCCCATGGCGTCGAACCCGAACAGGTCTTCGTCGGCAACGGCTCCGACGAGGTGCTGGCACTGGCCTTTCAGGCATTTTTCTGTCAGCCGAAGCCGCTACTGATGCCGGCGATCAGCTACAGCTTCTATCCGGTCTACTGCAAACTCTATGACATCGCCTACCGCACCGTGGCACTCGACGATCGCTGGCAGATTGCCCTGAACGCCTTCGATAGCGACAACGGTGGCGTGGTCTTCGCCAACCCCAACGCCCCTACCGGTCATGGGCATTCCCGCGCCGCGATAGCCGGGCTGCTGGAGCGGATCAGCGAGAGCGTGGTGCTGGTGGACGAAGCCTATGTCGACTTCGGTGGCGAGAGCGCCGTGCCACTGGTCGAACGCTATCCGAATCTGCTGGTCACCGGCACGCTCTCGAAATCACGCAGCCTCGCCGGCCTGCGCCTGGGCTATGCCATCGGCTCGCGTGAACTCATCGATGGGCTCGAGCGAGTCAAGAACTCGTTCAACTCCTATCCGATCGACATGCTTGCCAGCACGGTGGCGATCGCCGCGCTCACTGACGACGTTCACTTCCGTGCCTGCTGCGAACGTGTGATCGCGACCCGGGAATGGACGCGGCGGGAACTTCAAGCGCTGGCTTTCGAAGTTCTGCCGTCGCAGACCAACTTCCTGTTCGTGCGTCATCCGCTGCATAGTGGCGCCGCTTTGTTCACCGGCCTGCGCGAGTGCGGCATTCTGGTGCGCCATTTCAACAAAGATGGACTCAGCGATTTTCTGCGTATCTCGATCGGCACCGATGACGAGATGCAAAGCCTGATCCAGGCGCTGCAGGCAATCGTCTGATGTCTTGGTCCCGCGATGGACTTCCTGCCCGTTCCTGACGCCTCACCTTGTGGTGACCCCGGGCTCACTGCGGACAACCGAGTTCCGATGGCATAAAAAACCCCGGCCAAGGGGGCATGGCCGGGGAAGTTGGAGGTGACTGAGGCAGTCCCTGCCAAGTTTTAAGCACCCGGTTTCCCGGGCGCGCGTATTTCAATGGACTTTAGATCGATCGCCTGCTTCAGTCGATGCTGGCGAAGTCCACTTCGACGTTGCCATGGCCGGTATCGCTGACTCCACCGGCATGCTGCAGTGCACGAGCGGCGGCAACGCTCTGCCCTTGCCCGATCAGGTCGCTATTGCCGGCAGCGATGTTGGTAGCCCGTTGCGTGTGGGCGGCGACATAGGCCAGAGACTGATCGGCCGCGTCGCTATGACCGCCAATGACCGTGTTGAAACGATATGGGGTCGGCAGCACTTGATACTCGGAAGTCGGCTGCGTGTTGAGCGCTTCACGCTGCTGGGCGAAAATCTGTTCGGCCGTAACGCTGTTGGCCTGAGCGGCAGCGGGCAGAGCGACAGCTAGGGCAATAGCAGCAAGAATGCGAGTTTTCATGGTGTACCTCCAATGATCATCCATTTGAATGGTTGGCCTCTTGGCTCAACCGTTGATGACATTGTGAGGTCTGAAACATTAGCTTGCTAATCGAAGCGTTCGAAAGTCGCTATCAACAGGATCGATACCAGGACGACGAAAGCCCGCAGCCCGCAGCGGGATTTATCGTCGGCCAAAGAAAAACGCCCCGGACTCAAGGAGTCCGGGGCGTT
>NZ_PZJU01000018.1:222-53604 GCF_003206715.1 Salinicola peritrichatus | reverse complement strand
GTTATCGGTTGATGAGAAAAGCCAGATTCAAGCGCTGAACCGCACCCAACCCGGACTCCCGCTGACTGTCGGCAAACTTGCAACGCGCACCCATGACTTCCAGCGCCATGGGACGACGTCGCTGTTCGCTGCCCTGGACGTGGCGACGGGTGAGGTCATTGGACGTCTCAAGCGTCGACCCAGGTATCCGTGATGTCGCCCGAGGGGCGCGGGGCGGGGGTGCGTGACTTGTCCATGTCTCCATCCTTGCCGATTTCCAGGGAACGACAGCAATCGGGCCGTGATCGTCTCCCGGCCTGTATCGCAGCCTTGCTTAGAGCTATAGGAAATATGCCAAGTTCAGCGAGCAATGGTAATCATTTGTTACTTCCATGCTGCGTTTTGGTTACGCCAGCGGATCGCCAAGACTCATGTCTCGAGGCCGCGAAACACCACCAAGGTGGCGAATGCCGTGCGGAGCTGGACATAAAGCTCCGGAAACGCCGTCATGCGCAATGCATATCCGGACAATGATGTTCGTCGATTTTTCAGACAAACATCAAGCGGACAGAAATCAAGCAGATAGTCCTTGAACATTCCCATCATAAAATGGTTATCGCTATCGCGATAAAATTATCGAAATATGGATAACGGCAACCTAATCGGACAGGTATCATTCATGATCTGCGTCAATTGGCCACACATCTAAGGAAACCCTAATAAACATCGACACATGTGCATCGTTGCGTTGCGCGACACCGATGCTCAGGCCCGACATAAATCATTAAAAAACATTAACTTATATTTGTCTCATCTTGCGACCGAGACCATTCACGTCCTTCTATCCACCATTTCATCCAGCGTTTTCCAAATGATACTTAAAGCGGCTGTCATGCCATTATAAGAATAACGTAGCATTGCCAGCGGCAATATAATTGGATACGCACCATCCACAGCCTGCGTCAATTGACCACACAGCGAAACGCTTTAATTTTTACTTCAATTCATCAAAGATATATCGGCGCTATAAATCATAGAATTAAACTCTATTTCAAATCAGAGAAAACGCTTAACAGGGCTTTAAAGAGCTTTATTAAATAGGAATAGGTTCAAACTCATTTTCAGGGTCTTGGAGAGGGAGAAAGATGCCAAAGCTAGGGTTGGGTGCGTTGACCGCGTTGGTGGTCGGTTCCATGGTCGGTGGCGGTATTTTCTCCCTCCCCCAGAACATGGCGGTAAGCGCCGGGGCTGGTGCGATCCTGCTTGGCTGGGCGATCACCGCGGTGGGCATGTTGACGTTGGCTTTCGTCTTTCAGACGCTGGCCAACCGCAAGCCCGAATTGGATGGCGGGATCTATGCCTATGCCAAGGCGGGGTTCGGCGACTACATGGGTTTCTCGTCGGCATGGGGATACTGGATCAGTGCCTGGATCGGCAACGTCAGCTATTTCGTCCTGCTGTTCAGCACGCTGGGAATCTTCTTTCCTGTCTTTGGCGAAGGCAACACCCTGGTCTCGATCCTCTGCGCCTCCCTGTTGTTATGGTGCGTCCACTTTCTGGTATTGCGAGGCATCAAGGAAGCCGCTTTCATCAACCTGGTAACGACGATCGCCAAGCTGGTGCCGTTGGTTCTGTTCATCGTGATCACTGCCATCGCTTTCGATTTCGGTATCTTCACTCAGGACTTCTGGGGTAACGCCGAACTCGATCTCGGTGGCATCTCCGATCAGGTGCGCAACATGATGCTGGTGACCGTGTGGGTATTCATCGGCATCGAAGGCGCCAGCGTGTTCTCGGCTCGCGCCGAGAACCGTCGCGACGTCGGTCGCGCCACCGTCATGGGCTTTCTGCTCGTCTTGCTGTTGCTGGTGCTGGTCAATGTACTGTCGATGGGGGTTCTGACCCAACCCCAACTGGCCCAACTCAGCAACCCATCGATGGCGGGCGTGCTGGAACACGTGGTCGGCAGATGGGGGGCGATATTGATCGGTGTCGGCCTGATCGTCTCGTTATCGGGCGCTCTGCTCTCGTGGACGCTGCTCTGCGCCGAGATCCTGCACACCACCGCCAAGGACCACACCATGCCGGCGTTTCTGCGCAAGGAGAACGACCGGCAGGTACCTGTCAACGCGCTGTGGCTCTCCAACGGCCTGATCCAGCTGTTTCTGATCATCACATTGTTCAACGAATCGACTTACCTGAGTCTGCTCTATCTCGCCACTTCGATGATTCTGGTGCCTTACTTCTGGTCCGCCGCTTATGCGCTGCTGCTCGCCTGGCGACGGGAAACCTACGAACAGGCTCCCCGGGAGCGGCGCAAGGATCTGACCATCGCGCTGATCGCCACGCTCTACGCCATCTGGCTGGTCTACGCCGGCGGCATCCAGTATTTGCTGCTTTCCGCGCTGCTCTACGCCCCTGGCGCGATTCTCTTCGCGAAAGCCAAACGCGAAACCCACTCGCCTATCTTCACGACCGTGGAGAAAGTGATTTTCGCCGTCGTGCTGATCGGCGCCGCCCTGGCGATCTATGGCCTGTATACCGGTGCGCTGACACTGTAAGGCGATCGCTCGTCCTCGCCCGGTCTCCCTGGGAGCCACCGGGCAAACGCTAGCAAGGAGTGTGTGATGTCTACCCAGAAGCCCAAGTACGGGGTTCATTCGGAAGCCGGAAAACTGCGTAAGGTCATGGTCTGTTCTCCGGGCCTGGCACATCAGCGACTGACGCCGGGCAACTGTGACGAGCTGCTGTTCGACGATGTGTTGTGGGTCAGCCAGGCCAAGCGCGATCATTTCGATTTCGTGACCAAGATGCGCGAGCGTGGCATCGAGGTGCTGGAGATGCACAATCTGCTCACCGATGTCGTTCAGAACCCCACCGCCCTGGCCTGGATTCTGGATCGCAAGATCACGCCGAATCTGGTCGGCCTCGGGCTGATGGGCGAGGTACGGGAATGGCTGGAACAACTGCCACCGAGGCAGATCGCGGAATTTCTGATCGGCGGCGTCTCAGGGAGCGATCTCAGTGGCACCCACAGTGGCGAAATGGCCAAAATGTTCCGCGACTATCTGGGGCATTCCAGTTTCATCCTGCCGCCACTGCCCAATACGCAGTTCACGCGCGACACCACCTGCTGGATCTACGAAGGCGTCACCCTGAATCCCATGTACTGGCCGGCGCGGCGCCAGGAGACCTTGCTGGCGGCCGCCATCTACCGGTTTCATCCGGAATTCACCGAGGCCGATTTCCAGATCTGGTATGGGGACCCGGAGCAGGATCATGGCTCCGCCTCTCTCGAGGGCGGCGACGTGATGCCGATCGGCCGGGGCATCGTGCTGATCGGCATGGGCGAGCGCACCTCGCGGCAGGCGATCGGCCAACTGGCGCGACGCTTGTTCGACAGTGGAGAGGTGGAGCGCATCATCGTCGCCGGGTTGCCGAGATCCCGCTCCAGCATGCACCTCGATACCGTTTTCAGTTTCTGCGACTACGACCTGGTGACGATCTTCCCCGAGGTCGTTCAAGGCATCGTGCCATTCAGCCTGCGCCCGGACGAGTCCAAACCGGACGGCATCGACCTGCGCCACGAGCAGGGAGGGTTCCTGAACGTGGTCGCGGATGCCTTGGGGCTCGAGGCGCTGCGGGTGGTCGAAACCGGTGGCGACAGCTACGAGTCGGAGCGCGAGCAGTGGGACGACGGCAACAATGTGGTCGCACTAGAGCCGGGCGTGGTGATCGGCTACGACCGTAACGTCTCGACCAATACCCTATTGCGCAAGGCCGGCGTCGAGGTCGTCACCATCAGCTCCGGGGAGCTGGGCCGGGGCCGTGGTGGCGGCCACTGCATGACCTGCCCCATCGTCCGCGACCCCATCGACTACTGAACGAGGAGTTCGAGATGGCCTTCAATCTCCACAACCGTCATCTATTGAGCCTGATGCACCATAGCGAGCGGGAGATTCTTTATTTGCTCGACCTCTCCCGCGATCTCAAGCGAGCCAAATACGCCGGGGCGGAACAGCGTCGGCTGATCGGCAAGAACATCGCACTCATCTTCGAGAAGACGTCCACTCGCACACGCTGCGCCTTCGAGGTGGCGGCCTACGATCAGGGCGCCAATGTCACCTACATCGACCCCAACTCGTCGCAGATCGGCCACAAGGAGAGCATGAAGGATACCGCGCGGGTCCTGGGGCGATTCTACGATGCCATCGAGTACCGGGGATTCAGTCAGGAGATCGTCGAGGAACTGGCCAAATACGCCGGCGTTCCTGTCTTCAATGGCCTGACCGACGAATATCATCCGACCCAGATGTTCGCCGACGTGATGACCATGCGCGAGCATAGCGAGAAACCGCTGCATCAGATCCGCTATGCCTATCTGGGCGACGCACGCAACAACATGGGCAATTCGCTGCTGTTGATCGGTGCCAAGTTGGGCATGGACGTTCGCATCGCCGCGCCCAAGGCGCTATGGCCGCACCAGGAGCACGTCGACGCCTGCCAACGCTTTGCGGCCGCAAGCGGCGCGCGGATCACACTGACAGAAAATCCAGGGGACGCGGTCGCCGGCGTCGACTTCATCCATACCGATGTCTGGGTCTCCATGGGCGAGCCGGTGGAGACATGGGCCGAGCGCATCGAGTGGTTGCTGCCTTATCAGGTCAACCCGGCACTGATGGAACGAGCGGGTAATCCTCGGGTGAAGTTCATGCACTGCCTGCCCGCCTTCCACAATACCGAAACCAAGGTCGGCAAGCAGATCGCGGACCAGTATCCCGAGTTGGCCCAGGGCATCGAGGTGACGGATGCGGTTTTCGAGTCCCCTGCCTGCATCGCATTCGAACAGGCGGAAAACCGCATGCATACCATCAAGGCCGTGTTGGTCTCCTCCCTCGGCGGACTCTGACATGACGGAAGGAGTCCCGACATGCGTATCGTAGTCGCCCTGGGCGGCAACGCCCTGCTGCGCCGTGGCGAGCCCCTGACCGCCGAAGCGCAACGCGCCAACGTGAGAAAGGCCTGCGAGCAGTTGGCGCTCGCCATACCCGGCAACGAACTGGTCATCGCCCACGGCAATGGCCCGCAGGTCGGGTTGCTGGCCTTGCAGGGTGCCGCCTATACGGAGGTTTCTCCCTATCCTCTCGATGTCCTCGGCGCCCAGACGGAGGGCATGATCGGCTACATGATCGAACAGGAGCTGGGCAACCTGCTGCCGGCGGAACAGCCCCTCGCCACCCTGCTGACCCAAGTGGAAGTGGACGCCGACGATCCCGCTTTCCGGGCGCCGAGCAAACCCATCGGCCCCGTCTACGATAGCGAGGAGGCGGAGCGTCTCGCCCGCGAGAAAGGCTGGAGCATCCAGCCGGATGGCGACAAGTTCCGCCGCGTGGTACCCAGTCCGGACCCCAAGCGCATCTTCGAGATTCGCCCGGTGAAGTGGCTGTTGGAACGCGGCACTATCGTGATCTGCGCCGGCGGTGGCGGCATTCCCACCGTGTATGCCGGCGACCGCCGTCTGCAAGGCGTCGAAGCGGTGATCGACAAGGATCTCTGCTCGGCGCTGTTGGCCGAGCAGCTCGACGCCGATCTCCTGGTGATCGCCACCGATGTCGATGCCGCCTATGTCGATTGGCACGCTCCCGGCCAGAGAGCCATCGCCACGGCGCATCCGGACCACCTGTCCAAGTTGGGCTTCGCCGCGGGTTCCATGGGGCCCAAGGTCGAGGCCGCCTGCCGTTTCGCCCGCCACACGGGCAAACCCGCCGTCATCGGATCGCTTGGGGAAATCCGGGCCATCATCTCGGGAAGCGATGCCGGCACGCGGGTCTCCACCGCCATCCAGGGCATCGCCTATCGCTGAGCCGGGTAGCCCGCTCGGGGCCGTGGCTTCGACGCCACGGCCATCTTCAAGTCGCGGTGGCCGACTCCAATCCTTCACGGGTGACCTCCGCCACCCATTCCAACTCTTCCGGGGTGATGACGTAGGGCGGCATCCAGTAGATGACGTTGCCGAGCGGGCGCAGCATGACACCGCGAGAGATGGCGTGGCGGAAGACGCGAAGCCCCCGGCGCTCGCGGTAGTCGTAGGGTTCGAGCGTGGCTTTGTCGTTGACCATCTCGATCGCCAGCACCATGCCGGTCTGGCGCACGTCGCCGACGTGTGGGTGATCGCGCAGCGGTTCGGCCAACCGCTCCATCAGCGCGGCCTTGTCGCGGTTGGCGGCGATGACGTCGTCCTGCTCGAAGATATCCAACGTGGCAAGCGCGGCGGCGCAGGCCAGCGGATTGCCGGTATAGCTATGGGAGTGGAGAAAGGCGCTCAGTTTTTCGTAGTCATCGTAGAAGGCGGCGTAGACTTCGTCGGTGGTCATCACCACCGAGAGCGGCAGATAGCCGCCGGTCAGCGCCTTGGAGAGACATAGGAAGTCGGGCCGCACGCCGGCCTGCTCGCAGGCGAACAGCGTACCGGTGCGCCCGAACCCCACCGCGATCTCGTCGAAGATCAGTTGGACGCCGTGGCGATCGCAGGCCTCGCGTAGCCAGGTCAGGTACTCCGGTGGGTACATGCGCATGCCACCGGCGCACTGGATCAGCGGCTCGACGATCACCGCCGAGAGTTCGTGGGCGTGGCGTTCGAGCGCCAGTTCCATCTCGACGAAGCGCGCCCTCGCCTGCTCGACCCAGCGATCTCGCGGCAAGCCGAAGCCATCCGGCGCTGGCACCTTGATCACGTCGAGCAGCAGCGAGCGATAGGTCTCGGTGAAGATGGCGACGTCGCCGACGGAGAGCGCGCCCAGGGTCTCGCCATGGTAGCCGTTGGTGATGGTCAGAAAGCGCCGTTTCTCGGGGCGGCCGACGTTGCGCCAATAGTGATAGCTCATCTTGAGCGCGACTTCGATCGCCGAGGAGCCGTTGTCGGCGTAGAAGCAGTGGCCAAGTCCTTCCGGCGCCAGGCGTTCGAGCCGCTCGGACAGTTCGATCACCGGCCGATGCGTGAAACCGGAGAGGATGACGTGCTCGAGTTCGTCGAGCTGCGCCTTGACGCGTGCGTTGATGCGTTCGTTGGCATGGCCGAAGACGTTGACCCACCAGGAGCTGACGATATCCAGATAGCGCTTGCCCTCGAAGTCCTCCAACCAAACGCCTTTTCCCCGGCGAATCGGCACCATCGGTAGCGTTTCGTGGTCCTTCATCTGCGTGCAGGGATGCCAGACGCTGACGAGATCCCGCCGCATCCAATCGTCATTCGCTCCCATACGTTCTTCCCATCCCTGTCTCGTCTCTTGCTTCATCTCGCCTCTGCTTCGTCTCGTCTCTTGTTTCATCTTATGTCTGGCATCGTCGTCGTTTTCCCATCACCGCTCCCTGGCCGTCCTGGCGCCGACCTCGTGGGTCAACGGCTCGATATCGAGCAGGCCGGCGACGATGTCCGCCGTCGGGGCTTCGAGCCAGGGCACCACGCCCAGGCACGGTGCGCCGCCCCGCTCTCCCAGCCAGTGCGCCAATGCATCGAGATTCTCTTCCTCGCGCGGCATGCCGGCGTCGATGACATTGGCAACCCAACCAGCGACGCGAAGCCCGTCGCGCTGGATCGCTTCCAGCGTGAGCCGGGCGTGATTGATCGCGCCGAGGCGCACGCCGACCACCAGGATCACCGGTAACTCGAGCGCGATGGCAAGATCCGATAGCGATTCGCCTTCGCCGAGCGGCACCCGCCAGCCGCCCGCGCCCTCGATCACGCAGAGGTCGGCGCCGCGAGCCAGCAATGCGCGCATGGGCGGCGCCAACGCGGCGACGTTCACTGACATGCCCGCCTCGAGGGCGGCGATATGTGGCGCGACGGCCGGCGCCAGCGCGACCGGGTTGATCGCGTCGTACGCCAGCGCCGGCTGGCACTGCGCCTGGATCGCCAGCGCGTCGGCGTTACGCAGCCCCTCGGGCGTGCGCTCGCAGCCAGAAGCAATGGGTTTGCCGCCGGCGGTGGTCAGCCCCCGGCGCCGCGCGGCGGCCAGAATACCGGCGGTGACGAGCGTCTTGCCGGCATCGGTATCGGTGGCGGTGAGAAAATAGGCATTCATGGCTCATTCCCGACTCGATTGACGCTGCATCAACACCGTCGCGACGCGATAACTCGTGGGGATGCCTCGCGGATGGCGATGGGTTTCCAGCTCGCGCTGCAGTTGGATCATTCGCCCACGCCCGGCGAGCCCCGCCTGGCCGGAACGTGCGGTGACAGTGTTGGCGCCGATGCGCTTGAGCGAGCGCAGCGCCGAGCGCGCATCCGCGTGCCAGGTCCGGTGCGTGGCCCAATCGCAGCGATGCAGACACAAGCGGGCGGCGGCCAGGATCGCGTCCAAATCGGACGGGGCCATGAAGCGGTTGACGTGCGCTTCGCCATCCACCCGTCGCCAGGACTCGCGCAACTCGCTCAGGCTCTCGTCGCCGAGCGTGGTGAAGGCGAGCCAGCCACCGGGACGCAGCACGCGGGCAGCCTCGATGAGCACTGCATCGAGCGAGTCGCACCACTGCAGCGCCAGGCTGGAGACGACCAGATCGAGACTGGCATCGGCCATGGGAAGCCGTTCCGCGCATCCCACGATCCAGTGGATCGGCAGCGCGGCATGGCGCTTGCGGGCACTCTCGATCATGCCCGGGGCGATATCCAGCCCGATACCGGTCATGCCGGTTCCTTGCTGGCTGGCGCGCTGCGCGAGCGCGGCGATGACGTAGCCGGTGCCGCAACCCACGTCGAGCACCGTTTTAGGCCGAATTCCTTGCGGTATCGCTTGGATCAGCAGATCGGCGACCTCGCGCTGTAGCCGGGCTTCGGCGTCGTAGCCACTCGCCGCGCGGGAGAAGTTGCGAGCGATTCTCCGCTGCCGCGCGTCACCCAACGAGCGTTCCATGCGGATGACACTCATGTTGGCCGCTCCGCCGTTGCTTCCGAGGCGTGGATGAACGCCGCCATGCGTTCGGCGGTCTCCTCGGCGCGCTCCAGCGGAAACGCATGGCCGACCCCCTCGAGACATTCGGTGCGCCCGCCGACGGGCAGACATTCGGCCATTGCCGCCCGCGCCGCCGCCGGTATCAGCAGGTCATTGTCCGCGAAAAGATGAAGCTGCGGCATGCGCAGACGCTCGAGCGTGTCGCGGAGATCGAGTTCGGCGAGAATCGACAGCCCGGCCAGGGCCTGATCGAGCGGCGTCGTTTCCAGCGCCGTCAGCAGTTCCCGGCTCAGCCGGCGCGAATCGCGCCCGCCCTGCGCGGTCAGTTGGGCGAAGCGGGTCAGCGCGCGCCGGGGCCCAAGGCGCAAACCGTCGCCAAAAGCGGTAAAGGTCTCCTTCGCCATGGCGCCCGGCCAATCCGGGCGGACGACGAAACTGGCGTTCGCGCCCAGCGTGATCAGGCCGCGCGCCTGGCCGCCCCGCCAACGCGCCAGGGCGGCGGCGAGCATGCCACCCAGCGACCATCCCGCCAGCCATGTGCCTTGGGGCAATGCCTGGTCGAGCCGCGCGACCCAGCTCTCGGGGCGGTGACTGGTCGACTCGGGATAGGCAACGCATTCGACGCGCCATTCGGGCAGCCGGCAGCGCAACGCAACGACCAGGGGCGCCAACGGCGCCGGGCCTAGCGCCCAGCCGGGCAGCAGTATCAGCGTCGGTTCGCGCGTGGCATCGCGCATGGTGCTACTCACGAACATGGTATTGCTCACGAAGAAGCCTCCTCCCACGGTGCCAGCCGGCGCGCAACCGCGAAGAGCGCTTCCAGCAGCCGGTCGACGTCGGCCATTTCATGCGCGGCCGACAGCGTGACACGCAGCCGGGCGCTGCCGGCCGGTACCGTGGGCGGGCGGATCGCGCTGCACCAGATGCCCTTCTCTTCCAACGCTTGCGCCATATCGAGCGCCGCGCGGTCGTTATCGACGCGATCATCGGATTCGGCGCCGAGAACCAGCGGCTGAATCGGCGTCCGGGAAGGCATCGGTTCGAGGCCGAGATCCCGCAGGCCGGCGGCTTCGCGGCGAAAATGCGCGATCAGCGCGGCGAGATGCGCACGGCGTTCTGGCTCGCGCTCGACGATATCCAAGCTGGTCAACGTGGCCCAGGCCAGCGCGGGCGATAGGCTGGTGGTGTAGACGTAGGGGCGCGAGAACTGGATCAGTGACTCGATCAGCGTCTCGCTGCCGGCAACGAAGGCGCCGTGCGTGCCGAGCGCCTTGCCCAGCGTGCCGACCAGAATCGGGATATCGCCGGACGCCAGCCCTTGCGCTTCCCGCGTACCGCGCCCCCGGGCGCCGAGCACGCCCAGGCCGTGGGCGTCGTCGACCATCAGCCAGGCTCGGTGCTTCTCGCATTGCGTTGTCAGCGCGGCGAGATCGGCGGTATCGCCATCCATGCTGAACACGCCGTCGGTCACGACCAAACGACGCCGCGCCGGATCGAACGAGGCCAGGCGGCGGTCGCAATCCTCGACGTCGGCGTGGGTGAAGCGCTCGAGCCTGGCACCGGCCAGCCGGGTGCCATCGAGCAGCGAGGCGTGGTTCAGGCGATCGTGCAGCGCGGTGTCGCCACGACCGAGCAAGGCGGAGATCACGCCTAGATTGGCCTGGTAACCGCTGGAGAAGAGCAGCGCGCGCTCGCAGCCCGTCCACTCGGCGAGGCGCGCTTCGAGACGTGTGTGGGCTTCGTTGTGACCGCAGACCAGGTGAGAGGCGCCACCACCGGTGCCGAAGCGGCGCGCCCCTTCCGCCAGTGACGCAGCCAGCCGTGGGTCACCGGCCAGTCCGAGGTAGTCGTTGCTGCAGAAGGCGAGCATCTCGCGACTATCGCGCGAGGTTCGGACGCCAACGCCTTGCGTGACGTGGCGCTCGCGGTAGCGGTGTCGCTCGCGCTGCTGCGCGAGCCGGCCAGCCAGCGCCGCTTCGAGAGCGGCGTTCATAGAGAGAGTCATCGCGATTCAGCGCGGCGCGGCGGCGTCGGTGACTCTCTCGCCGATCCTGGCCTGGGCCAGCGTTTCGCGAATCGCGGCTTCGTGGGTGGCGTCGTCGAAGTCTTCGCGGCGTTCCGGATGCAGACCGAGGCGCTCGAACAGTTGGCGGTCGTGGCTGGCCTGGGGGTTCTGCGCGGTAAGCAGGCGTTCGCCGTAGAAGATGGAGTTGGCACCGGCGAAGAATGCCATGGCCTGGGTCTCGTCGCTCATCAATTCGCGACCGGCGGCGAGGCGTACATGAGAGCGCGGCATGAGGATTCGGGCAACGGCAATGGTGCGCAGGAAGTCGATCGGGTCGAGATCCTCGACGTGCGCCAGCGGCGTTCCCTCGACACGGATCAGCATGTTGATCGGCACGCTTTCCGGATGTTCGGGCAGATTCGCCAACTGCTGCAGCAGGCCGGCGCGGTCATCGACGCTCTCGCCCATACCGAGAATGCCGCCGCAGCAGATCTTCATGCCCGCCCGACGCACGTTGTCCAGCGTCTCCAGACGGTCGGCGTAGGTGCGGGTGGTGATGATCTCGCCGTAGTACTCGGGCGAGGTGTCGAGATTGTGATTGTAGTAGTCGAGCCCGGCGTCGCTGAGCTGCTGCGCCTGCTCGGGACTCAACATGCCCAGCGTCATGCAGGTCTCCAGCCCCATCTCACGGACGCCGCGAACCATCTCCAGCACGTAGGGCATGTCGCGGGCACTGGGGTGTTTCCACGCCGCGCCCATGCAGAAACGGCTGGCCCCGACCTCGCGGGCCTTGCGCGCCTGTTCGAGTACCGCTTCGACCCGCATCAGCTTCTCGCGCTCGAGCCCGGTGTCGTAGTGACCGGACTGCGGGCAGTACTTGCAATCCTCCGGGCAGGCACCGGTCTTGATCGAGAGCAGCGTGGAGATCTGCACCGCGTTGGGGTCGAAGTGTTCACGGTGAACGCGCTGGGCGCGAAACAGCAGGTCGTTGAACGGCAGCGCCAGCAATGCCTGGATCTCGCCGCGACGCCAGTCGTGGCGCAGCGTCGCCGGTAAGTCCGGAAGTCCCTGATTCGACGTCGTCGGCTGGGTCATGGTCTCAGTCAACCTTCATGTTTTTTGAAGTTGACCAAAGAGTGCCATGCCCCATGGTCAACTTCAAATAATAACGAGGTTAACGGCAAGGCCCGAGTTTCCGATGAGCCAGTGCTTGCCGTAATGCCATTCACTCAAGCATCGAGACCATGGGTGTTTCTCTCCCGCCCTAGTCCACCTCTCTCAGCGTTGCCACAGAACGCGCGGCTCCTCCATCGGCAACGCCACTGCGTCGTGCCAGGGACGCACTCGTATCGTATAGTCGTCTACCGGCCGACTGGCTTCGATGTCGACCGTGAAAAGACAGGCATCCGGCCTGGCGCCGGGTTCGGCAGGCATGTCGACACAGGCCGATTGGTCTCGTTCGGTAGCCTCGGCATAGAGTTCGACACGCACCTCGTCGGGCGCGAGCCCCCCGAGGTGCAGCCAGGCTTCGAAGCGGTGCCGGCCGTCCGCGCTGACCACGCGACAATCGCCGAAGCGCAGTGCCGGCCAGGTCTGCTCGATCGAATGGCGCCAGTCGGCGATCTCCCGCCCCAAGGCGCCAGCGTTGGCGGCCCGGCGCCGGAAAGCCTCCGCCGCCGGGCGGTAATAGCGTTGGTAATATTCCCGCAGCGTGCGGCTGACGGAGAATCGCGGCGTCAGACTGCTCATGCTGGCACGCATGCGTTCAACCCAGGCCTGGGGAACGCCCTGATCATCGCGCTCGAAGAAGGCTGGCAGGATCGAGTGTTCGAGCAGGTCGTAGAGCGCCTCGGCCTGAGCTGCATCCCTGGCGGGATCGTCGCCGTGCTCCTGCTCGTCGCCCAGGGCCCAGCCGACCTCGGGACGATACGCTTCCACCCACCAGCCATCGAGTTCGGATAGATTGAGGCCACCGTTCACCAGCACCTTCATGCCACTGGTGCCGCAGGCTTCCCAGGGCCGGCGTGGCGTGTTGACCCACACATCCACGCCACGCACCAACTCCTGGGTCAGGCGCATATCGTAGTCGGCCAGGAAGATCACCCGCGACCGGGCGTCGGGACGGCGCGAGAACGCCACCCACTGGCGGATCATTTCCTGCCCGGCGAGATCCGCCGGATGCGCCTTGCCGGCCACCAGCAGTTGCATCGGCCGCGCCGGGTCGTTGAGCAGGCGCGCCAGCCGCTCGGGATCGTGCAACAGCAGGTTGGGACGCTTGTAGGTCGCGAAGCGTCGGGCGAAACCGAGCGTCAACGCGTTGGGGTCGAGTACGTGACGGGCCCACTCGATGGTCTCGACGCCGCCGCCGGAGACCGCCACCTGACGGGTCAGCAATTCACGGGCGTAGGCGATCAATTGCTCGCTGGCGGTCTTGCGGAATTCCCACAGCCGCGCCGCGGGTACCTCGCACATGGCGGCGCTCAGTTCGTCCTCTCCCGAGAGCCAGTGCGGCTGACCGCAGAAATGGCTCCACAACGACTCTGCGGCGTGCGAGGCCCAGGTCGGCATGTGGACGCCATTGGTGACATGGCCGATGGGGAGTTGATGGGTCGGCCAACGCGGGAACAGCGGCCGGAAAATCTCCCGCGAGACTTGCCCATGAAGGCGACTGACGGCATTCACCGCATGGCTGCCGCGACAGGCCAGATAGGCCATGTTGAAACGTTCGCTGGTATCCTCGGGGGCGCTGCGCCCCAGCGCCAGCAGCGACTCGATGCCGATGCCGAGACGCCGGTCGGCGTACTCGCCCAGATAGCTGGCGATCAGCGCCGGCGAGAAGCGGTCGAAGCCCGCCTCCACGGCGGTATGGGTCGTGAACAGGTTGCCGGCACGGGTGATCGCGAAGGCGACATCGAAGGGTTCCCCGGTACGCTCCATGCGTGCCCTGGCCCGTTCCAGCACCACCAGCGCGGCATGGCCTTCGTTGAGGTGGCAAACCTGGGGCTCGATACCCAGCAGTTCCAACAGGCGCCAGCCGCCAATGCCGAGCAGCATCTCCTGCTTCAGGCGCACTTCCTCGTCGCCGCCGTACAATTCGCTGGTTATCCCGCGGTAG
This sequence comes from Salinicola peritrichatus, assembly GCF_003206715.1. Taxonomy (GTDB): domain Bacteria; phylum Pseudomonadota; class Gammaproteobacteria; order Pseudomonadales; family Halomonadaceae; genus Salinicola; species Salinicola peritrichatus. The sequence goes on along the minus strand of NZ_PZJU01000018.1, from coordinate 39,557 downwards.
GTGGGATAGTTGGCGACATCGTTGCTATCCAGCAGATAGAGTTTGGTGTTGCCAACCCGCGCTTCCCAGGCCCGCAGCCAGATCGAGTAGCCCGGTAGCCGGACCTCGATCCGCAGCCATTCACCGTCCGCCGTGCGCACCGGCGAGATCGGCAATTGACCGGGATCGTTGTAGGGGTAGAGCGCCTGCTGGCGCCCCTGGACATCCAGGCTCTGGCGGAAATAGCCGCGCTGGTAGAGCAACCCCACGCCGACCAGCGGCAGATGGAAATCGCTGGCTGCCTTGAGTTGGTCACCGGCGACGTTGCCGAGTCCGCCGGAGTAGATCGGCAGCGCTTCGCTGAGCATGAATTCCATGCTGAAGTAGGCAATGGTAAAGGGTTCGCCATCGCCGCCCAGCGAGCCCTCGGGATGCGGTGTCGCATGCCGCTGGCGATCCGCTATCAGTCCGCGCAGTTGGGCGGCCGTCTCGGCGTCGGAGAGAAAGGCGGATAGCCGTTCGCGGGAGGCCGTCTGCAGCACCGCCCAGGGGTTGTGGGTGAGTTCCCATAGACGCGCATCCAGGGCGCGCCAGATCCAGTCGCTCTCCTGGTGCCAATTACGGCTCAGGTCCAGTGCCAACTCGACCAGATGTTCATAGCCGGGAACGTCGCTTGCCGTGGATTCGCTGGGGGACGCCATCGATTCATCTCATCGCAGGGGCCACGCTCGTCGTCGGTCATGACGACGCGGGCCGGGCCGACCATTCGACGACGCCTTTGCGGGCACCATCGATCCAATGCCATGGCACACGACTGCCATGGAACGCTACTCGCCGTTGCGCTGACGCCACAATCGCCATACGTGGCGCGCCAGCATGCCTTCTTCATCGGTGGGCATCACGCGGACCTCGACGCGGCTTTCGGCGCTGGAGATCACTCCGACCGGGGAGCCACGATTGGCTTCCCGGTCACAATCCACCCCGAAAAGCGGCTGCAATCGGGCGCATAGCCGCTCGCGGATCGGCGCCGCGTGCTCGCCGATGCCGCCAGTGAACACCAGGCCATCGAAGCCCTGCATCACCTGGGCCATGCGCGCGCACTCCTGGGCCAGACGCTCGACGAAGTATTCCACGGCCATGGCGGCTCTCGGTTCGCGGCTGGCGAGCAGTTCACGCATGTCGCTCGATATCCCCGAGAGTCCCTTGAGCCCGGAATCATAGTAGAGCAGGTGACGCAAGCGGTCGACGCTCATGCCCTGCCCCAGCAGATAAAGCAAGGCACCGGGGTCGAGCGATCCGCAACGCGTGCCCATCGGTAAACCATCCAGCGGGGTCAGGCTCATGGTGGTGTCGATGCTGCGCCCGGCCTGCATCGCGCACAGGCTCGCCCCGCCCCCCAGGTGCGCGACCACGGTGCGGCCGTGGAACAGATGCGGCGCATCGGCCTCCAGGCACTGGGCAATGTACTCGTAGGAGAGGCCATGGAAGCCATAGCGTCGCAACCCTTGCTCGAAATGGTCGTATGGCAACCCGGTCAACTGATGCAAGGTGTCGCGGTGAAAGTGGAAGGCGGTGTCGAAGCCGGCGATCTGCAGAATATCGGGAGCGATGGACTCGATCATCTCGATGGCCGCCAGCGCCGGTGGCTGATGCAACGGCGCCAGTACGCCGAGGGCCTCGATTTCGCGCTTGACCGCCGCGTCGATCACCACGGAAGCGTCGAAGTGGGAACCGCCGTGCACGACCCGATGGCCGATGGCGAACGGCTGGAATCCACTCAAGTCGCGCTCGATGGCTTCGCGCAACAACCGGTACGCCGCGGTATGGTCGGCGACGTCGCCGGCGGCGAAGGTATGCGACTCCAGCGTCTCGCCGGTGGCATCGACCAACGCCATGTGGGGCCGGTGTGCGCCGATACCCTCCATGTGTCCATGCGCATAGATCACCGGCCCCTGGGCATCGAGTTCGAAAAAGGAGAGTTTGATACTCGAGGAGCCCGCATTGACGATCACGATACCGGGGTGCTGTGTTTTCATCGAAAGGCCATTCTCCACGGTGTTTCGATCGTTCAATCGAGGGTAAGAAATCGAGGACACGAACAGGACAGTCGCGCGAAGTCTCTCAGCGTCCATTCGCAGATTCACGGGAGAGGTTCAAAACGCGAACGATTCCGTTATCCGCGTCCTCCCCGCGCCCGAGGCTTCACAAGATATCGCGATATTTCGTGAATTGCACCAACAATGCTTTATTGAATACAACTCATTGTTTTTCTAACTGACAGCTAAGAATAAATCATATAAACGCAAATCATTACCAACGATTGGACGCCACATAAAAACCACACATACAAACAATTCATTGATTTAAATCAAAAACGATGAAAAACATCGTGAGCCGCACAAAACCTCTGCCATTCCTCAATAACTATTGATTATAGAAATCATAATTGGAATTCGCTTGAAACGATTCACCCCTTCCCGTCGAATGACTAAAAAATGGAACTCATCTCATGCTGTACCGAACTGAGTTGTGGTCAATTGACGCACTCGCTTTCATCACATCTTATGCGTGCTAACTTCTGCCAAAGTGGGTTTGGAATTTTCTGAGTGGGATCGAAATCAGCCACATTGGGAACCAGATAATGACACGTCATTATTCCGTAAATAATCCTTCCGCCGCGCTGTCCGGCGATGAGAATCAACGCCTCAATCCTGTCTTCGTTGCCGCCTGGCTGGTCTGCGTCCTGTTCTATTTCACCCAATACGGGATGCGCTCGGCACCGGGAATCATGCTGCCGGAGCTGGAGCAGGCATTGAATGCCACCAGCGGCACCATTACCTCCATCATCGGACTCTATTTCTATACCTATGCCCTCTCTGCCCTGGTGTCGGGGTTGCTGCTCGATCGCATCGGTCCACGCCGGGTCGTGCCCGCGGGCATCCTGCTATTGGCCTTGGGAGCGATACTGTTCGGCCTCGGCTCGGTGTTCGCCGCCAGCCTAGGGCGTCTACTCCAGGGCGCCGGCTCTGGCGTCGCCTTCACCGGCGCGGTCTACCTGGCGACACGCGGTTTTCCACGCCAGTGGCTGGCCACGGCGGTGGGAGTGACCCAGTGCTTCGGCATGCTGGGAGGTTCCATTGGGCAATCGGTGGTGGGCCCGTTGATACATTCGGTCATCGGCTGGCAGCAGTTCTGGTTCTTCGCCGGTGGCGTGCTGGTGCTGATGAGCATGGCCATGCTGGCCGTGACACCGGGAAACCGGCGTCCGGTGCCCATCGAGGCAGCCGATGGCAGCGAGCGCGAGAGCCTGCTGGAACCCTACAAGGTGGTGCTGCGCAATCCGCACTCCTATCTCTGTGGCATCGTCTCCGGCCTGATGTTCATGCCGACCAACATCGCCGACATGATCTGGGGGATTCCTTTTCTGGAGCAGGCCCAGGGCGTCAGCTACGAACAGGCCGTGACCCGCATCAGCATGATCCCCCTGGGCTGGGTGATCGGTGCCCCGCTGCTGGGTTATATCGCCGACGCACTCGGCCGCCGCAAGCCGGTGCTGATCGGCGGCATCGTGTTGATGCTGGTGTTCGGCGCGACGATCGTCTACCTGCCATCCGGCTCCACGCCGCCCTACGTCATGGGACTGCTGTTCGGCGTCGCCTCCGGGGCCGCGATGATTCCCTACACCATGATCAAGGAGTTGAATCCGGACAGGGTCAAGGGCACCGCCACGGGCACGATCAATTTCATCGTGTTCGCCTCAAGCGCGGTGGCGACCCCCATCATCGGTAATTTCATCGGCCATCTCTCCGGTACCGGCGACCTGACCGTGGCCTTGTTCCGGGAAGTGGACATGATCTACGTGGCGGGACTGGTACTCGCCATCGTGCTGACGTTCTTTATCCGTGAATCCGGCACCGGCAGGCCGCCTCGGGTTCATACCGTCGATCCGTGAGCATCATGGGGGCCGGCCCGGCAAGTCGTCCCCTGCCCACCCGACCGACCACGACAGCGAGGGCCGAAGCAGCCCGTCGCATTCCGGGACCACGGCACCGCCGCAGTCCCCGACCGTTATAGCCAGAGGAGTCCTCCGAGATGAGTTCCTTGCACGACGACATGAGCCCCAGGGTCGACTTCACCCAGCGTCATGCGGTGGGTCGCAGGCGGACCCAGCATCCCGAGTACGTCGATCTGAAGCCTCCCTGCAACCACGCCTGCCCGGCTGGCGAGAACATCCAGGCCTGGCTGGACAAGGCCCAGGCCGGGCGCTGGCGGGAAGCCTGGGAGATCCTGGTCGCCGACAATCCGTTTCCAGCGATCCACGGACGGGTCTGCTATCACCCGTGCGAGGGCGGGTGCAATCGCGGCCAGCTCGATAGCCCGGTCAGCATCCATTCGGTCGAACGCTATCTGGGCGATCTGGCCCAGCGCGAAGGCTGGGTAGTACCCAAGGCCTCCCCCAGCGGCAAACGCGTGCTGGTGGTGGGCGCCGGTCCCAGCGGGCTTTCCGCCGCCTGGCACCTGGCGATTCGTGGACACGAGGTCGAGATTCACGACGCCGGGAACCAGGCGGGAGGGATGATGCGCTACGGCATTCCCGCCTACCGATTGCCACGCGACGTGCTCGACCGGGAGATCGCACGCGTCGAAGCGCTGGGCGTGAAATTCGTGCTGGAACACCAGATCGAGGATCTGCTCGACGTGCAACGCTCGGGCAACTTCGATGCGGTCTACGTTGCCATCGGCGCCCAGGTCGGGCGCCACATCGATATCCCCGCGCGCGACGCCGCCCAGGTGCTGGACGCGGTCGCCCTGCTGCACGCCACGGCCACTGGCGAACGCCCGCGACTGGGCCGACGAGTGGCGGTGTATGGCGGCGGCAATACCGCGATGGACGCCGCGCGAACCGCGCGTCGGCTCGGCATCGACGAAGCGATGGTGATCTACCATCGCGATCAGACCCGGATGGGCGCGCAACCCTCGGAACTGCAGGACGCGCTGAGCGAGGGCATCGAGGTGAAGTGGCTGTCGAGCGTCAAGGACATGGACGGACACAACGTCACCGTGGAGAAGATGGCCCTGGACGACGACGGCCAGCCGCAACCGACCGGTGAATACGAGACGCTGCAGGCCGACACCCTGGTGCTCGCCCTGGGGCAGATCACCGATGTCGACTTCCTGCGCCGGGTGCCGGACATCGAGATCGCCGCGGACGGTACCGTACTGGTCGGCGAGGACATGCAGACCGGCCATCCCGGTATCTTCGCCGGCGGCGACGTGGTCCCGACCCAACGCAGCGTGACCCAGGCCACCGGGCTCGGCAAGCGGGCCGCGCGGCATATCGACGCCTGGTTGGCGGGTGGACGCTGGCAGTCCCCGCCCAGCCGCCGCGTGGTCGATTTCGAGGCCCTGCATCTGCCGCTGTTCGACGATGCCGCCCAGGCCCATCCGCGGGAGCTATCGTTGGCCGAGCGCCTCGATTTCGACGAGGTCGTGCAGGGCATCGACGAGCCCAGCGCTCGCCACGAAGCCAGTCGATGCCTCTCCTGCGGCAACTGCTACGAATGCGACAACTGCTACGCCGCCTGCCCCGAGGACGCCATTCTCAAGCTCGGCCCCGGCCAGGGATACCAGGTGGACCTGACACTCTGCACCGGCTGCGAGGCCTGCTACGAGCAGTGCCCCTGCCACGCCATCGACATGGTTGCCGAGACGGCGGTTCCCGAAACGGATGGGCACGCACTGGAGGTCGCACGATGAGCACACGAGCCACACTGGACGCCAACACCGCGGTTGCCCAGGTCGCCTACGCCCTCAACGAAGTGTGTGCGATCTACCCGATCACGCCGTCTTCGCCGATGGCGGAGCTGGCCGACGAATGGGCCGCCGCCGTACGCCCCAACTTATGGGGCAACGTACCGGTGGTACAGGAGATGCAGGCCGAAGGCGGCGCCGCCGGCACGGTCCACGGTGCGTTGCAGTCCGGCGCGCTGACCACGACCTTTACCGCCTCCCAGGGGCTGATGCTGATGCTGCCCAACATGTTCAAGATCGCCGGCGAACTGACACCGACGGTGTTCCATGTCGCGGCACGTGCGCTGGCCGCCGGGGCCTCTTCCATTTTCGGCGACCACCAGGACGTGATGGCCGCGCGCACCACGGGCTTCGCGCTGTTCAATTCGGCGTCGGTGCAGGAGGCCCACGACGCGGCCCTCATCGCCCAGGCCGCCAGTCTGCAGTCGAGAATACCGTTCTTGCACTTCTTCGACGGCTTCCGCACCTCACACGAGGTGAACACGATCGATCTGCTGGACACCTCGGTGCTGCGGGAGATGATCGACGACGAGTTGATCCGCGCGCATCGCCTGCGCAGTCTCGATCCTGAGCATCCGTTCATTCGCGGCACCTGGCAGAACCCGGACACCTACTTCCAGACCCGCGAGGCGGTCAACCACTATTACGCCGCCGTGCCCGGGATCGTGCAGGCGCTCATGGAGCGTTTCGGCGCGCTGACCGGTCGCCACTATCGCCTGTTCGAATACGAAGGCGCGCCCGATGCCGAACGCATCGTCGTGGCCATGGGCTCCGGCGCCGAAACCTGCCGCGAGACGGTCAAGGCGCTGGTGGCGGCCGGCGAGAAGGTCGGCATGGTGCAGGTGCGGCTCTACCGGCCGTTCTCCGTCGAGCATTTCCTGGCGGTGCTGCCCGCCAGCGCGCGCCGCATTGCCGTCCTCGACCGCACCAAGGAGGCGGGCGCCACCGGCGAACCCCTGTACCAGGACGTGGTATTGACCCTGGCCAACGCCTGCGCCCGCGGCGAGCGCGACACGATGCCGCGCATCGTGGGTGGGCGCTACGGCTTGTCGAGCAAGGAATTCACGCCGGCCATGGCCAAGGCCGTGTTCGACAACCTCGCGGCGGCCGATCCCAGAAACGGTTTCACCGTGGGGATCGACGACGACGTCACCCATCTCAGCCTCGACTACGACCCCACCTTCTCCATCGAGTCGCCGGAAGTCACTCGGGCGGTGTTCTTCGGCCTTGGTGCCGACGGTACCGTCGGCGCCAACAAGAACAGCATCAAGATCATCGGCGAGGATACCCCGCTCTACGCCCAGGGCTACTTCAACTACGACTCGCACAAGTCCGGTGCCCAGACCGAGTCGCACCTGCGCTTCGGCCCGGCGCCGATCAAGGCGCCCTATCTGATCGGCCAGGCCCAGTTCGTGGCCTGCCACAAGTTCGAGTTCCTGCAGAAGCTGGACGTGCTGGATGTGGCCATGCCCGGCGGCACGTTCCTGCTCAACGCCCCCTATCCGGCGGAGCACGTGTGGCAACACCTGCCGCGCTCGGTGCAGCAGGCGATCATCGACAAGCGGTTGGACTTTCATGTGATCGACGCTTCGGCGGCGGCCCGCGAGTTGGGCCTGGGGCAACGGGTGAACACCATTCTGCAGACCTGCTTCTTCGCGCTCTCCGGGGTACTGCCGCGCGACGAGGCCATCGCGCACATCAAGGAAGCCATTCGCAAGAGCTACGGCCGCAAGGGCGAGCACATCGTGCAGCAGAATTTCGCCGCGGTGGATGGCGCACTGGCACGCATGTACCCGGTCGAGGTGCCCGCGGCGGTGGCTGCCGATGCCGCGGAACGTCCTCCGCTGGTACCGGCCGACGCACCGGATTTCGTGCGCGAGGTGACGGCCCGCATGTTCGCCGGGAAAGGCGACTTGATTCCGGTCAGCCAGATACCCGCCGACGGCACCTTCCCTTCCGCCACCAGCGCCTACGAGAAACGCAATGTCTCCGACGTGGTGCCCGAGTGGCGCTCGGATCTGTGCATCCAATGCGGGCAGTGCAGTTTCGTCTGCCCCCATGGGGTGATCCGCAATCGCTACTATGCCGAATCCGAGTTGGCGGGAGCCCCGGAAGGGTTCCCCTCGATGGAGATCAATACCCGAGGCTTCCCGGATACCCGCTACACGCTACAGATCTACCTCGAGGACTGCACCGGCTGCGGGCTGTGCATCGAAGCCTGCCCCGCCACCAGTCCGCTGGAACCGGAAACCAAGGCATTGAACCTGGTCGACAAGCTGCCGATCCTCGAACGCGAGCGCGACAACATCCGCTTCTTCGAGCATTTGCCGGTCAACGACCGCGCCCGGGTCGATTTCGCCAACGTGCGTGGCGTGCAGTTCCTGCAGCCGCTGTTCGAGTTTCCGGGGGCTTGCGCCGGTTGCGGCGAAACGCCTTACCTGCGCCTGCTCAGCCAGTTGTTCGGTGATCGCATGCAGGTCGCCAACGCCACCGGATGCTCGTCGATCTATGGCAGCAATCTGCCGGTGACGCCCTGGGCCAAGAACCATGAAGGACGCGGACCGGCGTGGTCGAATTCACTGTTCGAGGACAACGCTGAGTTCGGCCTCGGTTTCCGCCTGGCCGCCGACCAGCATCTGGCGCTGGCGCGACAGCGTCTGAAACAGTTGGCGCCAGAAGTGGACGAAGCGCTGAGCCAGGCCATACTCGATGCCGAGCAGATCGACGAGTCGCAGATCCGTGCCCAGCGCGAACGGGTCGCACAGCTCAAGACGCGGCTGCTGGCGATGGAGACACCCAGCGCGGAAGCCGAGGAGTTGCTCTCGGTGATCGACCACCTGGTGCGCCGCAGCGTATGGATCATCGGTGGCGACGGCTGGGCCTACGACATCGGCTACGGCGGTCTCGACCATGTGCTGGCCCAGGGCAAGGACGTCAACGTGCTGGTGCTGGATACCGAGGTCTATTCCAATACCGGTGGCCAGTCGTCCAAGGCCACGCCGCTCGGCGCGGTGGCCAAATTCGCCGCCGCCGGCAAGCGCACCCCGCGCAAGGACTTGGCGCTGCAGGCGATCGCCTACGGCAACATCTATGTCGCCCAGGTCGCCATGGGCGGCAATCCGCAGCACACCCTGCAGGCTTTCCGCGAGGCCGAGGCCTACCCCGGCCCTTCGTTGATCCTGGCCTACAGTCAGTGCATCGCCCACGGCATCGACATGCGCCAAGGCATGCATCAACAGGGCCTGGCGGTGGATACCGGCTATTGGCCGCTGTTCCGCTTCAATCCGGCGCTGCGCCAGGTCGGCCTCAATCCCTTCAGCCTGGACTCTCCGCAACCCAAGCTGCCGCTGGAAGCGTATGCCTACAACGAGGTGCGTTATACCTCGCTGGCACGCCATCACGCCAAGGAGGCCGCCGAGTTGCTGGCCGAGGCCCAGAAGCAGGTCAACGAGAAGTACTGGCAGTACGTCGACCTGGCCAATCGCGATGGCAGCCGTTTCTCGCTGGACCCGACGCAAGCCGGGGCCGAAAGAGAACCGAACCGGGACGTCACGGCATGAACCGATATGCCTTTGCCCCATTCTCTGCCTTTACCCCACTCTCGTATCGGGAGAGCTGACATGGATACCACGACCCTGGATCTCACCACCGGCTATCTCGGCCTGACCCTGCGCAATCCGCTGGTTGCCTCGCCGTCGCCGGACAATGCCGATCTGGGCCATCTGCGGCAACTGGAGGACAACGGTATCGGCGCGGTGGTGCTGCCCTCGCTGTTCGAGGAGCAGCTTTCGGCCCGGGCGCGCTGGCTGGACGATCTCGAACGGAACACCGAGGCCCATAACCCCGAGGCCAGCGGCTACTTCCCGCCTCAGGTACTGGAAGGCCCCTACGGGGTCGGTCCGGATGCCTACCTCGAGCTGATCCGCCAGGCCAGGGCGGCGCTGGACGTGCCGGTGATCGCCAGTCTCAATGGGGCGACGCCGGGCGGCTGGGTCGATCACGCGGCCGCCATCGAAGCCGCCGGCGCCGATGCGCTCGAACTCAACATCTATTATGTGCCGGTGGAACTCGAACAGGGCGGCAGGGAGATCGAGGAGCGCTACCTTCAGGTGCTGAGTGCGGTTCGCGCCAAGGTTCGAATCCCGGTCGTGGTGAAGATGCCGCCCTATTTCAGCGCGATCGCCGACATGGCCAGCCGCTTCGTCGATGGTGGCGCCGATGGCCTGGTGGTGTTCAATCGCTTCCTGCAGCCCGACATCGATCTGTCGCGCATGACGCTCTCCAGCGAGTTGGCGCTGAGTCAACCTGAGGAGATGCGTCTGGCGTTGCTGTGGGTCGCGGTGCTCCATGGCCGCCTGCGCTGTTCGCTGGCGGCTTCCACTGGCGTCGAAACCTCGGAGCAAGTGGTCAAGTATCTGCTGGCGGGTGCCGACGTGGTGATGACCACTTCGGCGTTGCTGCGTCACGGGCCGGGGCACGTTGCCACCCTGCTGGCCGGGCTGCGCGCGTGGTGCGAGGCGCGAGGCGTGGCGTCGCTGGCGGAGATTCGCGGCCTGATGAGCCGGGAGCGCCTGCGGGATAATGTCGCAGGCGTCTATGAACGCGCGAATTATCTGCACCTGATAGCGCATTATTCCAGTCACCAGGCTTATCGAGCCTTGTTCGGCAAAGGAGCCCATCATCGTGTCCCGTGACCACTATCAGGCCCTGCTCGAACGCTGCAACGGCTTGCAACCGGTGCCGACGGCCGTCGTCCATCCGTGCGAGGCCCATGCCCTGGAAGGCGCGCTGGAGGCCGCTAGGCTCGGCCTGATCGCACCGCTGCTGGTAGGGCCGCGGGACAAGATCGAAGCCACCGCCGAGGCGCTCGGTGTCTCGCTCGGCGACTTGCCGGTCGAAGACGTGGCGCACAGTCACGCCGCCGCCGAGCGCGGCGTGGCACTGGTGCGCGAGGGACGCGCGGAGATGCTGATGAAGGGCAGTCTGCACAGCGACGAACTGCTGCACGCGGTGGCCGCCCACGACAGCGGCTTGCGCACCGAGCGCCGCCTGAGCCACGTGTTCGCGATGAGCGTACCCAGCTACCACAAGCCGCTGTTCGTCACCGATGCGGCGGTCAATATCTTTCCCACCCTGGACGACAAGGCCGATATCTGCCGCAACGCCATCGACCTGCTCAAGGTATTGCGCGTGGAGCGGCCCAAGGTCGCGATCCTGTCCGCGGTGGAGACCATCACCGCCAAGCTGCCCTCGACCCTGGAAGCCGCCGCGCTGGTGACGATGTCGCACCGCCACCAGATCGAGGGCGCTTTGCTCGACGGGCCGCTGGCGTTCGACAATGCGATCAGCCTGGAAGCCGCGCAGACCAAGGGCATCGACTCCGAGGTGGCGGGCGACCCCGATGTCCTGCTGGTACCGGATCTGGAGGCCGGCAATATCCTGGCCAAGCAGTTGATCTATCTGGCCGGCGCCGAGGCCGCCGGCATCGTGCTCGGCGCACGGGTACCGATCGTGCTGACCAGCCGTTCCGATTCGATTCGCGCGCGCATCGCCAGTTGCGGCATCGGCACCCTGCTCGCCTCGGCCCGGCTCGAGCGCGCGCTGGCATCGTTGGCCGGTTGAACCGCCATGCGGCGGAAAGGCCTATCATGAATCTCACCGTCGCAAGATTCGGGAACAGGAGCAGTATCCTCTCATGACACGCGAATCGACTTCCTTCCGCGGCATCCTGTCGATCGTCGGCGATATCGTCGAGGTCGACGCCCAATCCGCCCAGCGCCTGGGCATTCTGCCCCGCAACCGCGAACTGGCGATGATCGAACAGGATGGCCGCGCGTTTTCGCTGGCCCAGGTGGCGCGCATCGACCGCGACCGGGTCTCGCTGCAGGTGTTCGCCGGTACCCAGGGGCTGTCCAATCGGGCCCAGGTGCGTTTTCTCGGTCAGTTGATGCAGGCGATCTACTCCACCAACATTTTCGGCCGGGTGTTCAACGGTGCCGGCCAGCCGGTGGATTTCGGCCCCCGGCTCGACGAGGACCCACGGGTGGAGATCGCCGGCCCCACCGTCAACCCGATGGCGCGCATTCTCGCCTCGCGCATGATCCGCACCGACATCCCGATGATCGATGTCTTCAATTGCCTGGTGGAAAGCCAGAAGATTCCGATCTTCTCGGTGGCCGGCGAACCCCACAACGCGCTGATGGCGCGTATCGGCATCCAGGCCGACGCCGACGTGGTGGTGTTCGGCGGCATCGGCCTGATCTACGACGACTTCCATACCTTCCGCAAGGCATTCGAGGATGCCGGGGTGCTGTCACGCAGCGTGATGTTCGCCAACCTGGCCTCGGACCCTGTGGTCGAGCGCACGCTGATTCCCGATCTCGCGCTGGCGGTGGCGGAACACCTGGCGGTGGAGGAAGGCAAGCGGGTGCTGGTGCTGCTGTCGGACATGACCGCGTTCGCCGACGCGCTCAAGGAGCTCGGTATCGCCATGGAGCACATTCCCTCCAACCGTGGCTACATGGGCGACCTCTACTCGCAGCTCGCGCGCCGCTACGAGAAGGCCTGCGATTACAAGGGCGCCGGTTCGGTCACCATTCTCAGCGTGACGACCATGCCCGGCAACGACGTCACCCATCCGGTGCCGGACAACACCGGCTATATCACCGAGGGCCAGTTCTATCTCCACGATGGCGTGATCGACCCGTTCGGCTCGCTGTCGCGTCTCAAACAGAATGTGGTCGGCAAGCAGACCCGCGAGGATCACAGCCAGATCATGAACACGATGATCCGCTACTATGCCGAAGGCGTCGAAGCCGAGCAGAAACAGTCCATGGCCTTCGATCTGTCGCCGTTCGACCGCAAGCTGCTGCGCTTCGCCACCGCCTTCCGTGAGCGCTTCATGCGGCTCGACGTGCAGATGCCGCTGGAATCCGCGCTGGATGCCTGCTGGGCCCTGCTGGCCGAGTGTTTCGAGCGCGACGAGATCGTCATCAAGCAATCCCTCAAGGACACCTACTGGCCCGACCATGCAGACGACAACGCCGACGCTGAACAAGAGCTCGCTCAGTCGTCTTAAACGACAGCGGGAAATGTACCAGCGCTATCTGCCGGCGCTGGAAATGAAGCAACGCATGCTGCTGATGCTGCAGAAGCAGGCGCAGTCACGCATGCACGAGTTGCGCGAACAGAGGGAGGCATTGCAGGCGGAGGTCGGCGAGGAACTGTCGATGCTGGCCGACGACATGCCGCTGCCGCAAGCGCCGCTGCAGGTTTCCGGCGTGCGGGTGGTGGAGGAGAACCTGGTCGGCGTCACCCTGCCACGCCTGGAGGGTATCGACATCGAGCGCCACGCCTATGGCTTGCTCAGCCAGGCGCACTGGATGGAGCGCCTGGTCGAACGCAGCGAGACGATGCTGCGACTACGCATCGAAACCCAGGTGATGGAACGGCGGCTCGCGCTGCTGGACGAGGCCAGCCGTACGGTGACCCAGCGCGTCAATCTCTTTTCCAAGGTGATGATACCGACGGTCAGCCACCAGATCGCGCGCATCGATCTCTATCTCGCCGACCAGGAACGCGCTGCGGTGGTGCGTTCCAAGCTGGCCAAGCAGAAGCACGCCGCGGAGGGCAAGCGATGAGCATCGTCAGCATGCGCCGAGCCACCCTGATCGGCAGCCGCCGGTACAAGCGCGACGTGCTGCGCCAGCTCCAGGCCGCCGGCGTCGCCCACGTCGATACTCGCAACCTCAGCAGCGGTGAGCCCCATCGCGACCACGTGCAGTTGCTCGAGGCCCTGGACTATCTGCTGGCCTGCCCTCAGCGACGACGCCTGCACTGGCCGGATAGCCGCCCCGAACTCAGGCCCCTGCTGCGAGAGATTCATGATAACCGCAGCCAGCGCGAGCAAATTCAGGATCGCCTGACCCTGCTCCATCGCCACCGCCAGGAACTGCTGCCCTGGGGCGAGTTCGAATTCCCCGAGTTCGATGCCATCGGCGGCCAGCGATTCTGGTTCTATCTGGTGCCGCTGGGACAGCGCCACGCCGTCACCGATATCGCGCTGCCCTGGGTGGTGGTCAACCGGGACCACCGCCAACTCTATCTGGTGGTGATCTCCCCTACCGAGCCCGCCCCGGAGCAGGTTCCGTTCGAGCGCTCCCATACCGGAGGCCTGTCGCTACGCGCAATGAACGCCGAGGAGACCTCGCTGCAGGCCGAACTGGAGCAACTCGATGCCGAACGCTACCTGTTGACCCAATGGATCCGCTACCTGGCCGGTCAGGTCGCCCAGGCCAGCAACGCCGATGCACTGGGCCAGGTGGAACGCGCCAGCCATGACGACGATGACCTGTTCGTGCTGGAAGCCTGGGTGCCCGCCGACCGGATTCCGGCGCTGGAGTCGCTGTGCGAAGTGTCTCGCGCTGCTCTGGTTCATCGCCCGCCCGAACCCGGCGAGGAACCGCCGATCCTGCTCGACAACCCGGAGTGGGCGGCGGGCGGAGAGGAAGCGCTGAAATTCTTCCAACTGCCCGGCTATCGTAGTTGGGACCCGTCGATGATGCTGTTCTTCTCGTTCTCGCTGTTCTTCGCCGTGATCCTCGCCGATGCCGGCTATGCGCTCGCGGGCGGGCTGCTCTGCCTGCTCGCCCGGCCGCGCTGGAAGCACAGTCGTACCGGTCGCCGCCTGGGCAACCTGGGACTGTCGATGTTCGGCGTTTCGCTGATCTACGGCGTGGTGGTGGGCAGCTACTTCGGTGTCACCCCGCCAGCGGATTCTTGGCTCGACCGGTTGCATTGGCTCGACATGGACGACTTCGGCACCATGATGACGCTGTCGATCGCAGTCGGCGTACTCCACCTGATCCTGGCCAACGCCATCGCCGGCTGGTACGCCCGGCCCCGCTGGCGGGCACTGGGCTATCTCGGCTGGGTCGCGATGCTGGCCTGTGGCTTCCTGCTGTGGCGGTCGACCCAGCAGACGATACCCGCGCCGTTGTTCGACACACCCTGGCCCTATGGCCTGATCGCCGGCGCCCTGCTCGTACTGGGCTTCTCCAGCGAGGCGCCCTTCGATACCTGGCGCCACCGGCTCGAACACCTGACCGGTGGACTGACCTCGCTGGCCGAACTGACCCAGGCTTTCGGCAACGCCTTGAGCTACATGCGACTGTTCGCGCTAGGGCTCTCCAGTGCCTCGCTGGCGGTCACCTTCAATCAGCTCGCGCTGCAAGCGCGCGACGGCCTGGATGGCGGCGGCACGCTGGCCTTCCTGATGATCCTGCTGCTCGGGCACGTGCTCAATTTCGCGCTGGCGCTGATGGGCGGCGTCGTCCATGGCCTGCGCCTCAATCTGATCGAATTCCTACGCTGGGGCGTTCATGGCGAGGGCCGCCCCTATCGTGCATTCGCCAACAAGGAGGAGTCGACGTGGATCAAGTGATTCTGGTGCTCGGATGGATGGGCATCTATGCCCCGGTTGCCCTAGGTACGATCGCCAGTTCGATCGGCTGTACCCTGGCCGGCCAGGCCGCCGCCGGGGCGATGCTGGATGTCGAGAGCGGCTACGGCAAGTTCATCGGCGTTGCCGCGATGCCCTCGACCCAGGCGATCCTCGGCATCGTGATCATGTTCACGCTCAACCGCGAGGTTACCGTGGCCAACGGTGCCGGCATCGCCGCCATCGGCCTGCTTTCGGGTATCGCGTTTCTGTTCAACGGCATCTACCAGGGACGTTCCCTGGTCAGTGCCATCGATGCCTCCAAGCACAAGCCGGAGGTCTTCGGCATGTCGCTGGCGCCGGCGGCCATCGTCGAGGGGTTCGCGGTGTTCACCTTCGTCTTCGCGCTCGTGCTGAGCGGATCGTTACCGGATTGAGGCCAACCCATGAGTTCTTCCGCCGAGTCGAATAGCCAAGGCATCCAGGCGCTGATCGACAGCCTGCGCGAGCAGGGCGTCGAAGCGGGACGCCAGCAAGCCACGCAGATGATCGAGGAGGCGCAGCAACGCGCCGAGTGGCTGGTCAAGCAGGCCGAGGAGGAGGCGACCGCGGTGCGCGCGGCGGCCGAGGCCGAGGCCGAGGCCCTGAGGCAATCCGGCCACCAGGCGCTGCAGTTGGCCTATCGCGATCTCTGTCTGACCGCCAAGGATACTTTCGCCAAGCAGTTCGCCCGCGAGTTGCAGACACTGATCCGGGAGTCGCTGGAGTCTCCGGAGATGCTGTCGCGACTGATTCTGGAGGCGGCCGGCCGTGAACCGGTTCCGCCAGACTTGAAGGGCAAGGCTCTGCTGCCGGAACGGGTGGTTGGCGTCGAGGAGTTGCGCGCCAATTCCAAGGCACTGCACGAGGGCCCGCTGCCGGCGCTGCTGGCGGAAGTCGCCGGCAAGATGCTGGAACGCGGCATCGTGCTCAAGGGCGACAAGACGGTCGCCGCCGGGGTGCGCTTCGTGCTCGAAAACGGGCAGGTCGAGGTCGACCTGAGCGACGAGGCGATCGCCGCGATGTTGTTGCGCCACCTGCAGCCGCGTTTTCGTGCCCTGCTGGAAGGGGTGGTCAATTGATTCAAGGGCCGGGAAAGCGCGGTACCGGTTGATGGATGCGCAATCGTAAGGAGGTCGGTTTGTCGTTCACCGCCTATCGCTACACCATGCTGCTGAGTTCTTTGCCGCACCTGCCACGGCCTTATGAGTACCAGCGCCTGCCGATCACGCGGGTCCAGCTCGAACAGCGCCTCGGCCTGCTGGAGACACAGGATCGGGCCTGGATCGACGCATTGGAGCGCCTGCTGGTTCCGCAGCGGCTGGGGCATTTCGACGACGACGTGGCGTTGCTGCGCAGTGCTCGCCAACTGCTGGGAAAACTCGATCCCCTGAGCCGACCCCATGCCTGGCTGCAGTGGTGGCTGACCCTCAACGGCCTCACCGCTGCCCTGCGCTTGCGCCAGCACGGTGGCATCGCGCCCGGCCCCCTGGCCGAGTTGCCAACGGTGGGCCGCCAGTTGGTGCGTCACTGGTCGCACCCGCTGTTCCAACTCGACCACCGCCATGCCTACCTGGAGTCCCTTGCCGCTCAGGTATCCAGTGAACGCGCCGAGGTACTGGAACGCGCGCTGGTCGAGATCGCCTGGGCTCATTTCAGCCGCCAGCGCGCCGACCATCCCTATGGACTGGAGGATGTCATGCTCTATCTCTACCGCTGGTGGCTGGTGGAGCGTGCCGCCCCACGCGATACCGATGTCGCCCGCGAGCGCTTCCTGCGGTGGGTGGATGCCATTCCCGCCCAGGATTTCGTCACTCACTTCGAGACCAACGCATCATGACACAGGCTGCCACTTCCCCAACGCCGGCCCCCGGGACGCCGACGGACGCCACCGCCAGGGTCGTCGCCATCAACGACGACGTCGTTACCATCATGCTCGACGATACTGCCCAGGGCAGTCTGATCAAGAACGAGGTGGTCTATCTCTGCCCACCCCCGGATGCCGGCATGGCCCGCACGCTGCTCAAGGCCGAGGTACTTCGGGTTCGCGGCGGCCAGGCCGACGTCCAGGTCTACGAGGATACCCGCAACCTGGGGGTCGGCGACCCGGTGATCCAGAGCGGCGAACAGTTGACGGTGGAACTCGGCCCCGGCCTGCTGGGGCAGATCTACGATGGCCTGCAAAACCCGCTGCCACGCCTGCTGGAACGCGGTGGCACCTTTCTCCAGCGCGGCACCGAGGAGCGCGCGCTGGACGACAAGCGCGAGTGGTCGTTCGAAGCCCACGTGCGCAGCGGCGACGAGGTCGTTTCCGGAGACGTGCTGGGCACGGTCCAGGAGGGTCGCTTCAGTCATCGGATCTTCGTCCCCTTCGCGCTGCGCGGAAGCTTCAAGGTGGCCTGGATCCAGGCCGGGACCTTCACCATCGATACCGTCGTCGCTCGGCTGGTCGACGAGGCGGGCAGCGAGCATCCGGTGACCATGACCCAGCACTGGCCGGTACGCCATCCGCTGAGCCAGGAACTGGTCGACCAAGGCCAGATCGAAAGGCGCTATCCCGAGACCCCGCTGACCACCACCATCCGCCTGATCGACACCTTCTTTCCCATCGCCAAGGGCGGCACCGCCTGCATTCCCGGTCCCTTCGGCGCCGGCAAGACGGTGCTGCAGAACCTGATCTCGCGTTATTCGGACGTCGATATCGTGATCATCGTGGCCTGTGGCGAACGCGCCGGGGAAGTGGTGGAGACCATCACCGAATACCCGCAATTGGCGGACCCTCGCACCGGCGGCACGCTGATGGACCGCACCATCATCGTCTGCAATACCTCCTCGATGCCGGTCGCCGCGCGCGAGGCTTCGATCCATACCGGCACGACACTCGGCGAATACTACCGGCAGATGGGCTACGACGTGCTGTTGATCGCCGATTCCACCTCGCGCTGGGCCCAGGCGATGCGCGAGACTTCCGGGCGGCTGGAGGAGATTCCCGGCGAGGAAGCGTTCCCCGCCTACCTCGAGTCATCGATCCGCAAGCTCTACGAACGCGCCGGCGTGCTCGGTACCGCCCATGAGGAGAGCGGCAGCCTGACCCTGATCGGTACCGTCTCCCCCGCCGGCGGCAACTTCGAGGAGCCGGTGACCCAGGGCACGCTGAGCACCGTCAAGACCTTTCTCGGCCTGAGCTACGATCGCGCCTACAAGCGCTTCTACCCCGCCGTCGACCCGCTGATCTCCTGGTCGCGCTATGCCGACCAGCTTTCCGCCTGGTTCCGCAAGACCATGGGCGAACACTGGCAGGCCGACATCGACCGGCTCAAGGCGTTGCTCCATGAAGGCGACGAGATCCAGCGCATGATGCAGGTCACCGGCGAGGAAGGGATCGGCGATGCCGACTTCCTGACCCAGCAGAAGGCATTGCTGATCGACATGGTCTACCTGCAGCAGGACGCCTTCGACAAGGTCGATGCCTCCACCTCTCTCGATCGTCAGAAGGCTACGATCGAACTGCTGATGCGGCTGATCGATGCACCGCTGACGTTCGATGGCAAACAGCGCATCCGCGAGACCTTCACCCGCTTCACCGACCTGTTCCGCAACCTCAACTATGCCGAGTTCGACAGCGACAGCTATCGGCAATACCGGCAAGCCATCGAGAGTCTGCTCGAGACATCCACACAGGGCGGAACCGGGACCGAAGCCAAGACGACGGTCACCGGGGACAAGGCAAGAAGCACGGAACAAAGCTGAACGGGAGTTCGGGCAACATGGCGAGGCGCTTCCCCGGAATGGTGGGCTGATTGCCGCCACCACTCCAGGAAAGCGCCCCTACGTCCATTACCATTGATTGTCAAAGCAACCGCCAAGAGTCACTCCATGACCATGACCATGCGGCCATCTACGGTGCCGTTCTCGAGATCGCTGAAGATCTGATTGACATCCTCGAGCTTGGCCTTGTGGATATGGGTCTTGACCTTGCCCTCGGCGGCAAAGCGCAAGGCCTCCGCCATATCGTTGCGCGTCCCGACGATGGAACCGCGCAAGGTAATGCGCTTCAGCACGACGTCGAAGATCGGTGTCTCGAACTCTCCCGGCGGCAGACCGTTGAGGCTGATGGTCCCCTTGCGACGCACGTAGTTGAGCGCCTGATTGAAAGCCGGCACCGAAACCGCGGTGACCAGCACCCCGTGCGCACCGCCTTGCGTCGCGGCGATCACCTGATCGACGGCGTCATCGTCCCGGGCATTGACCGCGACATCGGCACCGAGCCGTTTGGCCAGGTCTAGCTTCTCTGGAGAGACGTCCAGCGCCACCACGTGCAGGCCCATCGCCTTGGCATACTGCACCGCCACGTGGCCCAGGCCGCCGATACCGGAGATCGCGACCCACTCCCCCGGCTTGGCGTCGGTCTCCTTGATACCTTTGTAGGTGGTGATGCCGGCACACAGGATCGGCGCGATGGCGGCATAGTCGACACCTTCCGGCAAGCGTGCGACATAGTCGGCGTTGCCGATGGCGTACTCGGCGAAGCTACCGTTGACGGTATAACCGCTCATGTTCTGGCTTTCGCACAGCGTCTCCCATCCGGTGAGGCAGAATTCGCAGTGCCCACAGGCGTCGTGCAGCCACGCGATGCCGACGGAATCGCCCTCCTTGAGATGCGTGACGCCATCGCCCAGGGCAACGACTACGCCGGCGCCCTCGTGCCCCGGAATGAAAGGAGGTGTCGGCTTGACCGGCCAATCTCCATGGGCGGCGTGCAGATCGGTGTGACAGACACCGCTGGCCTTGATCTTGACCAGCACCTCTCCCGGCCCGGGTTGCGGCACTGGCACCTCTTCGATCGCTAGCGGCTGGCCAAACGCGTGGACAACCGCCGCCTTCATGACATCGGACATACCTCCCTCCTCATCTCGGCCCAGGGCCGGTTCGATTGGATACGGAGTCGGCATTCGCATGTCGACGCCTCCACTCAACTCCAGATATCTGGCCACCACAAGGGTAAAATTGCCGCAGGCAAGACTGGGGAACGACTTGCCGAAGCGGCCAGGCTGGCAGTTCGAAGGCGATACCGTTACGTTAAGGCTGAGGAACGATCGGAGCCGGCCTGAACAGCAAGCCTTTTTCCGTCATCGACCGCGGGTTGCGCGGTTATGTCACGGGGAATGTGCCACGATTTTGCGTGATCATGCTCCCGCCTTGATCACTTCCCCTTGCCGACAACGACGCCACGAGGACGCGCCACGATGACCCCCAAGCAGAAGCGACTCCTGATTCGAGCATCGATCGCCGTGGTCGTGGTGGCCGTGGCGGGAGCGCTGGCCTGGCAAATGCTGAAACCCCAGGGCTACGGCGATGCCATCGCCAGTGGCAACGGACGCATCGAGGCGACCGAGATCGATGTCGCCACCAAGCTCGCCGGACGGGTGACGGAAATCCTGGTCAAAGAGGGCGACTTCGTGGAACCTGGCCAGGTGGTGGCTCGCATGGATACCCAGAGTTTGGAAGCCGAGCGGCGCCAGACCGAGGCGGAGCTGCAACGCAGCCGCAACGCCCTGCAGACCGCTCGCGCCGGGGTGGCCCAGAACGAGAGCAACCAGGCCGCCGCCGAAGCGACGGTGCATCAACGCGAAGCCGAACTCAACGCCGCCCGGAAGCGCTTCGAACGTTCCAACGCCTTGCTCGAGCGCAACGTGATCTCTCACCAGCAGGTCGACGACGATCGTGCCGCGATGCAGAGCGCCCAGGCGGCATTGGCGGCTTCCCGGGCCCAGGTCTCGGCGGCCCAGGCCAGTGTGGCCGCGGCCCGCTCCCAGGTGATCGAAGCGCAGTCGGCGATCGCCGCGGCCCAGGCCAGCGTCGAGCGGGTGCAATCGGACATCGAGGACAGCCTGCTGCGTTCCGACCGTCTGGCCCGGGTGCAGTATCGTGTGGTGGAACCCGGCGAGGTGCTCGCGGCCGGTGGCAAGGTGCTCAACCTGGTCGATCTCACCGACGTCTACATGACCTTCTTCCTGCCCACCAGCCAGGCCGGCCGGGTCGCCCTCGGCGACGAAGTCCACCTGATCCTGGACGCCGCGCCCGGTTACGTGCTGCCGGCCAGGGTCAGCTTCGTCTCCAGCGTGGCCCAGTTCACCCCCAAGACGGTGGAAACCGAAAACGAGCGGGAAAAACTGATGTTCCGCATCCGCGCCCGTATCGCCCCCCAACTGCTGCACGAGCATATCCAGCAGGTCAAGACGGGGCTGCCCGGCGAAGCTTATCTGAAGCTCGACCCGGACGCCGAGTGGCCGGATGAACTGCGCGTGAACGTCGCCTCATGAGCGAGGATACCGTCGCCGTCCTGTCGGAAATCACCCTGCGCTATGGCAACAACCTCGCGCTCGACGACCTGACCCTGGAGATTCCCGCCCGGCGCATGGTCGGTCTGATCGGGCCCGATGGAGTCGGTAAATCCAGCTTGCTGGCGCTGATCGCCGGCGCCCGGCGAATCCAGTCGGGGCGGATCCAGGTGCTCGGCGCGGACATGAGCGATGCCACCCAGCGCCGCCTGACCGGCCCCCGGATCGCCTATATGCCCCAGGGCCTGGGCAAGAACCTCTACCCTACCCTCAGCGTGCGCGAGAATCTCGAGTTCTTCGGCCGTCTGTTCGGCCAGGATGGCCAGGAACGCGATCGCCGCATCCGCGAACTGACCGCCAGTACCGGATTGGAGCAGTTCACCGAGCGGCCGGCGGGCAAGCTCTCCGGCGGCATGAAACAGAAGCTGGGACTCTGCTGCGCGCTGATTCACGATCCCGACCTGTTGATTCTCGACGAGCCCACGACCGGGGTCGATCCGCTGTCGCGCAGTCAGTTCTGGGAGCTGATTTCGCGCATACGCCAGCAGCGTCCGCAGATGAGCGTGATCGTCGCCACCGCCTATATGGACGAAGCCCAGGGTTTCGACTGGCTGATCGCCATGGATGCCGGCGTGATACTCGACCGGGGCGAACCCGGGGCACTGCTCGAACGAACCCTCTGCAACTCGCTGGAAGCCGCCTTCGTCCAATTGCTGCCCGAGGAGAAACGCCGGGGTCACGTCGAGTTGGAGATCCCACCGCGCCAGACCGATACCGAGGTGGCGATCGAGGCCCACGGCCTGACCAAGCGTTTCGGCGATTTCACCGCCGTCGACCATGTCGACTTTCGCATCGAACGTGGAGAAATCTTCGGTTTTCTCGGCTCCAACGGCTGTGGCAAGTCCACCACCATGAAGATGCTGACGGGTCTGCTGTCGTTCGAGGAAGGCGAAGCTTCGCTGTTCGGCCAGCCGGTCGATCCCAGGGATATCGAGACCCGGCGCCGGGTCGGTTACATGTCGCAGGCATTTTCGCTCTATGGCGAGTTGACGGTGCGCCAGAACATCGACCTGCATGCGCGGCTGTTCCAGCTCTCGCCACAGCGGCATGCCACTCGCCGCCAACAGTTGCTGGAGCAGTTCGACCTGGGCGATGTCGCCGACCAGTTGCCGGGGAGTCTACCCCTCGGTATCCGACAGCGTCTCTCGCTGGCGGTGGCGGTGCTGCACGAACCGGAAATCCTGATCCTGGACGAGCCCACCTCGGGGGTCGATCCGGTGGCCCGGGACGGTTTCTGGTCGCTGCTGGTGAGGATGTCGCGCGAGGACAGCGTCACCATCTTCATCTCCACCCATTTCATGAACGAGGCGCTGCGCTGCGATCGCATCTCGCTGATGCACGCCGGCAGAGTGCTCGATAGCGACACTCCCCAGGCGTTGATGGCCAAGCGTGGACACGACGACCTGGAAGAGACCTTCATCGAGTACCTGAAGGAGGCCAGCGATACGCCGGAGCCCCCAACGGCCACGAACGGGGAGATCGTCGTCGTTCCAGCCAGCGACACCGCCTCGGAGAGCGCGCCGCCCCGCTTCAGTTGGCGTCGACTGTCGAGTTATGCCCGACGCGAGAGCATGGAGCTGCGGCGCGATCCGATCCGCGCCACCCTGGCCCTGGCAGGCACGCTGATTTTGATGTTCATCATTGGCTATGGCATCAACATGGACGTCGAGAATCTTTCCTTCGCCGTGCTCGACCGTGACCAGACCACCACCAGCCAGAACTACACCCTCAATCTCTCCGGCTCACGCTACTTCAGCGAAAAGGCACCGTTGCAAAGCTACGACGAGATGGACGAACGCCTGCAACGTGGAGAGATCAGCCTCGCGGTGGAAATTCCGCCCCGGTTCGGCCGTGATCTCAAGCGCGGCGATTCCCCCGAGGTGGCATTCTGGGTCGACGGTGCGATGCCGAGCCGGGCCCAGACGATTACCGGCTATGTGCAAGGTATCCATACCGCCTATCTGCAGCAATTGGCCCGGGAGGCCGGCAGCGACACGGCTCAGCCGGTCGACGTTGCCCTGCGCTATCGCTACAACCCCGATGTACAGAGCCTGCCGGCGATGGTGCCGGCGGTCATTCCGCTGCTGCTGATGATGATCCCTGCGATGCTCACCGCACTCGGCGTGGTCAGGGAGAAGGAACTGGGTTCGATCATCAACTTCTACGTCACTCCGGTCACGCGTCTGGAGTTCCTTATCGGCAAGCAGTTGCCCTACGTGGCCATGGGGATGGTCAACTTCCTGCTGTTGGTACTGCTGTCGATCTTCGTTTTCGACGTACCCGTCAAAGGCAGCCTGCTGGTACTCGGCGTGGGGGCTCTGCTCTACGTGCTCTGCGCCACCGGATTGGGACTGTTGATCTCGGCACTGCTCAACAGTCAGATCGCCGCGGTATTCGGCACCGCCATCGCCACCCTGGTTCCCGCCATCCAGTTCTCAGGGTTGCTGCACCCGGTCTCCACGCTGGAGGGTGCCGCGACAGTCGTGGGCCACCTCTACCCAACCAGCCACTTCCTGACCATCAGTCGTGGCGTCTTTTCCAAGTCGCTTGGCATGTTCGAGCTATGGCCCTACTTCCTGGCGCTGGCAATCACGATCCCGGTACTCACGTTGGCGAGTCTGGCGGGCCTGAAGAAGCAGGAGAAATAGGATGCGCTCGCTATCGAACATCCTGTATCTGGGCATCAAGGAGTTGCGTACCCTGGCACGCGATCCGGCCATGGCCGTGCTGATTCTCTATGCCTTCACCCTGAGCGTCTATTCGAGTTCCACCAGTGTCCCGGAAACGCCCCACCGTGCCAGTATCGCGATGGTGGACGAGGATCGCTCACCCATCTCTCAACGCCTCATCGATGCCTTTCAGGAACCCTACTTTCTCGAACCGGTACTGACCGACCATGCCGACATGGACGAGGGCATGGACGAGGGGCGCTATACCTTCGCCCTGAACATCCCGCCCGATTTCCAGCATGACCTGCTGCGCGGAGGGCAGACCTCGATCCAGTTGAATGTCGACGCCACCCAAATCAGCCAGGCATTCACCGGCGCCGGCTATATCCAGCAGATCATCAACGACGAGGTCATGGTATTCCTGCAAGGCAGCGGAGTCCCTTCTACCCGCCCCGTGCAGGCGGTGATCCGCACGCGCTACAACCCCAACCTGACCCAATCCTGGTTCGGCGCGATCAACGAAGTCATCAATCAAATCACCATGCTGTCGATCATCCTGACCGGTGCCGCACTCATCCGGGAACGGGAGCACGGCACGATCGAGCACCTGCTGGTCATGCCGCTCACGCCGTTCGAGATCATGGCGGCCAAAGTGTGGTCGATGGGACTGGTGGTATTGGTAAGCACCGCGCTGTCACTTTATTTCATCGTCGGCGGCTGGATGGGGATACCATTGCGAGGCTCGATGACGCTATTCCTGCTAGGTACGGCCCTGCACCTGTTCGCTACCACATCGATGGGCATCTTCTTCGGCACCGTTGCCCGCTCGATGCCACAACTCGGCCTGCTCATCATCCTGGCGCTGATCCCGTTGCAAGTCCTCTCCGGCGGCATGACCCCGCGAGAAAGCATGCCTGAAGTGGTTCAGCACATCATGCTGCTGGCACCGACCACACACTTCGTCGAGCTCGGTCAACACATCCTGTTTCGCGGTGCCGGTCTGGCCATCGTCTGGCCACAACTGCTGGCGCTGGCCGTGATCGGTACCGTGTTTTTCCTTTTCGCTCTGCTCCGCCTGCGCCGTTCGCTCGCCTGAAGCAATGGTAAAAAGAAAAACCGCACCGACCATGCAACCGATGCGGCAATCCTGTCTCAGCGCTTCCTGCTCATTCCGACTTCACGGTGATCTTCTTGGCTGGGG
Source organism: Salinicola peritrichatus (assembly GCF_003206715.1). GTDB lineage: Bacteria > Pseudomonadota > Gammaproteobacteria > Pseudomonadales > Halomonadaceae > Salinicola > Salinicola peritrichatus. Next base: position 14,018 of record NZ_PZJU01000018.1, on the reverse strand, counting down.
CGATCTCCGCCTTCGGCACATGGATGGTCAACATGCCGTCCTTGCCATTGGCACTGATCCGCTCCTCGATGACATCGGATGGCAGCGAGAAACTGCGCGAAAAGCGACCATAGCTGGTCTCGACCAGGTGGTGCTTGGCGTCCTTGCTCTCTTTCGTGTCATGCCGCTCACCCCTGAGCGTCAGCACGTTGTTCTGTACCGTGATCTCGACATCCTTGCCGTCGATACCAGCCAGTTCCGCTGTGATGACGTACTCCTTGTCGGTTTCGCTGATATCCACTGCCGGTGCCCAAACCTCGCGGGAAGACGCCGGGCGGTTGCGGTTATAGCGATCGAAGAACGCTTCCATTTCGCGGAAAGGATTCCAGGTGGTTAGTTCCATGACTTGCTCTCTCCCTGTCCAGGGCTATGAAAGTGGCCGAAGCCATGCTCAGTTTGCGCCGATGGGTGAACCCAGACTTGATCTGGGTCAAGGTTCACGACGGGACGGAGAACATTCCATGAGTGCGCTGCCGGACGGACGGCTTTCAATAGTTTGCTAGACGGTCTAGAACGGTTTTCACGTCCGCAACATCATTTAGGCGGAAGCATGCAGTTGTCAAAGAGGATACCGAAAAAACAATCACCCCAATGCCATTTTTTCCCTGCGACACATCGAAGGCGTCTTCATCCGCCTCATCGCCACCGATACAGAACGGCAATAGCCTTGAACTATTCACATCCAAAGTTTTCAACAACCACAACAGCGCTTTTCCTTTATCCCATTCCACCGCCGGCCTGATTTCAAAGGTCTTTTTTCCACCAGTCCGACGCAAGGCGGGCAATGCCATCTCAATGACTCTGGCCACCAGATTATCAATCGCATTGACATTTTCCGAAGACACCAACCGGTAATGTACGGCAATCGAGAACCGCTTACGTTCGACAATCACTCCTTCGACTGTCGCCAACTGCCGTCTAAGTCGACGTTCCGCCCAATCCAGTATGGGGAGATGTTCGATGGCCTCCGGGCATTCCATACGAATGCCATTCGGTTCCGCTATATCCAGGCCGTGGCTACCTGTATATACAAGATTATCCGACCCCATGAGATCCGCGACATCGTATAGATCACGGCTACTAATTATGCCGATAAAGACTTTTTTGGACAGCCGATCCAGGGTTTCCCGCATGGTTATATCGAGTAGAGCCATCTCCGGACGCGCTATCATTGGTCTCAAGGCGCCATCATAGTCTAGAAATATAGCCGGAGCCTTGTTTTCCAGTCGTCTTACAATGATGGAAAAGTATTGATTAACGCCAGATTGTCGAAAGAGATCCGATCGATGCAACTCCATCAAGTCGGTAATAACCATGTCCGCGCCATGTTGAATCAAAACCGATCTTTTCCCATCACCGCCAATTGCCACAATCAATCCATATCCGGCGGACTTAGCGGATTCGATACCTGATAGCGTCCCTTCAATCGTTAACAACCGGATCGGTTCAAGGTTCAGTTTTTTAGCGGCATAACGATAAACATCCGGACTGGGCTTGCCATGCAACCTTTGTACTTCTGCCTCGACCCCATCGATGCACACATCGAACAGTCCCGTCAAACCGGCCTTATCTAGAACCTGTCGTGCATTTCGACTCGATGACACCAGTGCCGATTTCAGGCCTGCCGCCCTGATGCTACGAATGAACACGACAGTCGTTTCGATAACCTCTACACCATCGCGCTCCAGCAACATACGGAATAGCTCGTCTTTTTTATTTGCCAGCCCCTGAACGGTTTCTTGCTCGACCGAATCATTTTCATTGCCTTCTGGTAAAATCATCGATCTTGATGTCAAAAACCGTTTGACTCCTTCAACAGGTGATCGACCATCGACATGAAGCCAGTAGTCTTTTTCCGCATCGAAGGGTATAAAGGATTTATTATGGCGGGCGGTTCTGGATTTCAAATAATCATCGAATATAGATTTCCACGCTTGGCAATGTAGCTTTTGTGTCCGCGTGACGACACCATCGAGATCGAAAACACAAGCCTCGATAAGCTTTCCCTCATCAAAGCTCGTATTGTTATCGGATAGACGTAAAGTAAGCATTTGGTAGCTCCTACGCCATATGGCGCTCTCAGGCGAATGCATGAAACTCGCATGGGTTTAACCCATTTTTCCATCATTCTCCCTATGAGAATGGCCAACTTGATCCATATCAAAAATGCGCCAATTTCCAACCAAAATTGAATCTGCCATGGCGCTGTCTTCCTAGCACACCTTACATTCATTGGGCTAAGCCGGAATTGCCGGTATCCAATAATTCGGGAGTCTTCCCGGATGCAGGCATACCCATTCCATGCCGGGGAAATCCTAGCAGTAAAATCCACCATGTTTTATTCCTGCATGACAACTTCGATTATCATCACCGCTGACTTTGCCGACATCTTCTATCTTGAGTACCGGACAATATAAATCCAGTCTCCGGCGCCGCTCCGATATTACTCTCCCAAATTTACGGATCCTCTCATTATCTCAGGCATGTCTCTATCCTTTTAACCGGATGTAGTATCGAACCGGATGTAGTGTCGAACCGGATATAGTATCGAACCGAAGTGACGGGACCATGCTATGGCATTGCTGGCTGGAGAATCTTGATCGGGATCAAATCCACAGCAACCGATCGATTCGGACAGGCAGATGACGATGAGACTCCAGGGTTTCCCATCGGCGAAAAGCTGCGGGACTTGATAGTAGGATCGTGGCGGTATGTTGCGATAGTGAGCGGATCGAATGAAAGATACGAGAAATTCATGTAAAATCATTAATATATGAATTATTTTAAATTCATTAATCCATTGAATCCAAAGCGTTTGCCTCTCGATTTCAACATGCCCTGATGGCAGCCCTTGTCTTTTTTCTTTTCCTCGCTTTACTCACTCTACTGCCTCCGTTGCGCTTGGGACTCGTGTCAGTCGTTATCCTTACGCCCGGGCTCACAAATTCGACATCGATTGATCAGCCACGGAGCAAGGGATAGCGCCATGTCCTTATCACCCATCGGCGGCTCGCACCATCCCGGGCCCGGCATCCACTGTCGCACTTGTAGTCTCAGTTCGTTATGTTTGCCATGGCACTGAAAGTGCAGGCCATGGAAGAGTTCGATGCCATCATCAAGCGCCGGTCTCCCTGATTCGCGGTGAAGTCCTCTGCCGCCAGGGAGGAGCCTTTCTCCGAGGCCTTCGCAGTCCGTTCCGGTAGCTTCAAACAGGTCGTTCTCGATCAGGAAGGCGTAGAACAGATCACCCACTTTCACCTACCGGACGAACTGATGGGGCTGGAAAGCATCTCTGAAGGCAGCCATGTGAGCTTCATTATCGCTCTGGAGCGGGCGACGGTCTGTGAAATCCCGTTCCATCAATTGGTTGTATTGACCGAGCGTTTACCGGCGTTGCGCAATCAACTTTATCGCAGCATGAGCCAGGGCATGGGCGATGATCGACGTCTGATCCGCTTGACCGTAAAAGCGCCGACGAGCGAATGGCAAGCTTTCTGCTGATCTGGCACGGCGCTGGCCTTGAGGGCCGCATCGAGCCCCACGGCCAACCCACCCGCTGCGGCACTTCCATCGCTTGCCGGCACTCGATTCGACACCATCACCAGACGCTCTCTACTCATCTCCGGATCCTCCATTATCATGGCTGGAATGCCGGCGACTGACCGCGTTTCGGACAGACCGACTATCACCATCCTTGCGATCCCGGAATGCCCCTTGATCCGGATCAAGAATCGACCAGCGCAAAAGCCAACGGCTTCCGGATACCGCCGATGCCGGCTTGATCCAAGTCAAATCGACGATGTGCGTCCCGCCGGATACTGATTCCGTCCTCGGACAATGCCCCATTGAGCGCAGGAGACAAGCCATGACCACGATGAAAGCCGCTGTCTATGTCGAACCTGGTCGCATCGAGCTGACCGAGAAACCGTTGCCCGCCATCGGCCCCGACGATGCCTTGATGCGTATCACGACAACCACCATCTGCGGCACCGATGTGCACATCTTGAAGGGTGAGTATCCAGTCACACCGGGGCTGACCGTTGGCCATGAACCAGTCGGCGTCATCGAGAAGCTTGGCGCCAATTTGCAGGGCTATTACGAGGGCCAGCGCGTCATCGCCGGGGCGATCTGTCCGGGTTTCACCTCCTTCGCCTGCCAGGACGGCCATCCGGCGCAGGATGGAGGAGGCCACGGCCACGGCTACAAGCCGATGGGCGGCTGGCGCTTTGGCAATACCATCGATGGGGTTCAAGCCGAGTATGTACGGGTCCCCGATGCCCAAGCTAACCTAGCGCCGATCCCCGACGGACTCAACGACGAGCAAGTGCTGATGTGCCCCGACATCATGTCGACCGGTTTCGTCGGGGCTGAAAGTGCCGCTATCGGCATCGGCGATATCGTGGCGATCTTCGCCCAGGGGCCGATCGGACTATGCGCAACCGCCGGCGCCCGGCTGCACGGCGCGAGTTGCATCATCGCGGTCGATGGTATCGACCAGCGCCTGGCCATCTCGCGCAACATGGGCGCCGATGTCACACTGAACTTTCACGAGGTCGACGTCATCAGCGAGATTCTCAAGCTCACCGGCGGCCGCGGCGTCGATGCGGCAATCGAGGCGCTGGGCACCCAGGCCACCTTCGAGTCGGCATTGCGCGTGCTCAAGCCCGGCGGCACGCTCTCCAGCCTTGGAGTCTACTCCAGCGACTTGACCCTGCCGCTCGACGCCTTTTGTTCCGGCCTCGGCGATCACCGTATCGTCACCTCGCTGTGCCCCGGTGGAAAAGAGCGCATGCGCCGATTAGTCGATGTCGTATCGGCGGGGCGAGTCGATACCGCCTCGCTGGTCACGCATCGCTACGCCCTCGACGACATCGTCGAGGCCTACGACCTGTTCGCTCACCAGCGTGATGGTGTTCTCAAGGTCGCCATCACGCCGTGATCAATGAACGCCGGGCCAATGTCCGGCATGATTGCAAAAAGCGACGAGGTCGCCATGTCCGATACCCAACCACTCCTGGACGAACGGGAGCTTGCACGCATCAATGCCTGGTGGCGCGCCGCCAATTATCTGACGGTGGGCCAAATCTATCTGCAGGCCAATCCACTGCTGCGCGATCCACTGACGGTCGAGCACATCAAGCCACGCCTGCTGGGCCACTGGGGTACCTCGCCGGGTCTCAATCTGATCTATGCTCACCTCAACCGGCTGATCCACGAACGCGATCTCGACATGCTCTATCTGACCGGGCCCGGCCACGGTGGACCGGCGCTACTCGCCAATGTCTGGCTGGAAGGCAGTTACAGCGAGCACTTTCCCGACATCCCCCGGGATGCCACCGGTATGCTGAAACTGTTTCGTCAGTTCTCGACGCCAGGCGGTGTCCCCAGTCACGTCAGCGTACCCACCCCAGGCTCCATTCATGAAGGTGGCGAACTCGGCTACGTGCTGATGCACGCCTTCGGCGCGGTATTCGATAACCCGGAGCTGATCGCCACCGCCGTGATCGGTGATGGCGAGGCGGAGACCGCACCGCTGGAAGGTTCGTGGAAGGGCGTGCGATTTCTCAACCCCGAGCGCGATGGCGCGGTACTGCCAATACTGCATCTCAACGGCTACAAGATTGCCGGCCCCACGGTGCTGGGGCGTCAGAGCAACACAGCCTTGAGCCGGCTGTTCGCAGGGCACGGCTATGCGCCACGCTTTGTCTGCGGCGATGACCCGACCGAGGTACATCAGGCACTGGCCATGGCACTGGAAGAAGCGTTCGACGATATCGCCGCCATCCAACAACGGGCCCGTCGCGATGGACTGCAGCAACTACCGGTATGGCCGATGATCATATTGCGCACGCCCAAGGGTTGGACCGGCCCCGAACAGGTGGATGGCAAACCGGTGGAGGGCACCTTCCGCGCCCACCAGGTACCGCTTGCTGGAGTGGAAAACCACCCTGAACATCTGCGCCAGCTCGAGCAGTGGCTGGCCAGTTACCGGCCCGAGACACTGTTCGATGAGGCTGGCCGACCGGCGCCCGAGATCCTGGCGTTGGCGCCCGAAGGTCGGCGACGCATGGGCTCGAATCCGCACGCCAACGGCGGCCGGCTGAGCATAGCGCTCGAACTGCGGAACCTGAGCGAGTATGCACTGCCCATCGATCCCGCCCGGCGTGCGCGTCGGCGCCATGAATCCACCCGGGTACTGGGCGCCATGCTGCGCGATATCTATCACGACAATCCTCGCAATTTCCGCTTGTTCTGTCCGGATGAGACCAACTCTAATCGGCTGGGGGCAGTGTTCGAGGCCAGCGACCGCTGCCTGGTTGCCAGAACCCTCCCCGACGACGATCATGTCTCGCCCCAGGGACGGGTCATGGAAGTGCTTAGCGAGCACAGCTGCCACGGCTGGCTAGAGGGCTACCTGCTCACCGGGCGCCACGGCCTGTTCGCCAGTTATGAGGCTTTCGCCACCATCGTCGATTCCATGGCCACTCAGCATGCCAAGTGGCTGGAACATGCTCGGGATGTCCCCTGGCGGGCCTCGATCGCTTCGCTCAACTACCTGCTGACCTCGACCTGCTGGCGCAACGACCACAATGGCTTCAGTCATCAGGGGCCGGGGTTCATCGACGCCCTGCTGACCAAGCAGCCATCGGTGGTGCGCATCTACCTGCCGCCGGATGCCAATTGTCTGCTGTCGGTGGCCGAACACTGCCTGAAAAGCGTCAACTACCTCAATGCCATTATCATCGACAAACAACCTCAGTTGCAGTATCTGACGCTTGACGAGGCGCGCTCCCACTGTGCCCGGGGCGGCAGTATCTGGAAGTGGGCGAGCAACTGCGGCAGCGAAGAGCCCGATATCGTCATGGCCTGTGCCGGCGACATTCCCACCCAGGAGACGCTGGCGGCGGTCGATCTGTTACGCGATTTTCTTCCCGATCTGAGGATTCGCGTGGTCAATGTGGTCGACCTGATGATTTTGCCGCCAGCGGAACGCCATCCCCACGGTATCAGCGAGTCGCACTTCCTATCGCTGTTTACCGCCAGCCGACCGGTGCTGTTCGCCTTTCATGGCTATCCTGGGGTGATCCATCAACTGCTGCACGGTCGCCCTGCCGCCGAACGCTTTCATGTACGCGGCTATCTCGAGGAAGGCACCACCACCACACCGTTCGACATGGTAGTACTCAACCGCATCAGCCGACTTCATCTCTGTCTGGATGTGCTGCGCTACGTTCACGGTCAGCTCGCCCGCAGTGCCAGACTCATCACCCATCTGGAAGCGCAACTGGCGCGGCACCACGACTATATCCGCGAGCACTTCGATGACCCGCCGGAGATTCGTGACTGGAGCTGGTCGCGAGACGCCACCACTGGCTCCGAATAAGTTAGTCGCATACTGCTTCACTCGGACGCCAGCGGAAATTGACAACATAGGCGAACGGAGGCAAGACAAAGTAAAATCTAACGACAGATCGTCAGCAGCGACGATTGGGCGGCCCTGCCGCTTGGAGCGCGAGCGACCGGGATGTCGCGAGTCAAAAGGCGGAGTCAATGCGCATGGTGACTGGAGCCAAGTCCGCGCCGGCCAACCGAGTTGACGGGCAGAACCGAGGGTGCTTCCCTCAGCGCAAGCCATAGGCTGGGTAACGACCATGCTGCATGGGTGGGTTGGGTGGCCAACGGAAAAACAGGTTGCAGTTAATTCAGATTAAATAGACAAGAGATGAATTATTCACACGCTGTCAATTCACTGAATACAAAGGGGTTCCATTTCGAGATCGCGATGCCGCTGTCGTAGTCCTTGTCTTTTCCCTTTTCCTCGCGCTACTGTCCCCCGATAGTCTTGGGACTTGCGCCACCGTTATCCTCATGCCCCGGGCTCATAATCGACGCTTTATAATTAACCACGAAGCGAGAGGATGGCGTCATGTCCGTATCGCCCATCAGTGGCCCACACCGCCCTGGGTCCGGCACCCACTGCCGCACCTGCAGCTTGAGTTCACTTTGCCTGCCGTTGGCGCTGGAAGCGCAGGCCATGGAAGAGTTCGATGCCATCATCAAGCGGCGGGCGCCCTTGGTTCGCGGTGAGTCCCTCTGCCGCCAGGGAGAGCCATTCTCGCAAGTCTTTACGGTCCGTTCGGGAAGCTTCAAGCAGGTCGTTCTCGACCATGAAGGCGAAGAACAGATCACCCATTTTTATCTGCCGGGCGAATTGATGGGGCTGGAAAGTATCGAGGAAGGCAGCCATGCTGGCTTTATTATTGCCCTGGAGCGGGCAGCGGTTTGTGAAATCCCTTTTCATCAGTTGGATGTCTTGACCGAGCGCTTGCCGGCGTTGCGCAATCAACTTTATCGCTGCATGAGCCGGGGCATGGGTGAAGATCGCCGTTTGATTCGATTGTTGACCTGCAAAAGTGCCGACGAGAGAATGGCGAGCTTTCTGCTGGATCTGGCACGCCGCTTCGAGCGTTACGGTTATTCTCCGGCGACTTTCCGCCTGCCGATGTCCCGCACCGATATTGCCAACTATCTGGGTCTGGTGTTGGAAACGGTCAGCCGTATTCTCGGCCGGCTACAGCAGCAGTCACTGATCGCACTCAAGGGGAGAGAGCTCCATATCCTGCAACCGGAAGCCCTCTATCAGCTATCCGAGTCCTCCCATTGTCACGGCAACCCGGCGTTATCCCGGAGTAGAGGGTAGCCATGCGCGGATTAGAATGCGGCTCTCGACCGTCGCTCGACACGCTCACAACCGGTAACCTCAAAACGAGGCGACCAACCTCAGCGAGCGGGCGTCAGGCGGCGCACCAGCCCGCAGCCATGGCAAGCAAGAAGGCCGCCAACGGCCAGGAAAGCCCCGCGACCGACGCCACTGCCGGACCCGGGCAGTAGCCCGAGAGCCCCCATCCCACACCGAACAGGGCCGCGCCGCCAAACAGTCGCGCATCCAGATCGTGTCGCGTCGGTAGCTGGAACCGCGAAGCGAAGAGCGGCGCGGCACGCCGCCAGACCAGACGATAGCCGATGAAGGTAATAATGACGGCACTTCCGAGAACGAAGATCAGAGTCGGGTCCCAGTCGCCGGCCACGTCGAGAAAACCGACCACCCGTGCCGGGTCGGTCATGCCGCTGATCGCCAGGCCGAGGCCGAACAGCACGCCAGCCAGATACCCTGCCAGCGCTTTCATGGCATTCCTCCCAGCCCCAGCCAGTGGCGCGTCACGAAGACCGTCAACACGGCAGCGGCAAGCAAGGTAGTCCGCCGAGCCCGGTGCGCCCACCCGCCGAGAGCGGCAGCCGTCATCAGCGAGACAGCAGCCATGGGTCGACCGATAGCGTGGAACTGCTACCTAGAAGGGTGTAAAGCAACAACGGTAACAAGCTAGCATAAAGCCCCACTACCGGGGGTAGTCCCGCCAACATGGCGAATGCCAGTGCCTGTGGGAACAACGTCAGCGTTACGATTGTCGCCGCCAGCAGATCCGCGCCGAACAATCCGCGATCATAACGCCGCCCCCAAATCTGAACTGCACCCCGAAAGTTGGACACCGATCCAACCTTCGGGTGTTTTTGATGGCGAGATATGACGAGAGGTTCAAGCTGCTGGTCGTTCAGCAGTGTTTGCATGAGGACGTCAGTCTAGGGGAAGTCGCTCACCAGCATGGTCTGGATAAGTCCACCGTATCGCAATGGCTAGAGAACTACCGGCAGCATGGCGTGCTGGGCCTGCGCAAGAAGTACAGTCCGCAGTGCGGCTTTCAAGCGGGAGGTGCTTGAGCGAATGTGGCGGGATGGCCTGTCACAGCGCCAGACGGCTACGTTGTTCGATATCCGCGAGCGCAGCGCTATTGGCAGATGAGAGCGTCAGTACCATAGTGGATGTTTGACCGCCTTGGAGCCACAACGCAAGGGACGCCAACCGATGCCCCAGAAACCTCCTTCACCACCGCCCGCTGATGAAGAGCGCTCCCACGAGGAGTTGCTTGAAGAGTTGGCGTATCTGCGGGCAGAGAACGCTTATCTAAAAAAGCTCGATGCCTTGATCCAGGAGGAGCAGGCGGCGCGAGGCAAAAAGCGCAAGTCGTCCAAGGATTAAGGCATGAACAACCACTCGCCTTGCTGTTGCGAGCGGCCGGTCTCTCGCGCAGTACGTTCTACTATCAGCGCAAGGCTCAGGGCACGGGTGACAAGTACGCCGCGCTGAAAACGCGCATACGCCGAATCTACGACCACCACCGGGCCGGATCGCTTCCGAACCAGCCCGATAAGACAGGGGCGCGACAACGATCTTGAAAAACACCATCTCCGAAGCCCTTGCACACGGTGTCATCATCTCGAAAACATCCAGCGCTACCCTGCCTCATGACTAGGCAAGCCAGGAGAGCCAATCGATGAATACAGGATCTTTTGTTCACGTTGCGGCAGCGACGAAGCGATGCCTGCCAAATAGCTGTTTGGATTGGGACGAAATCACCTGTATGGAGTGCGGAGAGTTTCTCACGACCTGCGGCTCGCATACGGATAGGCATGAAGTGAGTTATCCCATACAGGTTCTTAACATGGCATGCGGCATGATCCTGAAAACGGTTCATACAGGCCGCAAGCCGAACGAACCAAGCTTTTCGGACAAGGCACTGACATGATGCGGATCATACTCGATTTACGCTGCAGTCACTGCGGTCATGAAGAATTCTACGTTCCCACGTCTCGTGATAACGACGATCGCGTAACATGCACCCATTGCAACGCGTTTCAATGCGATACCGACGATCTTGAGATTGCATTGCTTGATGCCCAGCGGGAAAAGGCGCGGACACGAGCCGCCTAGTGCAGCAATCCCCTTCGCTAACTCTAAATTAGCCCCGTTCACAATAGAGAGGCCATCAAGCTCTCCTCTTGATGGCCTCTTTCAAGCTAGGCGCTTTCCACGACTACGCTGTGCTCGTCCATATAGCGAATCCTTCGGGCCAGCCTTCGGCTGTTACTCCCTACGGTCGTTGCGCCTTGCCTGCCCATCGCTCGTCGATTTTTCAGACAGAGCTTAGGCGCCGAGATAGCGGTTCAGCTTGCCGATCTGATACAGATCGTGCATGTACCGGTCGAAGCGGGATATCAGGTAGGTCAACACGATCAGTGTGTAGATCATGACCATCAAGACGAACTTGCTATTCGTCCAGGCGAAAGCCTGTCCCGGCACTTCGTAGGCGATGGTATACAGGCTCAAACCACCCAGGAAGAGCACGAGTAGACAGTTCACCAGTACGGCGATCAACAACGCTGGGCGCAAGTCCCTCCGGGGAGGGCTCGTCTTCCAGAACGGCAGGTGGCGGATCTGGATCTTGCCGTTGCAAACGAGCCGTCGCTTGCGTCGACGCAGCGGTTCGACCATGGCAGCGGTGTCATTACCCGCCAGGGCGGCCTGCACCACACGCCGATCGATATCGCTGCCGAGCAGGGCCTCGAATCGCTGCATCCAGCTTGCCGAACGAGCCGATGCATAGGCATCAGCCCCGTCGGCTTCGGCAGCGGCGGTTTCAGGGCGTCTCTCGTCGTCCCCGAAGTTCTGGTCATAGTAGATGTCGTAAACCTGATAGACGGCAATGGCGACGCCAGCGAAGATCAAAAACAGCATCAAAACAGTCAACATGCGCGCTCCCTGTTCATGGCCTCGGCGGCTATGCGCGCCGACACGGTCTCATGCGACTTATTGTATCTCCGATGCGCCCCCTGGCGAGCGGGTCCACATCGCTGCCGATATTGCTATCGGAGCCGACGGGACGCAACGATTACCGTCCGGGCGCGGTTTTATGTCGCAACCGGCTAGCGGCAGCAATCGCTCGACCGGCTGGCGCGGCTTCGGGAACAGCAGGAGTCAGTCTCTTGAGGGCCTGCGGCCTCCACCGCCACCGAAGGACAACAAGCGGCACGCCACGCCTGGCATGATTCCCAGAGAACTTGCCATGCGGAATGCAGGAACAACACGGCGATCGCCAGCCCGACGATGACATCCGGCCATAGCGTCCCGGTCATTGCGACGGCGCCGGCAGCAACGATGACACTGACATTGGCCACCAGGTCATTGCGTGAGCAAAGCCAAGTCGAGCGCATGTTCAGATCCGCGCTGCGATAGCGATAGAGCAACAAGAAACAGACGCTGTTCGCCACCAGCGCGATGGCACCGACCACGCCCATCGCGCCTGCCTCGGGAACGCTACCGACAACGCTCTTGTGGATGGCTTCGGCGATCACGGCAATGCCGAAGAGCAACATGAAAGCGCCTTTGATCAACGCGGTCCCCGCGCGAATCCGGTCGCTGCGGTGCAGCGCGTACAGCGTCAGCGCATAGACGGTGGTATCGCCGAACATATCGAGCGAATCGCCCAGCAGCGCGGTGGAGCCAATCACCCAGCCGGCGATGAATTCGAACAGGAACATTACGCCATTGATGACCAGGACGGCATAGAGCACGCGAGCCTGACGCTCGCGCAGCAGGGCAAGCTCGCCAAGCTTGTTTTCGCAGCAGGCATCCATGATCCGACTCCTTCACCAGAAGGCTGCTAGGATGAAGGTTATAGTCGCTACAAGGTCAAGCCATGAAGCATCACACGACAGCGGCCCGCGACCACTTCACCATCGGTCAATTGGCCACATTGACGGGAACCAAGCCCGTCACCATCCGCTACTACGAGCGCACGGGTCTGTTATCCCCCGCGAATCGCTCGGCTGCGGGCTACCGCCTGTACACACCCAACGAGCGGGATCGCCTGGACTTCATCAGGCGCTGCCGGCGTCTGGGCCTCGGCCTCGACGAGGTCAGAGCCCTGCTGCGACTATCCGACGATCGCGCGGCCCCGTGCCGGCAAGTGGATGCCATCATTCATCGCCAACTCGAGCAGGTACGAGAGCGGATTCGCGATCTGCAGTCGCTCGAACGGGAGCTGGAGCGGCTCGAGCTTGGCTGTCAGGCCGAAACCGTCGAAGCGTGCAAGATCATCGAAGCCTTGTCGCGGCGCGACGAACCGACACCCGTCTGAAACGGATGCCGGTCTTGCCGGAATGGCGGGTTACAGCTTCCGCTCCAGCTCCGGCAGGATCTCGAACAGGTCGCCCACCAAGCCGTAATCCGCCACCTGGAAGATCGGCGCCTCCTCGTCCTTGTTGATCGCCACGATCACCTTGGAGTCCTTCATCCCGGCGAGATGCTGGATCGCGCCGCTGATGCCCACCGCAATATAAAGCTCGGGCGCGACGATCTTGCCGGTCTGCCCCACCTGCATGTCGTTGGGCACGAAGCCGGCGTCCACCGCCGCTCTTGATGCGCCGATGGCGGCACCGAGCTTGTCGGCGATGCCGTCGAGCAGCTTGAAGTTGTCGCCATTGCCCATGCCGCGACCGCCGGAGATGACCACTCGGGCGCCGCCGAGTTCGGGACGCTCGCTCTGGGCGAGTTCTTCGCCGAGGAAGCGGGAGGTGTCGTTGGCGACGACGCTGTCGAGCGCTTCGATGACGGCTGGACCGCCCTCGCTCACGGCGTCGAAGGCGGTGGTGCGTATGGTGATCACCTTGAGCGGGTCGTTCGATTTGACGGTGGCGATGGCGTTGCCGGCGTAGATCGGCCGCTTGAAGGTGTCGGCGCTCTCCACGGCGATGATGTCGGAGATCTGGTTGACGTTCTCGAGCGCGGCCAGGCGCGGCATGACGTTCTTGCCGCCGGTGGTGGCGGCGGCCAGCACGTGGCTGTAGTCGTCGGCGATGGC